>NZ_JBWKMZ010000012.1:0-309868 GCF_059415325.1 Variovorax sp. GW821-FHT10D07 | reverse complement strand
CGGAGCGAAGCGGAGGGTCGCAGACAGTGGGGTCGCCTTTTCTTTGCCTACTTTCTTTTGGCGAAGCAAAAGAAAGTGACTCGCCCGCCGGGGCGAGACCCGGCCGACAACCTACCCAAAGTCAACAGCCGCAAAAAAATCAGAGCGTATGACTCCGATCCCCCTCACTAAACCCAACAGCCTCCCAAGCATCACCCACAGCAAACCCCACCACCTTGAACAGCTCCCCCATCTCATGCTCATGCACCAGCCGAGCCCCCATGGCCCTCTCCCCCACAGAAGCCGTCTCCATCAACGAAACCAACCCACAGTTCAACAAAAACCGCGCCTGACTCGCATACCCCAGCACAGCAAGCCCCGCCTCCTGCCCAGCCAACGCCACCCCCGTGAAGTCAACGTGAGCAGTGATGTCCTTCAGCCCCACGTCGGACAGCGGATCCCCATCCGCCCGATGCGCCCGATGGCACATCACCGTCCCCATGTGCCGCTGCGGGTGGTAGTACTCGCTCTCGGGAAAGCCGTAGTCGATCAAGAAGGCAGCCCCGCGCTCGAGCCGGTCCGCCAGGGTCGCGACGAAGGCCTTGGCCTGGGGATGGATCTCCGTCAGGTAATCGTGCTCGCCCGGCACCTCGACCGGCGGCCGCAGTTCGGTCTCGCGGTCGGCCCAGGCCCAGCCGTCGCCGGCCGCATTGCGCACCACGCCGCGCTCGAACCAGCGCCCGCCATGGCGCGCGAGCAGCTGCACCGGCATCGCATCGAGCACCTCGTTGCCGACCACCACGCCCTGCATCGCCGCGGGCAGCTCGAGCCGCCATTCGACGCGGTCGCCGAAGCGCGCCAGCGCCTGCTGCTGGCGCGCGCGCAGGGTGCCCGAGAGGTCGACGATGCGGTAGTTCACGTCGCTGCGGCCCAGGGCATCGAGCGCGTCGAGCAACTGGGCGGCGAGCGCGCCCGAGCCGGCGCCGAATTCCCACACCGTGGCGGTGCCGGTCTTCTCGAGCGCCTCGGCCAGCTGCGCGGCCAGCGCGCGGCCGAACAGCGGGGTGAGCTCGGGCGCGGTCACGAAGTCGCTGCCCGATTCGGGCATCTGGCCGAACTTGGCGAGGCTGTTGGCGTAGTAGCCGAGCCCCGGCGCATAGAGCGCGAGCGCCATGAAGCGGTCGAAGCCGATCCAGCCGCCGGCGCGCTCGACGGCGCGGGCGATCAAGGTATCGAGGGCGATGGGTAAACTGCTGTGGGTCTGTGTCGTCACGGGCACCGATTCTCCTCGCATCCTCCAGCCCCCACCTTCCGCATGAGCGCCGCGCCCTCCTCCACCGCCACGCCCCCCGAGCGCCGCACCGTCCTCGTCACGGGCGCGGGCAAGCGGCTGGGGCGCGAGATCGCGCTGGCGCTGGCCGCGGGCGGCTGGCGCGTGGCGGTGCATTTCCGCCAGTCGCGCGCCGAGGCCGAGCAGACGGTGGCCGACTGCGCCGCGCTCGCGGGCGAGGCCCACGCCTTCGGCGCCGACCTGCTCGACGAGGCCGCCACGCGCGCGCTGCTGCCGCAGGTGGCGGAGCACTTCGGCCGGGTCGACGCGGTGGTGCACAGCGCCGCGCTGTTCGAGCACGACGACGCGGCCAGCTTCAGCTACGCGCTGATGGACCGCCATGCGCGCGGCAACACGGGGGCCGCGATCGTGCTGGCGCAGGCGCTGCATGCGCACCTCGCACAGCGCGATCCAGAAGGCACGCTCACCGGCGCGGTGGTCCACATGCTCGACCAGAAGCTGTGGAACACCAACCCCGATTTCCTCAGCTACACGCTCTCCAAGGCCGCGCTCGAGGCCGCCACGCCGATGCTGGCGCTGGCGCTCGCGCCGCGCGTGCGCGTGGTGGGCGTGGCGCCCGGCCTCACGCTGCCGAGCCACATGCACGACGACGACAAGTTCGCGCAGCTGCACAAGCTGTCGCCGCTGGGGCGCTCGTCCACGCCGGCCGACGTGGCCGCCACCGTGCGCTTCGCGCTCGAGAACGGCTCGATCACCGGCACCACGCTGCTGGTGGACGGCGGCCAGCACCTGATGAAGTTCGAGCGCGATTTCTCGCACATGTGAATCCAGGCCCGCCGCCCGCGCCCCCTTTTTCGAGCACCACCCGATGTCACCCACCACCCCCCTCGGGCGCCAGACGCTCACCCTCAACGGCCTGCGCTTCGACGCCAACCTCGGCATCCTCGAGCAGGAGAAGGTCGCGCCGCAGCCGATCCAGGTCGATGCCGAGCTCAACCTCGGCCCGCAGCCGCTGCTGCCCAAGGACGACGACATCTTCCACGTGCTCGACTACCGCAAGGTGCGCCGGATCATCATCGACGAGTGCACGGCCGAGCACGTGAACCTGCTCGAAAGCCTGATCGGCAAGCTCGCGCAGCGCCTGCTGCAGCTGCCCGGCGTGCTGGGCGTGCGCGTGAAGATCGCCAAGCTCGAGATCTTCGAGGACTGCGAGGTCGCGATCCGCATCGAAGCCGGGGAATGGTGATCCGGGGCAAAATCGCCCCCTTCCCCCGTTTTTTGCTGCCCCGGGCAGCCCTTTTGCCATGAACGCCGTCTGGATCGACGAGGCGCCCGTCGCCGACGCCTCTGCCTCGCCCCTTCCCGCCAACTCGATGAAGATCGAGCGCGAAACACACAAGCTCGAGAAACGCCTGTGCCGCGAGGTGGGCCGCGCCATCGTCGACTACAACATGATCGAGGAAGGCGACAAGGTCATGGTCTGCGTGTCGGGCGGCAAGGACAGCTACGGCCTGCTCGACATCCTGCTCAAGCTCAAGGCGCGCGCGCCGATCCACTTCGACATCGTCGCGGTCAACCTCGACCAGAAGCAGCCCGGCTTCCCTGAGGAAGTGCTGCCGAAGTACCTGAGCGATCTCGGTGTGGCCTTCCACATCGAGAACCAGGACACCTACAGCATCGTCAAGCGCGTGATCCCCGAGGGCAAGACCACCTGCGGGCTGTGCAGCCGGCTGCGCCGCGGCATCCTCTACCGCGTGGCCGACGAGCTGGGCGCCACCAAGGTCGCGCTGGGCCACCACCGCGACGACATGCTGCAGACCTTCTTCCTCAACATGTTCTTCGCAGCCAAGCTCAAGAGCATGCCGCCGAAGCTGGTGAGCGACGACGGCCGCCACGTGGTGATCCGGCCGCTGGCCTACGTGGCCGAAAAGGACCTGGTGCGCTGGGCCCAGCACCGCGAATTCCCGATCATTCCGTGCACGCTGTGCGGCAGCCAGGAGAACCTGCAGCGCAAACAGGTCGGCGAGATGCTGCGCGAATGGGAGCGCAAGTACCCGGGCCGGATCGAGAACATGTTCAGCGCGATGCAGAACGTGGTGCCTTCGCACCTGCTCGATGGAACGCTGCACGACTTCAAGGGTCTGAAGCCGACGGGCGTGGCCGACGAGAACGGCGACAAGGCCTTCGACACGCCCTCCTTCGACCCGCTCTCCCAGGCACCCGCCGCCCTGCGCATCGTCCAGGGCTGATCCGGCTACCCAGGGGAATTTGGGGCCCATCGGCCCGGAGACCCTCATGAAACGCGCCCTTTTTGCTCTTCTTTTGGTAGCAACCCTGTCCGGCTGCGCCACCTCCTGGGTGGTCGACAGCGACGTGAAGAGCTTCTCCGCCATCGACACCGTTCCCGCCGGCGCCACCTACCGCTTCGAGCGCCTGCCCTCGCAGCAGGCCAACGGCGAGCGCCAGGCCTCGCTCGAGGCCATGGCCGCCGCCGCGCTCGAGCAGGTCGGCCTGCGCCGCGACGACGCCAACCCGCGCTACACGGCGCAGATCAGCGCCCGCGTGACCACCACGCTGTCGCCCTGGGCCGATCCCTGGCTCTGGGACGGCCCCTTCGGCTACGGCTATGGCTACGGCCCCTACGGCTACGGCCGGCGCTGGTACGGCGGCGGCTGGTATGGCGCGCCGATCGTTCCACAGGCCTCCAACCCCTGGTACGAGCGCGAGGTCGGCGTGGTGCTGCGCGAGCTGGGCAGCAACCGCGTGGTCTACGAGACCCGCGCGCGCAACGACGGCCCCTACACCGCGAGCGCGGCGGTGCTGCCGGTGATGTTCCAGGCCGCGCTGCAGGGCTTCCCGAAGCCGCCCGAGGGCGTGCGGCGCGTCAACATCGAGCTGCCCACGGCGAAGAAGCAACAGTAAGGACCCGCCTCGGGCCTGGAGCGGCGGCACGATCCGAAATGCCGCCCTCCTAGAATTTCGACCATGGAAGACCTCACCCGCCTGATCGCCGTTCGCCATGGCGAAACCGCCTGGAACGTCGACACGCGCATCCAGGGCCAGCTCGACATCGGGCTCAATGCCACCGGCGTCTGGCAGGCCCAGCGCGTGGGACAGGCGCTGGCCGACGAGCCGCTGGCCGTCATCTACGCCAGCGACCTCTCGCGCGCCTGGCAGACCGCGCTCGAGATCGCCAAACCGCACGGCCTCGAGGTCCGGCCCGAGCCCGGCCTGCGCGAGCGCGCCTTCGGCCGCTTCGAGGGCATGAGCTTCGCCGAGATCGAGGCCGAGCTGCCCGAGCAGGCCAGGCGCTGGCGCGAGCGCGATCCCGAGTTCGAGCCCGAGGGCGGCGAGAGCCTGCTGGTGTTCCGCGAGCGCATCACGCGCGTGGCCGCCGACCTGGCCTCGCGCCACACGGGCGAGCTGGTGGCGCTGGTCGCGCACGGCGGCGTGATGGACGTGCTCTACCGCGCCGCCACGCGCCAGGAACTGCAGGCGCCGCGCACCTGGCAGCTCGGCAACGCGGCCATCAACCGCATGCTGTGGAGCAGCGAGGGCTTCAGCCTCGTGGGCTGGAGCGACATCTCGCACCTCGCGGCCGAGGGCGGGCCGCGCGACGAGTTCGCCAACTAGCTCAGTGCGTCAGTGCGAGCCGGGCGCCACCATCCGGTGGCGCAACTGGTCGGCCACCACCGCCACGATCAGCAGCGCGCCCAGCACCACCATCTGCAGGTACGACCCCACGCTCGCGAGGTTCATGCCGTTCTGCACCAGGCCGATGAAGATCGCGCCCATCACCACGTTCGGCACCCGGCCCATGCCGCCGCGCAGGCTCACGCCGGCGATCACGCAGGCCGCGATCGATTCCAGCGCCACGGTGCCGCCGAGGTTGGCCTCGCCGGTCTCGACGCGCGCGGTCAGCAGCAGGCCGCTGACGGCCGCGAGGCCCGCGCACAGCAGGTAGGCCACGAGCAGCACGCGCCGGGTGTCGATGCCCGACAGCGCCGCGGCCTTGGCATTGCCGCCCACGGCCAGCAGGTGGGTGCCGGTCGGCATGCGGCCCATCAGCACGCCCATGGCCGCCACGCAGACCGCCGTGACCCAGATCGGCACCGGCACGCCCAGCAGCGTGCCGAAGCCGAACAGCTCGCTGAAGCCCGCGGGCAGGCCCGACACCGGCACGCCGCCCGTGAGGTAGAGCGCCAGGCCGAAGCCGATCGACTGCACGCCCAGCGTGACGATGAAGGGCGAGACGCCGATGAAGGCCACGCCGATGCCGTTGACCAGCCCCACCGCGAGCCCGGCCAGCATGCCGCAGGCGCAGCCCAGCGCGATCGCCAGCCAGGCGGCGTCGGGCAGCGCGGCGCCGAAGAACTGCATGGCCAGCGCCGCCACCACCGAGGTGATCGCCATCACGGTGCCGACCGAGAGGTCGAAGCCGCCGGTCACCAGCGCCAGCATCTGGCCCATGGCCACCAGGATCAGGTAGACCGACTGGCGCAGCAGGTTGACCAGGTTCTGCACCGTGAGGAACTGGTCCGACAGGGTGCCGAACACCACGAAGGCGATCGCCAGCATGAAGGGCAGCACGCCCAGGCGCAGGAACAGGGCGCGCAGCAGGGCCAGCGCGCGGCCGGCGGGCCCCGGTGCCGAAGGCACGGCGGTGGCGACGGAGGAAGACGAAGTCATGGCTTGTTGTTCTCGCTGGAACCGAAGAAGAGATTGAGCACGGCGGTCTCGCCGATGGCGTCGCCCTGCAGCTCGCCGGCGATCTCGCCGCGGCACATCACGTAGACACGGTGGCTCAGGTGCAGCACCTCGGGCAGGTCGGAGGAGATCACGACCACCGCCGCGCCGCCTTCGCAGAGCTTGCGGATCACCTGGTAGAGCGCGCTGCGGGTGCCGATGTCGACGCCCACCGTGGGCTCGTCGAACACGTAGAGCGCGGCGTCGCGCGTCATGCCCTTGCCGAACAGCACCTTCTGCTGGTTGCCGCCCGACAAGAGCGCCACCGGCCGCTCGAGGTTGCGCGGCGCGAGCTCCACGCGCTCGGCCGCGGTCGTCGACAGCCTTCGCCCGAGCCGCTTGCGCAGCCAGCCGCCATGGCCGCGCAGCGGGCCGTGCACCAGCGGCAGCGTGATGTTGGCGCGCGAGCTGAAGCCCAGCACCAGCCCCTCGCCCTTGCGGTCGGGCGGCAGGTAGAACAGGCCCTCGTCGAGCAGCCGGCGCACCCTGGCGCCGGTGCGAAGCTGGCCCCTGAACAGCACGCGGCCCGCGCTCACCGGGTCGAGCCCGCAGACCGCGCGGAACAGCTCCGACTTGCCGCAGCCCACGAGGCCGGCCAGCCCGACCACCTCGCCGCGCCGCACCCTGAGGCTGGCGCCGCGCACGCCGTTGGGCGAATGCAGGCCCTCGACCTCGAGCACCGTCTCGCCCGGCGCGAAGGCGATGCGCGGATAGACCTGCTCGATGGCGCGCCCGCTCATCAGCTCGATCAGGCGGTCGGCATCGGTCTCGCGCGCCTCGACCGTCGTCACCTGGCGGCCGTCGCGCAGCACCGTGATGCGGTCGGCGATCCGCGCGATCTCCTGCATGCGGTGCGAGATGTAGACGATGCCCACGCCGCGCGCCTGCAGCCGCGCCACCAGCTCGAACAGGCGCTGCGTCTCGGCATCGGTCAGCGAGGCGGTGGGCTCGTCGAGGATCAGCACCGAGACCTCGCCGCGCAGGCCCTTGGCGATCTCCACCATCTGCTGCTGCGCGCGCGTGAGGCCGGCCACGGGCGCATCGACGTCGATCGCGAAGCCCAGGTCGGCCAGCATCGCGCGGGCGCGTTCGCGCAGCGCGCCGCGGTCGAGCAGGCCGCGGCTGCGCGGCTCCTCGCCGAGGCTCAGGTTCTGCGCCACCGACAGCGTCGGGATCAGCGAGAACTCCTGGAACACCGCGCTGATGCCGTGGCGCCGCGCCTCGTGCACGTTCGCGAAGCGCACCGGTTCGCCGCGCAGCCGGATCTCGCCGGCGCTCGGCACATTGGCGCCGGCCAGCAGCGAGATCAGCGTCGACTTGCCGGCGCCGTTCTCGCCGAACAGCACGTGCACCTCGCCCGCGCGCAGCTCGAAGTCCACGCCGTCGAGCGCCAGCACGCCCGGATAGCGCTTGCCGAGTCCGCGGGTCTGCAGCAGGGGTGGCATCGCGTGCCTTACTTGACCTCGAACACCGGCTTGAAGCCGGTCGGCGGCAGGATGTCGGCCTGCTTCACGCTCTGGATGTTGCTGCTGTCGACCACGAAGATCTTCGGGCCCACGTGCTTCGCGACCTCCTTGCCCTCGAGCAGGCGCACCGCCTGGTCGACCGCGATGCGGCCCTGGATCACCATCGAGTCGGCCGGCGCGGCCACGATGCGGCCGCGCTGGATGCCCTCGTAGACGCCCGGCGTCATGTAGAAGGACAGCACCTGCACCTTCTTGTCGAGGTTGCGCGAGCGCAGGATGCCGGTGGCGGCCTCGGCCGTGACCGCCGTGCCCGCCACGTAGGCCAGGTCAGGGTTGGCCTGCAGCACGTCCTCGATCAGCTTGCTCTGCGCTTCCTTGCCGGTGTCGCCGTACTTCGGATCGAGCACCACCACCGCGCTGCCCTTGACCGCCTCCATGAAGCCCTTGTGCGCGGCCTCGACCCAGCCCGCGCCGGCCGGGCCCGGGAACCAGCCGACCTTGACCGGCGGCGAGCCGGCCGGATGCTTCTTCGCGAGGTAGGCGCCGGTCGACTGGCCCATGGTGTGGAAGGACACCAGCGACTTGGCCGAGAGGTCGGGCGAGTTGATGCCGTTGACCAGGTCGATCACCGGCACCTTCTTCGCGGCCGTGGCCTTGATGACGTTGTTGAGGCCGTCGCCCGAGATCGCGCCGATGATCACCGCATTGGCACCGCGCGCCACGC
Source organism: Variovorax sp. GW821-FHT10D07 (assembly GCF_059415325.1). Lineage (NCBI taxonomy): Bacteria > Pseudomonadati > Pseudomonadota > Betaproteobacteria > Burkholderiales > Comamonadaceae > Variovorax > Variovorax sp. GW821-FHT10D07. Next base: position 301,662 of record NZ_JBWKMZ010000012.1, on the reverse strand, counting down.
AGTCCTCGATCTGCGAGACCTGCTTGCCGAGGTTGGTGTAGCCGCCCGCGTCGGCCACCTGCAGCTTCACGCCCTGGCGCCGGGCTTCCTCGATCACGCCGTAGTCCACGCCGAGCCAGTAGGCGTCCTTCATGTGCGGGAACGACACGCAGAGGTCCCACTTCTTCGAGGCCTTGGGCAGCGGCACGTAGTCGATGGGCTTCTTCGTGCCCTCGGCCGAGAAGGCGGGCTCGGTGGCCTCGGCCTTGTAGGGAAACCAGTCGGCGGCCGAGGCACCGCCGTGCCACAGCACGGTGGCGGCGAAGGCGGCGGCGGTCAATGAAACGCGCAGGGGCAAGCTGTTCATGAAGAACTCCTAGGTGGCAACGGGAAAGAAAAGGAAGGGGTGGGCGGCCTTGCCGCCCGGGCGCTCAGTCGGCGAGCGCGGCGCGCAGGCGCTCGATGCGCCGTCGTCGCTCGGCGCGCGCGGCCAGCGCCTGCGCCATGTCGACCGCGACGAAGCGCGCCTTGTGGTTGGGCTGCATCTGGGCGATCAGGTCCATGTCGGCGCTGATCACCGTGCCGACCATCGCGTAGCCGCCGCCCGAGACCGCGTCGCGGTGCAGGATGATCGGCTCGCGCCCGCCCGGCACCTGGATCGAGCCATAGGGATAGCCGGCATCGACGATGTTCGACGGATCGGCGCCCGCGCCGAAGGGCGGCGTGCGCTCGATGAACTTCAGCGGCGTGCCGTTCTTGTAGCGGTAGCCGATGCGGTCGGCCTCCGAGCCCACGCTCCAGGTGTCGGCGAAGAAGCTGCGCACCGAGTCCTGCTGCAGCCGGTGGAAGTAGATGCCGGGCAGCACGCGCAGCGTCACCTCCTTGGCGAGCACCGGCAGCAGCTCGGCGGCCACGCCACGCCCGGGCCGCGCGCGCGCCGAGGGCGTGCCCACGGGCAGCCGGTCACCGGCCAGCAGCTTGCGGCCCTCGAAGCCGCCGAAGGCGCCGAGGCCGTAGGTCGAGCGGCTGCCGAGCACCAGCGGCACGTCGATGCCGCCGGCCACCGCGATGCACATGCGCGCGCCCAGCAGCATGAAGTCGAAACCGAGCACGTCGCCGGCCTGCACCGCGAAGGCTTCGTTGCGCGGCCTCTCGGCGCCGTTGAGCTTGACCTTGGCCTGCGCGCCCGTCACCGCCACCACGGCGGGTGCATCGAAGCGCAGCTCGGGCCCGAGCAGCGTGCTCTCGATCACGGCCGCGCCCTCGTCGTTGCCCACCAGCAGGTTGGCCAGCACCAGGCCCTGCTGGTCGAGCGCGCCCGACAGCGGAATGCCCAGGTGGTAGTAGCCGGGACGGCCCGCGTCCTGCACGCTGGTCGCGAGGCCGGGCTTGAGCACTTCAATCGCCATGGAGCACCTTCAGCAGCTGTTGGTTGTAGCCGTCGGGATCGGCCAGGAATTCCTGCAGCGAGAACGACACCGGCGCGATGCGCAAGGTGTAGTCGCCGGCCTCCACCTGCGCCACCTGGCGGTCGTACTCGGCACGGTCGATCGGCTTCCACTTGACGATGTCGCCGGGGCGGAAGAACACCATCAGCTCCTTGAGGTAGGGCAAGCGCTGGGCCGGATCGAAGATCGGCGCCGGTGTGACGCCGAACATCTGGTAGCCGCCGGCGCCGCGCACCGAGTAGATGCAGCTGAAGCAGCCGCCGTGGCCCAGGGTGAGCCGCGGCGTGTCGGTGCGCGGGCTCAGGTACTTGGGCACCTCGAGCTGGCGCTCGCGCTCGACCATCTGGAACAGGAAGGGCAACCCGGCCACGAAGCCCACCATGGAGACGAACCACGGCGCGCCCGAATGCGCGGCGATGAAGGCCTCGACGGAATCGAGGCCGTTGATGCGCGCGGCATATTCGATGTCGGTGCTGGCCGGGTCCTGGTGGCGCTCGCGGAAACGCATCAGGGTCTCGTGCGTCCACGGATCGTTGTAGAGCACGGGGATCTCGACGATGCGGGTCGAAAGCCGCAGGTCGGCCTCGCCGATGCCGGCCTCGATCCCTTCCAGCACGGCCTGCAGCGCGTCGGGCGCGATCAGGTCGGGATCGAAGCGCACCAGGTAGGCCGCGTTGGCCGGGCAGATCTCGGTGACGCCCGCGATCTCGCCGGCCTGCACGCGGCGGCGCAGCTCGTTGCAGATCGCCATGCCCTTGAAGAAGGCCGGCAGCGACATCGATTCGCTGATCTCGACGAACAGGTGCTCGTCGCCGCCGAAGCTGTAGCGGGCCTGGGCCGGGAGGATGGCGGCGGTCATGCGGGCACCTTCTCGAGAGTCGGGACGGAAGCGGCGGGCTCCGCCAGCGGGTTCGCCGCGAGCCACTGCTCGAGGAAGCCGGTGTGGAAGACCGCGGCCGCGACCTCGGCGTCGTCGCACAGCGCGCGGTGCAGCGGGATGGTGGTGTGGATGCCCTCCACGCGCAGCTCGCCGAGCGCTCGGCGCATGCGCGCGAGCGCGGCGGCGCGGTCGCTGTCGTGCACGATCAGCTTGCCGAGCAGCGAGTCGTAGTAGGCCGGCACGTTGCAGCCCGCGAACATCAGGGTGTCGAAGCGCACGCCGGGCCCGCCCGGCACCGCGAGCCGCGTCACCAGGCCCGGGCTCGGCATGAAGTTCTTCGCGGCGTTCTCGGCGTTGATGCGCACCTCGATGGCGGCGCCGGCGAGCCGGATGTCCTCCTGCTTCAGGCGCAGCGGCTGGCCCAGCGCGATGCGCAGCATCTCCTTCACGAGGTCGATGCCGGTGACCATCTCGGTGATCGGATGCTCGACCTGGATGCGGGTGTTCATCTCGATGAAGAAGAACTCGCGCGTGTCGTCGTCGTAGAGGTACTCGAGCGTGCCCGCGCCGCGGTAGGCCACGGCGCTCGCGAGGCGCAGCGCCGATTCGCACAGCGCGGCGCGCGTGGCGGCATCGATGGCGGCCGAGGGCGCCTCTTCCCACACCTTCTGGCGCCGGCGCTGCAGCGAGCATTCGCGCTCGAAGCAGTGCACCACGCGCTGGCCGTCGCCGAGGATCTGCACCTCGATGTGGCGCGCCTTGCGGATGAAGCGCTCGAGGTAGACCTCGCCGTTGCCGAAGGCGGCCTGCGCCTCGGCGGTGGCGGTGGCGAACTGCTGGCGCAGCTCGGCCTCGTCGTGCGCCACGCGGATGCCGCGCCCGCCACCGCCGGCCGAGGCCTTGATCATGATCGGGTAGCCGATGTCGCGCGCGAGCTCGACCGCCACGCCGGCATCGCTCACCACGCCGGCGCTGCCGGGCACGGTGGGCACGCCGGCCTTCATGGCGGCGGCGCGCGCGGCCGCCTTGTCGCCCATGGTGCGGATCGCATGCGGCGTCGGGCCCACGAACACCAGGCCCGCGGCCTCGACGCGCGCCGCGAAGTCGGCGTTCTCCGAGAGGAAGCCGTAGCCCGGATGCACGGCGCCCGCGCCGCTGTGGGCCGCGGCCTGCAGGATGGCGTCGGCGCTCAGGTAGCTCTTGCTGGCATGGGGCGGGCCGATGCGCACGGCCTCGTCGGCCATCTGCACGGCCAGGCTCTGGGCGTCGGCGTCGCTGTAGACGGCGACGGTCTTCAGGCCCAGCTCCTGCGCGGCGCGGATCACGCGCACCGCGATCTCTCCGCGGTTGGCGATCAGCAGCTTGTCGAATGCGGCGGTCATCGCGTCGTCTTCCTCAGGCGGTCTCGATCACGGCCAGCGGCTGGCCCGGATCAACCGGCTCGGCGTTCTCGACCGCGAAGCGCAGCAGGCGGCCGGCCGCGTCGGCCGTGACTTCACTGAACTGCTTCATCACCTCGACCAGGCCCAGCACGTCGCCCACGGCCACCGTGTCGCCCTCGGACTTGAACGGCGGCGCGTCGGGCGCCGAGCGGCGATAGAAGGTGCCCGGCAGCGGGCTCAGGACTTCATGGGTAGCGGACATGGGATGCACTCCTGGGGACGGAACGGAAAACGGGGAAGGGAAAGAGGGGATCAGCCCTGCGCGGCGAGTCCTGCAACCTCGATGCCATGCGCGGCCAGCGCGCGCCGCGTGGCCTGCACCAGCGCGAGCGCACCGGGCGTGTCGCTGTGGATGCAGACCGAGTCGAAGCCGATGGCCAGGTCCTCGCCCTCGACCGTGCGCACCGTGCCCTCGGTGCAGGCGCGCAGCACCTTGGCCGCGACCGCCTCGGGGTCGAGCGCGCCGACGCGGCGCGTGAAGACGATGGAGCCGCTCAGGTCATAGTCGCGGTCGGCATAGAACTCGCGCACCACCGGCTGGCCCAGCTCGCGCGCCACGCGGCAGGTGACAGAGGACTCCATGCAGAACAGGCGCAGGCCGGGCTCGATGCGCTGCAGCGCCTCGACCAGCGTGCGCGACAGCGCCTCGTCGCGCGCCGCATGCATGTAGAGCGCGCCATGCGGCTTGATGTGCTGCAGCGCCAGCCCCTCGAGCCGCGCGAACTCGCGCAGCGCGCCGAGCTGGTAGACCATGTCGTTGACCAGTTCCTCGGCCGGCGCCTGGATGTGGCGCCGGCCAAAGCCCACCAGGTCGCGAAAGCCCGGGTGCGCGCCGATGCTCACGCCGTGCTCGCGGGCCAGCGCGACCATGCGCCGCATGATGTTCGGATCGCCGGCATGGAAGCCGGTGGCGATGTTGGCCGAACTGATCAGCGGCATCAGTTCCGCGTCGACGCCATCGCCGATGGTCCAGGGGCCGAAGCCCTCGCCCATGTCGGAGTTCAGATCGATCCGCTTCTTCTTCACGTGTGACAGCCTTTGTTCGTTGTGCGTCCCGTGGCCGCCAAGGCGCGGCGCGGCGGGACGGTCCGAAGATTAGTGAGCGGTCCAAAGACTGAAAAGCATTGTTTTCCGCGCACTCGGTATCTGAAAAACAGATGCTGCGTTGCGGCGCGCGCCTTGCTACGCTGGAGCCATTCGATCGCGCGGTATCGGGTTTTCACCAACCCATGCACCGGCTGCCCCGCGTTGCCGATACCGATCCACTCCCCGAAGCCCCGCCATGTCCCTGACCCTTCGCCAGCTCAAGTACTTCTCGGCGGTGGCCGAGGCGGGCCGCATCTCGCATGCGGCGCTGCAGCTCAACATCTCGCAGTCGGCCGTGACCACCGCGATCCGCGAGCTCGAGGAGATGCTGGGCCAGCAGCTGTTCGAGCGCCATCCGCACGGCGTGGAACTGACCAAGGGCGGGCGCCGCTTCCTGAGCCATGCCTACGCGGTGCTGGCCGCGGCCGACGAGGCGCAGCGCATGCCGCACGAGGACGCCGCCGTGCAGGGCGAGCTGACCATCGCCGCGAGCTACACGGTGCTGGGCTACTTCCTGCCGCACCACCTGCAGCGCTTCGAGCAGCTGCATCCGCAGGTCACGCTGAAGGTGCACGAGGTGGCGCGCGAGGCGATCGAGGAAGGGCTGATCACGCGGCGCTACGACCTCGGCGTGGTGCTGACCTCGAACGTGGTGCTGCGCGAGCTCTCGCTCGAGACCTTCTTCGGCTCGCAGCGCCGGCTGTGGGTGCCGGCCAAGCATCCGCTGCTCGACAAGGCCGAGGTGACGCTGGCCGACGTGGCGGCCGAGCCCTACATCATGCTCACGGTCGACGAGGCCGCGGCCACCGCGCTCAAGTACTGGGGCCGCACGCCGCACCAGCCCAAGGTGCGGCTGCGCACCAGCTCGGTGGAGGCGGTGCGCAGCACGGTCGCCAACGGCGGCGGCGTGACGGTGCTGTCGGACATGGTCTACCGCCCGTGGTCGCTCGAAGGCAAGCGCATCGAGACCATCAACCTGCGCGACCCGATCCCGACCATGAACATCGGGCTGGGCTGGAAGCAGGGCGTGGAGTTCTCGCCCGCGATGACGGCGCTGCGCGACTACTTCCGCCAGCTGTTCCTCGATCCCGCGTCGGCGCGGCAGGGGCGCGGGCGCGCCTGAGCCCGCCGCGCTCGCTCAGGCGTGCGAGACCTCGGCCTGCGCTTCCTTCGGCAGGTCGACCATCGGCCCGCTGCCGCTGTAGCGGTCGAGCGCGAGGTAGATCGCGGGCGTGATGTAGAGCGTGATCACCTGCGAGAAGATCAGCCCGCCCACCACCGCCACGCCCAGCGGCTGGCGCAGCTCGGCGCCGGCGCCCAGGCCCAGCGCGAGCGGCAGCGCGCCCATCAGCGCGGCCAGCGTGGTCATCAGGATCGGGCGGAAGCGCAGCCGGCAGGCCTCGCGGATCGCCTCCACCGGCTGCAGGCCCTCGGTGCGCTGCGCGTCGAGCGCGAAGTCGATCATCATGATCGCGTTCTTCTTCACGATGCCGATCAAAAGCAGGATGCCGATGGTCGCGATCAGCGTGAGGTCGAAGCCGAAGATCTTCAGCGAGATCAAGGCGCCCACCGCCGCCGAGGGCAGGCCCGCGAGGATGGTGATCGGATGGATGTAGCTCTCGTAGAGCACGCCCAGCAGCACGTAGATGACCAGCACCGCGAGCACCAGCAGCACGGCCTGGCTGGACTGCGAGCTCTGGAACACCGCGGCATCGCCCCCGTAGGTGGTGATGATCGACTGCGGCATCTTGAGCTCGTCCTTGAAGCGGTCGATCTTGGCGGTGGCGTTGCCCAGCGGCACGTCGGGCCCGAGGTTGAACGACACCGTCACCGCCTGCAGCTGGCCCTGGTGGTTGACCGAGGTCGGGCCCACGGTGCGCTCGATGCTCGAGAAGGCCGACAGCGGCACCAGCCGGCCGGTGGTGCTGCGCACCGACAGGCGCGAGACGTCGTCCTCGAACTGCCGGTCGTTGTCGGATGCCGAGAGGATCACCTGGTAGGTGTTGCTGGCCGCGTAGATGCTGCCGATCTGGCGGTCGCCGTAGGCGTTGTAGAGCGCGGTGCGCAGGTCGCCCACGGCCACGCCGAGCACGCCGGCCTTGTCGCGGTCGATCTTCAGCGTGGCCTGCAGGCCGCGGTTCTGCGAGTCGCTGGTGACGTCGCGGAAGTCGGGGTCGGCGCGCATGCGTTCCATCAGCCGCGTGGCCCAGGGCACCATCTCGCCGGCGTTCACGCTCTGCAGCGTGTACTGGAAGCGCGCCTTGCTCTGGCGCCCGCCCAGGCGCAGGTTCTGCACCGGCTGCATGTAGACGGCGATGCCGGGAATCTCGCGGAAGCGCTGACGCAGCGACTCGAGCACCTTGGGCATCTTCGGCCGCTCGCTGCGCGCCTTGAGCACCGCGAACAGCCGGCCCGAGTTCTGCGTGGCGGTGGGGCCGCCCACGCCGACGAAGGAGCTCACGTAGTCGACGCTGGGGTCGGCCATCAGCGCGTCGGACACGCGGTCCTGCAGCGCCTTCATGGCGGTGAAGGAGATGTCCTCGGCGGCCTCGGTCGTGATCTGGATCTGGCCGATGTCCTCCTCGGGGAAGAAGCCCTTGGGGATCGTGATGAACAGCCAGGCCGTGACCACGAAGGTGGCGCCGGCCATCAGCAGCATCAGCCCGCGGTGCGCCAGGGTCCAGTCGAGCGTGCGCATGTAGCTGCCGTGCACCCAGCGGTAACCGCGCTCGAAGGCGCGGCCGATCGCAGTGCCGGGCTCGGGATGCTCCTCCTCATGGTCGTGGCGCGCGCCGCCCTCGGGCCGCGGCACCTGCTTGAGCAGGCGGCTCGCGAGCATCGGCACCAGGGTCAGCGAGACGATCGCCGACACCAGCACCGCCAGCGCCACCACCACCGCGAACTCGTGGAACAAGAGGCCGATCACGCCCGGCATGAAGAAGATCGGGATGAACACCGCCACCAGCGAGATCGAGATCGAGACGATGGTGAAGCCCACCTCGCGCGCGCCGCGCAGCGAGGCGGCCAGCGGATCCATGCCCTTCTCGACGTAGCGCATGATGTTCTCGAGCACCACGATGGCGTCGTCCACCACCAGGCCCACGGCCAGCGTGATGCCCAAGAGCGAGACGTTGTCGAGGCTGTAGCCGAAGGCATAGAGCAGCGCCACCGCGCCGATCAGCGAGATCGGGATGGTGGCCGCGGGGATCAGCGTGGCGACCAGCCGGTGCAGGAACAGGAAGATCACCAGCACCACCAGCGCGATGGTGCCCAGCAGGGTGAGCTGCACGTCGTGCACGGCCTCGCGGATCGACAGCGAGCGGTCGTTGACCATCTGGATCTCGACCGACTGCGGCAGCTCGGCCTTGAAGCGCGGGATCAGCGCGCGCACCGCGTCGACCACCTGCACCGTGTTGGCGTTGGGCTGGCGCTGCACGGCCAGCGAGATCGAGCTCTGGCCGTTGAAGCTGCTGGCGGTCTTGACCGACTCGAAGCTGTCCTCGATGGTCGCGACCTCGTCGAGCCGCACCGGCGCGCCGTTGCGCTGGCCGACGATCAGCTTGGCGAAGTCGGCCGCGCGCGTGAGCTGCTGGTTGGCCTGGATGGTGAGCGTCTGGCGCGGGCCGTCGAGCACGCCGACCGGCGTGTTGGCGTTGGCGGAGTTGACCGCGCGCGCGAGCTCGTCGAGCGTGATGTTGCGCGCGTTGAGCAGGTCGGCATTGGCCTTGATGCGCACCGCGAAGGCCTTGCGGCCGTACACGCCCACCTGCGCCACGCCGTCGATGGTCGAGAGCGTGGGCGAGATCAGGTTCTCGGCGTAGTCGTTGAGCTCCGAGGGGTTCATCGACGGCGAGATCAGCGCGATGAACAGCACCGGCGCGTCGGCCGGGTTGACCTTGCGGTACGAGGGCAGCTGCGTGAGCTCCTGCGGCAGCTGGCGCTGCGCGCGCAGGAGCGCGGCCTGCACGTCGACCGCGGCGGCGTCGATGTCGCGGCTGCTGACGAACTCGAGCGTGAGCGAGGTCACGCCCTGCGTGTTGACCGAGCTGATGGTCTGCAGGCCCGGGATGGTCGAGAACTGCTTCTCGAGCGGCAGCGCGACCGAGCTCGCCATGGTGTCGGGACTGGCGCCCGGCAGCTGCGCATTGACGTTGATGACGGGCGTGTTGTAGCTGGGCAGCGCCGCGACCGGGATGCTGAAGTAGGCGAAGATGCCCACCACCACGACGGCCGCTGACAGCAGCACCGTCATCGCGGGACGGCGGATGCACAGCTCGGAGATGTTCATGCGCGTTCCCGCTGCGTCGAGCGGATGTCGACACCATCGGACGATGCCGCGCTGCCGGGGGTCACGCCCGTGGTGCCGCCGGGCGCGGCCGGGGTCGCGGGCGTATCGCCGCGCGGCTTGTCGTCGATGCGCACCTTGCCGTTGGGCCGCACGTTCTGGCTGCCCTCGATCACGACCTGCTCGCCGGGCTCGACGCCGCTGACCGCGACCTTGGTGCCGAAGGTATGCAGCGTCTTCACCTTGCGGCGGCTCGCGTTGCGTTCCTTGTCGACCACGTAGAGCGAGGTGCCCTCGGGCAGCATCATCAGCGCCGCCGCCGGCACCACCGTGACGCCCTCGAGCGTGCGCACCGTGATGCGGGTGCCGACGAACTGGCCGGGCCACAGGCTCTGGTCGGCGTTGTCGAACACGGCCTTGGCGCGCACGGTGCCGATCTGCGGATCGACCGTGTTGTCGACGAAGTTGAGCGTGCCCTGCAGCGTGTCCTTGCGGCCCGTGACCACGGCCTCGACGCGCGAGCGGGTGCGCGCGGCGGCCAGCAGGTCCTGCAGGTTGGCCTCGGGCACGGGGAAGCTCACGGCGATCGGGTCGAGCTGGGTGACCGTGACCAGCGACAGCGTGGGCTGCACCAGCGTGCCCGGGTAGATGTTGACGGCGCCGATGCGGCCCGCGATCGGCGCATGCAGCTTGGTGTAGCTCAGCGCCACCTGGGCCGACTGCACCGCGGCGCGGTCGGCCGCGACCGCCGCGCGCTGCGCTTCGAGCTGCGACAGCGTGGCATCGGTCGCGCTCTTGGAGATGAAGTTCTGCGCCAGCAATTCCTGGCTGCGCTTGTACTGGCGCTCCAGGTCGGCCAGCGTGGCCTCGTCGCGCTTCTGCTGGGCCTGGGCGCGCGCCAGGTTGGCCTGGTCGTTGCGGTCGTCGAGCGTGAAGAGCAGTTGCCCCTGCTTCACGAACTGGCCTTCCTTCACGTGCACCACGTCGACCGTGTTGGTCACCTGCGGGCGCAGGTCCACGCTGTTGAGCGAGACCACGCTGCCGTTGACCTGCACCGTGACCGGCACGTCCTGGCGCACGGCGGTGGCGAGCGTGACCAGCGCGGTCGGCGCGGCCACCGGCCCCTTGGCGCTCTTCGCCGCGGCGCGCTCGCCCGAGCCGCTCCACCACCATCCCGCGGCGGCGACGATCGACACGCCCACGAGGGCGATGACTGCGTTCTTCTTCATGGGTTTTTGTGCACTTTGGGCTGACAGCGGCTATTGGATCGCGGGGGGTTCCGAGTGTCCATCCACGCCGTAAAGAAAAGTAAAGGCCAGGGCGCCGCGCCCGGTAAAAACGGTCGGGATAAGCACCGATGGACAGGCACCCCGCTCGCTAGAATCCCCGCTCCACAGCCTCTGGATGAACCCCATGAACCGCTGCAAGACACCCACGAACGCTCTTCATTTCATAGCAGCCTGCGCAACACTGGCAGCCACTTCCAGCGTCTTCCCGCTCCAGGCGAGCGCGCAGGACGCGGCGCCCCGGCCGCAGACCCAGAACGAATCGCTGGTCGGCGGGCGCAATTTCCCGGTCGGCACCCTGCGCGGCAAGTTCCGCGTGATCGACGGCAACGACGTGATGCTCGACGGCCGGCCCGACCGGCTCGCGCCCGGCGCGCGCATCCGCAGCGGCCAGAACATGCTGGTGATGAGCGGCGCGATCACGGGCCAGAACCTGCTGGTCAACTACACGCGCGATGCCGCGGGCATGCTGCGCGAGGTCTGGATCCTCACGCCCGACGAAGCCACCGCCAGCCGCGAATCGCTGAACAAGCCCTTCCTCAACATCTGGCCGTTCGTGCAGAACGACACGGTCAACACGCAGTAGGCCGCTCGCCGCCGGCCGTCGGCCGCACCGGCATCCCTTTCGCGGACACGCCCGCCGCTTTCGCCACGAAAGCCCCGTGTCCGCCCGGCCCCTCCGCAAGACGAGGGGCCACTCCTACATATAGAAGAGCTCCCCATGACCGCCAAGAAAGTCTTCATCAAAACCTTCGGCTGCCAGATGAACGAGTACGACTCGGACAAGATGGCCGACGTGCTCCATGCCGCGCAGGGCTACGAGCCGACGCAGAACGTCGACGAGGCCGACCTGATCCTGTTCAACACCTGCTCGGTGCGCGAGAAGGCGCAGGAAAAAGTGTTCTCCGACCTCGGCCGCGTCAAGCACCTGAAGGCGCGCGGCGTGAAGATCGGCGTCGGCGGCTGCGTGGCCAGCCAGGAGGGCAACGCCATCATCGCGCGCGCGCCCTATGTCGACATCGTGTTCGGCCCGCAGACCCTGCACCGGCTGCCCGAGATGCTGGCCGAGCGCGAGCGGCTCGACCGCCCGCAGGTCGACATCAGCTTTCCCGAGATCGAGAAGTTCGACCACCTGCCGCCCGCGCGCGTGGAAGGCGCCACCGCCTTCGTGTCGATCATGGAAGGCTGCTCCAAGTACTGCAGCTACTGCGTGGTGCCCTACACGCGCGGCGAGGAAGTGAACCGGCCGCTCGACGACGTGCTGGTCGAGATCGCCGGCCTGGCCGACCAGGGCGTGCGCGAGGTCACGCTGCTGGGCCAGAACGTCAATGCCTACCGTGGCCGCATGGGCGACACGGCCGAGATCGCCGACTTCGCGCTGCTGATCGAGTACGTGGCCGAGATCCCTGGCATCGAGCGCATCCGCTACACCACCAGCCATCCCAACGAATTCACGCCGCGGCTGATCGAGGCCTATGCCAAGGTGCCGCAGCTCGTGAGCCACCTGCACCTGCCGGTGCAGCACGGCAGCGACCGCATCCTGATGGCGATGAAGCGCGGCTACACCGCCATGGAATACAAGAGCACGGTGCGCAAGCTGCGCGCGATCCGGCCCGAGCTCGCGCTGTCGAGCGACTTCATCGTCGGCTTCCCCGGCGAGACCGAGGCCGACTTCGACAAGATGATGAAGCTGATCGACGACTGCCAGTTCGACGCCAGCTTCAGCTTCATCTTCAGCCCGCGCCCCGGCACGCCGGCCGCCGCGCTGCACGACGACACGCCGCACGAGGTCAAGCTGGCGCGGCTGCAGAAGCTGCAGGCCGTGATCGACGGCAACGTGAAGCGCTTCGGCGAGGCGCTGGTGGGCAGCACCCAGCGCGTGCTGGTGGAAGGCGCCTCGCGCCGCGACGCGAGCGAACTCATGGGCCGCACGGCCTGCAACCGGGTCGTCAACTTCGAGGGCGACGCGCGGCTCGTGGGCCGGATGACCGACCTGCGCATCACGCGCTCGCTGGCCTACACGCTGCGCGGCGAAGTGCCCACGCGCGAGAGCGCGTCCGCCGCCGGGGCGCTCGCCTGATGGCGAAGCGATCGATACGGGGCTCGTTCCAGCAGCTCCTGCTGTTCGCCTTCCTGCTGATCACCGCGCTGCTGGTGGGCGTGGCGCTGCGCTCGGTGCTGCAGTACGACACCTTGATGACGCAAAGCCGCGACGCCGCGGCGCGCGCGCTGCGGCTGTCGGGCGCGGCCCAGTCGCTGGCCGAGCGCAGTGCGGCGATGGAGCGTGCCGGGCGCCAGTCGCTGGTGCTCAACGATTCGGTGCTGCGGCGCCGCTTCGACGATGCCGCGCGCGAGGCCCACGGTGTGCTCGAGCGGCTCGAGAAGAACGGCCTGGCGCCCGCCAGCACCGAGGCCTGGCGCACCCAGCTCGGCGTGATCGAGGGCCTGATGAGCGGCAACGCCGACAGCGCGCTGCAGCGCGAGAGCACGATGGCGATGCAGTTCCGCGACCTCGACGCGCTCAACACCAACATCGCGCAGCAGGCCCAGTTCCTGATCGAGATGCAGAACGACGCGCTGGCCAAGCGCATCGAGAACGCGCGCCGCCGGCTGATGCGCGAGGTGGTCGCGGCCAGCGTGCTCGCGGTGTCGCTGGCGCTGGCCTTCGGCATCTGGCTGGCGCGGCCGTTCAAGCGGCTCGAGCACGCCATCGTCGGCCTGGGCCAGAACCGGCTCGACGAGCCGATCGACATCCGCGGCCCGGCCGACGTGCGGCGCGTGTCGCAGCAGCTCGAGTGGCTGCGGCTGCGGCTGACCGAGCTCGACGCCGACAAGGCGCGCTTCCTGCGCCACGTCTCGCACGAACTGAAGACGCCGCTGGCGGCGCTGCGCGAGGGCGTGTCGCTGCTGGAGGACGGCGTGACCGGCGCGCTGAACCCGGCGCAGCTCGAGGTGGCACAGATCCTGAACCAGAACACGGTGGCGCTGCAGGGCCAGATCGAGGCCTTGCTGCGCTTCAACGCGGCCGCCTTCGAGGCGCGCGAGCTGCGCCGCGAGCGCACCGAGCTGCTGCCGCTGATCGAGGAGCAGATCGAATCGCAGCGGCTGCAGTGGCAGGCCCACGGCCTCACGGTGCGCGCCGAGGGCGAGCGCATCGCGCTCACGGTCGACCGCACCAAGCTCGGCACCGCGATCGCCAACCTGCTGTCGAACGCGATCCGCTTCTCGGCGCGCGGCGGCACCATCACCCTCGTGGTCTCGGGCACGCCCGAGGCGGTGCGCATCGACGTCAACGACGCCGGCCCGGGCATCGCCGAGGGCGACCGCGACCGCATCTTCGAGCCCTTCTACCGCGGCGAACGCCAACCGGAGCATGCGGTCAAGGGCACGGGCATCGGACTTTCCATCGTGCAGGAGTACATTGCAGCCCATGGGGGCCGCATCGCCCTGCTGCCCGAGGGGCCCGGCGCGCGTTTCCGCATCGAGCTGCCGCGCACGGCCTGAGCTTCCCGGCGCCCCCACATCCCCGTAGCCCTCGCCAACGCCCCGCGTCGTCCTTCTTCGTCCATGTCTTTTTCGTCCGTACGCCCCTCCACCGCCACCCGCGCACTGGCTGCGCTGGCCGCGCCGTGGCTCCTGCTGCTGGCCGCCTGCAGCGCGCCGCCCAAGCCGCCCGCGGAAGCCGATGCGCTGCCGCCGCCGCCGGTGCTGCCGCGCGTGATGCCGGTCGAGGCCGAGCCGAAGGCACCGGCCACCCAGCCGGCCTCGCTGTTCACGCTAATGACCCAGGGCCCGGTGGCCGCCGTGCTGGCCTACGCCGACAAGATGCGCTCGCTCAGCGGCGCCGAGCTGAACGCCGAGATCCAGCGCCTGGGCGACCCCGGCGACGCGCCCACGGCGCAGATGCACCTCGCGATCCTGCTGTCGCAGACCCGCGTGCCGGCCGACCTGGCGCGCGCGCTGGGCCTGCTGCAGCGCGTGATCGCCAATCCCGCGCCCGAGGCCCAGCCGCTGCAGCCGCTGGCGCGCGCGCTGGCCGCGCGCTACATCGAGCAGCGCCGCGTCGAGGACGACCGCGACAAGCAGGTGCAGCAGCTGCGCGACAGCCAGCGCCGCATCGACCAGCTCAACGACCGCATTGAAGCGCTGCGCGCCATCGAGCGCAGCTTCGCGCGGCCCAACACGCCCGCGGCACCGGCCTTGGCACCGAACGGAAGCAGGTCCACCCCATGAGTACTTCGGGCGCCCGCCTGCTGGTCGTCGACGACGATCCGGACATGCTGCGGCTGCTGTCGATGCGGCTGAGCTCGGCGGGCTACCAGGTCACGGCCGTGACCTCGGCCGAGACGGCGCTCACGCAGCTCGAGATCGAGCATCCGCAACTGGTGCTCAGCGACGTGCGCCTGCCCGGGCGCGACGGCCTGGCGCTGTTCGACGAGATCCGCAAGCGCCATCCCTCGCTGCCGGTGATCCTGCTGACCGCGCACGGCACCATCCCCGACGCGGTGGAAGCCACCGCGCGCGGCGTCTTCACCTACCTGACCAAGCCCTACGACGGGCGCGAACTGCTCGACAAGATCGCCCAAGCGCTCGCGCTGGGCGCGCCGGCCACGGTGCCGAGCAAGACCGGCGACGACAGCTGGCGCGTCGACATCGTGAGCCGCAGCAACCGCATGGCCGAGCTGCTGGCCGAGGCGCGCATGGTCGCCAAGTCCGACGCCTCGGTGCTGCTGCGCGGCGACTCGGGCGCCGGCAAGGAAATGCTGGCGCGCGCCATCCACAAGGCCAGCGCGCGCGCCGACAAGCCCTTCGTGGCGGTCAACTGCGGCGCCATTCCCGAGGCGCTGCTCGAGTCCGAGCTGTTCGGCCACATGAAGGGCGCCTTCACCGACGCCCACGCCAACCACAAGGGCCTGTTCCAGCAGGCCGACGGCGGCACCCTGCTGCTCGACGAGATCGGCGACATGCCGCCCGCGCTGCAGGTCAAGCTGCTGCGCGTGCTGCAGGAGCGCGCGGTGCGCCCGCTGGGCGCCAGCCAGTCGATCGAGGTCGACGTGCGCATCATCTCGGCCACCCACCGCGACCTCGATGCCGCGATGGAAGCGGGCCAGTTCCGCGAGGACCTCTACTACCGGCTCAACGTGGTGACGCTCACGCTGCCGCCGCTGTCGGCGCGCCGCGAGGACATCCCGCTGCTGGCCAACCACTTCCTGCAGAAGCTCTCGACCAAGTACGGCAAGCGGCTGTCGGGCTTCGCGCCCGAGGCGCTGAAGGCGCTGACCACCGCGGCCTGGCCCGGCAACGTGCGCCAGCTCTACAACGTGGTCGAGCAGGTCTGCGCGCTGTCGAGCTCGCCGCTGATCCCGCTGGCGCTGGTACAGCGCGCGCTGCGGGTGCCGACGGTGGAGGTCCAGACCTATGCCGAGGCCAAGCAGCGTTTCGAGCGCGAATACCTGGTCGGCCTGCTGAAACTGACCGACGGCAACGTCGCCGACGCGGCCCGCCTGGCCGACCGCAACCGCACCGAGTTCTACCGCCTGCTGCAGAAGCACGAGCTCACGCCGGGCCACTTCAAGGCCGATGCTGTCGCTCCGGGTGGCGAGGGTGTCGCTGACGAGCGACGCCCCTAAGTCGTTGATTCATATGGGTGTTTTTCGGCAGGCCGGTGAGCTTGTCGGGATTCGGCGACAAAAACGGGGGTTTTGAGGCCCTTTTCGCCCTCCGGCCCCCGAAAATTCCGGCCGAAGCGGCCCAAGTGCTTGATTCCAAAGCACTTTTCCATGCTGGCACAGGGTTTGCCCCTGTAGTGGCATGACAGCATTCAACAGCCCATCTTTCGCACTGCGTCCGCAGCGCGACGGCCTGCGTCAAAAGCAGTTTTCCGCCTCGCGGCCCCGTGCCGCGGGCCATTCGCCAGCCGCGCTCGCCAGCGCCGGCGGCGTCGCGACGGATTGCGTCTTCAAGCGCTTTCCGGCCATTGGCGACACCTCCTCCTCCCTCGACAAGCAACGTTGGTAAACACCATGAAGCCGAACGACTTCTCCCAACTCAATGTCCTGGCCGATTCCGACTTCTCGCGCCGCAGCCCGGTGCGTGAGGAACGCCATCCCAACGCCGTCAGCGCGCCCCCGGTCAACCGCGGCTCGATGACGCCCCGCCCCTGGCGCGGCTTCTGGAACAGCATCGGCACCGCCCTGCTGGTCCGCCTGGGTGCCGGCGGCAAGCGCGAAAGCGCCCCGGCCGCAGCCAAGCAGCCGTGGCAGCGCGCCGCCTCGCAGCGCCGCCTGGCCTTCATGCTGCTGACCGTGCTGAGCACCGTGGTCGCTTCCACGCTGTTCGCGGGCGTGCAGCCCGACTACGACAACGTCTGGCTCGAATACGGCCAGATCGGCCTCTACGGCCTGCTCTCGGGCTGGGTCGTGACCGGCTTCGTGACCGCCCTCATGGGCTTCTACGTCTCGGTGCGCGGCGACAAGCATGCGCTCTCGGTCAAGCAGGTGGCCAACCACCCGATGAACCCCGAGGCCCGCACCGCGATCATCATGCCGATCTGCAACGAGGACGTGGCCACCGTGTTCGCCGGCCTGCGCGCCACCTGCGAATCGGTCGCGGCCACCGGTCACGCCAAGCAGTTCGACGTGTTCGTGCTGTCCGACAGCTACAACCCCGAGACCGCCGCCGCCGAGCGCGCCGCCTGGGAAGACCTGCGCGCCGCGCTGGCCGACAGCCCGAACCAGCCGCAGGTCGAGGTCTACTACCGCCTGCGCACCCGCCGCACGCACCGCAAGGCCGGCAACGTGGCCGACTTCTGCCGCCGCTGGGGCAAGGACTACCGCTACATGGTCGTGCTCGACGCCGACTCCGTGATGAGCGGCGACTGCCTGACCTCGATGGTCAAGCTGATGGAAGCCAACCCGAGCGCCGGCATCATCCAGACAGCCACCCAGGCCATCGGCCACGTGACGCTGCATGCCCGCGCCCAACAATTCGCTTCCCGCGTGACGGGCCGCCTGTTCACGCTGGGCATGCAGTTCTGGCAACTGGGCGAATCGCACTACTGGGGCCACAACGCGATCATCCGCGTCGAGCCCTTCATGAAGCACTGCGCGCTGGCCCCGATCAAGGGCACCGGCGGCATGTCGGGCGGCATCATGTCGCACGATTTCGTCGAAGCCGCGCTGATGCGCCGTGCCGGCTACAACGTGTGGCTGGTGTCCGACCTGGTCGGCAGCTACGAACAGCAACCGCCGGACCTGCTGGCCGAGCTGCAGCGCGACCGCCGCTGGTGCCAGGGTAACCTGCAGAACGCCCGCCTGATGGCCGAGCCCGGCATCCACTCGGTGCACCGCGCGATGTTCGTGACCGGCACCATGGCCTACGTTTCCGCCCCGCTGTGGCTCGCGTTCCTGACGCTGGGCACCGCGCTGTGGCTCAGCGGTTCCAGCCTGATCTCGAGCTGGAGCGTGCTGCCGGCCGAACTCGCCGGCCTCTGGATCTGGACCCTGTGCCTGTTGTTCCTGCCCCGCGTGCTCGGCATCGTTGCCGTGCTGATGCGCGGCGAGCAACGCCAGTTCGGCGGCCTGTGGGGCCTGATCAAGAGCTCGGTGATGGAAAGCGGTCTCGCGATCGTGCAGGCACCGGTGCGCATGCTGGCCCACTCGCTGTTCGTGCTGGTCGCCCTCACCGGCATCAAGCTCGACTGGAAGTCGCCCCCGCGTGAAGCCGCCGCCGTGCCGTGGAAGGTCGCTGCCTCGCAGCTGGCCCCCATGACGCTGGTGATCGCACTGCTGGCCGTCGGCGTCGCGATGATCGACCCGAGCGCCCTGATGTGGCTCATGCCGGTCGGCCTGCCGCTGCTGCTGGCGATCCCGCTGACCGTGCTGACCAGCCAGATCGCGCTGGGCACCACGCTGCGCGACCGCGGCTTCCTGCTGATCCCCGAGGAATCGCGTTCGCCGGCCGTGCTGCGCCGCGCCTGGATGCATGCGCTGCGCCTCTCGCGTCCCGCGGCGCTGGCCACGGCCTGACGCGCTGGCACCGCACCAACGAAAAAGCCGGCCACTGCGCCGGCTTTTTTGCGGGCCTTATTTCTTCGGTGCCGAGAGTATGGCGAAGGCTTGGTTGAACGCATCCGTCAGCACCGTATCGGGGTGCCGCCTGAATTCGCTCACGGTACCCCAGTAACCGAGCTTGTCGTTTTCGTAAGCCAGGAAATAGGGATCCGTCGCCACGGAACTGGTCATGAAGTAGCGCTGAAAGCTGAACGTCCGCCCTCCGGATCGAACCTCCGTCTGCTCTAACGGCCCCTGCTTCAAGGCTGCGGAGACTTCGGCACTCCCCATTCCCTTGCTCAATACCTGCAGTTGAAGGTAGCCGATCGACGGCCCCGCGCAACCCGTGAGCAGCAGGATGGCAAGCAAGGCGCCCTGGCTGAGTTTTCGTGCGGATTGCATTTGCTACTTCCCCCCTGCGTTCTTTGCCGCACTCGCCTTTTCCATCGCCAGCTTCAAGGAGGGCATCACACTGCTGACGGCATCGTCCGGGTTCTTGCTCAACTCCTCGATGGTTCCGTAGGACAGGACGCGTTGCGGAGGATCGGCTTCGTAGACGATGACGTATGGCGTAAAGATGGGGATGATGATGGGAACCGGGAAACAGCCTGGAGTACAGACCACGGTCGTGCTCTCGGTGATGCCAGTCTCCACCCGGTAGTGTTGCGCAAGGTAATCGCGATCATTGGCAGAGAACCGGTACTCCAGGTTCACGGATTCAGGCTTGATGTTCTGACGTACGGCCGCCAAGGTATCGCCGCGCTGGACCGCGTTCAATTGCGTACGGCTCAATGGGGGCGCGCTGACGCACCCGGCGAGCAAACCGGCCATCACGAGGACTGGCACCCAGCATCTCTTCGTTTTCAGCATTCTTCCTCCCGGGAAATCGGGCGGGATTATGCATGTCGTCGTTGCTTCCGAAGCGCCACGTGCGCGACCATTCCTCCTGCCTGCGCCACGGTCTTCGGCGCGCACGCATGACCGCCAACGAAGAAGCCCGCCGGGCAATGCCTCGGCGGGCTTCTTTCATCTCGCTCTATATATGGCTCAGAACGGCAGCTTCGGCCCGCCGGGCCCCCCCATCCCGCCCATGCCCTTCATGCCGCCCATCTTCTTCATCATCTTCATGAGGCCGCCGCCCTTCATCTTCTTCATCATCCCCTGCATCTGTTCGAACTCGTTGAGCAGGCGGTTCACTTCCTGAACCTGCACGCCCGCGCCGGCCGCGATGCGGCGC
Source organism: Variovorax sp. GW821-FHT10D07 (assembly GCF_059415325.1). NCBI lineage: Bacteria > Pseudomonadati > Pseudomonadota > Betaproteobacteria > Burkholderiales > Comamonadaceae > Variovorax > Variovorax sp. GW821-FHT10D07. The sequence continues at coordinate 281,968 of NZ_JBWKMZ010000012.1, read as the reverse complement.
TTGCGCGTGGCCTTGAGCAGCTCGGGCTTGCGGCGCTCCAGCGGCGTCATGCTCTGGATGATCCCTTCCTTGCGCCGGATGTCGCGCTCGGCGCGCGTCATGTCGGCCTCGCTGGCCTTGGCCGCCATCTGGGTGGGCAGCTTGTCCATCAGGCTTGAGAGACCGCCCATCTGCTTCATCTGCTGCAGCTGGCCGAGGAAGTCGTTGAGGTCGAAGCCCGCGCCGCTCTTGACCTTGGCGGCGAGCTTCTGCGCCGCCGCCACGTCGACGCCGGCCGTGACCTGCTCGACCAGCGCGACGATGTCGCCCATGCCCAGGATGCGGCCCGCATGGCGCTCGGCGTCGAACACCTCGAGGCCGTCGATCTTCTCGCTCACGCCCGCGAACTTGATCGGCACGCCCGTGACCTGGCGCACCGACAGCGCCGCGCCGCCGCGCGAATCGCCGTCGGTCTTGGTCAGGATGATGCCGGTGAGCGGCAGCGCCTCCTTGAAGGCGCGCGCCGTGTTGATCGCGTCCTGGCCCTGCATGGCATCGACCACGAACAGGGTCTCGACCGGGTTCAGCGCGCCGTGCAGCTGCTGGATCTCGGCCATCAGCACCTCGTCGATCGCGAGCCGGCCGGCCGTATCGACCAGCAGCACGTCGAAGAAGTGGCGCTTGGCGTGGTCGAGCGCGGCGCGCGCGATGTCCAGCGGCTTCTGGTCGGGCGTGCTCGGGAACCATTCGGCGCCGGCCTGCTTGGTGACGGTCTTGAGCTGCTCGATGGCGGCGGGCCGGTAGACGTCGCCCGAGACCGTGAGCACCTTCTTCTTGCGCTTCTCGATCAGGTGCTTGGCGAGCTTGGCGGTGGTGGTGGTCTTGCCGGCGCCCTGCAGGCCGGCCATGAGGATCACCGCCGGCGGCTGGGCCGCGAGGTTGATGTCCGAGACGCCCTCGCCCATGGTGGCGGCGAGCTCGCGGTTGACGATGCCCACCAGCGCCTGGCCCGGCTTGAGCGAGCCCAGCACTTCCTGGCCGAGCGCCTTTTCCTTCACGCGGGCGACGAAGTCGCGCACCACGGGCAGCGCCACGTCGGCTTCGAGCAGCGCCATGCGCACTTCGCGCAGCATGTCCTGCACGTTGCTTTCGGTGATGCGCGCCTGGCCGCTCATCGTCTTGACGAGGCGGGAGAATTTTTCGGTGAGAGCGCTGGCCATGGAGGGGATGCCTTGCTTGCTGCCCCGCTGCGGCGGGACGGATGGGAGAAGTCGCGGGAGACGGGTAGGAGGGAAGCTGGCGCGCGGCACCCGGAAATGCAAGGGTGAGCGGCTAAACTCCGATCGATGATTTTAGCGATCCCCTCCCCACTCGGCGTGGCGCTGGGCATCGCCGCCGCGGCCGCCTACGGTTTTGCCGCCGCCGCAGGCGCCCGGCTGAGCCGGCAGGCCACCCAGTGGGCGCTCGGCCTGGCCTGGCTGCTGCATGCCGCGGTGCTCGGCCATGGCCTGGTCGGCCACGAACCCCGCTTCGGCTTCGCGCCCGCCCTGTCGGTCACGGCCTGGCTGGTGCTCACCGTCTACGCGGTCGAAAGCCGCATGTACCCGCAGCTGCAGGTGCGCCGCGCGCTGGCCTGGCTCGGCGCGGCGGCGGTGCTGCTCGCGATCCTCTTTCCCGGCACGCCGCTGCACGTGTCGGCTTCGCCCTGGCTGCCGCTGCACCTGGCGCTGGGCATCGCCTCCTATGGGCTGTTCGCCGCCGCGGTGGTGCACGCCTGGCTCACGACCCGCGCCGAGAAGCAGATCCGCCTGGCCACCGAACCGCAGGGCGGCGTGCCGCTGCTGACGCTCGAACGCCTCACCTTCCGCTTCGTGACGGCCGGCTTCGTGCTGCTGTCGGCCACGCTGCTGGCCGGGCTGCTGTTCAGCGAACAGCTCTACGGCGCCGCGGGCCGGGCCTGGAAGTGGGACCACAAGTCGGCCTTCTCGGTGCTGGCCTGGATCAGCTTCGCGGTGCTGCTGATCGGCCGCGCGCGCTTCGGCTGGCGCGGGCGCACCGCGCGGCGCGTGCTCTATGCGGGCTCGGCGCTGCTGCTGCTGGCCTACGTGGGCTCGCGCTTCGTGCTCGAAGTGGTGCTGGCGCGTCCGCCGGCCTGAAGACACCTCATGAAATACCTTCTCGTCCTCGCGGTGGTCTGGGTCGCGATCTGGCTCTGGCGCAAGAACCGCCGCGAAGAAATGCAGGAGCGCGCCGCCCGCACGCCGCGTCCCGCCGCGCCGCCCGCGGTGGGCGCGCCGCAGGCGATGGTGCGCTGCGCCCACTGCGGCCTGCACCTGCCCGCGAGCGACGCGGTGCGCGGTACCGACGGCACCCCCTACTGCAGCGCCGCGCACCGGCAGGTCGCCGAGCGCGCCTGAACGGCGCCGAGCCGGCTTCGTCGCAGCGATGGGCAGCAGTTCCTCCCTCTGGGCCAGCGGCGAACCGGTCACCGACTGGGACGTGCTGGAGCCCGGCGCGCGCGAGAGTGCCGCGCTGCTGCGGCTGTGGCGCGGCTTCATGGGCGCGCGCTGCTTCGTCGCGCTGGTGCTGGTGCTGCTGCAGGGCGTGAGCTTCGCGCTCGGCCAGACCATGCAGCCGGTGGCGGTGGTGCTGTCGGCGAGCTACCTCGCGGCCGCCGCGCTGGGCGCGCGCTACGTGCATTTCGAGCCGCCGATGCGCGGCTTCGGCGCCGCCTGGATGCTGAGCACCGGCGTCGACCTCGCGGTCTTCGCGGCGCTGCAGGTCACGCAGGGCGGCAATATCAACTACACGCCGCTGTTCGCGCTGCCGGTGCTCATGAGCGCGGTGCTCGGCACGGTGATGGTGAGCATGGGCACCACCGCCACCGTCACGCTGCTGCTGCTGGCCGATGCCGCCTGGCACTGGGTGCAGCAGCCCGGCGACTCGCCCGCGCGCTTCGTGCAGGCGGCGCTCACGGGCACCGGGCTGTTCGTGGTGGCGCTGCTGGCGCACGAGCTCGCGCGCCGGCTGGCGCGCGAAGAAGCCGTGTCGCAGCACAACCGCAGCAGCGCGCAGATGCAGGCGCAGGTCAACGACCTGGTGATCGAGACGCTGAGCGAAGGCGTGCTGGTGATCGACGCCGAGGGCCTGGTGCATGCGGCCAACCCGGCGGCCGATGCGATCCTGGGCCAGGGCCTGGGCCAGTTGCGGCTGCCCTTTCCGCTGCATGCCCAGCCGGCCTGGCATGCGCTGGCCGCGCTGGCGCGCCAGACCTATGCGCGCCGCGAGTCGCAGTCCGAGGAGATCCCGGTCGCGCAGGCGCGCGGCGCGGCGCGCGAGGTGCGCGTGCGCACCCGCCTCACGCCCTCGAGCGACCAGCGCATGGGCAGCCTGTGCGTGATGTTCCTGCAGGACCTGCGCGAGCTCGAGGCCCGCATCCGCACCGAGAAGCTGGCCGCCATGGGCCGCATGTCGGCCGCGGTCGCGCACGAGATCCGCAACCCGCTGGCCGCCATCACGCAGGCCAGCGCGCTGCTCAACGAGGACCTGACCGATCCCGCGCACCGCCAGCTCACGCACATGGTGCAGCACAACGCGCAGCGCCTCGCGCGCATCGTCGACGACGTCCTCGACGTCTCGCGCGCGCGCCAGCAGCGCGTGCTGTCGCTCGGCGAGCAGGTGGTGCTCGACCCCACCGTGCAGGCCCTGACCGAGGAATGGATGCGCCAGACCCAGCGCAAGGGCGTGACCGTGGTGCTCGACGCGCCGGGCGTGGAGGTGCGCTTCGACGTCGAGCACCTGCGCCGCCTGCTGGTGAACCTGCTCGACAACGCGGCGCGCTACGCGAGCCTGCGCGAGGGCGCGATCCAGGTCGTGACCACGCTGCAGCGCGCGGGCAGCCCGGGCCGGCCGACCCTGCAGGTCTGGAGCGATGGCGCACCGCTCGAACCGGCCGTGCAGCGCCACCTGTTCGAACCCTTCTTCTCGTCGGAGAGCCGCTCGAGCGGACTGGGCCTGTTCCTGTGCCGCGAGCTGTGCCGGCGCCACGGCGCGGCCATCGGCTACGAGCGGCGCGCGCTGGCGGGCGAGGCGCCCGAGGGCAACGAATTCTTCGTCGGCTTCGCCGCGAGCGAAAACCGGCTGACACAATAGCGGCGTGAGCAGCTCCCATCCGCCCTCCCAGCGTCCCGCGCAGATCCTCGTCATCGACGACGAACCCGACCTTCGCACGCTCTACGAACTCACGCTGCTGCGCGAAGGCTACCGGGTCGAGGCCGCGGGCAGCGTCTCCGAAGCCTGGCAGCATCTCGAGGCCACGCGCTTCGACGCCGTGATCACCGACATGCGGCTGCCCGACGGCCAGGGCATGGAGATCATCCAGCGCATCCAGAAGAACCAGCGCAGCGAGCGCTGCGTGGTGATGACCGCCTACGGCTCGGCCGAGAACGCGGTCGAGGCGCTGAAGGCCGGAGCCTTCGACTACCTCACCAAGCCGGTCGACCTGAAGCAGTTCCGCGCGGTCGTCGCCTCCGCGGTGCAGGCGCAGCAGCCGCCACCGGTCGCGCAGGCCGCGGTGCGCCCGGCCAAGGCCGCCGATGCGAGCGACGGCACGTCGGCGCTGGCCGCCGCGGGCAGCGCGGGCGCTTCCGCGCTCGAGCGGCTGGTCGGCGATTCGGAACCGATGCGGCTCGTGAAGTCGCGCATCGCCAAGGTGGCGCGCGGCATGGCGCCGGTGCTGGTGCGCGGCGAATCGGGCACCGGCAAGGAGCTGGTGGCGCGCGCGGTCCATGCCTGCAGCCAGCGCAGCGACGGCCCCTTCGTCGCGGTGAACTGCGGCGCGATTCCCGAGAACCTGCTCGAGGCCGAATTCTTCGGCGCGCGCAAGGGTTCGTACACCGGCTCGGCGCAGGACCGCGACGGCTACTTCCAGGCCGCGCGCGGCGGCACGCTGTTCCTCGACGAGATCGGCGACCTGCCGCTGGCGATGCAGTCCAAGCTGCTGCGCGCGATCCAGGAACGCAGCGTGCGGCCGATCGGCTCCACGCAGGAAGACGCGGTCGACGTGCGCATCGTGAGCGCGACCCACAAGGACCTGCACGCCGAGGTGCAGGCCGGCCGTTTCCGGCAGGACCTGTTCTATCGGCTCAACGTGATCGAGATCGCGGTGCCCGCGCTGCGCGAGCGCCGCGAGGACCTGCCCGCGCTGTGCGTCGCGCTGCTCGCGCGCATCGCGCAGGACGGCGGGCTGCCCGCGCCGCGCCTGTCGGACGCGCTGCTGCGGCAGCTCGCGCAGCATCCGCTGCACGGCAACGTGCGCGAGCTCGAGAACCTGCTGCACCGCGCGGTCGCGCTGTACGACGGCGACGAACTGCAGCTCGACCTGATGGATGGCGCAGGCGGCGGCTGGATGACGGCCGCGCCCGGGCCTGCCGCGCCGCAAGCCGCGAGCGCCGCGACGACTGCGGCGCCGCTCGCGCAGCCCGAGGCCTTCGACGCGAAGCCCGTCGTGGCCGCGCCGCCGCCCGCGCCGCGCCCCGTGGTGCCCACGCCGCTGCCCTCCGACCTGCAGGCCTACCTCGATCAGCAGGAGCGCGAGATCCTCGTGCGCGCGCTGCACGAGAGCGGCTTCAACCGCACGGCCGCCGCCGCGCGCCTCGGCATGAGCCTGCGCCAGATCCGCTATCGCATCGCGCGCCTGGGCATCAACACGCCCAACGGCGACGATGGCGCGAGCAGCCATGTCGACGACTGAAGACGGCCTGCGCGCTTCCACGGGCGATGCGCTCTGGCGCGACGGCTGGTACCGCTTCGCGAAGGCGCTGCCCTCGCCCAACTTCGGACCGCGACCCGCGCCGGCACGCGAGCGCATCGACCTCGTCGTGCTGCACTCGATCAGCCTGCCGCCCGGCGAGTACGGCGGCGACGCGGTGCAACGGCTCTTCACCAACCGGCTCGACTGGGACGCGCATCCTTACTTCGAAAGCATTCGTGGGCTCGAGGTGTCCTCGCATTTCTACGTGCGCCGCAACGGCGAGCTCTGGCAGTTCGTGAGCGGCGACGATCGCGCGTGGCATGCGGGCGTGTCGTCGTGGCGCGGCCGGGACAACTGCAACGACGACTCGATCGGCATCGAGCTCGAGGGCCTCGAGGGCGGACCGTTCGAGGACGCGCAGTACGAGACGCTCGCGAGCCTCGCGGCGGCGATCGCGCAGCACTATCCGATCGCACACATCGCGGGCCACGAGCACATCGCACCGGGCCGCAAGCAGGATCCCGGCGCCGGCTTCGACTGGCATCGGCTGCGCGATCATCTCGGCTGGGGTCCACACATGTTTCCCTCGCAGGTGGTGGAGCGCTAATTTTTTCAATCGCTGCACGCCGTGCGATGCCCTGGGCTCGCAGTGCAGCAATCGCTCCATTCGCAAGCGCGATGCGTAGCAACCATGCGCCTTGCAGGCCCAAATCGGCTCGCAAGCCGCATGGAACGTGGGTTGCGAGAGGATGATCCACTGTTCATGCGGCATGGATGGCCGCGAAGCGCGAAAACAGCTTTCTCCTCCCTCTTGAAGCCTGAAGGAAAACGCTACATCTAGTGGGTTGTACACCCCCCGCACCCTAGATATAGTGTGTCCCGGCCGGCCTCAGAGCCGACGAAGCGGCCCCAGCAGCGCCGCTCATCCAACAAGAATTGCCAACCGAGAGGAAGCGAATGCAAACAGCACTGAATACACCTACCGCCGCGCGTGCCATCCCCTCCACGCCGCCCCAGTCCCCCCGCGACACCGCCGGTTCGCCCACCGGACAGAACCTCGCGCACTACCAGATCATCCGCCGCAACGGCGCCGTGGTCCCGTTCGAGCCCAACAAGATCGCGATCGCGATGATGAAAGCCTTCCTGGCCGTGCATGGCACCCAGGGCGCGGCCTCGGCCAGCGTGCGCGAGACCGTCGACGCGCTGACCCAGGCCGTCGTGAAGGCGCTGGTGCGCTCGCGTCCGGGCGGCGGCACCTTCCACATCGAAGACGTGCAGGACCAGGTCGAACTGGGCCTGATGCGCGGCGGCCACCAGGAAGTGGCGCGTGCCTACGTGCTCTACCGCGAACGCCGCACGCAGGAACGCGCGAAGCAGGGCGAGCAGGATGTGCAGGTCGCGGCGCCCGCGCTGCACGTGCTCGACCGCGGCGAACGCGTCGCGCTCGATCTCGGCGAACTCAAGGGACTGATCGAGTCGGCCTGCCAGGGCCTGGGCGACAGCATCACGGCCGCGCCGATCGTAGCCGAGACGATGCGCAACCTGTACGACGGCGTGCCGCTCGACGAGGTCTACAAGGCCTCGATCCTCGCGGCCCGCACGCTGATCGAGAAGGATCCCGACTACACCTTCGCCACCGCGCGCCTGCTGCTGCACACGATCTTCAAGGAGATCGTCGGCCGCGAAGTCATGCCGGCCGACCGCGCCACCGCCTACGCCGACTACTTCCCCTCCTTCATCAAGAAGGGCGTCGAGAACGAGTTGCTCGACGAGAAGCTGCTGCAGTACGACCTGCCCCGCCTGGGCGCGGCGCTGAAGGCCGAACGCGACAACCAGTTCGACTACCTCGGCCTGCAGACCCTGTACGACCGCTACTTCCTGCACGTGCGCAAGAGCCGCATCGAGCTGCCGCAGGCCTTCTTCATGCGCGTCTCGATGGGCCTGGCGCTCAACGAGATCGACCGCGAAGCCCGCGCCATCGAGTTCTACGAAGTGCTGTCGTCCTTCGACTTCATGTCGAGCACGCCGACGCTGTTCAACAGCGGCACGCTGCGCTCGCAGCTGTCGAGCTGCTACCTGACCACCGTGCCCGACGACCTCGACGGCATCTACGAGTCGATCAAGGAAAACGCGCTGCTCTCGAAGTTCGCGGGCGGCCTGGGCAACGACTGGACCCGCGTGCGCGCGCTCGGCAGCCACATCAAGGGCACGAACGGCGAATCGCAGGGCGTGGTGCCCTTCCTCAAGGTGGTCAACGACACCGCCGTGGCCGTGAACCAGGGCGGCAAGCGCAAGGGCGCCGTCTGCACGTACCTCGAGACCTGGCACCTCGACATCGAGGAGTTCCTGGAGCTGCGCAAGAACACCGGCGACGACCGCCGCCGCACGCACGACATGAACACCGCCAACTGGATCCCCGACCTGTTCATGCGCCGCGTGATGGAAAAGGGTTCGTGGACGCTGTTCTCGCCCTCGAACGTGCCCGACCTGCACGACCTGTTCGGCGCCGACTTCGAGAAGGCCTACGTCGCCTACGAAGAGAAGGCCGCGCGCGGCGAGATCAAGCCCAGCCGCACCGTGCAGGCCACCGACCTGTGGCGCAAGATGCTCACGATGCTGTTCGAGACCGGCCATCCCTGGATCACGTTCAAGGACGCCTGCAACGTGCGCTCGCCGCAACAGCACGCCGGCGTGGTGCACTCGTCGAACCTCTGCACCGAGATCACGCTGAACACCAGCGACACCGAAACCGCGGTCTGCAACCTCGGTTCGGTCAACCTGCTGCAGCATCTGAAGGACGGCAAGGTCGACCAGGAGAAGCTCAAGAAGACGATCTCGACCGCGATGCGCATGCTCGACAACGTGATCGACATCAACTACTACGCCGTGAAGAAGGCGCGCGACTCGAACCTGCGCCACCGTCCGGTCGGCCTGGGCCTGATGGGCTTCCAGGACGCGCTGTACGACCTGCGTATTCCTTACGCCTCGCAGGAAGCCGTGCAGTTCGCCGACGAATCGATGGAAGCGATCTGCTACCACGCCTACTGGGCCTCGACCGAGCTGGCGCGCGAGCGCGGCAAGTACTCGAGCTACAAGGGCTCGCTGTGGGACAAGGGCATCCTGCCGATCGACTCGCTCGACCTGCTCGAGAAGGCACGCGGCGGCTACGTCGAGGTCGACCGCTCGTCGACCCTCGACTGGGACGCGCTGCGCGCCAAGATCAAGGCCGACGGCATGCGCAATTCGAACTGCGTGGCCATCGCCCCGACCGCGACCATCTCGAACATCATCGGCGTGGACGCCTCGATCGAGCCCTGCTTCGGCAACCTCTCGGTCAAGTCGAACCTGTCGGGCGAATTCACCGTGATCAACCACTACCTGGTGCGCGACCTCAAGCGCCTGGGCCTGTGGGACGACGTGATGGTGATGGACCTGAAGCACTTCGACGGTTCGCTGCGTCCCATCGACCGCGTGCCGCAGGACGTGAAGGCGCTCTACGCCACCGCGTTCGAAGTCGAGACGACGTGGCTGGTGGAAGCCGCCGCGCGTCGCCAGAAGTGGATCGACCAGGCGCAGTCGCTGAACATCTACATGGCCGGCGCCTCGGGCAAGAAGCTCGACGACACCTACAAGCTCGCATGGCTGCGTGGCCTGAAGACCACCTACTACCTGCGCACGCAGAGCGCGACGCACGCCGAGAAGTCGACGGTGCAGTCGGGCCGCCTCAACGCGGTGTCCTCGGGCAACGACGCACCGTCGGGCATGAGCGCACTCGAGGCCGCGGCTGCCGCAGCGAAGGCACAGATGAGCGCGATCCCCGCGACCGACATCGCCTTCTGCGGTGTCGACGATCCGACCTGCGAAGCCTGCCAGTGATGCACGCAGCGCACCGCGAACACAGCGCGGTGCGCTGCACGACGAAGAGTGAGGCGCATGCGACGTCGTGCGATGACGGAGGCCAGTTGAAGGCATTGACCGACATCGCGCGATGCATGCGAGCAACATAACAACCACATAAATGGAGTGCGATGTGAACGAGCACTTTGCAACTCACATCGTTGCTCGGATAATTTGAGCATTGGATTTTTCTATGTTGACCTGGGACGAAGAAGTCAAGCCCTCCTTGCCAAAGGACATGCAACAAGGTTTGCATCACCACCCCTCGACCGGCGCTGCCGCCGGCCGTGCGGTGGATGTGTCGGCTTCATCGATGGCACAACCTTCGCTGCAACCCGTGCAGCAGCCTGCCCGCCAGGCCGCGCCCGCATCCGTCGGCGCCAGCGCTCCGGCTGAAACGCGCCGCGTCAGGGCCGCCGACAAGCGCATCATCAACGGCGAGACCGACGTCAACCAGCTGGTGCCGTTCAAGTACAAGTGGGCGTGGGAAAAGTACCTCGCCACCTGCGCCAACCACTGGATGCCGCAGGAAGTGAACATGACGCGCGACATCGCGCTGTGGAAAGACCCGAACGGCCTGACCGAAGACGAGCGCCGCATCGTCAAGCGCAACCTCGGCTTCTTCGTCACCGCCGACTCGCTGGCCGCCAACAACATCGTGCTGGGCACCTATCGCCACATCACGGCGCCCGAATGCCGCCAGTTCCTGCTGCGCCAGGCCTTCGAGGAAGCGATCCACACGCACGCCTACCAGTACATCGTCGAGTCGCTCGGCCTGGACGAAAGCGAGATCTTCAACGCCTACAACGAGGTGCCGTCGATCCGCGAGAAGGACCAGTTCCTGATTCCGTTCATCGACGCGATCAGCGACCCGAACTTCAAGACCGGCACGCACGAGACCGACCAGACGCTGCTCAAGTCGCTGATCGTGTTCGCCTGCCTGATGGAAGGCCTCTTCTTCTACGTCGGCTTCACGCAGATCCTCGCGCTGGGCCGCCAGAACAAGATGACCGGCGCCGCCGAGCAGTACCAGTACATCCTGCGCGACGAGTCGATGCACTGCAACTTCGGCATCGACCTGATCAACCAGCTCAAGCTCGAGAACCCCGGCCTGTGGACGGCCGAGTTCAAGGCCGAGATCAAGGCGCTGTTCATGCGCGCCGTCGAGCTCGAATACAAGTACGCCGAAGACACCATGCCCCGTGGCGTGCTCGGCATGAACGCTTCCATGTTCAAGGGCTATCTGCGCTACATCGCCAATCGGCGCGCACAGCAGATCGGCCTCGAAACGCTCTTCCCGAACGAGGAAAATCCGTTCCCGTGGATGAGCGAGATGATTGACCTGAAGAAAGAGCGCAATTTCTTCGAGACCCGCGTGATCGAATACCAATCGGGTGGTGCGCTCTCCTGGGATTGAATATTTCGATAACAATAAATGAATTCAAGAATTGCCCTTGCCACCGACTGCGCCGAAGAGCGCGGCATGGATGAGGGCTCAGGTGTTCATGGTGCTGGAGCACGGAATCCAACGCCATGAATCACTCCAGCGCTACCAACATGCGCGGAGTGCTTCAATAGGTTGATTTTTTCAACTTGATCAAGGAGAAAACAGAAATGGCAACTGCAAAGAAAGCACCGGCTAAGAAAGCCGCAGCGAAGAAGGCTCCGGCCAAGAAGGTCGTAGCGAAGAAGGCTCCGGCCAAGAAGGTCGCCGCCAAGAAGGCTCCGGCCAAGAAGGTCGCTGCCAAGAAGGCTCCGGCCAAGAAGGTCGCTGCCAAGAAGGTAGCCGCGAAGAAGGTCGTCGCCAAGAAGGCACCGGCGAAGAAGGCAGCTCCGGCGAAGAAGGCCGCAGCGAAGAAGGCTCCGGCGAAGAAGGCCGCTGCCAAGAAGGCGCCTGCGAAGAAGGCTGCCGCCAAGAAGGCCCCTGCCAAGAAGGCTGCGGCCAAGAAAGCCGCGAAAAAGCCCGCTGCCAAGCCTGCCGCTGCTGCCAAGAAGCCTGCTGCGAAGAAGGCTGCCAAGGCACCCGCCAAGGCCGCTGCTGCGCCCGCTCCCGCTGCGCAGACGACGCTGAATCCCCAGGCAGCCTGGCCGTTTCCCACGGCCAGCAAGCCCTGAGTTTTCTCGGCAGCCCTGAAAAGGCATCAAGCCCGGCACCGCAAGGTGTCGGGCTTTTTCATTGGGCGAAGAAGATCGCGAAACGACGGGGCGGCGGCATCCACCGCCGCGCCATCGCCCGTCAAGCCAGGCCGAGTGCCTGGCGATCGACCTGGTAGTTCTGCGGACCGCGCTGCGCGATCTTGAGCGCGCCGACCTGGTTGCCGAGTGCCGCGCACTGAGCCAGCGGCCAGCCCTTTTCCAGGCCGAACAGCAGCGCACCGCGCCATGCGTCGCCGCAGCCCGTGGGCTCGATCACCGCGGTCGGCACCACGCCCGGCACATGCTCGCGTTCGCCGTTCGTCCACACCTCGCAGCCCTCGGCCGCGAGCGTGACCACGAGGCCGCGCACGCGCTGCGAGATCTCCGCCAGGCTCCAGCCCGTGCGCTGCGACAGCATCTTGCCTTCATAGTCGTTGACCACCACCCAGCTCGCGAGCTCGACGAAATGCTTGAGCGCCTCGCCGTCGAACATCGGCAGGCCCTGGCCCGGATCGAATACGAAGGGAATGCCGGCGGCCGCGAACTGCTCGGCATGCTGCAGCATCGCCTCGCGGCCATCGGGCGCGACGATGCCGAGCCGGATGTCCTCGCGCGCCGCGACCTTCGTGATGTGCGCCTGCTGCATCGCGCCCGGATGGAAGGCCGTGATCTGGTTGTTGTCGGCGTCGTTCATGATCATCGCCTGCGCGGTGAAGGTGTCGTCGAGCTGGCGCACGAACTCCGTGCTGATGCCCAGCGAGCGCATGCGCTCGATGTAGTCGGCGCCATCGCTGCCGAGCGTGGCCATCGGCAGCGCCGTGCCGCCGAGCGCATTGAGGCTGTAGGCGATGTTGCCGGCGCAGCCGCCGAAGTCGCGGCGCAGGCCCGGCACCAGGAAGGACACGTTGAGGATGTGCAACTGGTCCGGAAGGATCTGGTCGGCGAACCGGCCCTCGAAGGTCATGATGGTGTCGAAGGCGAGGGAACCGCAAATCACTGCTGCCATGGGCTGATCCGTTGAGGTGAGGAAAAGAAAAAAGGAAGTAAGGCGTGGAGGCGAAACCGGCGGCTCGCCCCAGGCCTAGGGATAGAAAGCTTCCACGCGATAGCCCGCGATCGGCGGCAAGGCGTCCGCCTCGGACGCCGTCAGCGTCATCGGCAGCGACGCAGCGCGTTCGCCGCGCGCCGCGAGCACCGCGGGCGCGCCATAGTCCGCCGGCGAGAGCACGCGCCGCACCACGGCACGCTCCTGCGTGTCGAGCAGCACCAGCTCGATCGACGGCATCGCGAGCGGCACCGCGGCGTTGTTGCGCAGGTTGAAGCTGAGCCGGTAGTCGTTGCCGCCGCTCTTCTCGCGCGCGAAGGCCGCGCCCTCGATGACGATGTCGCCGATGCGGCGCAGCGGCGCGAGCTCGCAGCCCGTCGCCTGGCACAACGCGGCCAGTGCGGGGCGCAGCGAAGGCTGGCGCGCGACGATGCCGTCGCGCTCGTGCCGCAGGACCTGCACGGCGAGCAGCAGGCCCGCGAGCACCGCGAGCGCGATCAGCCCGCGGCGCGTGCCGATGCGCTGCCAGAGGGACTTCGGTCGATCGTCGCTCTCGTCGTCGTCCGCATCGTCGGTGAAGCGATGCGCCGCGCGATCCTCGGTCTCGTCCGCCGCGTCGAGCACGGAGGCGAAGGGCAGCAGCGCGGGGTCTTCGCTGTTCGCGCGCGCCTCTCGTTCATCGCGTTCGTCGCGCGCCTTGGCGCTGGCGGCGATCTTGGCCGACCTGGCGCGCGCCCTGCGCAGCGCCTTCTGCATCTGCAGCTGGTCCTTGTCGTCGTCCGCCTCGGGCGCATCAGCCGCGTCGCGTTCGAGCTCGGTGTCGTCGTCGCCGTCTTCGTCGGCGCCGGAACGGCGCAGCGTTGCGAAGCCCGCGGGCTTGCCATTCGCCGGTGCCGCGGCCGCATCGGATCGACGCGTCCACACCGCGGGCAGCGGTGGCACCGGTGCGGGCGGCGGCGATGGCGGCGCGGCGAGGTTGAGGTCGATGTCGGGAAACGGCGGCAGCGAACTCGGCGGCGGCCGCCATGGCGGCTCGCGCGCCTCGAGGTCGGACCAGGGCTCGTCGGCGACGATGCCGTGCGCGGGCAGCGTGAAGTCCGCGCTGTCACGCACCTCCGGGGACTGCGGTGGCGCGGGCGGCGACGGCTCGGGCTGCACCGGCGGCGGATCTTCGTTGACCTCGTCGTCGAGGAAGTCGGACTCCTCGACCTGCGGCGGAGCCGGTGCGAAGGAAGGCGGCGCCGACAGGCCGTCGAATCCGCCGGCCGGCTCTTGCGGCGGCGCTGCACCCTCGTCGGCACGCGCATCGAATCCGAAGCCGGTGTCGATGGAAGGGGCCGCGGGCGCTGGCGGTGTCGAAGCCTCGGGCTCAATGGGCTCCATGCTCGGCGCGACTGCCGGCGCCGATGGCACCTGTTCCTGGGGCGGTGCGACGGCACCCGGTCGAGCCACCCCATCGGGCGTCTCGTGCAGATCGAGCGTCGCATCGAACACATGGCTGCAGCGACCGCAACGCACCCACCCGTCCGAGATCCGGAGCTGGTCGCGCACCACCTTGAAGGTGGTGGCGCAGGCGGGGCAACGCGTGACGAGGCTCATGAGGGGGCGATTGTAGGGTTGGGCCCTCGGCGCGACGTGGTGCCGGCAGCGCCGTTTGCGCCGGGCCGCAGCCCCGGCGCGAACGCGTTCAGCGGCGTGCCGTCATGAGGATCCAGCCGTCCTCGCTGTCGCTGACTTCGAGCGCCACATAGGGCGCGTACGCTTCCTTCAGCTCATCGGCCTGGCGCTCGAGGATGCCGGCGAGCACCAGCGAGCCACCGGCCGCCACGCGCTCGCACAGCAGCGGCGCGAGCACCTTGAGCGGGGTCGCGAGGATGTTCGCGAGCACCGTCCCGTACTGGCCCTGCGCTGCTTCGGGCAGGCCCGCGTTGAGCGTCACGCCGTTGGCCTCGGCATTGAGGCGCGTCGAACTCACGGCGGCCTCGTCGATGTCGACCGCGTCGATCTCGCTCGCACCGTACTTCGCGGCACCGATGGCCAGGATGCCGGAGCCGCAACCGTAGTCGAGCACGCGCTGGCCCGCGAGCGCGCCGCGGGTCGCGATCCAGCGCAGGCACATGCGCGTGGTGGGATGGGTGCCGGTGCCGAAGGCCAGGCCCGGATCGAGCCGGATCACCTGCGTGGCCTGCGCCGGCGCCTCGTGCCAGCTCGGCACGATCCAGAACTCGGGCGTGATCTCGACCGGCGCGAACTGCGATTGCGTGAGCCGCACCCAGTCCTGGTCCTGCAGCTCGGCGATGCCCAGCAGCGTGCAGCCTTCGAAGAAATCCTGCAGCGCGAGCACCGAGCCTGCGTCGCGCGCGAGCTCCTCGGTGGCGAACAGCGCGATCACGCGCGAGCGCTGCCAGCCCTCCTTGGGCGGCGGCATGCCGGGCTCGCCGAACAATGCCTGCTCGGCATCGGTCTGCGCGTCGGCGTCCTCGACCGAGATGCTCAGTGCGTCGAGCGCATCGAGCGCGTCGCCGAGGGACTCGATGCGCTCCTCGGGGGCCAGCAGGCGGAGTTCGAACATGGCGGGCAGGGACGGCTCAGCGCTTGTGCGCGGCCAGCCACTCTTCGAGGTAGTGGATGTTGGTGCCGCCGGCCATGAACTTGGCGTCGACCATCAGCTCGCGGTGCAGTGGGATGTTGGTCTGGATGCCTTCGATCACGGTCTCGTTGAGCGCAGTGCGCATGCGCGCCATGGCCTGCTCGCGGGTGTCGCCGAAGACGATGATCTTGCCGATCATCGAGTCGTAGTTCGGCGGCACGAAGTAGTTGGTGTACGCATGCGAATCCACGCGCACGCCCGGACCGCCCGGCGGATGCCACATCGTGATGCGACCCGGCGACGGCGTGAACTTCCACGCGTCCTCGGCGTTGATGCGGCACTCGATCGCGTGGCCGTGCATCTGGATCTGGCGCTGCGTGAACGGCAGCTTCTCGCCGGCCGCCACCATGATCTGCGTCTTGACGATGTCGATGCCGGTCGTGAGCTCGGTCACCGGATGCTCCACCTGCACGCGGGTGTTCATCTCGATGAAATAGAACTCGCCGTTCTCGTAGAGGAATTCGAAGGTGCCGGCACCGCGGTAGCCGATCTTCTTGCAGGCGGCCGCGCAGCGCTCGCCGATCTTCTCGATCAGCTTGCGCGGAATGCCGGGCGCGGGCGATTCCTCGATCACCTTCTGGTGGCGGCGCTGCATCGAGCAGTCGCGCTCGCCGAGGTAGACCGCGTTGCGGTGCTTGTCGGCCAGCACCTGGATCTCGACGTGGCGCGGGTTCTGGAGGAACTTCTCCATGTAGACCGAGGGATTGTTGAAGGCCGCCGCGGCCTCCGCCTTGGTCATCTGGATCGCGTTGATCAGCGCGGCCTCGGTATGGACCACGCGCATGCCGCGGCCACCGCCGCCGCCCGCGGCCTTGATGATCACCGGGTAGCCGATGGCGCGCGCGATGCGCTTGTTGGCCGTGGCGTCGTCGGAGAGCTCGCCGTCGGAACCGGGCACGCAGGGCACGCCGGCCTTGATCATGGACTGCTTGGCCGAGACCTTGTCGCCCATCGTGCGGATGTTGTCAGGCGTCGGCCCGATGAACTGGAAGCCGCTCTGCTCGACGCGCTCGGCGAAGTTGGCGTTCTCGCTCAGGAAGCCGTAGCCGGGGTGGATCGCCTCGGCATCGGTCACTTCGGCCGCCGAGATGATGGCCGGCATGTTGAGGTAGCTCAGCGACGAGGGAGCCGGGCCGATGCAGACGGCTTCCTCGGCCAGCTTGACGTACTTGGCCTCGCGGTCGGCCTCGGAATAGACCATCACGGCCTTGATGCCGAGCTCGCTGCACGCGCGCTGGATGCGCAAAGCGATCTCGCCGCGGTTGGCGACCAGGATCTTCTTGAACATGGTCACTCGATGATGAACAGCGGCTGGCCGTATTCGACCGCCTGACCGTTTTCTCCGAGGATCTGGGTAACGGTGCCGGCCTTGTCGGCCTCGATTTCGTTGAGGATCTTCATCGCCTCGATGATGCAGAGCGTGTCGCCCTCGTTGACCTTGCTGCCGACCTCGACGAAGGCCGGAGCGCCCGGGCTGGCCGAACGATAGAAGGTGCCCACCATCGGGGACTTCACCGGATGGCCGGCCGGAGCGGCCTCGGCCACGGGTGCGGCAGGTGCCGCTGCGCCGGCGGGAGCTGCTGCCACGGCGGGCGGTGCCGCCAGGGTCTGCACGTACTGAACGGGGGCGGCACCGCCGCCCTTGACGATGCGGACCTTGCCTTCGGTTTCAGTGATTTCCAGTTCGGAAATATTCGATTCGGACACCAGATCGATCAGTGTCTTGAGTTTGCGCAGATCCATGGGACTCCAGTGCCGGGTTTTCCGGTTATTAGGATACAACTAGGCCGAACATCGTTGATTGTCGGCTTTCGGCGGTTAACGCCGACCTGTGTATCTAATTCTAACTGTGAACGAGTTCACGTCGCCAACCCTCCAGGTCGGCCTCTTCGAGCTTGCCCATTTTACGGGCCGCCACCGAACCGTCGGCATTCAGCACCAGCGTGAAGGGCAGGCCGCCGCCGGTGTTGCCGAGATTCTTGACCAGTTCCGTGCCCTGCAGGCCGGCCAATCCAGTCGGATAGGTGACCGGCGTGCGCTGCAGGAACTTGCGCACGGCGCTCGGCTGATCGATCGCCAAGCCGACGACTTGCCAGCCGTTGGCACCATGATCGCGAAAGAAGCGATCGATCATGGGCATTTCTTCCACGCACGGCGGGCACCAGGTGGCCCAGAAGTTGAGCAGCACCGGCTTGCCGCGCAGGCTGGTCATGGCGAGCTCGCCGCCCTCGGGCCGCTCGAAGCGCTGGGCCCAGAAATCGGCGCCGAGCATTTCGCCGGCCGCGCCGCTGCCGCGATGGCGCCACCAGGCACCACCGAGTCCGGCCGCGGCGGCCACCACCGCCACGCCGCCGTACAGCAGGCCGCGTCGTGTGGTCGAAGAAGTCATCCGTTGTCCTTTTCTCTTTCAATCAGCCGCCGCAGCGCCGCCAGGTCGCCGCGCGGCGAACGGCCCTGGGCATCGGGCTTGAGCGCACCGCGCAGGTCGTCGAGGTCGTAGACCAGCAGGTGCACGCCGATTTCCTCGCCGAGGGCCCGGCTCGGCGCATGCACGCTCAAGGCCTCGACCTGCTCGCCATGGAAGCCGGTCACCATGCGCGGCTCGTAATCCACGTGATGGTCGATCAGCGCGATCTCGGCCGACTTCGAATCATCGCAGAACAACTGAATATAAATGTCTGACAGCCGGGTGGCCGTGCCGTGCCAGACGGCGCCGCCCACATGGGGCCGGAACACGGCCATCCGCTCCATCCATTCGAGCGCCAGCAGGCGCAGCGCCTGGAGTTCCTTGGGTTGGGTGTCGGCGCAGAACAGCGCGATGTAGTCGCGGACCTCGGCCTCGACATCGTCGTTGTTCGGCAACGCGGTGCGCGCCGACAGGCCCAGATCACGCAGCGCCCGGCGCTTGGCCGGGCCGTATTCGAGCCCCTCCTCGACCACGAGGCGGGCGGCGGTGGCGGCGATTTCGCGCTTGGACGTGTCCATCGGGGCATTTTGCCCGCAGAGCATGGTCCGTACGATGAACATCAGTACCGCGGCCAAGGCCGTGGCCTCGGGCCGGGAGGATCGGCCTCCCTAGAATCGCCCCCCATGCATATTCATGTTCTGGGCATCTGCGGCACGTTCATGGGCGGTCTGGCCGCCCTGGCGCGCGAGGCAGGCCACCGGGTCACCGGCTGCGACGCCGGCGTGTACCCGCCGATGAGCGACCAGCTGCGCGCGCTCGGCATCGACCTGATCGAGGGATTCGGCGCCGACCAGCTCGCGCTGGCACCCGACGTGTTCGTGGTCGGCAACGTGGTGTCGCGCGCCCGGCTGGCCGACGGCACGCCGAAGTTTCCGCTGATGGAAGCCATCCTCGACGCCGGCAAGCCCTACACCAGCGGCCCGCAGTGGCTGGCCGAGCACGTGCTGCTGGGCCGCCACGTGATGGCGGTGGCCGGCACGCACGGCAAGACCACTACCACCTCGATGCTGGCCTGGGTGCTCGAGCGCGCGGGCAAGGCGCCGGGCTTCCTGGTCGGCGGCGTGCCGCTGGACTTCGGCGTCTCGGCCCGGCTCGGCGACGGACCCGCCTTCGTGATCGAGGCCGACGAGTACGACACCGCCTTCTTCGACAAGCGCAGCAAGTTCGTGCACTACCGCCCGCGCACGGCGATCCTCAACAACCTCGAGTTCGACCACGCCGACATCTTCGACGACCTCGCGGCCATCGAGCGGCAGTTCCATCACCTGGTGCGCACCGTGCCGTCCACCGGCCGGCTGGTGGTGAATGCCACCGAGCCCAGTCTCGAGCGCGTGCTGGCCCAGGGCTGCTGGAGCGAACTCGCGCGCTTCGGCGGCGAAGGCCCGGGCGCGCAGTGGCAGGCGCGCGGCACGCACGACGCCTTCGACGTGCTGCACGAGGGCGAGCCGGTCGGCCGCGTCGAATGGGCGCTGTCGGGCCTGCACAACCAGATGAACGCGCTGGCCGCGATCGCGGCCGCCGAGCACGTGGGCGTGTCGCCGGCCGACGCGGCGCGTGCGCTCGGCAGCTTCCGCAACGTGCGCCGACGCATGGAACTGCGCGGCACGGTGGAGCGCGCGGGCGGCGCGATCACGGTCTACGACGACTTCGCCCACCATCCCACGGCGATCCGCACCACGCTCGACGGCCTGCGCCAGAAGCTCGACGCCGCGGGCCGCCAGGGCGAGCGCATCCTCGCGGCCTTCGAACCGCGCAGCAACACGATGAAGCTCGGCGTGATGGCCGCGCAATTGCCCTGGAGCCTCGAGTCGGCCGACCTGTCGTTCTGTCACACGGCCGGGCTCGACTGGGATGCGGCCGCGGCGCTGGCCCCGATGGGCGAGCGCGCCCGGGTGGCTGGCGACATCGGCACGCTGGTGGGCCAACTGGTCGCCGCGGCGCGGCCCGGCGACCACATCGTCTGCATGAGCAACGGCGGCTTCGGCGGCGTGCACGACAAGCTGCTGCAGGCCCTGCGCGACGGCATCGCCTGAGAGACAACGCGCATGGCGGCCGCGGCACCCGACGACACGTTGCTCGGCCTGCTGCGCCGCGTGTACGACAACGGCAACAGCTACTTCGACGCCGAGGGCAACCACTGCCACCGCATTCCCGACACCTTCAGCGAGGCCGAGCGGCAGGCGCTGGCCGACGCGGGCCTCGAGCCCAACCGCTTCGTCGCGATCCCGCACGACGAGGCGGTGAACCGACTGCGGCAGGCCGCGGCCGGCGTGGACCTGCGCCGCGCGGCCGATGCCTTCGTCGCGTCGATGACCTCGAGCGACCTGGCCTGGCTCACGGTGCTGCCCGCCACCGCCCTCGGCCTGGCGATGCCGGCGCATCCGATGGCGGCCATGGGCGGCGGAAGCTGCCGCGTCTGCTTCCACCGCGACGAGCGCGCGGACCCGACGCTGCGCGCCTACTTCCGCCACCTGCAGGGCGCGGGCTGGGGCACCGGCGGACCGGTCGAAGGCCTGCTCGCGCTGGAAGCCACCGGCCCGGCCGATGGCTGGCCGCGGCCTACACCGCGCGACATCTGGGTCTTCCATCGCCTGCTCGACCTGCTGCGCGCCCTGCCGGCCGACACGCGCTACGGCAAGGCACGCACGGCGCTCAAGGATGCGAAGCTGCTGCGCGTGAACAATCCCTACCGCTGCGAGACGGTGCTCGAGGCCCTGGCCACGCTCGGCGTCATGCAGACGCCCGAGCATCCGGGCCTCTTCACGCGCTGGACCACCGCCGTCGAACGCGACCAGCGCCCTTCCACCAAGGTCGACGCACCGGCCCCGCTGGGCTGGTGGCGCGCGGCCGATGGCCTCGACGAGCCACTGGTGGCGCGGCTGTTCGGCCATCTGAAGCGCCCCAGGCAGGAACCGCCCGCCGAGGCCGCCGAGCCGGTTCGGCGCAAGCCCGCCGCCGGTGCGCGCGCCAAGTCGATCCCCGGGCCACCGGCCGCGGGCGATGTGCATGCCGTGCGGCTGCGCGAAGACCTGTGGACCGCCGCCTACTGCCACGAAGTGAAGGCCGACCATCGCGGCATCGTGCGTGGCCGCGTGGAATACCTGGACCTGCTCTCGCCCACGCCGCCCACCGCCGAGCAGATCGCCGGCATCGGCTTTCGCGACCGCCGCAACGGTGAGCGTTGGCAGAGTTGGGTCGCCGGACTCGGCAAAACCACCGGCGTGACGCGGATCGCGGTCGGCGTGCCGGCACCATCGCATGCTCAGCCCCTGCCGGAGCGCATTCCCGGCGGCCAGGCCAGCGACCTGAAGCACCTGGCCGGCTGGCACTTTCCCGCCACACCCTGAACGAGGACCCGCCCATGACCCAGCGCGCCACCCAACTCATCGACACGCTGGGGCTGCAGCCGCATCCCGAGGGCGGCTGGTACCGCGAGGTGTTCCGCTCCGCGGTGCAGGTGACTCCCGCCGACGAGCGCGCGGCCCGCAGCGCGCTCACCAGCATCTACTTCCTGCTCGAAGCCGGCCAGCATTCGCGCTGGCACCGGGTGCTGTCCGACGAGGTCTGGGTGCATCTCGAAGGCGTGCCGCTGGCACTGTGGACCTGCGATGCCTCGCTGCGCACCGCGCCGGCCCATGTGCGGCTCGGGCCGGTCGACGTGCACGGCACGCGGCCCCAGCACGTGGTGCCCGCGGGCCAGTGGCAGGCCGCGCGGCCGATCGAAAGCCATTCGGCGGGCGACTTCACGCTGGTCGCCTGCATGGTCGGGCCGGGCTTCGACTTCGCCGACTTCTCGCTGATGGCGCCCGACGGCGACGAGGCCGCCGCGGTGCGCCATCACTGGCCCGAACTCGCCGCGCTGATCTGAGCGATCAGCCGCGGCGCTGCTTGACCGCCTGCGACAGCGTCTCGAGCACCTGGGTCGAATCGTCCCAGCCCAGGCAGGCGTCGGTGATGCTCTTGCCGTATTCGAGGCCCGCGATCTTGTCCTTGCCGGGCGTGAACTTCTGGGCGCCGGCCTGCAGGTGGCTCTCGACCATCACGCCGAACACGCGGCGCGAACCGCCGGCGATCTGGTCGGCGATGTCCTTCGCGACGTCGATCTGCTTCTGGTGCTGCTTGGAGCTGTTGGCATGGCTGCAGTCGACCATCAGCGTGGGCGGCAGCTTGGCCGCCTCGAGGTCCTTGCAGGCCGCCTCGACGCTGGCCGCGTCGTAGTTGGGCGCCTTGCCGCCGCGCAGGATCACGTGGCAGTCGCGGTTGCCGTTGGTCTGCACGATCGCGACCTGGCCGTTCTTGTGCACCGAGAGGAAATGATGGCCGCGGGCCGCGGCCTGGATGGCGTCGGTGGCGATGCGGATGTTGCCGTCGGTGCCGTTCTTGAAGCCGATCGGTGCCGACAGCCCCGAGGCCAGTTCGCGGTGCACCTGGCTCTCGGTGGTGCGCGCGCCGATCGCGCCCCAGGCGATCAGGTCGCCGATGTATTGCGGCGAGATCACGTCGAGGAACTCGCTGCCCGCCGGCAGGCCCAGGCGGTTGATGTCGATCAGCAGCTGGCGCGCGATGCGCAGGCCCTCGTCGATGCGGTAGCTCTCGTCGAGGTAGGGGTCGTTGATCAGGCCCTTCCAGCCGACCGTGGTGCGCGGCTTCTCGAAGTACACGCGCATCACGATCTCCAGCGTGTCGGCGTACTTCTCGCGCTCGACCTTGAGGCGGCGCGCGTAGTCGAGCGCAGCGGCCGGGTCGTGGATCGAACAGGGTCCCATCACCACCAGCAGCCGGTCGTCCTTGCCGCCCATGATGTTGTGGATGCTGCGGCGCGTGCCCGTGATCAGCGTTTCGACCGGCGTGCCGCGAATCGGGAAGAAGCGGATCAGATGTTCGGGAGGGGGGAGCACGTTGATGTCCTTGATGCGTTCGTCGTCGGTCTTGCTGGTTTTTTCGACGCTCGCATACCAGCTCTCGCTGGCCGGGGCAGTGTTCGTGCTCATGAGGGTTCCTTGTTGGATTGAATATCGTCAGGGCATAAAAAAACCGCCGGGGCTGCTTGCGCCGGCGGTTCTGGGAGGGGTGCCTGTCTGCTTTACGCGCTCGCCTCTCGTCCGCCGGAAACCGGGAACCAAAAGTAGGCAAAGAAATAAGCGCGGAGAGCGGCGGACATGGGCGCGAATGTAGCACGGAAAAACAAAACCCGGCTTGGAAGCCGGGCGTTCGTTGTTTTGGCGCCGGGCGGGCCGGCGCCTCGGTGCGGGCTCAGCGGTAGCCCGACTCGTTGGCGTTGTGGATGATCCAGATCAGGTTGCCGCTCGAGTAGTCGCCCATGCCGCCGCCCGCGAAGATCAGGCGGCCTTGACCCTTGTAGGTCATCTCGAAGCGATGGCGGTCGCTGCCGAAATAGAACGGGATGAAGGCCTTGCCGGTCACGTAGGCGCCCTGGTCGGTGGGCTGGCCCGCGAGGTCGGTGACCTGCTTGGCGCTCATGCCGATCTGCAGCCGGGCGAACTTGCTGTTGCGTGCCGGGTTGCCGGTGATCTCGCCCTCGTAGCCATTGAGGCCCTTGACGGTGCGGCCGCTGCCGGCCTCGACCTTCGACGAATCGACGACGTTGCCCTGGGCATCCATGCCGGCCTTGGAGCCGCTGCGCGCGGGGGCGGCCGGGGCAGCGGACGCCGCGGGCGCGGCCTCGCTCGGGCTGCCCGAACCGCCGCGCGATGCGCAGCCGGCGCTGGCCAGCGCGACCAGGGCGGTCATGACCCAGAGGGCGGCGGGCGAGTGGATCCTGTTCCCCATTGAAATGCTCCTTGAATGCGTCGTTCGCAAAAGGGCGCAGCTTAGCAACGGGAGGAAACTCTCCGCAAGTGACGAAAGTCTTAAGCCGTTCCGCCTACAGTCAGCCCGTCGATGCGCAAGGTGGGCTGGCCGACGCCCACCGGCACGCTCTGGCCTTCCTTGCCGCAGGTGCCCACGCCCGAGTCGAGCGCCATGTCGTTGCCGATCATCTTCACGCGGGTCAGCGCGTCGGGGCCATTGCCCACGATGGTCGCGCCCTTGACCGGGTACTGGATCTTGCCGTTCTCGACCCAGTAGGCCTCGCTGGCCGAGAACACGAACTTGCCGCTCGTGATGTCGACCTGCCCGCCGCCGAAGTTGACGGCGTACAGGCCCTTCTTGATGCTCGCCACGATCTCCTCGGGCACCTTGTCGCCGCCCAGCATGTAGGTGTTGGTCATGCGCGGCATCGGCACGTGGGCATAGCTCTCGCGGCGGCCGTTGCCGGTGGGCTTGACCTTCATCAGGCGCGCATTGAGCGCGTCCTGGATGTAGCCCTTGAGGATGCCGTCCTCGATCAGCACGTTGCGCTGGCTGGCGTTGCCCTCGTCGTCGACGTTGAGCGAGCCGCGGCGGTCGGCGATGGTGCCGTCGTCGAGCACGGTCACGCCCTTGGCGGCCACGCGCTGGCCGATGCGGCCCGAGAAGGCGCTCGAGCCCTTGCGGTTGAAGTCGCCCTCGAGGCCGTGGCCGATGGCCTCGTGCAGCAGGATGCCGGGCCAGCCCGGGCCGAGCACCACGGTCATCTCGCCCGCGGGCGCGGGGCGCGACTCGAGGTTGGTCAGCGCCGACTTGACGGCATGATCGACGTACTCGGCGATCTGCTCGTCGTCGAAATAGGCCAGGCCGAAGCGCCCACCGCCGCCGCCCGAACCCACCTCGCGGCGGCCGTTCTGCTCGGCGATGACGGTGACCGACAGCCGCACCAGCGGCCGCACGTCGGCCGCCAGCGTGCCGTCGGCGCGTGCCACCAGCACCACGTCGTACTCGCTCGCTAGGCCGGCCATGACCTGCGACACGCGCGGGTCGCGCGAGCGGGCCAGCTGCTCGACCTTCTCGAGCAGCTTCACCTTGGCGGTGCTGTCGAGCGTGGCGATGGGATCGAGGCCGGCGTAGAGCGAGCGGCTCGAGGCGATCTTGCGCGGCACGGTCTTCACGCGGCCGGTGCGGCCCGCGGAGGAGATCGAGCGCACGGTGCGCGCCGCGTCGAGCAGCGAGGCCTCGGAGATGTCGTCGGAATAGGCGAAAGCCGTCTTCTCGCCGCTGACCGCGCGCACGCCGACGCCCTGGTCGATGCTGAAGCTGCCGGTCTTGACGATGCCTTCCTCGAGGCTCCAGCCCTCGCTGCGGGTGTACTGGAAGTACAGGTCGGCGTCGTCCACGCGGTGCGCGGTGATCTCGGCCAGGGCCTTGCTCAGGTGCGATTCGTCGAGGCCGAACGGCGTGAGCAGCAGTTGTTGCGCCGTGGCGAGGCGCTCGATGGTGGGTTCGCGAGAGATCATGAAGGATTATTGCTCGCCCCCAGGCTCCGCGCACTGCGTGCGCTCCTCCAACCCCCTACCGGGGGCAACACCAGCGGCCCGGCAAAGCCGGTTCCGCGGTGTTTCCCGCTACGACTGCGCCAGTTTTCGAGCTCGCGCGATCGACATCAGGATCCCCAGCCCCAACCCCAGCGTGACCATGGCCGTGCCGCCATAGCTGATGAAGGGCAGCGGCACCCCCACCACCGGCAGGATGCCGCTGACCATGCCCATGTTCACGAAGGCGTAGGTGAAGAAGATCATGGTCACCGCGCCCGCCAGCAGGCGCGAGAACAGCGTGGGGGCATTGAGCGCGATCGCCAGCCCGCGGAAGATCAGCAGGATGAAGGCCGAGATCAGCGCCAGGTTGCCCACCAGGCCGAATTCCTCGGAATAGGCGGCGAAGATGAAGTCGGTGGTGCGCTCGGGAATGAACTCGAGGTGCGTCTGCGTGCCCTGCATGAAGCCCTTGCCGCCGACGCCGCCCGAGCCGATGGCGATCATCCCCTGGATGATGTGGAAGCCCTTGCCCAGCGGGTCCTTGCTCGGGTCGAGCAGCGTGCACACGCGCTGCTTCTGGTAGTCGTGCAGCACGCGCCAGTCGACGCCGTCGGTGCACAGCTGCGATTCGAAGCTCACGATCAGCGTGATCGCCACGGCGCCCAGCAGCACCGGCGGCACGATCAGCTTCCAGGGCAGGCCGGCGAAGAAGATCACCGCCAGGCCGGCCGCCAGCACCAGCAGCGAGGTACCGAGGTCGGGCTGCTTCATGATCAACCCCACCGGCACCGCGAGCAGCACGGTCGCCACCACGAAGTCGAGCGGTCGCAGCTGCCCCTCGCGGCGCTGGAACCACCAGGCCAGCATCAGCGGCATGGCGATCTTCAGGATCTCGCTGGGCTGGATCACCATGCCCACGTTGATCCAGCGCGTGGCGCCCTTCTTGGTGATGCCGAACAGCGCCACCGCGATCAGCAGCGCCACCCCCGCCGCGTAGAGCGGCACGGCGGCCAGCATCAGCCGCTGCGGCGGCACCTGCGCCACCACGAACATGATGAAGCCGGCCAGCAGCATGTTGCGGCCATGGTCGAAGAAGCGGGTGCCGTGGTCGTAGCCCGAGGAGTACATCGTCAGCAGGCCCGCGAAGGCCAGCAGCAGCACGGCGAAGGCCAGAAAGCCGTCGAAGCCCTGGAAGATGGGCGCGACCCGGCGCGCCAGGGAGGGCTGATTGAACACGGCGGACATGGGCGCGGATTATCCGCGCCCGCTGCGTCCGCTCAATCGAAGACCAGTTGAACGACCGTGCGGCCCGGTCGGCTTTCGAGTGCCAGCCGCGCCCCGATGGCCCCCGCGCGCTCGGCCAGCGAGCGCGGCGGCTGGCTGGCGTCAAAGCCGCGCCCGTCGTCGATCACGCGCAGCGCCAACGCCGTGCCCTCCATGCATGCCTCCAGCCGCAGCACCCGCGCCCGGGCATGCTGCAGCACGTTCGAGATCGCCTCGAACAGCAGGAACTGCAGCTGCCGCATGCCGTGCGCATCGAGGTGCGCCACCGGCGTCACCTCGTCCACGGCCCAGTCGAGCACGATCTCCGCCGTGGCCAGCCGCGGCTCGAGCCGGTAGCGGAAGGCCGCCAACAGCGCGCCGACGTCGCCCGGCGGCAGGTGGATCGAGTCGATCGACAGCTTGAGCTGGTCCATCGAGTCGCGCAGCGTGCGCAGCAGCTCCTCGGAACTGGTCTGGCCCGACTGCAGCTGGCGGATGGCCGAGCTGATGTGCGAGCCCACGCCGTCGTGCATGTCGCGCAGGATGCGCTCGCGCTCGTGGGTGCGCGCCTGGTCGCGCGCCGCCCGCTCGAGCTCGGCATAGGTCGAGGCCAGCTCGCGCTCGCGCTGCGCCACCCGCTCGGCCAGGGTGCGGACCGCGCCGCGCGCCGCCACGCTGGCCGCGCGGAAGCGCCGCAGCACGATCAACAGCAGCGCGATGCCGAAGAACACCGACGAATAGCGCACCCAGGTGGTTTCGCCGTAGGCGTCGCTCAGGCGGATCACCAGCCAGTCGCGCACGCCGAAGGCCAGCGTGAGCAGGGCCGCGGCCGCCACCAGCAGCCGCTCGGCGCTGGGCCGCCGCGCCGTGGACCCGACGAAGGCGCCGACGAAGACCGCGATCACCACGATCTCGATCGCGAGCCAGCCGGTGAGCCAGATCGGCTCCTCGCGCTGCAGCGCGAGCGTGGTCGAGACCACGGTGCCCAGCACCACGGCCAGCAGCGGCCAGCGCAGCCAGCGCGTGTGCGCCGTGCGGCTCCAGTCGGCCAGGTGGTAGCAGAACATCATGGCCGAGGCCGCCCAGCCGGCGTAGCAGGCCGCCATCAGCACGCCCCAGGGGACCCACGGCAGCGGCGGCTCGGCGATCACGCCGTCGGCCACCCGGATCGCCCAGCAGAACTCGGCCAGCGCCGCCCACAGGTAGATGCCGTCGCGGCGCGGCTGCCCGGCCGTGGTCGCGTCGACCTGCGTGACCCACAGCGCCAGCGCGATGGCGCCGACGATCAGGCTGAAGGCCGTCAGCAGCACCGAGGCGGTGAAGCGCCAGGCGTAGGCCGGCTCGAACAGCCCGTTGCGCACCGGGTCGGCCGGGCCGATGAACACGGGCGACAGCCCGGCGCGGCGCGCGCTGTCGGCGCGGATGCGGATCTGCAACTGGTTGCGGCCCGCCTTCAGCAGCTCGCTGGGCACCGGCACGTAGATCGGCGCCTTGGCGTAGTCGGCGCCGTTGCCCTGCGAGAGGTCACCGTAGACCTGCAGCAGCGCGTCGTTGAGCTCCACCTCGAACACGTTGCCGGTGCGCGGAATGAAGATGCCCCAGGGCATGCTCGGCGCGGCCGCCAGCTCGAAGGGCAGGTCGAAGCTCGCGAAGCCGGAGCGGCCGCGGTGCTGCCGGTCCCAGTGGTAGGACAACTCGACCGGCTCGCTGCGCCGCACGCCGTCGACCTCGGTGGTGACCGTGCCGCGGCGCAGCTCGATCGGCGCGTCGGCGGCATGCGCCCATCCGGCCCACCCGCTCCAGAGGGCCAGGACGAGCAGCAGCAGCCACGGCGCGATCGGCATCGCGGGCAGCCGCCCGCGCAGGGTCCGGAGCACGGATGTCCCGTCTCAGCCAGAGCGCGACAGCAGCCCCAGTCGCGTGGCTTCGAACACGGCTTCGCTCTTGGAATGCACCGCGAGCTTGCCGTAGAGGTTCTTGATGTGGGTCTGCACCGTGTGCACGCTCAGGCCCTTGAGGCGCGCGATCTCGGCGTACGAGAAGCCGCGCGCGATCAAGGTCAGCACCTCGTGCTCGCGCGCCGACAGCAGCGCGCGCTCGCCCGCGTCGGGCGCGGCCTCCGGCTCGGCCGTGCCCGGCACGCTGGCCGACTGCAGGCTGCGGTACTTGGCGAGCACGCGGCGCGCGATCATGGGCGAGATCGGCGAGGCGCCGGCCTTCATCTCGACGATGGTCTGGGCGATGTCCTCGGGCGCGGCGTCCTTGTGGATGTAGCCGACGGCGCCGGCCTCGATGCTCGCGAGCACGTTCTCCTCGTCGCCGAACACCGACACCACCAGCGGCTCGCAGCCCGGAAAGCGCGCGACCGCGTCGCGGATCACGTCGAGGCCGGTGCCGTCGGGCATGCCGAGGTCGACCAGCAGCACGTCGGGAATGGTGGCGGTGCGCGCGAGCCAGCCCAGCGCCTCGTTCACCGTGCCGGCGCTGCCGAGCCAGAACAGCTGCGGGCTGCGCTGCACGCTGGTCTCGAAGAAGGCGCGCGCGCGGCTGTCGTCCTCGACCACGAGCACGCCCCAGCGGCGGGACGTAGCGTCATGGGGGTCCTCGTTAGTCATGGGGCCGAAGCATAAGCCTGCGCACGCTGTCGCAGGTCCGCGAAGCCTCACCCTTTCATGGGATGTGCATCGCGCGCTTCGCCCACACACTCGAACCGTCTTCGAATTTGGTCGACCCCCGAAGCGCACGGCATGCGAACACGCGATGAATACTTTCGCGTTGTGCCCCGGCCGCGCCACGCAGGCATCGAGGACCTCCTCCCGTTCCGGGAAGCCCGCGCCGCGGGGTTTTTCTCGCCTCGACGCCATCTGATGGGCACGGACCTCATGCAAAATTACCTGGACTTCGTAAGCAGCGCGCCATCGACGCGCTTTCCGTCGCCCCCCCGCATGGAACCACAAACCACCCATCTGCTGTACCTGCACGGCTTCCGTTCCTCGCCCCGTTCCACCAAGGCGCGCGCAGTGGCGGACCGGGTGGCGCAGAGGCATCCGAACCTGCACTGGTGGTGCCCGCAATTGCCGCCCTCGCCCAAGGATGCGATCGACATGGTGATGAAGGGCATCGCCGACTGGCCGCGCAAGTCGATGGCGGTGGTGGGTTCCTCGCTCGGCGGCTTCTACGCCACCTACGTCGCGGGCATGACGCGCTGCCGCGCCGTGCTGCTGAATCCGGCCGTCCATCCGGCGCGCGACCTCACGCTCTACATCGGCGACCAGAGCGCCTGGCACGATCCGGCCGAGCATTTCTATTTCCGCCCCGAGTACATCCACGAGCTCCGCGCCATGGAGGTCGGCTCCCTGACCCGCCCCGAGCGCGTGTTCGCGGTCATCGCCAAGGGCGACGAGGTGCTCGACTGGCACGAGATGTCGGCGCGCTACGCCGACAGCCGCGTCAAGCTGATCGAGGGCGGCGACCATGCCTTGTCCGATTTCAAGAAGAGCCACCTGGACGACGTGATGGCCTTCATCAACCCCGTTCCATAACGCGCCAATCGGGGGCCTGCGGCTCCCGCGCCACAGGCCCGCCCCGCCTGCATGGGAGAATCCGGCCCATGTTTGTATTGTTTGAAGAAGCCGGCAAATACCTCGGCGGGCGCGTGCTGTCGGAGGCGGAAGCCTCGGCGCAGGTCGAGCTCGAGACCGGCAAGCGCGTCAAGGTCAAGGGCGCCAACATCGTGCTGCGGTTCGAGAAGCCCTCGCCCGCCGAATTGATCGCCGAGGCGCGTTCGCTCGCGGCCGCCATGGACCTCGACCTGGCCTGGGAGTTCGCGGCCGAGGGCGAATTCGGCTTCGCCGACCTGGCGGCCGACTATTTCAGCGACAAGCCCTCGCTGGCGCAGCAGGCCGCGGCGCTGTTCGCGCTGTTCGAGGCGCCGCACTACTTCCGCCGCGCGGGCAAGGGGCGCTTCAAGAAGGCGCCGGCCGAGATCGTGCAGCAGGCGCTGGCCGCGATCGAGAAGAAGAAGGCGATCCAGGCGCAGATCGTGGAATGGGCCGGCCAGCTCGCCGAGGGCGTGTGCCCCGCGCCGGTGCGCGAGCAGCTCTACCGCATCCTGTTCAAGCCCGACAAGAACGCGCCCGAATACAAGGCGGTGGTGGAAGCCTCGCGCGCCTCGCAGCGCGCGCCGCTCGAACTGCTCGAGCGCGCGGGCGCGATCGACTCACCCTACCAGTTCCACTGGCGCCGCTTCCTGTTCGAGAACTTCCCCAAGGGCACGGGCTTCCCCGCGCTCACGGCGCCCGCCATCGCCGACGAACTGCCGCTGGCCGAAGGTGTCGAGGCCTTCTCCATCGACGACTCGCAGACCACCGAGATCGACGACGCGCTCTCGGTGCAGGGCCTGGGCAGCGGCACGGTCACGGTCGGCATCCACATCGCCGCGCCGGGCCTCGCGCTCGCGCCCGGCAGCGCGATCGACCAGGTGGCGCGCGCGCGCATGTCCACGGTCTACATGCCGGGCTACAAGATCACGATGCTGCCCGACGCGGTGGTCGACACCTACACGCTGCTCGAGGGCGCCGACCGCCCGGCCGTGTCGCTCTATGCGCGCTTCGACGAAGCCACGCTCGAACTGCAGTCCACCGAGACCAGGCTCGAGCGCGTGCCGATCGCCGCCAACCTGCGCCATGACCAGCTCGACCACGTGGTGACGCAGTCCTGGCTCGAGGACAGCTCGGTGATGCACGAGGACACGCCGGCCGCCGCCGCGCGCTTCCGGCCGCAGCTCTCGTTCCTGCACCGCCTCGCGCGCCAGCTGAAGGCGCAGCGCGAGGTCGTCCGCGGCAAGCCCGAGAACTTCAACCGGCCCGACTACAACTTCCGCCTGGTCGGCAACGACGGCGCCGAACCCACGGGTGCCGAGCAGGTGCAGATCACGACGCGCCAGCGCGGCGCGCCGCTCGACCTGATCGTGTCCGAGGCCATGATCCTGGCCAACAGCAGCTGGGGCGGCTGGCTCGGCGAACTCGGCGTGCCCGGGCTCTATCGCAGCCAGGCCAGCCTCGCGCCCGGCATCAAGGTGCGCATGGGCACGCGCGCGTTGCCGCATGCGGGCCTGGGCGTGAAGAGCTATGCCTGGAGCACCTCGCCGCTGCGCCGCTACACCGACCTGGTGAACCAGTGGCAGATCATCGCGGCCGCGCGCCACGGCAAGACCGCCGCGCTGGCCGCGCCGTTCAAGCCCAAGGACGCCGACCTGTTCTCGATCCTCTCGGGCTTCGACGCGGCCTATGCGGCCTACAACGGCTACCAGGGCGGCATGGAACGCTTCTGGACCCTCAAGTACCTCGAGCAGCAGGGCATCACCGAGCTCGAGGCCACCGTCATCAAGGACCTGCCCAACGGCGCGCTGGTGCGGGCCGACGCGCTGCCGCTGGTGTTCCCGGTGGCCGGCCAGCAGGAGCGCGGCGCGCGCCTGCGCGTGAAGCTCGGCGAGATCGACGAGATCGCGCTCGACGTCAGCGGCACCGTGCTCGAGCGCCTCGATGCGCCCGCGGCCGGCGCGGTGGACGACGCCGAGGACGAGGAAGAGGTGGTCGCCGGCCCGATCGCGATCGCGGTCGACCTGGCCGATGGCGATGCCGCCCCCGACGCGGGAGCGGCCGTGGAGAACGCGCCCGCATGAACCTCAAGGATCTGAGCACCCTGCAGATTGCGCTGGGTGTGTCCGTCATCGCGCATGCCGCGCTGCTGGCGGTGCGTTTCGTCGACCCCGAGGCCTTCAACCGCGCGTTCACCGAGACGCCGCTCGAAGTGATCCTCGTCAACTCGAAGACCAACGAAGCGCCGGATCCCCAGGCCCGTGTGATGGCCCAGACCTCGCTCGCCGGCGGCGGCGACCTCGAGCGCGGCCGCGCCACCAGCCCGCTGCCGCCCTCCTCCTTCAGCGCGGTCGGCGATTCCGCCGAGGAGGCGCAGCGCCAGGTCGACCTGATGCAGCAGCAGCAGATGCAGCTGCTGACCCAGCTCAAGCGCGACCTCGCGGCCATGCCGCCGCCCGATCCGCGCGTGAGCGGCGACCCCAAGGAAGCCACCGCGCGCGAGGAGAAACGCCGCCAGATGGTCGAGCTGCTGGCCGAGATCGAGCGCCGCGTGAACGAGGAGAACGCGCGCCCCAAGAAGCGCTACCTGAGCCCGTCGACGCGCGAGGCCGCCTATGCGCTGTACGTCGATTCGCTGCGCCGGCGCATCGAGGTGCGCGGCACCGAGAACTTCCCGACCGCGGCCGGCAAGAAGCTCTACGGCGAACTCAAGATGACGATCACCATCAACCACGACGGCAGCCTGCTCGACACCGTGATCGACGAGAGCTCGGGCAACACCACGCTCGACCGCCGCGCCCAGGCCATCGTGCGCAGCATCGGCAGCTTCGGCAAGTTCACCGACGCGATGCGCCGCCAGACCGACCAGATCGTGATCCAGTCGCGCTTCCGCTTCACGCGCGACGAGACCATCGAGCTGTCGTCGCAGTAACCGCGACGGCCCGCCGAAGAAAAAAGCCAGGAGACCCGCGCCATGGATCTGTACTGCGTGATGGGCAACCCGGTCGAGCACAGCCGCTCGCCGTGGATCCATGCCCGCTTCGCCGAGCTCTGCAACCAGCCGATCGCCTACGAGCGCCGGCTGGTCGCGCTCGGCGCCTTCGCCGAGGGCATCGCCGCCTTCCGCCGCGAGGCCGCCGAACGTGGCGACCACGCGGGCGGCTGCAACGTCACCGTGCCCTTCAAGTTCGACGCCGCCAGCATCGCGCAGCACACCAGCGAGCGCGCCACGCTGGCGGGCGCGGTCAACACGCTGCGCTTCGCGGCCGATGGCGACATCCATGCCGACAACACGGACGGTATCGGCCTGGTCAACGACATCGAGCGCAATGCGCGCGTGCCGCTGGCCGGCAAGTCGCTGCTGCTGATCGGCGCCGGCGGCGCGGCGGCCGGCGTGCTCGGGCCGTTGCTCGACGCGGGTGCGGCGCGCGTGGTGGTGGCCAACCGCACGGTCGACAAGGCGGTGTCGCTGGTGCGCCGGCATGCGGCGCTCGCGCTGGCCCACGGCGCCTCGCTCGAGGCCTGGGCGCTCGATGCGGTGCCGGGCGACTTCGACGTCGTGGTCAATGCCACCGCCTCCAGCCTCGCGGGCGACGCGGTGCCGGTCGGCGCGCAGGTGCTGCGCCCGGACGCACTGGCGGTCGACATGATGTACGGCCCCGCGGCCGCGGGCTTCCTGCAATGGGCGCAGGCCCACGACGCCGTGGCGCGCGACGGCCTCGGCATGCTGGTCGAGCAGGCCGCCGAATCCTTCGAGATCTGGCGCGGCGTGCGACCGCCCTCGGCCCAGGTGCTCGACGAACTGCGTGCGCGGCTCGCCGCCGTCTGAAGCACCGCATGAAGGCCGCGCTGCGCTGGATCGCCTGCCTGCTGCTGGCCGGCCTCGCGCTCGAGCTGTTCTTCGTCGTGCGCATCGCGGCCATGGCGGTCATCGATCCGCAGAGCACCGCCTTCCAGCGTTCCGAGGCCTGGCAGATCGCCATCCACAAGGGCAGCGAGGGCGCCTGGCGCCAGGAGTGGGTGCCCTATGCGCAGATCAACGACAGCCTCAAGCGCGCGGTGATCGCGAGCGAGGACGCCAGCTTCATCGACCACGACGGCGTGGAATGGGAAGCCATCGAACGCGCGCGCCAGCGCAATGCGCGCGCCGAGGAACTGGCCGCCAAGCGCATGGCACGCGCCGCGGCGCGCGGCAAGACGGCGCAGGCGGCACCGTTGCGCGGCGGCTCCACCATCACGCAGCAGCTCGCGAAGAACCTGCTGCTGTCGGGCGAACGCACCATGCTGCGCAAGGGCCAGGAACTGGTGCTCGCCGTGCTGCTCGAAACGCTGCTCGACAAGCGGCGCATCCTCGAGATCTACCTCAACAGCGTCGAATGGGGCGAAGGCGTGTTCGGTGCCGAGGCGGCCGCGCAGTACTACTTCAAGAAGCCGGCCGCGCGCCTGAGTTCGTACGAAGCGGCGCGCCTCGCGGTGATGCTGCCGAGCCCGAAGTTCTACGAGCGCCGGCCCAATTCGCCCTACCTCAACGGACGGGCATCGACGATCGTGGCGCGGATGCCTTCGGCCGACCTGCCCTGAACAGGGCCTCGCCCGCCAGCACCGCCGCGAAGCCGATCGCATAGGCCAGCACGTCCCACCAGTCGGCCGTGCTGCCGAGCACGATGCGCAGCGCGCGGTTGGGAATGTGCAGCTGCCACGCGGCCGCCAGGTACTGGCCCAGTTCCACCAGCAGCCCCACGCCGAAGGCCGCGAGCGCCAGCGGCAGCACGCGCGCCTCGATGAAGGCCTTGAACACCAGGTAGACCCAGACCACGGCCAGCACGTCGCCGAGGAAGCTGCGCACCCAGCCCCAGCGCGCGCCCACGGTCGCGAGCAGTGCCAGCAGCACGAACAGGGCCGCGGCCCCGGCCAGGGAAAGAGGAGCAAGACGCCATCGCATGCCCCGTATCATCGCCTCCATGTTGGCGAAGCTCGTGGGATGGTTGCTGTTGGGCGTGGTGCGATTGCTCACCGGAGCCCAGGCACGCTGGTACGGCTGCCCGCCGAAGGCCGAGCAGCGCATCTATTTCGCCAACCACCAGAGCCATGCGGACCTGGTGATGATCTGGGCCGCGCTGCCCGAGGAGCTGCGCAGC
This sequence comes from Variovorax sp. GW821-FHT10D07, assembly GCF_059415325.1. Lineage (NCBI taxonomy): Bacteria > Pseudomonadati > Pseudomonadota > Betaproteobacteria > Burkholderiales > Comamonadaceae > Variovorax > Variovorax sp. GW821-FHT10D07. The sequence goes on along the minus strand of NZ_JBWKMZ010000012.1, from coordinate 246,693 downwards.
ATCACGCGGCCGATCGCGGCGCGCGACTACTGGGCCAACACGCCGGTCAAGCGCTGGATCACGACCGAGGTGTTCAACGCGGTGTACGTGGAGCGGCAGGCGGCCGCCGGTTCGCCGCCCGCACCCGTCGTGCCGGTCGCGGCCGAGATGCCTGTGCCGCCTGTCGCGGCGCCCGCCGCCGCCGAACGCATCGAGCCGTCGATGGAGCCGCTGCTGCCACGCTCCGCGACCGTTGACACGGCACCGGTCCGCACGGAGATCCAGGGCGAACTCGACCTGCCCGCGCAACCGGCCTCCGTACCCGAAGCGCCCGCCGCGCCACCTGCACCGCCCGTGCCCCCGGCAGCCCGCGACGCCGACCCGCTCGCCCCGCTGATCGACGCGCTGCGCAGCGGCGACTCGATCATCATCTTCCCCGAGGGCACGCGCGGCCACACGGGCGAGCCGCAGAAGTTCAAGTCGGGCCTCTATGCGCTCGCCACCCAGTTCCCCGAGGTGGTGCTGGTGCCGGCCTGGATCGACAACGTGCAGCGCGTCATGCCCAAGGGCGAGATCGTGCCGGTGCCGATCCTCTGCTCCGTCACCTTCGGCGCGCCGATCCGCGTCGAGGCCGGCGAGGAGCGGCGCCCTTTCCTCGACCGCGCGCGTGCCGCCGTCATCGCCTTGCGCGACGTTTGAAGAAGAATGAACCAGTTCCTGCGCAGCCTTAGCCCCACGCAGCAGGTCGCGGCGCTGTTCCTGATCGTCTTCGGCGTGCTCGTGATCGTGAGCACCGCCGCCTTCTTCCTGAGCTTCAGGGAGCGGCGCAACCCGGTGCACGACGCCGCCTGGCAGGCCGAGCTCGCGCACTTCCGCAAGCTGCTGGGCACCACCTGGTTCATGGCCGTGATCTTCTGGATCGGCTGGGCGCTCGGCGAAACCGTGGCCACGGTGCTGTTCGCGCTGATCGCCTTCTTCGCGCTGCGCGAGTTCATCACCCTCTCGCCCACGCGGCGCGGCGACCACCGCAGCCTGATCCTCGCCTTCTTCGTCGTGCTGCCGGTGCAGTTCTGGCTCGTGGCCACCGCGCGCTTCGACCTGTTCACCGTGTTCATCCCGGTCTACGTGTTCCTCGCGATCCCAGTGGCCAGCGCGCTGGCCGACGACCCGAGCCACTTCCTCGAGCGCAATGCCAAGCTGCAGTGGGGGATCATGGTCTGCGTCTACGGCATGAGCCACGTGCCGGCGCTGCTGCTGCTGAGCTTTCCGGGCTACGAGGGCAAGAGCGCCTTCCTGGTGTTCTTCCTGGTCTTCGTGGTCCAGACCTCGGTGCTGGTGCAGCACCTGATCTCGCGCCGCAGCCAGCGCGCGCCCTTCGCGCCCAACGTGAGCCGCAGCTTCAACTGGACCAGCTGGGGCATCGGCATCGCGGTGGCCAGCCTGGTGGGCGCCCTGTTCTCCTTCATCACGCCCTTCAAGTTCGGCCAGGCGCTCGCGGTCTCGGTCATCGCCTGCATCGCGGGCTCGATGGGCCACCTCGTGATGAAGGCGCTCAAGCGCGATCGCGGCATTCCGAACTGGGGCCAGAAGGGCGTGGGCGTCACGGGTGCCAACGGCCTGCTCGACCGCGTCGATGCGCTGTGCTTCGCGGCGCCGATCTTCTTCCATTCCGTGCGCTGGTACTTCGGAGCCTAGAGAACATATGCGCATCCTGGGCATCGACCCCGGCCTCAACACCACCGGCTTCGGCATCGTCGACGTCGACGGCCATGCGCTGCGCTACGTGGCCAGCGGCACCATCAGCACGCGCAGCGTCACCAGCGGCAGCCTGCCGCAGCGCCTCAAGGTGCTGTTCGACGGCATCGCCGAGATCACCGAGCGCTACCGGCCCGACGCCTCGGCGGTCGAGATCGTGTTCGTCAACGTCAATCCGCAGTCCACGCTGCTGCTGGGCCAGGCGCGCGGCGCCTGCGTGACTGCGCTGGTCACCAGCGACCTGCCGGTGGCCGAGTACACCGCGCTGCAGATGAAGAAGGCGGTGGCGGGCCATGGCCAGGCGGCCAAGGCGCAGGTGCAGGAGATGGTCAAGCGCCTGCTCGACCTGCCGGGCCTGCCCGGCAGCGACGCGGCCGACGCGCTGGGCATCGCGATCACGCATGCGCAGGTCGGGCGTTCGCTGGCGCGGCTGGCGGAGGCCGCCACGCTGACGACCTCGACGACCGGACGCTACCGCCAGGGCCGCTCGCGCTGAAGCGCCGGCGCGCTCAGGAAGCGATGACGCGCATGCCGCGGCGGTTGCGATGGCCGCGTTCGCCGCGCGCATGCTGCCGCGGACGCCGGGCCAGCAGCGGCACCTCCACCAGCCGGTACGACAGCTCGGCCAGCACGGCGGTGGCCAGGCAGGCCAGCAGCACGCCCTCGCGCGGCTGCAGCACGCCGTCGAGCATGAGCCGGCGCGCGAACTCCATCACCGACAGGTGGACGACGTACATGCCGTACGAACGCTGGCTGGCCCAGCGCACCAGCGCCTCCATGCCCCGGCCCGGCTGCCGCATCCGCACGACGGCCGGAAAGCACAGCGCGAAGCCCGTCGAGGTCAGGCTGAAGAAGCCCGCGCGCCACGACGCACTCTGGTAGGAGGCCGGCTCCAGGCTGCTCAGCAACGAGGCCCCGACCAGCGCGAGGCCCAGCGCCAGCATCGGCTGCGCCAGCGCATCGCAGGCCCGGCGCCGGCTGCGCATCAGCCAGGCCATGGCCACGCCGTAGGCGATCGCGTCGAGGCGCAGCAGCACGACCTTGCGAATCCGCGCGTCCCAGTCGGCGGCGACCGCGTCGTCGGCGATCCAGCGCGCCAGCAAGGGCAGCGCGATGAAGAGCGCGCAGCTGATCCCGAGGGCCCGCGAGGCGCGCATGACGCCGGCCAGCGCGATCAGCAGGCTGGCGAACAGCAGGTAGAACCACTCCTCGACCATCAGCGACCACGAGACGTCGAACCAGGCGCTGGTCATGGGCCAGGCCAGGTTCTGCGTGAAGCTCAGGAAGAACCAGGGCCATCGCGTGGCACCGGCCCAGGTCCCGCACAGCAGCAGCACGCCGAGCCACAGGTAGTACAGCGGGACCGTGCGCATCCAGCGCCGCACCAGAAAGGTCCACAGCGCCCGCGGGCCGGCGCCCTGCTCGAGGATGTCCAGCAGCAGGCCGCCGATGAGGAAGCCGCTGAGGACGAAGAAGAGTTCGACGCCCAGAGTGCCCAGGACACCGGCCAGCGCAGAGCGGCCGCCCCAAAACACCAGTTGCAGATGGCTGACGAGCACACCGCCAATGGCCAGTGCCCGCAGAAGATCCAGCCCGAAAACCCGCTCCCCGCCCCGTTTTTCTGCCTCCGCCCCGGCCACGCCGCCAACGCCACCCTGTTGCGATGGAGTCATCCGTCCCTCCCCGATCAAATTTTTTCGGGGCGGATATTACAAAAGGAATTCTTAACGAAATCTCCTCCGGACGGAGGAGCGTAGATCGCCATCCACGCGGCGAAGGGGGCCGGCGGTGCCGGTCCGGATCAGGCCACGCGCTCGGCGATCAGCACCGCGAAGAAGCCGCAGGCCGCGAGCAAGGTCCACTTGAGCACGATCCAGCCGAAGCGCCGGTACTTGGGCTGGCCGGTGCCCGCGTAGAACGCGAACGAGACGCCGGCCATCAGCAGGAGGAACAGCAGGGCCCAGCGAAAGAGGAGCATGCGTGGATCGGCGCGGCGTCGCCTACCAGGCGCGAGCGACTTCGTTGAAGCCGCGCGGCGCGCGCTTCTCGTCCGCGAAGGTCACGATCTCGTAGGCGTCGTCGTGCGCGAGCAATTCGCGCAGCAACTTGTTGTTGAGCGCATGGCCCGAACGGAACGCGGTGTAGGCCGCGAGCAGCGGCTTGCCGATGATGTAGAGGTCGCCCATCGCGTCGAGGATCTTGTGCTTCACGAACTCGTCGTCGTAGCGCAGGCCACCGGCATTGAGCACCTTGGTGTCGTCCATGACGATGGCGTTGTCGAGTCCGCCGCCGAGCGCGAGGCCCTTGCTGCGCATGTACTCGACTTCCTTCGTGAAGCCGAAGGTGCGCGCGCGCGCGATGTCGCGGCTGTACGAGCCGCTGCCGAGATCGAACTCGACGCGCTGGCCCGTGGAGTTCACGACGCGGTGGTCGAAGTCGATCTCGAAGCTGAGCTTGTAGCCGTGGTACGGCTCGAGGCTCGCCCATTTCTCGTTGGCGCCGTCGCCCTCGCGCACCTCGACCTTGCGCAGCACGCGGATGAAGCGACGCGGCGCCTTCTGGAACTCGATGCCCGCGCTCTGCAGCAGGAACACGAAGGACGAGGCCGAGCCGTCGAGGATCGGTACCTCGTCGGCCGTGATGTCGATGTAGAGGTTGTCGATGCCCAGGCCGGCGCAGGCCGACATCAGGTGTTCGACGGTCTGGACCTTGGCGCCGCCGGTGGAGACGGTCGAGGCCAGCCGGGTGTCGGTGACCGCCTCGGCGGTCATGCGGATCTCGGCGGGTTCGGGCAGATCGACGCGGCGAAACACGATGCCCGTGTCGGCCGGGGCGGGACGCAGCGTGAGTTCCACGCGCTGCCCGCTGTGAAGTCCCACGCCCACGGCGCGGCTGATCGACTTGAGGGTTCGTTGTTGCAGCACGCCTGCGATTTTAGGCGCGCGACGTGCGTGGCGCGCCAATCCCCTGGCTATTACACCCATAGGCATCGTTCGATCGGCATAGCCAGGCTCACTCCGCAAATGGACGCAAAGGGATGAAGAAAGCGCGCCTGATACAGGCGGGAAGGCTTTATCTGGGCCTCCTCCTGCGCCTCTTGCGAGTTCTTCAAACCCTCTGCGTCCGGTCGGGCCCGCCGCGCGGCATCTCTTTCGAAATACCCGCGACGGGCCCTGGTCCGGTTCTCAATCGGCCTGGCGACGCAGGAAGGCCGGGATCTCGAAGTCGTCCATGCCGCCCGAGGACAGCGCGTCGACCTTCGCGGCCGCCATCGTGCGGTTGGTGCGCCACACGCTGGGCACGGCCATGCCTTCGTAGTTGGGCTGGTGGCCGCCACCGCCGTGGCCGGTGCCCATCGAGGGCACGTTGAACGGGATGTTGTCGGTGCCGGTGCGGATCACCTCGAGCGTCGGTGCCTGGCGGCGCGCGTCGGCGCGCGACAGGCCGGTGGCGACCACGGTCACGCGCATCTCGTCGCCGAGGGCGTCGTCGTAGGCCGCGCCGTAGATCACGTGCGCATCGGGCGAGGCGTAGGCGCGGATGGTGTTCATCGCGAGCTTCGACTCGTTGAGCTTCAGCGAATTCTTCGATGCGGTCACCAGCACCAGCACGCCCTTGGCACCCGAGAGGTCGATGCCTTCGAGCAGCGGGCAGGCCACGGCCTGCTCGGCCGCGATGCGCGCGCGGTCCGGACCCGAGGACACGGCCGTGCCCATCATCGCCTTGCCCGGCTCGCCCATCACGGTGCGCACGTCCTCGAAGTCGACGTTCACGCCGCCGTACTCGTTGATGATTTCCGAGATACCGCCCACGGCGTTCTTCAGCACGTCGTTGGCCTGCGCGAAGGCTTCCTCCTGGGTGATGTCCTCGCCCAGCACGTCGAGCAGCTTCTCGTTGAGCACCACGATCAGCGAGTCGACGTTGGCCTCGAGCTCGGCCAGGCCGGCTTCGGCGTTGGTCATGCGGCGGCCGCCTTCCCAGTCGAAGGGCTTGGTCACCACGCCCACGGTGAGGATGCCCATTTCCTTGGCCACGCGCGCGATCACCGGCGCGGCGCCGGTGCCGGTGCCGCCGCCCATGCCGGCCGTGATGAACAGCATGTGGGCGCCGTCGATGGCCGCGCGGATCTCGTCCACGGCGGCTTCGGCCGCTTCACGGCCCTTCTCGGGCTTACTGCCGGCGCCCAGGCCGCTCAGGCCGAGCTGGATGTTGCGCTGCGCGCTGCTGCGCTGCAGGGCCTGCGCGTCGGTGTTCGCGCAGACGAACTGCACGCCCTGCACGCCGCGTTCCATCATGTGCGCGACCGCGTTGCCGCCGCCACCGCCGACACCGATCACCTTGATCTGCGTGCCCTGGTTGAACTCTTCGACTTCGATCATTTCGATGGTCATCTTCTACTCCTTGAATCTTGCAGTTGCCGTTGTCTATGAATGAATCTTTTTTGGGGTACCCGACGAGAACGAATTCATCGTCGTGATGGTGGACCTGTTCGTCGCCATCGCTCGTTGAAATGCAAGGGTGGGCTGCCGCGCGCAAGCCAGAGTGGGGAGTGGCTCATGGTCAGAAGTTCCCCACGATGAAGTCCTTGAAACGTCCGAACGCGGTTTTTACCGAACCGTTCTTCTGCGCCACCTTGAAGCCGCGCATGCGTGCGAAGCGGGCCTCCTCGAGCAGGCCCATCACGGTGGCCGCGCGCGGCTGCGCGACCATGTCCGAGAGCGCACTCGAATACTTCGGGATGCCGCGGCGCACGGGCTTGAGGAAGATGTCCTCGCCGAGCTCGACCATGCCGGGCATCACCGCGCTGCCGCCGGTGAGCACCACGCCCGAGGAGAGCACCTCCTCGTAGCCCGACTCGCGCACCACCTGCTGCACCAGCGAGAAGATCTCCTCGATGCGCGGCTCGATCACGCCGGCCAGCGCCTGCTTGCTCAGCATGCGCGGACCGCGATCGCCGAGGCCGGGCACCTCGACCTGCGTGTCGGGATCGGCCAGCAGCTGCTTGGCGAAGCCGTTCTCGACCTTGATGTCTTCCGCGTCCTTGGTCGGCGTGCGCAGCGCCATCGCGATGTCGCTGGTGATCAGGTCGCCCGCGATCGGGATCACGGCCGTGTGGCGGATCGCGCCGTTGGTGAAGATCGCGACGTCGGTGGTGCCGGCGCCGATGTCCACCAGCACCACGCCGAGCTCGCGCTCGTCCTCGGTCAGCACCGCCTGGCTCGAGGCCAGCGGGTTCAGCATCAGCTGGTCGACCTCGAGGCCGCAGCGGCGCACGCACTTGATGATGTTCTCGGCCGCGCTCTGTGCCCCGGTCACGATGTGCACCTTGGCCTCGAGCCGCATGCCGCTCATGCCGATCGGCTCCTTCACGTCCTGGCCGTCGATCACGAACTCCTGCGGCTCCACCAGCAGCAGCCGCTGGTCGCTCGAGATGTTGATGGCACGCGCGGTCTCGACCACGCGCGCCACGTCGGCCGGCGTCACTTCCTTGTCCTTCACCGCCACCATGCCGCTGGAGTTGATGCCGCGGATGTGGCTGCCGGTGATGCCGGTGTAGACGCGGCCGATCTTGCAGTCGGCCATCAGCTCGGCTTCCTTGAGCGCCTGCTGGATGCTCTGCACGGTCGCGTCGATGTTCACCACCACGCCGCGCTTGAGGCCATTGCTCGGCGCGATGCCGAGCCCCGCGAGCTTGAGCTCGCCGCCGGGCAGCACCTCGGCCACGACCACCATCACCTTCGCGGTGCCGATGTCGAGGCCGACAACCAGGTCTTTGTATTCTTTGGGCATCGATATGTCCTCGGTATTCGTCTATTTCTTCTTGGGCGTCTTGGGGTCGGTCACCACGGTGGTGACGCCGCGCAACCGCAACGCATAGGCGTCGTTGTGGCGCAGGTCGGCGCCCTCGACGTCCTCCATGGTCCGGCGGTACTGCCCCGCGACCTGCGTCACGGTCTTCAGGAAGCGCTGCAGCCGCGCCGCCACCTCCTCGCCCTGACCCCGGCCCAGTTCGATCGTGGCGCCGCTGTCGAGCTGCGCGCGCCAGCTGCCCCGGCTCGACAGCGTGAGCGCGTCGAGTTCGAGGTCGTAGGGCGCGAACATCGGCTGCAGCACGCGGTACATGCCCAGCACCTGCCCGGCCTGCTCGATCGGGCCGTCCAGCCGCGGCAGCTTGTCGTCGACCTCCGCCACGTTGGCCTCGAACACATCGCCGAAGCCGTTGATCAGCTTGGAGCTGGCTTCGTCGCCCCAGTTGGCCACCGGCACCTGCTCGGTCAGCGTCACGCGCAGCTTGTTCGGGAACTCGCGCCGCACCACCGCGCTGCGCACCCACGGCACCGACTCGAAGGCGGTGCGCGCACGCGCGAGGTCGACGGTGAAGAAGTTGCCGTTGAGCTGCGGCGCCACGTTGGCGCGCAGGGTGACGGCGTTGTTGTGCGTCACCTCGCCGTCGACCTTGATGCCCGCGATCGGAAAGAAGGGCTGGCGCAGCACCCACCAGGCGCCCGCGGCGAGCAGCATCAGGCCCACCGCCACGAATGCGAGGTTCGCGACGATGTTCATGAGCTTGACGTCGAAGGGCGTGGGGATGCTGTCGGCCATCTTCAGTGCGCGCCTCCCGTGGCGTCGAGCGTGGCCGTGGCCAGCACGCGCAGGCAGAGTTCCTCGTAGGCAATGCCCGCCGCGCGTGCCGACATCGGCACCAGCGAATGGCTGGTCATGCCCGGCGAGGTGTTCATCTCGAGCAGGAAGGGCTTGCGGTCGCTGGCGCGGATCATCACGTCGGCGCGGCCCCAGCCGCGGCAGCCGAGCGTGCGGTAGGCCGCCAGCGTGATGCGCTGGATCTCGCGCTCCTCCGCCTCGGGCAGGCCGCTCGGGCAGTGGTATTTCACGTCGTCGGTGAAGTACTTGTTCTGGTAGTCGTAGGCGCCCTCGGGCGCGGCGATGCGCACCACCGGCAGCGCATGCGCGTCGAGGCCGCTGCCGAGCACGGCGCAGGTGACTTCCTCGCCCTCGATGAACTCCTCGCAGAGCACGTCGGCGTCGTACTTGACCGACAGCGTCACCGCGTCCTGCATCTGCGAATAGCCCTCGACCTTGGTCACGCCGATCGAGGACCCCTCGCGCGGCGGCTTCACGATCAGCGGCAGGCCCAGCACGTCGGGCACGGCCATCACCTGTTCGCGGCTCTGCTGGTCGAAGGCCAGGCGCACGTACTTGGGCGTGGGCAGGCCGTCGGCCTGCCAGATGCGCTTGGTCATGACCTTGTCCATCGCCACGCTCGAGGCCATCACGCCCGAGCCGGTGTAGGGAATGCCGAGCATCTCGAGCGCGCCCTGCACCGTGCCGTCCTCGCCGTGGCGGCCATGCAGCGCCACGAAGCAGCGCGCGAAGCCCTCGCGCCGGAGCTCGGACAGGTCGCGCTGCGACGGGTCGAAGGCATGGGCATCGACGCCGCGCGAACGCAGCGCCTCGAGCACGCCGGTACCCGACATCAGCGAGACCTCGCGCTCGGCCGAACTGCCGCCGAACAGCACGGCGACCTTGCCGAAGAGTTTGGGATCCTGAAGGCTCACGACGCCTCCCCCTTGTGCGCAGCGTGCTGCGATGTCGTGGATGAAGAAGATGCGGCCACCGCCGGCGCCGCGCCGAGCTCGACCACCTTGCCCGGCACCGCGCCGATGGAGCCCGCGCCCATGCACAGCACCACGTCGCCGGCACGCGCGTTGTCGAGAATGGCCTGCGGCATCGCGGCGATGTCGTCGACGAACACCGGCTCGACCTTGCCGGCCACGCGCAGCGCGCGCGCCAGCGTGCGGCCGTCGGCCGCCACGATGGGCTGCTCGCCGGCCGCGTAGACCTCGCCGAGCAGCACCGCGTCGGCGGTGCCGATGACCTTGACGAAGTCCTCGAAGCAGTCGCGCGTGCGGGTGTAGCGGTGCGGCTGGAAGGCCAGCACCAGGCGCCGGCCGGGGAAGGCACCGCGCGCGGCCGCGAGCGTGGCGGCCATCTCCACCGGATGGTGGCCGTAGTCGTCGATCACGGTGAAGCTGCCGTCGCCGGCCCGGGCCGCGACCTCGCCATAGCTCTGGAAGCGCCGGCCCACGCCCTTGAAGTCGGCCAGCCCGCGCTGCACCGCCTCGTCGGCGATGCCGAGCTCGACCGCCACCGCGATCACCGACAGCGCATTGCGCACGTTGTGCTCGCCCGGCAGGTTCAGCACCACCGGCAGGTCGGGCAGGGTCACGCCGTTGCGGCGCTGCGCGGTGAAGTGCATCTGGCCGCCGACGGCGCGCACGTCGACCGCGCGCACCTGGGCGTCCTCGCCGAAGCCGTAGCTGGTGACCGGGCAGGTCACGTCGGCCACGATCTCGCGCACCGCCGGATCGTCGGTGCACAGGATCGCCGTGCCGTAGAAGGGCATGCGGTGCAGGAAGTCGACGAAGGCCTTCTTCAGCTTGCCGAAGTCGTGCCCGTAGGTCTCCATGTGGTCGGCGTCGATGTTCGTGACCACCGCCATCACCGGCAGCAGGTTCAGGAACGAGGCGTCGGATTCGTCGGCCTCGACCACGATGTAGTCGCCGCTGCCGAGCTGCGCGTTGGCGCCCGCGCTGTTGAGCCGGCCGCCGATCACGAAGGTGGGATCGAGCCCCGCGGCCGCGAGCACGCTCGCCACCAGGCTGGTGGTGGTGGTCTTGCCGTGCGTGCCGGCGATCGCGATGCCCTGCTTCAGGCGCATCAGCTCGGCCAGCATGACGGCGCGCGGCACGACCGGAATGCGCTTCTCGCGCGCGGTCAGCACCTCGGGGTTGTCGGCCTGCACCGCGGTCGAGGTCACGACCGCGTCGGCGCCCTCGACGTTCGAGGCCGCATGGCCCACGAAGGTGCCGATACCCAGGCCCGCGAGCCGGCGCAGCGTGGCGCTGTCGGACAGGTCGGAGCCGGTGATGCGGTAGCCGAGGTTCAGCAGCACTTCGGCGATGCCGCTCATGCCGGAGCCGCCGATGCCGACGAAGTGGATGTGGCGAATCGCGTGTTTCATCGTGCCAGCTCCTCGCAAGCGCGCACCATCGCCTCGACGGCCTCGGTTTTCTGCATCGTCCTGGCGCGTTCGGCGCGTTCGATCAGTTCGGTTCGTTGTGTCTTCTGTAGCAAATCGGCCAGCAATTCAGGGGTGAGATCGGTCTGTTGCACCAGCCAGCCGCCGCCGGCATCGACGAGGAAGCGCGCGTTGGTGGTCTGGTGGTCGTCGACCGCGGAAGGAAAAGGCACGAACAGCGCCGCGGCGCCGACGGCCGCGATTTCGGTCACGGTGCTGGCACCGGCGCGCGCGACGATGAGGTCGGCCTCGGCATAGGCCAGGGCCGTGTCCTCGATGAAGGGCGTGAGCTCGCCCTCGACGCCGGCGGCCGCGTAGTTGGCGCGCAGCTCGTCGATCTGCTTGGCGCCGCTCTGATGCAGCACCTGCGGGCGCGTGCCCGGCTCGATGCGCGCGAGCGCCTGCGGCACCACCGCGTTGAGCGCCTTGGCGCCGAGGCTGCCGCCGACCACCAGCAGCTTGAGCGGACCGCTGCGGCCCGCGAAGCGTTCGGCCGGCGCAGGCTGCGAGGTGAAGGCCGCGCGCAGCGGGTTGCCGATCCACTGCGCCTTCTTGAGCACGTTGGGAAAGGCCGTGAAGACGCGGTCGGCCACGCCCGCCAGCACCTTGTTGGCGAGGCCCGCGACCGAGTTCTGCTCGTGCAGCACCAGCGGCTTGTTGAGCAGCACGCCCATCATGCCGCCCGGAAAAGTGATGTAGCCGCCCAGGCCCACGAGCACGTCGGGCTTCACGCGGCGCACCACGCGCAGGCTCTGCCAGAAGGCGCGCAGCAGGCGCAGCGGCAGCAGGAACAGCGTGAGCGGGCCCTTGCCGCGCACGCCGCCGAACTGCACCGGCTCGAAGGCGAAGCCGCGCGGCGGCACCAGCTTCTCTTCCATGCCGCCGGGCGCGCCCAGCCAGTGCACGCGCCAGCCGCGCTCGCGCAGCGCCTCGGCCACGGCGAGGCCCGGGAAGATGTGGCCGCCGGTGCCGCCGGCCATCACGAGTGCGGTGCGGCCGGTCATACGCGGCCTCCCCGCATCAACACACGATTCTCATAGTCGATGCGCAGCACGATCGCCAGCGCCACCATGTTCATCAGGATCGCCGAGCCGCCGAAGCTCATCAGCGGCAGCGTGAGGCCCTTGGTCGGCAGCGCGCCGAGGTTCACGCCCATGTTGATGAAGGCCTGGAAGCCGATCCACACGCCCACGCCCTGGGCCACGAGGCCCGAGAACACGCGGTCGAGCGCGATGGCCTGGCGGCCGATGTGCATCACGCGGCGCGTGAGCCAGAGAAACAGGCCGATGATCAGCAGCACGCCGACCAGGCCGAACTCCTCGCCGATCACGGCCAGCAGGAAGTCGGTGTGGGCCTCGGGCAGCCAGTGCAGCTTCTCGACGCTGCCGCCGAGGCCGACGCCGAAGATCTCGCCGCGGCCGATGGCGATCAGCGAGTGCGAGAGCTGGTAGCCCTTGCCGAGCGCGTGCTCCTCGCTCCACGGATCGAGGTAGGCGAAGATCCGCTCGCGCCGCCACGGGCTGGTGGCCACGATGGTGCCGAAGGCCACCACCACCAGCGCGGCGATCACGAAGAACATGCGCGCGTTCACGCCGCCCAGGAACAGGATGCCCATCGCGATCACCGCGATCACCATGAAGGCGCCCATGTCGGGCTCGGCCATCACCAGCATGCCGACCACCACCACCGCGATGCCCATCGGCAGCACGGCGCGGAAGAAGCGCTCCTTGATCTCCATCTTGCGCACCATGTAGCTGGCCGCATAGAGCACCATCGCGACCTTCGCGAGCTCGGAGGGCTGGAAGCGCATGAAGCCCATCGGCAGCCAGCGTCGCGCGCCGTTCACGCTGATGCCGATGTGCGGGATCAGCACCGCCACCAGCAGCAGCAGCGAGGCCACGAACAGCCAGGGCGCGGCGCGCTCCCAGGTCTTCATCGGGATCTGGAAGGCCAGCAGCGCGGCGATGAAGGCGAACACCACCGAGGCCGCGTGCCGCGTGAGGAAGTACGAGGCGCTGTAGCCGGCGCGCGCGAAGCGCGGGTTGTCGGGCAGCGCGATCGAGGCCGAATAGACCATGATCAGGCCCCAGGTCAGCAGCGCGACCGTGACCCACACCAGCGCCTGGTCGAAGCCCAGCACGCGGATCGGCGTGGCCTTGGTCTGTGTGAAGCCGGCACCGCCGAGGCGCACCGGCAGGTGCACCGGCAGCGCATCGATGCCGCTGCGCGCGCGCCGGAACCAGCCGCTGAAGCGGCCGGGCCGGGTGTTGGGCGTGGCGCCCGCGGCGGCGGAGTTCACGATGCCGGTCCTTCCGTCGAATCGGGGGCGGCCTGCGTGCGCGGCTCGCCCGGTTCCCCGAAGTCGCGCGGTTCGTCCTCGAGCGCCTGCACGGCCTCGCGGAACACCGCCGCGCGGTGCGGGTAGTTCTTGAACATGTCGAAGCTCGCACAGGCCGGTGACAGCAGCACGGCATCGCCGGGGTGGGCGCGGCGCGCGGCCATCTGCACGGCCTCGTGCATCGAGCCCGCATGCATCAGCGTGACGCCGGTGGCAGCCAGCGCGGCCTCGATCAGCGGCGCGTCGCGGCCGATCAGCACCACGGCGCGCGCGTACTGGCGCACCGGCAGCGCGAGCGGCTCGAAGTCCTGGCCCTTGCCCTCGCCGCCGAGGATCACGACCACGCGGCGGTCCTCGCCGAGGCCGCCGAGCGCCGCCACGGTGGCGCCCACGTTGGTGCCCTTGCTGTCGTCGAAGTACTCGACGTCGTCGATCAGCGCCACCGGCTCGACGCGGTGCGGCTCGCCGCGGTACTCGCGCAGGCCGTAGAGCATCGGGCCGAGCGGGCAGTCGGCCGCGTTCGCGAGCGCCAGCGCGGCGAGCGCGTTCATCGCGTTGTGGCGGCCGCGGATGCGCAGCGCATCGGCCGGCATCAGGCGCTGCACGAAGATCTCTTCCTCGACCACCTGGCCGCGCTTGCGCTTCTGCGTCTCGTCGGCCTCGTGCGCGCGCACCAGCCAGCTCATGCCGTTGACGCGCTCGATGCCGTAGTCGCCGGGGCGCTGCGGCATGCTCGCGCCGAAGGTGACGTGCGGGCGCACCTGCACGCGCTGCGCCTTGGGCTTGGCCGGCGCGCGGCGCGCGCCGCGGGCGTTCACCACTTCCTCGACGGGCTTGACGGGCTCCTGGCCCGCGGTGGCGAGCATCGCCATCACGGCCGGATCGTCGCGGTTGAGCACCATCAGCGCGGTCTTGCCGAAGATGCGCGACTTGGCCTGCGCATAGGCCGGCATGTCGCCATGCCAGTCCAGGTGGTCCTGCGTGAGGTTGAGCACCGTCGCGGCCGCGGGCTCGAAGCCCTGCACGCCGTCGAGCTGGAAGCTCGAGAGCTCGATCACCCAGGCCTCGGGCAGCGTGCCGGCGTCGAGATGCGCGCTCAGCGTGTCGAGCAGGGTCGGGCCGATGTTGCCGGCCACCGCCACGCTCTTGCCGCCGCGCTCGATGAGCTGGCCGGTCAGCGCCGTGACCGTGGTCTTGCCGTTGGTGCCGGTGATCGCGAGCACGACCGGCGTGTAGCCCTTGGCGGGCTCGGGCGCGGGGGCCGGCTCGGGCTGGGCTTCGGGCTGCGGCGCGGGCTCTTCCTCGGCCACGGCCGAGGCGGGATTGGTGGCGGCGAACTCGGCGATCTTCGCGACGAAGTCGGCCGCTTCCTTCGCGGCTGTGGCGACGTAGGGCTTGCCGACCGTGAAGGCCGGCAGGTTCGACGCGGGCTTGGAAGCCGGTGCGGCGACGGGCGCGGCGGGAGCCTCGGGCTCGGCGGACTCGGCGGGCTCGGCCGGTTCGGGCTGCGTGCCTTCGGCGGCCGCCGGCGTTTCGATCGCGGCGGGTTCGACGCCCTGCGCCGGCGCTGCCTCGATGCCTTCCTGCACCACGGGCGCATCGGCGACCGGCGCCTCGGGCTCCGGCGGCTGCAGCACGGGAACGCTCAGCGACGGATCGCGCGGCATCGATTCGGGCACGGCGGCGGGAGCGCGCAGTGCCTCGGGAGTTGCTTCGACAGGTTCGGACTCTGCGGGCGATGCCTCGCTCGCGGGCGCCACGGCGTCGACGGCTTCTTCCGCGGCGGATGCTTCGGGCGCGGTCGGTTGTTCGACCGCGGCCACGACCTCCTCCACCGCGGCGACTTCTTCCGGCACCGGCGCCTGGGCTTCTGGCAGCACGACAGGCGCCTCCGCCTCGGGCACCGGCTCGCTCCCGGCCGGCACCGTTGCCTCCAGCGCCAGTTCGCCTTGCGCCGCGCTTTCTTCTTCCACCTCGACCACCGCCGGCGTCTCGACGATGGCGAGATCCGCCAGCGCACGCGCGAACAGGTCGAGCTCGCCGCCCACCGGCAGCCCGACCGCACGCGCCGCATCGGCCACCGGCGCGATGGTCTCGGGGCTCAGGCCCGGCGAGCGGTAGACGGCGCGGATCGGCGTGCCCTCGATCAGCGCGGCCGTGAACGGCCCGCCGACGAACACCGCCTCGGGCCACTCGGCACGCAGCGTGTCGAGCAGGGCCGGCGCCTCGCGCGTGTCGGCCACCGTCACCTGCGCGCCATGGCGCGCGCACCAGCGCGCCATCGCCAGCCCGGACGCGCCGAGGCCGAGGATGAGGACGGGGAGGTCTTTCAGGTGCCGCATGCGTTTTCTCTCAGCGCAGCTTCAGCGTCGACAGGCCCACGAGGCACAGCAGCATCGTGATGATCCAGAAGCGCACCACGACCTGCGTCTCGCGCCAGCCGCTCTTCTCGAAGTGGTGGTGCAGCGGCGCCATCTTGAGCACGCGGCGGCCCTCGCCGAAGCGCTTCTTCGTGTACTTGAAGTAGGTGACCTGGGCCATCACCGAGATCGCCTCGACCACGAAGATGCCGCCCATGATGAAGAACACGATCTCCTGGCGCACGATGACCGCGATGGTGCCCAGCGCGCCGCCGAGCGCGAGCGCGCCCACGTCGCCCATGAAGACCTGCGCCGGATGGGTGTTGAACCAGAGGAAGGCCAGCCCCGCGCCGGCCATCGCCGAGCAGAACACCAGCAGCTCGCCCGAGCCCGGGATGTTCGGGAACAGCAGGTACTTCGAGTAGACCGCGCTGCCCGTCACGTAGGCGAACACGCCCAGCGCCGAGCCCACCATCACCACCGGCATGATCGCCAGGCCGTCGAGGCCGTCGGTGAGGTTCACCGCGTTGCTCGCGCCCACGATCACCAGGTAGGTGAGGATCACGAAGCCGATGCCGCCCAGCGGATAGCTGACTTCCTTGAAGAAGGGCACCAGCAGGTTGATCTTGGGCGGGAAATCGAGGTCGAAGCCCGACTGCACCCAGGCGAAGAACAGCTGCAGCACGCGCCAGTTCGAACTCTCGGAGATGCTGAACAGCAGGTAGAAGGCCGCGAGCAGCCCCACCACCGATTGCCAGAAGTACTTCTCGCGCGAGCGCATGCCCTCGGGGTCCTTGTGCACCACCTTGCGCCAGTCGTCGACCCAGCCGATCGCGCCGAAGCCCAGCGTGACCCACAGCACGATCCAGACGAAGCGGTTCGAGAGGTCGAACCACAGGATGGTGGCGAAGGCGATCGCGAACAGCACCAGCACGCCGCCCATGGTGGGCGTGCCGCTCTTGCTCAGGTGGGTCTCCATCGCGTAGCCGCGCACCGGCTGGCCGATCTTCAGCGCGGTCAGGCGCCGGATCACGTACGGACCCGCCACGAGGCCGACCACGAGCGCGGTCAGCGCCGCCATCAGCGCGCGGAAGGTCAGGTACTGGAACACCCGCAGGAACCCGAGTTCCGGCGAGAGGGTCTGCAGCCATTGGGCCAGGCTCATGAACATGAAATTGCGCACCGCCCCCGCATCAGGGACGGCCTCCTTCTTGTTGTGGTTGTGTCTGCGGGGTCGCACCCTGCGCGGCGATGGCCTGGACCACGCGTTCCATCTTCATGGAGCGCGAGCCCTTGACCAGCACGCTGCCGACCAGCGGCAGCCGCGCGAGCACCGCGGCGTTCAGGGTGTCGATGTCCTCGAAATGGCGTCCGCCGCCGACCGTGGCCGCGTCGCCGCGCTGGAAGGCGGCGATGCTGTGCTCGGAAGCGCTGCCGAGCGTGTAGACGGTCTCGATGCCGCGCTGGCGCGCCCAGTCGCCGACCTCGGCATGAAATTCGTCCGAGCGCTCGCCGACCTCGGCCATGTCGCCCAGCACCAGCAGGCGCGGGCCCGGCAGCGCGGCGAGCACGTCGATCGCGGCGCGTACCGAGTCGGGGTTGGCGTTGTAGCTGTCGTCGACCAGCGTGATGGCGCGGCCGCCGGCCAGCGCGAGCGCACTGGCCTTGGAGCGGCCCTTGACCGGCTCGAAGGCATCGAGGCCGGCGGCGATGGTGTCGATCGACACGCCCGCGGCCAGCGCGCAGGCGGTGGCCGCGAGCGCATTGATCACGTTGTGGCGGCCCGCGATGTGCAGCCGCGTGCCGAAGCCGCCGAGCGGCGTGCGCACGCGCACCTGCCAGGCGCCCTGGGTCCATTCGGCATGCTCGAGGCCGATGTCGGCATCGTCGTGCTCGCCGAAGGTCAGGCAGCGGCGCGCGGCGCCGTCGCGCGCCATGTCGCTCCACAGCGTGGTGAACTCGTCGCCGTGCGGGAACACGGCCGTGCCGTCGTCGGGCAGCGCCGCGAACACGGCGGCGTTCTCGACCGCCACGGCCTCGACGCTGACCATGAACTCCTGGTGCTCGCGCTGGGCGTTGTTCACCAGCGCGATGGTCGGGCGCGAGATGGCGGCCAGCCGCGCGATCTCGCCCGGGTGGTTCATGCCGAGCTCGACCACCGCGCGCTGGTGCTGCGCGCGCAGGCGCAGCAGGGTCAGCGGCACGCCGATCTCGTTGTTGAAGTTGCCGGCGGTCGCGAGCGCGCGCTCGGGCTTCGAGGCCATCAGGATGGCCGCGATCATCTGGGTGACGGTGGTCTTGCCGTTGCTGCCCGTCACGGCGATCAGCGGCAGCGAGAACTGCGCGCGCCAGTGCGCGCCGATGGCGCCCAGCGCCACCAGGGTGTCGGGCACCTCGAGGCCGGCCAGGCCCGCGGCCTCGAGGCCGCCGTGCGCGACCGCGGCCACCGCGCCGCTGGCGCGGGCCTGCGGCAGGAAGTCGTTGGCATCGAAGTTCTCGCCCTTGAGCGCGACGAACAGGTCGCCCGTGGCCAGGGTGCGGGTGTCGGTGTGCACGCGCGCGATCACGGTCGCGGGATCGCCCACGAGGCGCGCACCCGGAATCCACTGCTGCAGTTGCGCCAGCGTCAGCGCGAGGGAGGTGGTGTCGCTCATGCGCCCCTCCGCTTCGCGAGCGCGTCGTGCGCATGGCTGCGATCGGAGAACGGCAGGCGCTGGCCCGCGATCTCCTGCCAGGCCTCGTGGCCCTTGCCGGCGATCAGCACCACGTCCTCGGGCGCGGCCTGCGCGATCGTGTCGGCGATGGCGGCCGCGCGGTCGGCCTGCACGCGCGCATGCTCGGGCCGCGCGAAGCCGCGCAGCACCTGCGCGATGATCGCGTCGGGCTTCTCGCTGCGCGGGTTGTCGCTGGTCACCACGACGTGGTCGGCCTGGCGCTCGGCCACGGCGGCCATCATCGGACGCTTGATCGGATCGCGGTCGCCGCCGCAGCCGAACACGCACCACAGCTTGCCGCCGCGCTGCTGCGCGAGCGGGCGCAGGCCGGCCAGCGCCTTGTCGATGGCATCGGGCGTGTGGGCGTAGTCGACCACCGCGAGCGGAGCACCGGCTTCGGCGTCCACGCGCTCCATGCGGCCCGGCACGCTGCTCAGGTTCGTGCACGCCGCCACGGCCTGCGCGAGCGTCAGGCCCAGCGCGCGCAGCGTGCCGAGCACGCCGAGCAGGTTGGCCACGTTGTACTGGCCGATCAGGCCGGTGGTCACGCGCTCGACGGCCGCGGTGCCGTGCTCGGCGACCGAGAACTGCAGGCCCTGGGCGTCGTAACCGATGTCGCGCGCCACCAGGCGCGCCGGCTTGCCCTCGGCCGACACGGTCCAGACGTCGAGCGCGCCGACGCCGGCATCGATCAGGTTGGCGCACAGGCTCGCGCCGTGGGTGTCGTCGATGTTGATCACCGCGGCGCGCAGGCCGGGCCAGCGGAACAGCTCGGCCTTGGCCTGCCAGTAGGCGTCCATGCTGCCGTGGTAGTCGAGGTGGTCCTGCGTGAAGTTGGTGAACACCGCCACCGCGATCCGGGCACCGTCGAGCCGGCGCTCGGCGATGCCGATCGACGAGGCCTCGATGGCGCAGGCGCCGAAGCCGCGCTCGACCAGCGCGCGCAGCTCGCGCTGCATCATCACGGGGTCGGGCGTGGTGAGGCCGGTGTAGCTGAGTTCGGGCGGCACGCCGATGCCCAGCGTGCCCATCACGGCGCACGGCGAGGGCGCGTCGCGCTGCACCGTGCCGTCGGGCCGCATCGGGCGCACGCCGCCGGCCGGCCGCAGGGTCGACAGCGCCTCGGCCAGCCACCACGCGGTGGAGGTCTTGCCGTTGGTGCCGGTCACGGCCAGCAGGTCGAGCCGGGCCGAGGGATGGTCGTAGAAGGCCGCGGCGATCGGGCCGGTGGCGGCCTTGAGGCCGGGGTAGCTGACGATGCGCTCGTCGCCATCGAAGCCGAAGGCCTCGACGCCCTCGTGCTCGACCAGACAGGCCGCCGCGCCCTGCGCCAGCGCCGCCGCCACGTGCTTGCGGCCATCGGTCGCGGCGCCGGGCCAGGCGACGAACACGTCGCCCGCGGCCACCGCACGGCTGTCGGCATGCAGCGCGCCCTGCGGCACCCGCTCCTTGAGCCAGGCCGCGGCCAGTGGGGGGGAGGTGAAGGTCAGCATGCTCAGAAGCTCTCGTCCACGCCCTGGGTCATCACCAGGGGTTTGACCGCCAGGTCGGGCGGCACGTTCATCATGCGCAGCGTCTGCTGCACGACCTCGCTGAACACGGGCGCCGCGGCCAGGCCGCCGAAGTACTGGCCGTCGCTGGGCTCGTCGATCATCACCGCGACGATGATGCGCGGCTTCTCGATCGGCGCCATGCCGGTGAACCAGGCGCGGTACTTGTTGCTCGCATAGCCCTTGCCGACCTGCTTGTGGGCCGTGCCCGACTTGCCGCCGACCGAGTAGCCGATGGTCTGCGCGCGCGTGCCGGTGCCGCCCGGGCCCGCGGCCATCTGCAGCATCTTGCGCACCGCGAGCGCGTTCGACGGCGAGAACACGCGCACGCCGGCCGGCGGCTCGGTGTTCTTGAGGATCGTCGCCGGAATGATCGCGCCATCGTGCGCGAACGCGGTGTACGAATGTGCCATTTGAAACAGCGAGGCCGACAGGCCGTAGCCGTAGGCCATGGTGGCCTGCTCGACCGGCTTCCAGGTCTTCCAGGGCCGCAGCCGGCCGGTGACCGCGCCGGGGAACTGGATCTGCGGCTTCTGGCCGTAGCCGAGCGCGGTGTAGGTGTCCCACATCTCGTGCGGGGTCATCTTCTGCGCGATCTTGAGCGCGCCGACGTTGCTCGACTTCTGGATCACGCCCTCGACCGTCAGCGTGCCGTAGTTGTGGGTGTCGCTGATGGTGAAGCCGCCGAGCTGGTAGCGCCCGGGCGAGGTCTCGATCAGCGACGAGGGCTTGACCCGGCCGGCCTCCAGCGCCATCGCCACGGTGATCGGCTTCATGGTCGAGCCGGGCTCGAAGGTGTCGGTCATCGCGCGGTTGCGCAGCTGCTCGCCCGTGAGGTTCTGCCGCTTGTCGGGCACGTAGCTCGGGTAGTTGGCCAGCGCCAGCACCTCGCCGGTGACGGCGTCGAGCACCACCACGCTGCCGGCCTTGGCCTTGCGCGCGGTCACGGCGTCGCGCAGCTTCTGGTAGGCGAAGAACTGCACCTTGCTGTCGACGCTGAGCTGGATGTCCTTGCCGTCGAGCGGTGGCACCTGCTCGCCCACGCCCTCGACCACGCGGCCCAGGCGGTCCTTGATCACGCGGCGCGAGCCGGCCTTGCCGGCCAGGTCCTTGTCGAACGCGAGCTCGATGCCTTCCTGGCCGCTGTCCTCGACGTTGGTGAAGCCCACCACGTGCGCGGCGGCCTCGCCCTCGGGGTACTGGCGCTTGTATTCCTTGCGCTGGTAGATGCCCTTGAGGTTCATCGCGGCGATCTGCTTGGCGATCGGCTCGTCGACCTGGCGCTTGATCCAGACGAAGGTCTTGTCCTCGTCCTCGAGCTTCTTGTCGAAGTCCTTCTGCGGCATCTCGAGCAGCTTGGCCACCTGCTTGAGCTTGGCGCGCACCTCGGGGTCGTCGCGCTCCACGTCCTCGGGAATGGCCCAGATGCTGGGCGCCACCACGCTCGACGCGAGGATCAGGCCGTTGCGGTCGAGGATGCGGCCGCGGTTGGCCGGCAGCTCGAGCGTGCGCGCGAAGCGCACCTCGCCCTGGCGCTGGAAGAAGCTGTTGCCGAACACCTGCACGTAGGCCGCGCGGCCCGCGAGCACGACGAAGCCCAGCGCGATGCCGCCGACGATGAACTTGCTGCGCCAGACCGGCGTCTTGCTCGCCAGCAGGGGGCTGGTGGTGTAGCGCACGCTGCGGCGGGTCATCGCTGCCCCCTTGCGGCTGCGGCGGCGGCCGGCTTGTTGGCGGCTGGCTTGTTGACGGGTGGTGCGGGCGGCGGCGCGACCACGGCCGGGATCACGCTGCCGTCGGGACGCACGTACTGCGTGATGGCCGGCGAGGTGGTGCGCATCTGCAGCTGCTCTTTCGCGAGCTTCTCCACGCGCAGCGGCGTGGCCTGCGCGCGCTTCTCGACCTGCAGCCGGTCGTGGTCGAGCTCGAGCCGGCGCGTCTCCTGCATCGTCCGGTCGAGCTCGGTGTAGAGCTGGCGCGAGAGGTATTGCGTGTGCACGAGGTAGAGCGCCGTGGCGATCACGGACAGCAGCAGCAGCAGGTTCAGGCGTGCCATCTCAGCGGCCTCCCCGTTCGCCGCGCAGGGCGGCCGCAGAAGGCACGAAGCCGCCCGTGGTGCGGCGGCTGGAAATCATGCGGGCGGGACCGTGGACGCGAGGTCGTGTCATGGCGTCTCCGTTCGTTCGGCCACGCGCAGGATCGCGCTGCGCGAGCGCGGGTTGCCGTTGACCTCGGCCTCGGAGGGCTTGATGCGCTCGAGCGCGCGCAGCCGCATCGCCTTCGGCGCCGCGAACGGCGCGCGGCGGTCGTAGACCTCCTTCGAGTGCTTCGCGATGAACTGCTTCACGATCCGGTCTTCGAGCGAATGGAAACTGATCACCGCGAGCCGGCCGCCGGGTTGCAGCACCGACAGGCTCGCCTCTAGCGCCTGTTGCAGCTCTTCAAGCTCGGCGTTGATGAAAATCCGAAGAGCCTGAAATGTGCGCGTTGCAGGGTTCTGGCCCGGCTCGCGGGTTTTGACCGTGCCAGCCACGAGCTCGGCCAGTTCGGTGGTGGTTGAAATTGCGCCCCGTTCTTGTCTGCGAGCAACAATCGCCTTTGCAATCTGAACAGCAAACCGTTCTTCGCCATAGTCACGGATCACCTCTGCAATTTGTTGGAGTTCTGCCGTTGCCAGCCACTCGGCCACGCTCTCGCCGCGCGTGGTGTCCATGCGCATGTCGAGCGGGCCGTCGAAACGAAAACTGAAACCGCGCGCCGGGTTGTCGATCTGCGGCGAGCTCACGCCCAGGTCCAGCAGCACACCCGCCACGCTCGCGCCGGGCAACTCGCCCAGCGAACGGAATCCCTGGTGCCGGATGGAAAAACGCGCATCCGAGATGCGCGCTGCTTCGGTCACCGCTTCCGCATCCTTGTCGAAGGCAATCAACCTGCCTTCCGGCGCCAGCCGCGCGAGGATCGCGCGCGAATGCCCGCCCCGGCCGAAGGTCGCGTCCACGAAGGTGCCGGGCGCGACCGTCTGGCCTGCAAGAAGGGCTTCGACCGCTTCGTCCAGAAGAACGGTCGTGTGGGTCCATGCGGTATTCACGATGCCCCTCAGAACGCGAAGTCCTGAAACACATCCGGCATTTCGCCCTGGGTGGCCTCGGCCTCCTTGGCCTCGTAGGTGGCCTTGTCCCAGAGTTCGAAATGGTTGCCCATGCCCAAGAGCAGGGTGTCGCGCGTGATGCCCGTGGCCGCGCGCAGTTCGGGCGACACGAGGATGCGGCCGGTGCCGTCCATCTCGACGTCCATCGCGTTGCCGAGGAACACCCGCTTCCACCACTGCGCCGACATCGGCAGCGCGGCGATCCGCTCGCGGAACTTCTCCCATTCCGGGCGCGGGAACACCATCAGGCAGCCATGGGGGTGCTTCGTGATCGTGAGCTGGCCGCCTGCCGTGGCGCTCAGGACGTCGCGATGCCGGGTCGGCACGGAAAGCCGCCCCTTGGCATCCAGACTGAGCGATGAAGCGCCTTGAAACACGACCGAGAAACCCCTGTGGTGGGAAGGCCGCAGCGCCCGAAGGGCACACTACTCGCACTTTTTCCCACTTAACTGCACTTTTTTGCACTGTAGCAGGAAACACTTCCGGCGCAACCAGGCGTGCGGGGTATTTTTTGTAATGGAATCAACGACTTAGCGCCGATTCCAAGATTCTGGAATCGGCGAATTTCGTTGAGAATGAACCACTTAGCTCACGCAGTGAATGTGATGCGTGAAGCGTTGCCCCTGTAACAGGGGCAAGGGAGGCGACTTCAGAGGATGAAGCGCGACAGGTCTTCGTCGTGACTTAGTGCCGCCAGGCGCTGGTCCACGTAGGCGGCATCGATGCGGATCGTCTGACCCTCGAGGCGGGTCGCGTCGAAGCTTACTTCATCGAGAAGACGCTCCATCACCGTCGACAGGCGGCGCGCGCCGATGTTCTCGGTGCGCTCGTTGACCTCGAAGGCGATGCTCGCGAGACGGGTCACGCCCTCGGGCGTGAAGTCGAGCGTGACGCCCTCGGTGGCCAGCAGCGCCTGGTACTGCTTCACGAGCGAGGCACGGGTCTGCGTGAGGATGCTCTCGAAGTCCGCCACCGACAGCGACTGCAGCTCGACGCGGATCGGGAAGCGCCCCTGCAGCTCGGGGATCAGGTCGCTGGGCTTGCTCAGGTGGAAGGCGCCGCTCGCGATGAACAGCATGTGGTCGGTGCGCACCACGCCGTACTTGGTGCTCACGGCCGTGCCCTCGACCAGCGGCAGCAGGTCGCGCTGCACGCCCTGGCGCGAGACGTCGGTGCCCTGCGCCTCGCTGCGCGTGGCGACCTTGTCGATCTCGTCGATGAACACGATGCCGTTCTGCTCGGCATTGGCGATCGCCTGGGTGCGGATCTCGTCCTCGTTCACCAGCTTGGCCGCTTCCTCGTCGATCAGGAAGCGCATCGCCTCGGCGATCTTGAGCTTGCGCGTCTTGCGCTTGCCCTGGCCCATCTGGCCGAACATGCCCTTCAGCTGCTCGGCCATCTCCTCCATGCCGGCGGGGCCCATGATCTCGAGCGGCGCGCGCGTCTCGACCAGGTCGATCTCGATCTCCTTGTCGTCGAGCTGGTGCTCGCGCAGCTTCTTGCGGAAGGCCTGGCGCGTGGCGTTGCCGCTGTCGGGCGCGGTGCCGTCGGCCAGCCGCGCGGGCGGCAGCAGCACGTCGAGGATGCGCTCCTCGGCCGCGTCCTCGGCACGCGCGCGCACCTTGGTGCTCTCGGCCTCGCGCGTCTGCTTGACGGCGATCTCGGCCAGGTCGCGGATGATCGAGTCGACGTCCTTGCCCACGTAACCCACCTCGGTGAACTTGGTGGCCTCGACCTTGATGAAGGGCGCATCGGCCAGCCGCGCGAGGCGGCGCGCGATCTCGGTCTTGCCCACGCCCGTGGGGCCGATCATGAGGATGTTCTTGGGCGTGATCTCGGCGCGCAGCTTGTCGTCGACCTGCTGGCGGCGCCAGCGGTTGCGCAGGGCGATGGCCACGGCGCGCTTGGCCTGCGGCTGGCCGACGATGTGGTTGTCGAGCTCGGAGACGATTTCCTGGGGGGTCATGGACATGGTGGCGGGCCTCAGAGCGTCTCGACGGTGTGGTTCATGTTCGTGTAAATGCAGAGTTCGCCCGCGATCTCCAGCGATTTCTTCACGATCTGCTCGGCCGTGAGCTCGGTGTTGTCGAGCAGCGCCTTGGCCGCCGACTGCGCGTAGGCGCCGCCCGAACCGATGGCGATCACGCCGTTCTCGGGCTCCAGCACGTCGCCGTTGCCGGTGATGATCAGCGAGGTGGTGGCATCGGCCACGGCCAGCATGGCCTCGAGGCGGCGCAGCACGCGGTCGGTGCGCCAGTCCTTGGTCAGTTCGACCGCGGCGCGCGACAGGTGGCCCTGGTGCTTCTCGAGCTTGGCCTCGAAGCGTTCGAACAGGGTGAAGGCGTCGGCCGTGGCGCCGGCAAAGCCGGCCAGCACCTTGCCGTGGTAGAGCCGCCGCACCTTGCGCGCCGTGCCCTTGATGACGATGTTTCCGAGTGTGACCTGCCCGTCCCCACCGATGGCGACCTGGTCGCCCTGGGGGGTCTTGCGGCGCACGCTCACGATGGTGGTGCCGTGAAATTGTTCCATCGCAGCCATCTGGGGACTGGGCGGGGCAATGCAAGTCCGCCCGGGGCGGCACGAAAGCCTAGTTCTTGCGCAGCGCGACCGTCGCGTGGTCGGCGATGCCGACCAGCCCGAACAGGGTCGCGATCAGCCGGTGCGCATCGACGAACTGCACCCGCTCGCCCTTGGCATCGCGCTCGCGCACCCAGCCCAGCAGCGCGGCGGCCGCGGCCAGGTCCATGCGCAGCAGCGCGGCGCAGGAGATCACGGGCGCGGTGCCGCCGCGCAGGTCGGCATCGAGCCGCTGCAGGTTCGACGGCGACTCGC
Source organism: Variovorax sp. GW821-FHT10D07 (assembly GCF_059415325.1). Lineage (NCBI taxonomy): Bacteria > Pseudomonadati > Pseudomonadota > Betaproteobacteria > Burkholderiales > Comamonadaceae > Variovorax > Variovorax sp. GW821-FHT10D07. The sequence continues at coordinate 220,917 of NZ_JBWKMZ010000012.1, read as the reverse complement.
CGCGCAGGTCGCCCGCGAGCGCCGCGAAGCCGCTGCCGGCCGAGGGGAAGCTCTCGGATTCGCCGCCCACCGACAGCAGCGACCAGACCGAGCCCATGCGCGACGGCGTCGACACCGGCGCGGCGATCGCGCTGTATTCGCCGCGCGGATCCTGCCAGGACGGCGGCGACACCTCGTAGGTGATGCAGTAGTTGAGCGCCACCAGTTCGAAGTCGTCGGGCAGGTGCATCAGGCGCAGCGCGGCCATGTGCAGCTGCCACCAGACGTCGTCGATGCCTCGCTCGTTGTTGGGCGCGGACTCGGCCAGCACCGCCAGCAGCTGCGCCGCGCCGATGAAGCGCAGCTTGACCGGCGAATCGGCCCAGTGCGCGAACAGCACGCGCAGCGGCGCCGCGGCATCGGAGCCGATCGCGCCCAGCGCGCGCCAGTCGAGCGTCCAGACCGAGCCGGCCTGCGACAGCGCCCGCGTGAGCGCCACCAGGCCGTCGCGCGCCAGCTTCGGCGGCGCGGCCCAGTCGGCGGCGCCTTCGGCGGGGGCGCTGTCGCCCTCCTCGCTGGCCGCCACCGCCTTCACGCTGCGCGCCAGCTCGTCGAGCGCCACCCAGTCGGGGCCCATGCGCCGCATGCGCTGGGCATAGCGCATGCGCGCGGCCGCGAACTTGGCGGCGTCGCCGGTGGCGCGGTAGAGGTCGAACAGCGCGCGCCAGCGCGCGTCGTCGCGCTCGGCCGTCGCGGCATGGGTCTCGTCGGTGCCGCTCGCGCCCTCGGAGGCCAGCGCCTGCAGCAGGATCGCCTCGGCACCGACGTCATCGCCGTGCGCGAAGCGGATCACCGCCTCCTCGAGCGCGCCGTCCTGCGCCAGCCGGGTCGCCATGTGGGTGCCGCTGGGCGAGGCCGTGGCCACGGCCGCGGGCGCCACCGGGGCGGGCACCGGCCGGGAGGGCGGCTCGAGCAGCGCGTCGGTATCGGCCGGCGACAGCGTCTCGGCGCCCGCGTCGGGCGGCGACTTGACCAGCGTCTCGCCGTTCGGCCCGCGCCCCTTCCACCACTGCTGCGACATCTGCTCCTCGATCTCGTCGATCTTCTTGAGCGTGAGCGCGCGGCCCTCGGATTTCTCCGAGGTGCTGTTGATGTTGAACGACGACGGCGTGACCGTCGCATCGAAGGCGTGGGCGGCGGCCTCGCGCTGGCGCAGCTTGCGCAGCATGTCGAACTCGCGCCGGCGCACGAAATCGTTGCGCTGGCGCCGCTCGATCATCTCCTTGAGCATTTCCCGGCTGTAGGCCGGGTCGGGCAGCGAGGAATCGGAGGCGTTCGTCGTCGAGGGGGTGTCCAGCTCCGACCAATCCTTGAGCGGATTGCGGACGAACTTCGCCACCTTGGAAAGCAGGCGGCCCGTTTCTTCCTTTGGCATTCGCGGGCGATGGACGACGGTCGGAGCCGGGCCGGAGAACCGGCGCTCAGTCCCCGAACATCTTCTGCTTGAGCTCGCGGCGCTGCTGCGCTTCGAGCGACAGCGTGGCGGTCGGGCGGGCCAGCAGGCGGCCGACGCCGATCGGCTCGCCGGTTTCGTCGCAGTAGCCGTAGTCGCCGGCGTCGATGCGCTGGATCGACTGCTCGATCTTCTTCAGCAGCTTGCGTTCGCGGTCGCGGGTGCGCAGCTCGAGGGCATGTTCTTCCTCGATGGTGGCGCGGTCGGCCGGATCGGGCACGACCACCGTGTCTTCACGCAGGTGCTCGGTGGTTTCGCCGGCATTCTCGAGAATGCCGCGCTTGAGTTCGACGAGCTTCAGGCGGAAGAAGGCCATCTGCTTCTCGTTCATGTACTCGGCATCGGGCATCGCGATGACTTCGGCATCGCTGAGTTCTTCGACGGACTTGGTCTTCCAGTTGTTGGCCAACTTCGGATCTTTCTTCACATTCACGGGGGGAGGCGGAACCAGCGCCTGCGAGGCGGTCTGGATAAAGCTGGACTTGGCGGCGGTCGATGCCACCGATTGCGGCATCGAGGGCACCGTCAGTTGCGACAGGCGGGACACCCGGCCGCCGCGGGCGGGGGCGGGCGCGGCCGTTGCCGTGGCGACTTCGGGCTCGGGGGTCGAAGGTGTCGCCGGGGCGGAGGAAGAGGCGGCAGCCGTTTTTTTCATGGGAATCGGGGGAACAGGTGAAACGGCACGCGGGCCGACGGGTTTGGTGGACGATGGACCCGCTTTGGCTGTCTTGCTCGCGCTCTTGGCCGGGACGGTTGCCGCCGGCTCGCTGGCAGGCTTGGTGGCGGGATGAACTGCTTTCTTCGCCGATGCGCTCGCGGCCTTGGCCGTGGGCGTTGCGGTCTTCTCTGTCTTGACGCTCTTTGCTGCGGCGCCTTCCTTCTTCGCTACGGTCGCCGTCGCGGAAGATGCTTTCTTGGCCGCCGGTACAGCCGGCTTCGCGGCCGTCGCCTTGGTGGCGTCGGTCCTGGATGCTGGCGTGGCCTTGGCGGCGGGCTTCTTCACGGTGACTGGCTCCTTGGACGAACTGGAACGCGCTTTCACTGGTGTCTCCTCCCATGGGAGCCACTGCGGACCTGGTCGGCCGCGCGGGCTCCACGTTGTCGAGGGCATCCGCCGGTCGGCGAACCCCGGGGTTATACCCCCGAAAGCCCGCCGCAAACATGCGGCGCCCTCCTGTCTTCGACCCCTGCCGCCCCCTTGCGGGGGGACCTGGCGTTTTCAACAGGCGCGCGATTGTATAGAGAACTCGAATGCGCGGGCGATGCGTTTGGCCCCCGCGGCGCTCCGGTAGCATCGCGCCGCGCCGGCGGAGGGCCGGCGCCAGGGGCCTCATGGCCCTGGATACCCCTACAAGAAAGCCGAACTTGAGCAAGAAGACAGTCCTGGGAGTCCTGGCCGCCGCGATCGCGCTGGCCTATGCCGGCAGCACCTGGTGGGCCGGCAACAAGGTGAAATCCGTCTACGACAGCGCCTTCGCGGAACTGCCGCAGCAAAGCGCGCTGGTGCGCGTGACCGAACGCAGCTACGAGCGCGGCTTCCTCGGCGCGGTCAGCACCGTGACGCTGGAGCTCGGCTGCCCGGCCGACGCCGCCGTGGCCGGCGCGCCGCCCGCGGACCCGGACGAAGAGGACGGCGAGGAGGCCGTGCCGACCCCCTCCAAGCCGCTGCGCCTGAGTTTCCGCGACACCATCCGCCACGGCCCGCTGGCCGGCGGCAGCCTGGCAGCGGCCACCATCGACAGCGAACTGGTGCTCGACATCAAGGGCCAGGCCGAGGCCAGGAAGGTGTTCGGCGACGCCCGGCCCTTCGGCGCCCACACCCGGGTCGACTTCGACGGCGGCTACGCCAGCGACATCACGCTCGCGCCCGGTCAGTTCGCCGACGAGGGCAAGACCCGCGTCTCCTGGCAGGGCGCGCAGCTGCGCGTGCGCGTCGACGGCGCGCGCACCGAGGCGCACTACGAACTCGCCCTGCCCGGCTTCGAGGCCGCGGACCTGCGCAACGGCGTCAACCTCAAGATGGGCAAGCTCGGCGCCCGGGCCGACCTGGACATCCGCCACGGCTGGATGCTGGCCACCGGCAAGAGCACGGGCCGGCTCGAGGCACTGGAATTCACGGTGGCCGGCAAGAAGGCCGATCCCGACGCCGCCCCCGCCAAGCCCTTCCCCGCCATCGTGCTGCAGGGCCTCGACGCCGCCAGCGACGCCACCATCGAGAACGGCCTCTACACCGGCACCGCCACCTTCAAGGGCACGGGCTCGGTCGGCGCGACGCGCATCGACAACTTCGAGATGGCCAGCAGCACGCGCCGCATCGACGTCGGCGGCTACCGCAAGCTGGCCGAGGCCTGGACCCGCTCGGCCGCCGCCAATGGCTGCATCCGCGGCAAGGCCTCGCAGGCCGCGCTGCGCGCGCTGGCCGACCAGCTCGCGCCCGACCTCAAGGCCATGGCCAAGCATGGCCCCGAGGTCGGCCTCGACCGGCTGCTGGTCGAGATCGACGGCCAGCGCGCCGAGTTCGGCTACTCGGTCGCCATGGCCGGCGTGACCGACGAGGACCTGCAACTGCCCGGCAACGCACTGCTGCTCAAACGCGGCGTGCTCAAGGCCAACGGGCGGCTGCCGGTGAAATGGATCGAGAAGATCGCCGAGACCGCCGGCGGCAGCCAGGCGCCGTCGCCCGAAGTGGCCGCGCTGATGATCGAACAGTTCGAGCAGCAGGGCTACCTGAAGCGCGCGGGCGACGACGTGACCAGCCAGGTCGAGTTCAGCGACGGCCAGCTCAAGCTGATCGGCAAGCCCGTCGAGCTGCCCGCCAAGTAAAAAGGCGCCGGGCCTCGCGGCCGGCGCCTTTTCTTCATCCGGGACCTTCAGCTCACAAGGTGTGAAGAAACCGTAGCGAGCGCCCCGAGGTCGCGCCGAGGACCGGAGCCGTACCTTGTACGGTGAGGACCGCAGGTGCGAGATCGGGGCGCGCAGTAGGTTTATTCATGCCTTGTCACACCAGGCACTGCTCGAGCCCCTGCTCGAGGATCTCGCGCGGCAGCTCGATGCCGATGAACACCATGCGGCTCTGGCGCTGCTCGTCCTTGCCCCATTCGGGACCGAGGTCGCTGCCCATCAGCTGGTGCACGCCCTGGAAGATCACCTTGCGCTCGGTGCCCTTCATGTTCAGCACGCCCTTGTAGCGCAGCATGCGCGGGCCGTAGATGTTGACGATCGCGCCCAGGAAGTCTTCCAGCTTGGCCGGGTCGAAGGCGCGGTCGGCCTTGTAGACGAAGCTCTTGACGTCGTCGTCCGTGTGGTGATGGTGGCCGTGGCCCTCGTGCTTGTGCGAGGGATGGTCGCAGTGCTCGCCATGCGCGTGGTCATGGTCGTGATGGTCGTGGTCGTCTTCCTTCAGGAAGTCGGGGTCGATGTCGAGCTTGGCGTTCAGGTTGAAGCCGCGCAGGTCGAAGATGTCCTTGAGCGGCACGTCGCCGAAATGCGCCTTCTGCTGCGGCGCGCGCGGGTTCATGTGCTTGAGGCGATGGATCAGCGCGTCGGTCTCCTCGGCCGACACCAGCTCGCTCTTGCTGATGAAGATCTGGTCGGCGAAGCCCACCTGGCGGCGCGCCTCCTGGCGGTCGTTGAGCTGCTGCGGCGCGTGCTTGGCATCGACCAGCGTGAGGATCGAGTCGAGCAGGTAGCTCTCGGCGATCTCGTCGTCCATGAAGAAGGTCTGCGCCACCGGGCCGGGATCGGCCAGGCCCGTGGTCTCGATCACCACGCGGTCGAACTCCAGCAGGCCCTGGCGCTTCTTGGCGGCCAGCAGTTGCAACGCCTCGCGCAGGTCTTCGCGGATGGTGCAGCAGACGCAGCCGTTGCTCATCTGCACGATCTGCTCCTTCGATTCGGTCACGAGGATGTCGCTGTCGATGTTCTCCTCGCCGAACTCGTTCTCGATGACCGCGATCTTCTGGCCGTGGGCCTCGGTCAGGATGCGCTTGAGCAAGGTCGTCTTGCCCGAGCCGAGGAAGCCGGTGAGGATGGTGGCGGGAATCAGGGCCATGGGGTGCTCCGGAAGCGGAAAACGGATGGAATGGATCGGAAAGCGGGAAACTGGCGGGCAGTGTAGCCAGTGCCACTGAGTTGCGTTGCCGCGGGGGCCAAGCCCCCTTCGATCGGCACGGTCAAGCGGGTTTTCGCACCACCGCCAGCCCCTTGAGGTACTCGCCCTCGGGGAATTCGATGGTCATCGGATGGTCGGGCGCCGCGCCCAGGCGCTCGGCGATGTAGCCGTCCACGCCGGCATCGAGCCCGGCCGAGGCCACGATCTTGTGGAACAGGTCGGCGCCCACGCCGCCCGAGCACGAGAAGGTCAAGAGCACCCCGCCCGGCTCGAGCAGCTTGAGCGCGAGCCGGTTGATGTCCTTGTAGGCGCGCGCGGCGCGCTCGGCATGCGCCACCGTGGGCGCGAACTTCGGTGGATCGAGCACGATGGCGTCGAAGCTGCGCCCCTGGTCGAGGAACTCGCGCAGCACGGTGTTGACGTTGGCGTCGAGGAACTCGGCCTCGAAGCCGTCGGCCGCCGCGTCGAAGCCGTTGAGCGCCAGGTGGCCGCGCGCGCGCTCGAGCGCCGGCAGCGAGGAATCGACCGACACCAGCGAGGCGCCCTTCACCGCGTCCGCCGCCTTCAGGCCCGCGAGCGCCGCCACCGTGAAGCCGCCCGTGTAGCAGAAGCAATTGAGCACGCGCCGGAAGCGCCGGTGCCGCGCCATCTCGGCGAAGCGCCGGCGGCTGTCGCGCTGGTCGAGGTAGAAGCCGGTCTTGTGGCCGGTGGCGATGTCGAGCGACAGCTTCCAGTCGTGCTCGCGGATCACGATCTCGGTCGCCTCGTCCTGTCCGCGCAGCCAGCCCGTCACGGGCTTGAGCCCCTCGCGCTCGCGCCCGCTGGCATCCGAGCGCTCGTAGAGCTTCGAAAGGCCGGTCGCGTGCAAGAGCGCATCGGCCAGCACCGCCTTCCAGCGCTCCACGCCGGCCGACAGGAACTGCGCCACCAGCGTGTCGCCGTAGCGGTCCACGATCAGGCCCGGCAGGCCGTCGGCCTCGCCATGCACCAGCCGCACGCCGTCGCTCTGGAGCTCGAACAGACCGCGCGCCGCGACCGCGCGCGCCACCACCGACGCGAGGAAGGCCGCGTCGATGCGCTGCGTCTCGACGAAGCTCCAGGCGCGCGCGCGGATCTTGGAATCGGGGCTGAAGGCCGCCCAGGCGAGGAAGGCACCGTCGTGCGATTCGATGCGCACGGTCTCGCCGGCATCGGCACCGCCGCGCGCGATGGCGGATTCGAACACCCAGGGATGGCGGCGCTGCAGCGAGCGCTCCTTGCCGGGCTTGAGTCGGAGGGTTTTCATGTTTTCTTGTCGGGAGTTTTCTTGGCGCCACGGCTGCTGCCACTGCCGCCATCGTCGTCGCGGGCCCGCGCGCGCGGATGCGCCGCATCGTAGGCGCGCGCCAAGTGCTGGAAATCGAGCCGCGTGTAGACCTGCGTGGTCGCGATGTTCGCGTGCCCCAGCAGGTCCTGCACCGCGCGCAGGTCGCTGCTCGACTGCAGCACGTGGCTCGCGAAGGAATGGCGCAGCATGTGCGGATGCACCGGCGTCGCGAGGCCAGCCTTGAGGCTGCGCCCGCGCAGCAGCTTCCACACCGCCTGCGACGACATCCGCACGCCCTTGGCGCTGATGAAGAGCGCCGCCGCCTCGGCCGGTTCGCGCAGGGTGGCGGCCGTGAGCGCCGCGCAGTCGCCGCGCACCGCGAGCCAGGCCGTCAGGGCCTCGATGGCCTTCGAGCCCACCGGCACCATGCGCCGCTTGCTGCCCTTGCCGAGCACGCTGGCCTCGTGGGCGTCCATGTCGATCCAGCCGCGCGCGGTCTGGCTCGCGCGCGCGTCGAGCCCCGTGAGCTCGCTCACGCGCAGGCCGCAGCCGTAGAGCACCTCGACGATCGCGCGGTCGCGGGTCTCGGTCCAGGGGTCGGCCTCGGTGTCGTGCAGCTCGGCCAGCCGCACCGCGTCGTCCACGCCCAGCGCCTTGGGCAGCGGGCGGTCGGCCTTGGGGGCGTGCACGTCCTGCACCGGGTTGAAGCCGATCAGCTTCTCGTGCCCGAGCCAGCGGTAGAAGCTGCGCCAGCACGACAGCACCAGCGCGATGCCGCGCGGCTCGCGGCCCGAGCCATGCAGCTGCGCCATCCAGCGGCGCACGTGCGCGGTCTGCACGCGGTCCAGCGGCAGCTTCGCCTCGGCCGCGTTCGCCGCCAGTTCCTTCAGGTGGTAGCTGTAGAGCTCGAGCGTGCGCGCCGACAGCCGGCGCTCCACGCGCACGTACTCCAGGTATTTCTCGATCCAGCCCGAGTCGGCGGGCGGGGCCTCGGCCCCGGCCGCGCTAGAAGAGGTAGCCATGCGCGGCATTGTTCACGACCGCGAGCGGCTCGCGCAATGCGCCCTTGAAGACCATGCCCCAGCGTCGCCAGCAGCTCGAGGGCGCGGCCGCGTACTGCACGTCGAAGGCGCGGTCGAAGCCGCTGTTGCGTGCCAGCCGCTTCACGCGCCAGAGGTGGTAGGGCTCCGACACCACGATCACGCTGCGCACGCCGGCTGCCTGGAGCATCGGCGTCGAGAGCGCGAGGTTCAGCCGCGTCGAGCTCGACACGCGCTCCTGCCGCATCGGCCCGGTATGGCCCACGGCGCGCGCATGCTGCTCCATCACCTCGGCCTCGATGCGGCCGTCCTCGGTGTCGACGCCGCCCGAGAACAGCAGCTCGCGCGCCAGCCCGGCGCGCGCCAGGGCCACGCCCTCGTCGACGCGCCCGGTCAGGCAGGGATTGGGCTTGCCATGCAGGTAGGCGCGGTTGCCGAGCACCAGCGCGGCGTCGGCCGCGCGCTGCGGCGGGTTGGCGAGCGCCTCGCGCGCGCCTTGCCACACCACGGTCCAGGCGGTCGCATAGACGACCACGCCGACACCGAACACCGTCCAGGCCGCGACCCGCAGCACGCGCGGCACCCGGCGCCACAGGCGCCCCAGCGCCGCGACGGGACGGATCAAGGCCGCAGCCGCGACAGCGCGCCCGAGGCCAGTTCGGCGATGCGCTCGAGGAAGTCGGTGCCCATCTCGGCGTTGAAGCGCTGCGCGTCGGGCGAGGCCAGCACCAGCAGGCCGAAGGCCGGGGCGTTGGGCTCGGCACGCAGCGGAATCAGCGAGATCGAGGCCGCCGCATTGGGCTCGGGCAGCCAGTTGGCCGCCTCGAAGCCCGCGTTGAGGCCGCAGTACGGCGAGGTCAGCGAGGTCGCGAGCGCCTTCACGTCGTCGCTGACCCACTGCGCATAGGCCTCGTTGAGGTACTCGGTGCCGCAGTCCCAGACCTTGATGGCCGTCTGCGGCACCAGGAACAACGACTGCAGGTCGACCGCGATGCGGTAGGGCAGGCTGCGCGGGTCGCGCGTGGTCAAGAGGCCGGCGGTCCAGCGCTGCAGCCGGTCGGCGATCACCACGTTCTCGGTGCCGTGGCGCACCATGTCCATCACGCGGTGCTCGAGCGCCTTGATCTTCTCGCGCAGCATCTCGGCCTGGCGCTCCTGCAGGCTCACGGCGCGATTGCCGTGCGGGCTGGTGAGCTGCACCTGCGCCAGCAGCTGGGCATGGCGCTCGAAGAAGTCGGGCGTGTTCGCCAGGTAGTTCGCGATGTCGTCTTCGGTGATCGGGTTCATGGCGTTCGCGTCTTGGTTGTTCGTGAAGGAGGTCATGGCAGGTCCGGCACCTCGATGTCGCCCTCGAACACCGTGGTGGCCGGACCCGTCATCAGCACCGGCCGGCCCTCGCCCTGCCATTCGATGGTGAGCATGCCGCCGTGCGTCTGCACGTCGACCCGGCGGTCCAGCAGCCCGAGCCGGATGCCCGCCACCACCGCCGCGCAGGCGCCGGTGCCGCAGGCCAGGGTTTCGCCCGCGCCGCGCTCGAACACGCGCAGCTTCACGTGCGTGCGGTCGACCACCTGCAGGAAACCGGCGTTCACGCGCTGCGGAAAGCGCGGATGGTGTTCGATCTGCGGCCCCTGCTCGGCCACGGGCGCGGTCTCGACGTCGTCGACGAGCTGCACCGCGTGCGGGTTGCCCATCGACAGCACCGCTACCGAAACGATAGCGCTGCCGGCCCGCGTGCCCAGTGCCAGGTGCCAGGTGTGCCAGCCGCCTTCGGGCTGCGGATCGAGCCCGGCGGTGTCGAAGGGCACGCGCTCGGGTTCGAAGATCGGCGCGCCCATGTCGACCGTCACGCGGCCGTCGCCGCCCATGCGCGGCTCGATCACGCCGGCCAGGGTTTCGACGCGCACCGTGTCCTTGTCGGTCAGTCCGTGCTCGCGCACGAAGCGCATGAAGCAGCGCGCGCCGTTGCCGCACTGCTCGACCTCGCCGCCGTCGGCGTTGTGGATCACGTACTGGAAGTCGGTGCCCGCGGCGCGCGCGGGCCGCACCGTGAGGATCTGGTCGGCGCCGACGCCGAAGTGGCGGTCGGCCAGGAAGCGGTACTGCGCGGCCGTGAGGCCCAGCGTGCCGCGGGTTTCGTCGAGCACGACGAAATCGTTGCCGGCCCCCTGCATCTTGGTAAAGCGGATTCGCATCGACGGATTATCGCCAGCGGCACCGGCCCTTAGGATCGCGGGCCCAAAGGAAATCGCCCGCCCATGTCCTCCGAAACCCCGCCGCCCACCGATTGGAAGGCGCTGGAACCGCTGCTCGTGGACGACGCCGTGCGCGCGCTGCGGGCCCTGCTGGACCAGAACCCCGGCGAAAGCTTCTACGCCGCCGCCCTGTACGGCCTGTACCGCGAACTCGACGGCCCGGTGTTCCTGCCCGGCCTGGCGGCCCACAGCCTCGGCGCCCTCGGCGGCCCGCCGGCCGGCCGTTTCTGGGAAGCCGCCTGGAACCCGCCCGACTGGCGCTGGGACCTGAGCGGCTTCGAGAGCGAGGCCCTGGGCACCGGCGCCGAGGCGGCCGCGGCCGCGATGCAGTCCACGCGCCGCGCCTGGCTCGCGGGCGAGCGCCGCTGCGTCGACATGCTGGTGAGCGCCACCAAGAAAATCCGCAAGGCGCTGGCACGGAGCCATCCGGGGCAGCTCGCGCCCGGCTTCGTCGTCTTCCTGCACGACGAGGAAGGCGGCCCGGCCTGGGTGCGCCGCTGCATCGGCGAGAAGGCCTTCCTCGCGCTGATGCCCGAGGAGGACGCGCACGAGAGCGAGCGCCGCCGCGTCGCCGCGCTGCCGGCGCAAGCCCAGGCGACCTACCTGGTCGAGCGGCTCGGCCGCTTCGAGGGCGCCATCGACGGCGAAGACGCGGCCGAATGGCTCTGCCGCCTCGGCGCGCCCGCCGTGCCGCCGCTGCTCGAACGGCTGGCGCCCAAGGGCCGGGCCTGGGAAGCGGCCTCGCTGCTGGGCCGCATCGGCATCGCCACGCCCGAGGTGCTGGCAGCGCTGCGCCGCCAGGCCAGCGGCCGCGGCGAGCCGCCCGACCGTTCGTGGGCCGCGCGCGCCCTGGCCTTCCTCGGCGACAGCGACTGGCTGTTCGCGCAATTGGCGACCGACGCGGACACCGAGGTCGCCATCGAAGGCCTGTGCGCGCCCTACTCCGCCTTCCGCGACCGCACGCCGCTGGCGCTCGACTACCGACCGCTCGAGGCCCTGCTGTCGTTCTCGCCCGCCGCCGAGGCCCGCACGCTCGCCATCCTCAAGCCCGGCAGCAGCTACTGCAGCCTGCGCACCGGAGAGGTCGACGAGGCCCTGCGCGGCCTCGCCGCCCCGCATGCACGGGTGCGCCTGCATGCCGCCAGCCTGATGGACGACCGCGGCCTCGGCGCCGCCGCCGGCCGCCGGCTGCTGCCCGCGCTGGCCGAGCGCATCGCGCACGACACCGATGCCGGCGTGCGCTGGACCGCCCTCTACAGCCTCGCGGCCTGGAAGCGCGCCGGCCGTCCGTGGCACGAGACCGTCGCCCATGCGGCGCAACACGATGCCGACGAGCGCGTGCGCGCCGAAGCCCTCGCGTGGCTCGGCGCGCACGGCGGCTGAAGCGCGCTCAGCCCTGCACGAAGCCCAGCAGGTCCGCGTTCACGCGGTCGCGGTGCGTAGTGCAGGTCGCATGCGGCGCGCCCGCGTACACCTCGAGCCGGCTGCCCGCGATCAGCTCGTGCGCCAGCTTGCCCGTGGCCTCGAAGGGCACGACCTGGTCGTCGTCGCCGTGGATCACCAGCGTGGGCACGTCGATCTTCGCCATGTCGGGGCGGAAGTCGGTCTCGGAGAATGCGGTCACGCAGTCGATCGTCGCCTTCAGCGAGGCCTGCAGCGCGATCTGCAGCGTCTGCTTGAACACGCCCTGCGACACCGCCGCGCCCGGCCGGTTGGTGCCGTAGAAGATGGTGCTGAAGTCGTCGAGGAACTGCGCCCGGTCGGCCGCGAGGCCGGCGCGGATGCCGTCGAACAGCGACTTCTCGGGGCCCACCGGATGGTCGGCCGTCTTCATGAACAGCGGCGTGACCGCGCTGATCAGCGCCAGCTTCGCCACCCGTGCCGAGCCATGGCGCGCGATGTAGCGCGTGACGTCGCCGCCGCCCATCGAGAAGCCCGCGAGCACCACGTTCTTCAGGTCGAGCTTCTCGATCAGCTCGGCGATGTCGTCGGCGAAGGTGTCGTAGTCGAAGCCGGTCCAGGGCTGGCTCGAGCGGCCGAAGCCACGGCGGTCGAAGGCGATGGCGCGATAGCCGCGTTCGGCGAAGAACTGCATCTGGCTGTCCCACATGTCGGCGCTCAGGGGCCAGCCATGGCTGAACAGGATCGGCTGGCCGCTGCCCCAGTCCTTGTAGTAGAGCTCGGTGCCGTCGCGAAGGGTCAGTGTGGTCATGGTTTTTCCTTGGTGAGGGGTTGAAAGAAACGGAAGGGGAAAGAAGAAGGAAGGCTCAGAGCGACAGGAAGTGATGCACCTCCGGCTTGCCCGGCCCCGCATGGAAGCGCAGCGCCTCGCCCTGCAGGTCCGCATCGGCCTGCGACACGCGGTGGTGCTGGCGCAGGTGCTCGGCCCAGGACTCGACGAGGAACCATTCCATGATCCGTTCCGGGTCGGCCGTGTGCTCGTGCAGGCCCCAGGCATAGGCGCCGTCGCGGCGGCGTTCGAGCGACAGGCGCTTCATCGCGGCCATGAAGGCGGGCCGGTCGTCCTTGCGGATGCGGTACTCGACCTGGATCATCACGGGCCCGCGGTCGTGCGCCACGGGCTCGGCCACCAGCGGCTCGGGCCAGTGGTTCGAGGCCTGCAGGTCGGCTTCGCCCGCGGGCAGCTTCACGCGGTGGAAGATCAACCCCGCCACCACCAGCCCCACGGCGCCCGCCACCAGCGTGAACGGCACGCCGATCTGCTGCGCCACCAGGCCCCAGCCCAGGCTGCCCGCAGCCATCGCGCCGTTGAACACCGTGAGGTAGACCGCCAGGCCGCGTCCGCGCACCCAGTTCGGCAGGATCGACTGCGCCACGCTGTTGAGCGTGGTCAGCGCCACGATCCAGCCCAGGCCCAGCACCAGCAGCAGCGCCACGGCCAGCCACTTGGGCGGCGCCAGCACCAGCGCGCCCATCACCGCCGCCGTCAGCACCGAGGCCAAGAGCAGCATGCCGTCGGCATCGAGCCGCTCGCGCATCCGCGGCATCAGCAGCGCGCCGCCGATGGCGCCCGCGCCCACCGCGCCCAGCAGCACGCCGTAGAAGCCGGCGCTGCCGCCGAGCATCTGGCGCGCCACCAGCGGCAGCAGCGCCCACACCGAACTCGCGAACAGGAAGAACACCGCCGCGCGCAGCAGCACCACGTGCAGTTCCTTGCTGGAGCGCGTGTAGCGCAGGCCGGCGCGGAAGGCACCGAGGAAGTTCTCCGACAGCCCGCTGTCAACGGCCGCCGGCCGCTTCCACCACAAGAGCGCCGCGATCACGAACACGTAGCTCAGCACGTCCACGCCGTAGGTCACGGCCGCGCCGAAGCTCGCGAGGATCAGCCCGCCCGCGGCCGGGCCGATCGAGCGCGCGATGTTGATGCCCAGCGAGTTCAGCGCCACCGCGCCCTTGAGGTCGGAACGCGGCACCAGCTCGGGCACGATCGACTGCCAGGTCGGCCCCATCAGCGCCGCGCCGATGCCGCCCACGAAGGTCAGCGCGATCAGGTACTCGACCGTCAGCGCGCCGGTGTGCGAGAGCACCAGCAGGCTGCCGCTGACCGCCGCCAGCACCAGCTGCACGAAGATCAGGAAGCGGCGCCGGTCGAGGATGTCCGACAGCACGCCGGCCGGGATCGCCAGCAGGAACACCGGCAAGGTGGCCGCGGTCTGGATCAGCGCCACCGCGGTCGGGCTGGCCGAGAGGTCGGTCACCAGCCACGAGCTCGCCACGTCGCGCATGAAGCTGCCGATGTTGCCGAGCACCGTGGCGGCCCACAGCACCGCGAACACCGGCTGGCGCAGCGGGGCGAAGGCGCCGGGCTTGGCGGTCTTGGGGGCTTCAGTCATCGCGGCGTTCCTTGAGGTCGAGCCAGGCCACGAGCACGAAGCCGCCGACCAGTCCCAGGTGTTCGAAGAAGGAGTTGGCGGCCATGAAGCGCTCGTGCCCCAGCGGCATCTCCCAGAAACGCAGCGCGACGAAGGTCGCCATCAGCGTGAAGCCCGCCAGCGCGAGCGCGCCGAGCCAGCGCCAGAAGCCCGCGAGGATCAGCGCCGCGGCGCCGAGCTCGAGCACGATCACCGCCGCGGCCAGCGGGCCGGCCGGCGACAGGCCGAAGTGGTTCATCTCGGCGATCGCCGCGTCGAAGTCCATCGCCTTGTTGAGCCCGCCCTGCAGGTAGGCTGCGCACAGCAGCAGCAAGACGATCCAGCGCACGGCCGAAGAGGTGGTCCAGCGCATCGCCATCACACCGCCCAGCAGGCGCAGCCCAGCGCGCCCCAGAAGCTCTTGAGGTCGGCGATCGGCAGCTTGCTGCTCCAGGCCGTCGCGTGGCTGTGGCCATGCACGTTGCAGTCGTTGGCGCAGCCGCACGATGCGGCCGCGTTGCGCATGACCTTCTGCATCGGCGCGCCTTCGGCGCCGTGCACGCCCTGCGTGTCGGCCCAACCGGCATAGCCCCCGAAGGTGCGCGCCGGCGACCAGTCGGGCATCGCGGGCGGCGGCGCGCCCTCGTCGAGCGACGCGAAGCGGCCCGCGCCATAGACCACCTTGCCGCCCACCATCGTCAGCAGCGCGGTGATGTCGGCGATCTCCGATTCGGCGCAGCCGAAGTAGTCGCGGTCGGGCACCACCAGGTCGGCGAGCTGGCCGGCCTGGATGCGGCCCTTCTTGCCCTCCTCGTTCGAGAACCAGGTGACGTTCTCGGTCCACATGCGCAGCGCACCCTCGCGGTCGAGGCAGTTGCGCTGCGGATAGAGCTGCATGCCGCCCACCGTCTTGCCCGTGACCAGCCACGACAGCGACACCCACGGGTTGTAGGAAGCCACGCGCGTCGCATCGGTGCCGGCCGAGACCTTGAGGCCGCGCTCGAGCATCTTCTTGACCGGCGGCGTGGCCTCGGCCGCGCCCGCGCCGTAGCGCTCGACGAAATACTCGCCCTGGTAGGCCATGCGGTGCTGCACCGCCACCCCGCCGCCGAGCGCCGCGATGCGGTCCATCGACTCCTCGGAGATCGTCTCGGCATGGTCGAAGAACCAGTTCAGGCCGGCCAGCGGCGTGTCCTTGTTGACCTTCTCGAACACGTCGAGCGAGCGGCTGATGGTCTCGTCGTAGGTCGCGTGCATGCGCCAGGGCCAGCGGTTCTGCGCCAGGATGCGCACCACCTCCTCGAGCTCGCCTTCCATCTCGGGGCCCATCTCGGGCCGCGGCTCGCGGAAGTCCTCGAAGTCGGCGGCCGAGAACACCAGCATCTCGCCCGCGCCGTTGTGGCGAAAGTAGTCGTCGCCCTGCTTGTACCTGGAGCTCTTGGTCCAGTTCAGGAAGTCGGCCTTCTCCTCCTTGGCCTTCTGCGTGAACAGGTTGTAGGCCAGGCGGATCGTGAGCTGCCCGTCGTCGGCCAGCTTCTGGATCACGGCGTAGTCGTCGGGATAGTTCTGGAAGCCGCCGCCCGCGTCGAGCGCGCCGGTCACGCCCAGGCGGTTGAGCTCGCGCATGAAGTGGCGCGTGGAATTGAGCTGGTAGTCGAAGGGCAGCTTCGGCCCCTTGGCCAGGGTGGCATAGAGGATCGCGGCATTGGGCTTGGCCAGCAGCAGGCCGGTCGGATTGCCGGCGGCATCGCGCACGATCTCGCCGCCGTGCGGCGCCGGCGTGTCCCTGGTGTAGCCCACGGCGCGCAGCGCGGCGCCGTTAAGCAGCGCGCGGTCGTACAGGTGCAGGATGAACACCGGCGTGTCGGGCGCCACCGCGTTGAGTTCGGCGATGGTCGGCAGCCGCTTCTCCACGAACTGGTGCTCGGTGAAGCCGCCCACCACGCGCACCCATTGCGGCGCCGGCGTGATCGCCACCTGGCGCTTGAGCATGCCCATCGCGTCGGCCAGACTCCTCACGCCGTCCCAGCGCAGCTCCATGTTGTAGTTGAGGCCGCCGCGAATGATGTGCAGGTGGTTGTCGATCAGCCCCGGCAGCACGCGCTGGCCTTGCAGGTCGATCACGCGGGTGGTCGGGCCGGCCAGCGGCAGCACGTCTTCGGCGCGGCCCACGCGGGTGTAGCGGCCGTCCTTGATGGCCACGGCATCGGCCGTGGGGTTGGCGCGGTCCAGCGTGGTGAAGCGGCCGTTGCGCAGGATGAGGTCGGGGGTCTGGGTGTTGGCCATGGTCGGGGTGGATGCAAGGGAGGTGGCGGCGAAGGCGCCGAGGGCGCCCAGGAGCTGGCGGCGTTGCGGGTCGGGGGTGCTCATGCATCGCTCCTGTCGGTGGGTCGGGTGGCGGCGGTCTTCACTGCCTCGGGCTGCACGCACTTCGGCAGTTCGCCGAACACATGCGGCTTGACCTGGTGATGCAGCCACGAGGTGGCCGCGGGGCGCTCGAACACCTGCCGCACGAGCGGCGGGAGCTGCTCGCCGAGCAGGATGCCGAGCAGGCCGACCAGCGCGATCACCGGCGGCGCCGGCGAGCGCACCTGGAACAGCGCGTAGATCACGCCGACCAGCAGGCCCAGCGCAAGGGAGACGACATAGGGCTTCATGGCCGGCGCTCTCTGTTCGTTGTTGCGTTCGTTGCCGGGGCTCAGCCTTCGTGGGCGCCGAACATGCTCTTGGCGTAGTGGATGCCGATGCCGTAGGCGCCGCCCACCTTCTTGGCGATGCCGGTCGTGAGCTCGTAGGTGTCGCCGCGCGCCCAGTCACGCTGCAGCTCGAGCAGGTACTGCAGCGAGGTCATCGGCCGCGCGCCGGCCTGCACCATGCGCTGCATCGCGCGCTCGTGCGCCTCGGTCGACACGTCGCCGCAGGCGTCGGCGATCACGTAGACCTCGAAGCCCTGGTCCAGCGCCGACAGCGCCGGGCCCACGATGCACACGCTGGTCCACAGGCCCGCGAGCACGATGCGCGGCTTGCCGATCTGGTTCACGCGCTCGATCACGGCCGCGTCCTCCCAGGTGTTCATCGAGGTGCGGTCCAGCATCTTCTGCCCGGGGAAGGCCGCCGTGATCTCGTCGAACATCGGGCCCGAGAAGCTCTTCTCGGCCACGGTCGTGAGGATGGTCGACACGCCGAAGCCTGCCGCCGCCTGCGCCACCAGCGCGGCGTTGTTGCGCAGGTTCACCGCGTCGATCGAATGCGTGGCGAAGGCCATCTGCGACTGGAAGTCGATCATCACCAGCGTGTGGTCGGTGGGGGTCAGCAGGGTGGCGCCGGCGGTGGGGGTGGCTTTGATGGACATGGGAAGACTCCTGAAAAAACGAGGTTGAAAAAAAGACAGAGGGGGAGGAACGAAATCAGAGCGCCGGCAGCTCGTTCGGCCGCAGGTCGAACACCAGCACCTCGGCGTCGTCGCCGTTGGCAAAGCTCAGTTGCTGCGCGAGGCGGATGCGGGCGCCGTCGCCCTCGGCCATGCGCTGGCCGTTGACTTCCACGCTGCCGCGGGCCACGTGCACATAGGCATAGCGGTCGGCGGCCAGCTGCAGCGAGGCGGTCTCGGCGCCGTCGAACAGGCCGGCGTAGACGCGGGCGTCCTGGTGCACCGCGAGCGAGCCCTGGTCGCCGTCGGGCGAAATGATCAGCCGCAGCCGGCCGCGCTTTTGCTCGGCGTCGAAGTGCACCTGCTGGTAGCGCGGCGCCACGCCGCGCGCACCGGGCACGATCCAGATCTGCAGGAAATGCACCGGGTCCACGGCCGAGGCGTTGAACTCGCTGTGCCGCACGCCGGTGCCGGCGCTCATCATCTGCACGTCGCCCGGATGGATCACCGAGCCCGTGCCCATCGAGTCCTTGTGTTCGAGCGCGCCTTCGAGCACGTACGAAAAGATCTCCATGTCGCGGTGCGGATGGGTGCCGAAGCCGCGGCCCGGCGTCACGCGGTCGTCGTTGATCACCAGCAGGTCGGAGAAGCCCTGCTGCTGCGCGTCGTGGTAGTGGCCGAAGGAGAAGGTGTGGCGCGACTGGAGCCAGCCGAAATTGGCGGTTCCACGGTCGGTGGCGGCGCGAAGTTCCAACATGGTTGATGACCTTTCGATGACAGTTTTGATCGATGTGATTCACAATCGCTTTCGGGGCTCATCCCCTAGGCATGTATCAATCATCGCGGGCCCAAACCCGGTCATCGGCGAAACTTTTCAGCCTCTATGATCGAAGTTTTCGATCATCTATTTCGATCGTTCAACCTTCGTACTCATCCACAGGAACACGCCCGTGCTCAAGCTCAGCCTGGAAGCCATCGAGGTCGTCGACGCCATCGCGCGCCACGGCTCCTTCGCGGCCGCCGCCACGCGCCTGAACAAGGTGCCCTCGACCATCTCGTACGCCGTGGGCAAGCTCGAGGAGCAGCTCGGCATGCTGCTGTTCGAGCGCAACGGCCCGCGCGTCACCCTCACCGCCGCGGGCGAGGAGATGCTCAAGGAAGGCCGCTGGCTGCTGAGCGCCGCGAGCGACCTCGAATCGCGCATGCGCCAGATCGCCACCGGCTTCGAGTCCGAGCTGCGGCTGGTGCACGACTCGCTGATTCCCACCCAGGCGCTGATCGGCGACGTGCGCGCCTTCGAGGACCTGCGCTGCGGCACCCGGCTGCGCATCGGCTGCGAGGCCCTCACCGGCACCTGGGAAGCGCTGCGCGAGGGCCGCGCCGACATCGTCATCGCCGCGGGCGAGGGCCCGGCCGGCGGCGGCTACCAGGCCACGCAGGTCGGCAGCCTCGAGTTCGCCTTCTGCGTCGCGCCCACCCATCCGCTCACGCGCATCGGCCGCCCGCTGCAGCGCGGCGACCTGCTCGAGCACAACGCCATCGTGGTGGGCGACAGCGCGCGCACCCTGTCGGACCGCACCGTCGGCCTGCTGGCCGGGCAGCCGCGCATCACCGTGCCCTCGATGGTCGCCAAGATCGCCTGCCAGCTCGAGGGCCTGGGCCACGGCTACCTGCCGCGCGCCTGCATCGCGCTCGAGCTCGCGCGCGGCACCCTGGTCGAGCTGCCCACCGAGGAGCCGCGCCCGCCCGAGGCCTTCTGGCTTGCGTGGAAGACCGGCGCGAAGGGACAGGCGCTGCGCTGGTGGCGCGAGCGGCTCAACCGGGCGCTGGTGCCGGCGCTGCTGCCGCGGTCGATGTGGGTGCAATGAGCCGATGGCCGACATGCATGCGGCATGAGCGGCCTTCGAGCGCGAACGGTTTCAAGCGAGGATCGGCGCCATGAGGACACGGATCGTGCTGCGCCGCGACAGCGGCTTCATGGATTTCACGCGCAGGTACAAGGTGCTGATCGACGGCGAGGAGGCCGGCACCATCGGCAACGGCGGCCGCTTCGAGACCGAGGTCGAGGCCGGCCCGCACACCCTGCAGCTGCGCATCGACTGGTGCAGCTCGAACCTGCTGGAGTTCTTCGCGCCCGAGGGCGGCCAGCTCGGCCTCGAGTGCGGCTCCAACCTGCGCGGGCGCCACATCTGGAAGGCCAGCCGCCTGCTCGACGAGGCGCCCGAGGCGTGGATCTGGCTGCGGCTCGCGGCCTGAGCGCCGCCGGCCCTGCCGGGGCCTCAGCCCGCCGCGCGCAACTTGTCGAGCGCCCGATCGAGAAAGCCCAGGCGGTCCTGTCCCCAGAAGCGCTCGTCGCCGAGGATGAAGGTCGGCGCCCCGAACACCCCGAGCTCCACCGCCTCCGCGCTGTTGGCGCGGTACACGGCCAGCACCTCGGCCGACTGCTCCATCGCCTGCAGGGTCGCGCCGTCGTAGCCGTTCTCGTCGGCCACCGCGATGCGCACCGCGGCTTCCGACGTGTCGCGCTCCTCGGCCCACAGCGCGCGCAACAGCGCATGCGAGAGCGGCAGCGCATCGAGCCCCTGCAGCTGCGCCGCGATCACCATCCAGCCCGCGTACTTGTTCCAGTTGGGGTCGCTCGGCGCGCCCTTCGGGTAGTGCGCCGGCTCCAGGTTCAGCGGCATGCCGAGGTAGTCGCGCCAGCGCGCCAGCTCGAGCGCGTGGTACGTGCGGCGCGGCTCGGGCCGCGTCTTCAGCGGAATGCCGCCGGTCTGCGGCACCACCGCCTGGAAGTCGTAGGGCTTGAGCGCCAGCCGCACGTGGTGGCGGCGCACGATGTCCTGCAACTGCGGGCCACCGAGGTAGGCCCAGGGCGAGGAAAGGCTGTAGAAGCAGTCGAGGGCAAGGGTCGTCATGGGGCCGGATTATCTGCAGCGCCTTGGCGCCCGGCGTCAGCGCAAGCCGACAAAAACCGGCGTCGCGCGGCGCTGCATTCCACATCGCGCAGCCAACCTCGCCGTACATCGGCGAACACCGCCATACACCACGCTACGCGCTGTCTTCCCAACACGGCGAAACTATCGCCTTCCCGCCCGCATCACACATGCCGGCCTTTTTCTCGGGAGCCCCTTTGCCCTCATACAACACCAACGCAAGAATCGCCCGCTTCGCCCTGTCGACCTCGGCCGCCGTCATCGGCAGCCTTGCCGCCTACTGGACCCTGCTGGCCACGCGCCAGGGTCACATCCTCTTCAATGCCCGCAAGCGGCCCGTGGTGCATCTGTCGGAAGACTTCTCCACCTACTCGCACCCCGTGCCCGGCGGCATGGTGCGCGGCTACGTCTACCACCCGCAGGGCGAGGCCGCCGTGCAGGACCTCATCATCTACCTGGCCGGCCGCGGCGAGGACGTGCGCGTGACCGCCCAGGCCCTGCACTGGCTGCCCGAGGGCTTCGGCATGGCCGCCATCAACTACCGCGGCGTGGCCGATTCGCAGGGCAGCCCGTCGGAGGTCGCCTCCGTGGCCGACGCCGAGCAGTTCGCGCGCCACCTGCGCCGTGCCTTCCCGCAGACGCGCCTGCACGTCGTCGGCCGCAGCCTCGGCACCGGCGTCGCCATCCAGCTGTCGGCGCGCCAACCCTTCGAGAGCCTGCAGCTCGTGACGCCCTACGACTCCATGCTCGAAGTCGCGAAGAAGCGCTTTCCGCTCGTGCCGCTGTCGCTGCTGCTGCGCCATCGCTTCAATTCGATCGAGCACAGCAAGGAGGTCGCCGCCAAGACCCAGGTGCTGCTGGCCGAGCGCGACGACGTGGTGCTGCACGAGCGCTCGCAGAAGCTCATCGACGCCTGGCCCACACCCGTGAGCGTGAAGACCGTGGCGAACTCCGACCACCACAACATCATGGGGTTGGAGGAAACCTGGCTGCGGCTGATCGACTTCGCGTTGACGTCGGTGTTGCCGGAGCCGATGGCGGCTTGAGTCGGCGCCCGGCGATTGATTGATGCGTGAAAGCCGCCGGTTTTTGCCGGCGGCTTTTTTCATGGTGCGCCGATAGCGGGGGTCGGGGGCTGGACAGCTTCCTCGATCGCCTCATGCAGCGTGATGGCCGCGGCGTGGATCGTGTCGATGCGCGACCTCAGGGCCCGGTTGAGCAAGCACAGCAAGGCGCTGAGCTCGGTACGACTGGGGGTGAGGGTTTCGCAGTCCTGGAGGCCGGCGGGCTCGACCAGCTTTTCTAGCGCGGTGTAGGCGCGGAGGACTTCGTTGAGGTGGTCGGCGTCGTCGCAGGTTTGGAGTGCGAGATCGCTCAGGTGAGATACGGGGAAACGGGCGCGCGACGGCACCGACTCGGATGCGGTTTCAGCCATGTGTGGCCTCCCAGATCAGAACTTCGATTTGCAACAACCGACGCACCCGCTTCCAAACGAGGGCGGCAGCTCGAACGGGTTGGAAGACCGGGAAGCTCTGACGAGAACCGGCAGGGCTCGCGCCCTCCCGTTCGAGCCGCCTAAAACGGACGAACGAAAAAGCCGCAGACCATGTGCGGTGACTGCGGCTTTCGTCGCAGAACTTCAGCGGGCTTCCAAACCCGGTCGCCATTTTAACGGCGAAACAGAGTGTACATCTACCAGCAATTAATTATCGTGGATTTTTCTCGCCCCGTTAAGTTCAGCCCGATATTTTCAATTGACCAAGACTCTAATCTCGCAGTAGTCGTGTACTTTGCACCGGTCCCTCGATATAAAGCAGAAAAATCCACCCACCTCTCCTTAATTCGACCTACAGCAATCATTGCTTGCTTTTTGTTTTTAAATGAAACCGCCAAAACACAATCAGAAAGCTGGACTGAAGTTGTGAGGAATATTGGCTCAAGCAATTGAATATCGGGCTTTCCAACTCGAGGAATCAATAACACCCAGCCTGAAACCTTGCCTTTAGCGGGACTATTGGTCTTTGGCAAATCCTCCACCCCTCCTCCAGCAATCAACCAGAGAATACTGGTGGAGTGCACATAAGGAAATCCCACTTTTTCAAATTGACTCAGATGAACAGGCAAACTGCCCCGAATCAAAGAAGCTTCGATATCAGCATCGAACGTCTTTAAAGATTTGGTTTTGGCAGGATCACCCTCCGGCGCAATTCTTATCACCGAAGAATTCACTCTCGCACCGCTAAAAGTACAGTTTTTTAACTCCCAAATCAATTTCAAAGAAAATGATTCGCCTATTAATTTTCGAGCAACAACATCAGTCTCGGAGTAGAGCAAAGACTCGGGCACAACAGCTACCGCCCCCACCTTTGGCTTCAAATCCTCAAGGCTCCTCAACAAATGAGCCATTGCCACAGAAGCCCTAAGCGGGGATTTTTTATACACCACCTCAACAGATTTTCTTCCCCCTTGACTAAAAGGAGGATTGATGAATAAAAGATCTACCGAGCGGGGAATCTTGGTAGAAAAATTATTCAAATATGGCTCACCCCCAAGCAGATCTGCAACTGCCAAGTGCCAATTGGGTCTTTTTCGACGCAGCCTAGCGATCGCGCTTCGATCCTGATCAATCCCAATACATTCAACAGAGCCAAAAACTTTATTTACGGCATCTAGAAGCCGTCCACTGCCGCACGTAGAGTCGGCGCAAGTTCTTGGACTATAGGGAAGCTCCGCTCTTTCAAGTGCGCTGATAGCAACATCGGCAGGCGTGTAATACTTATCAAGATCAACAAGCATCAAACCCCTCCAGGTTATAGATATGGATTAACCCCAACCCCTTGGTTCGGTCGTCCTTTTTAACAGGATAATCAAACATTACCTCTGTTGTATCCGGATATTTTAGCGCAAACAGCACAGCGCCGATCGCGTGCGGCTTAGTTCCAACCAATGCCAAATACATGTAATAGTCAGGATAATCCTCTTTTATCAAGCTAATTGATTGAAAGGCTTCAAATGGACAACTCGCACGCGCGTAACGCAGCTCGGAGTGAGCACGATATTCCTCTAAGAAAATTCGATTACATCCAACGGTAAACGCCGGATACTCCAACTGAAATCCGGGAGCACCTACAACCGGAATTACCTTGGGCGTCGGATCCAATTGAGAAACCAAATATTCCGGACGACTCCCCTCAAATCCCAGCGTCGCAATAAAAACACATTTCGTCTCATCTTCTGGCCCGGCCAGCCGTGCAAAGCCAGGTAGCGGAGCAAGCCCCTCAAATGTAACGCTCAAATCAAATATAGCGGAGGATGAAGGCGTTGGGTGAGTCTTATAGGATTCCGGCTCTGCATAAAGGATTCTAAGTTCAATTTTTTGTCTTAGCGCGCACTTTATTAAAGGAGCCCATACATCATGACTAAGACCAGTCACATCTATAAGAATTCGCTTTGCATTCAACATTCCATCAAGAGCGGCGTCATCGCGCAGGGAAAAAGACTTCACCTCGCCAACTCCATGTTGAATCAAAATCTCCTCTTTGTCAGCTTTTTGAATCCACGTAATTCTTGATGGGTCCGCTTTTGATATTTCCGACCAAAGGGGAATGTTTCCTCGATTTTCTTTCGGGATCGCGGCAGCAATGACTCTTTCCGCCGGAAAAAGATCTTCCGCTTTGAGTATGCGAAACCTTTGGGTTGTTGTTGGCGGAATAGGAAAACCGCTCATTTCTCCGACTCCTTTTCATAAAAGGCGGAAAATAGCGCGAGCTGATCTGGAAGCTCATCTGCTGCCGTCTGCGGCTTATCGTCCAAAAGAGTTGAAATTATTCTAG
Source organism: Variovorax sp. GW821-FHT10D07 (assembly GCF_059415325.1). NCBI lineage: Bacteria > Pseudomonadati > Pseudomonadota > Betaproteobacteria > Burkholderiales > Comamonadaceae > Variovorax > Variovorax sp. GW821-FHT10D07. Next base: position 196,705 of record NZ_JBWKMZ010000012.1, on the reverse strand, counting down.
AAGGGCGATCCTTGAGAATTTCCAAAAGATGCCTTGCTTGAATCGTCATTCGGCGCTTCTTGCGATGGGATATCTCGAAGAAAGCACTAAATATTCTGTGCAATCTATACTCGTCATCCCGAACTTCGGAGTTCGTCGTCGGTTTTGTTCTTGGTTCCGACTCAAATGCAAGATGTCCAACCCCCTCTTGCAGAAGTCGTTGAATTTCTTCGATTTCTGCTGTCTCGCCGGCCAAAACAAAAGAAGTTACTTCTGGCGCCTTTCCATTTGGTTCACGCGCCAACTCAAAAAACACCTTTCCGATGGCCAGAACCAAACGCTTCAGCTGCACGCCGTGCTCAGCAAGCCCTTCAAGCTGACTAAGCCGCCTTTTTCCGACATCTCGTGCCGCAATTGTCTGGGCCTTGGCCGAAAGGACTAACTCCTTGGAAAAATCAGAAGAACGATCTAGCTCGTACCCAATGGCCGAGTCGATTAGCTCAAGAAAGTACCTAATATTCCCCGCTGCAAGCGAAAGCAGCGTTCTCTCTCCGCAATAGTATTTGCGAATTCGAACCCCTTTGCGCCCCCTAGAAAGCCAAAAAAGGCTGGCGTACCCATAGTTCCCCAACCGGGTTTCCCATTCAATTTCGTTATCTCTCCAAGAGATTGCTAGGCTCTCCAACGAGCCTCCTTCACTTTCTTGCCAAAAGCGCAAAAAATAGACCTCGCTCTTCGGCTTCTCAAGAAGGAATTTCGCTACTTCCGTGCCTTGCAATTCATTTAAAACTTGATCCGCGATTCTTTCCGCCCCTAGAGCCATAGCCTCTTTGGAAAATGGCAGTTCTTCCAAAAAATTTTTCAGGCTGTCCGCGACTGGAGCACCTTCTGTTCGAGCGAACTTAAGCCGTAACTCGGCAACCGCTCTAGCAAAGTATTCAAAGCCCTCGTCGGCAATTTCAATTTCCAAACAATCATCTGGAACACGAAGTAAATCTTGTCCATCCAACGTCTGGCGATTCCGCAGCCCATTCTTGCGAACCCCGACCTTATATGAAAGAGGCGGCTCCGCATGCTTTATGTAGGTATTAATTATTGCCTGCTGGTAGTCAAGCAAATTTTCATACTCATCAATACAGCAAAAAACAACGCGTTCACCTAGAAGACCGCTATCGCGCAGGCTCTCGCAAAAAGTTCTAAGCGGAGCTTCTGCCATTGAAGCGTTAATTTGAAAATCTCGACTCGGATTGTTTACTTGAAGCTGGAGCTTAGACGTCGCACCTTTCAGCGCGACCTTAAGCTCTTCCAAATTTTCCAGCGGATCCAACCCGAGTTCTTGGGCAAGAATTTTTACGCTACTAATAGGTAAAGCCGTCCCCACCCGCAACTGAAGCCAAATCGCTAAATTTGTTAGCTCAGAGCAAACGATTAGATTGAAATAATGTGCAAACCATTTTTTCCACTGATCTTCCGGCGTTCCGCCCCCGGTGAATGCTCGAACTCGATTCTTATTCATTCGAACAAGAATCCCTAGATAGCCAATATCTCCAAATGATTGCCCCTCTCCTTCGATTCGCTCCAACATGGAATCAAATCTGAGAGATTGAAGTGCCGTCGTTTTCCCCGTCCCACGACCGCCCACTAGAAAGCATGGGCGCATTGACTCCAGTTTTCTTAAATACGTCGGGGATACAAACAAGTTCCCAAAATGAGCCGATGGCCATTCAGCTCTGTTGTCGCCAAAGAGTTGCCTAAGAACCCCAATGTTTTTAGTTTCGCTCAATTAAAGGCTCCCAGTTATTGATTCCAGGCGACCAAAAAATCGGCAAGGTCGCATCTGGTATTGAATGCTCAAACCCAAACAACAATCCTCGACTCTTGTACCCATATTCGCGATACGAGGGGTTTTTGGCAATATAAGCTTCGCGTGGCAATAATTTTTGAGCGTATTTTTTCAAAAAGCCCGCGACTTCAGCAGCAATGGAAGGATTGCTCTCCATTAACCCCTGCACAGTCGACTTTTTTTCTAGGACATGCGCCGTACAAATGTGTACATCCGGAGCTTTAGTGCTGATTTTATCTATCCCAAAATCCGTTGCCACCAGCGTTATGTATATCGCGACAAAATTATTATTATTTTTTGAAATACTTTCAAAGGATACACCTTGCTGATTTTTGCTACCCCAAGTCGAAAGAAACTGATCACCAGATCCCACAAAATCATCGACGAATAGCACCGTGCCGCCTTTAAGCGCATGTTCGCGAGCGCTCTCCGTAGTCAAAATTTGAGTGGCATCTTCCAATTTGAAAGATTGCCTCGCCATTCGACAAAGAAGATTTCCTGAGTCGGCGGGATTAGGATTTTCGCCATTGACTGGCGTCAGAACAGCAACTTTGAGAGCTTCATTTATATCTATTTTCTTTGAGCTGCGGCTTTTGGGCATGCCATCGCCGAGAGAGTTATACGAGGCGAACAACAATCGCTGCGTCAATGCTTTGTTGTAAAAAGTAAATTTATCTAAAAGAAAAGCCGCAATCTTTTGATCATCTTTATCAAAATTCTTTATCCAAGCACGCGGACGCATAAAGGGCTCTGGCAACCACAGGCCGGCTGACTTGAATACACTGCACTTCTCAAGCACTTCGTGAACACTTGTCTCGGCTGACAATTTAAGCTCCTGTATTCGTATTTACTACGCCGACCTGAAGTTAGTTGACTCGGTAGCGCTTTCGTAAGTGTGCAACAACCATGTAAAAAACGGTAGCCCAAAACGTACTGCTGCGCTACCACTCGTCGCCAATGGGGGCGTTTTTTCCTAAGAGAGTGGTTTTTCAATGGAGACGCATTGGTTCTTCACGAGCATGAGAGCGTCCCTAATGTCATCAACAGGAAGCATTAGACAGAAGACATTTGCTTGCGGAGCAACTATCTTCTGCTTAGTACCCCATTAATCCGCAAGGATAAAGGCGGGACACTCCTCCCATCCAAGAAGGAGTGCCCCATGCCCATCGCCCTACTAGCGCTAACCCTCAGCGCCTTCGCCATCGGAACGACAGAGTTCGTCATCGTTGGCCTCATCCCCACGGTCGCCGCCGATCTAGGCATCGGCCTTCCCTCGGCCGGCCTGCTGGTCAGCCTCTATGCACTGGGCGTGGCCATCGGCGCGCCGGTGCTCACCGCGCTCACGGGCAAGCTGCCGCGCAAGGCGCTGCTGCTGGGCCTGATGGCGCTGTTCACGGTCGGCAACCTGCTGGCCTGGAAGGCGCCCAGCTACGAAACGTTGGTGGCCGCGCGCATCCTCACGGGGCTGGCGCACGGGGTGTTCTTCTCGATCGGCTCGACCATCGCCACCGGCCTGGTGCCCAAGGAAAAGGCGGCCAGCGCGATCGCGATCATGTTCACGGGCCTCACGGTGGCGCTGGTCACGGGCGTGCCGCTGGGCACCTTCATCGGGCAGCACTTCGGCTGGCGTGAAACCTTCCTCGCGGTGTCGGCGCTCGGCGTGATCGCCTTCGTGGGCAGCTGGATCTTCGTGCCCAACGACATCCGCCACACGGCGCCGGCCTCGCTGGCGCAGCAGGCCAAGGTGCTGGCCGAGCCGCGCCTGCTGCTCGTGTATGCCAAGACGGCCATCGGCTACGGCGGCTCGTTCATTCCCTTCACCTTTCTCGCGCCGATCCTGACCGACGTGGCCGGCTTCAGCGCAGGCGCGGTGGGCTGGGTGATGCTGGTCTACGGCGTGTCGGTGGCGGTAGGCAACATCTGGGGCGGCAAGCTGGCCGACCGACTGGGCCCGATCCCGGCGCTGAAGATCATCTTCGCGCTGCTGGCCGCGGTGCTGCTGCTGTTCAACTTCGCGGCGCCGCACAAGTGGTTTGCCGTGGTGGCGGTGCTGCTGTGGGGCGCGGTGGCCTTCGGCAACGTGCCGGGCCTGCAGGTCTACGTGGTGAAGCAGGCCGAACGCTTCACGCCGCAGGCGGTCGACGTGGCCTCGGGCCTGAACATCGCGGCCTTCAACCTCGGCATTGCCGGCGCGGCCTGGGCCGGCGGCCTGATCGTCACGCACCTCGGCCTGATGCACACGCCCTGGATCGGCGCGCTGGTGGTGCTGGTGTCGCTGGCGCTCACGCAGTGGAGCGGCGTGCTCGACCGCCGCAGCGGCATCCCGGTGCGCGCCTCGGGGCCGGTGCCGGTCGGACACTGAGGCGCGGTGCGCGCCTGCGCCGCGCGACGAGGGCGCGGCGTCTTCTCCCTTCTTTCGCCTTCATTCATCCATCCATTCACCGGTCGATCGATTCGACCCACGTACTTCTCAACCAAGGACCCAACCATGAGCAACGACAACACCCCCTCCCCCATCCCCGCCTTCGGCCTCGGCACCTTCCGCCTCAAGGGCCAGGTGGTCATCGACTCGGTGAAGACCGGCCTCGAGCTCGGCTACCGCACCATCGACACGGCCCAGATCTACGGCAACGAAGCCGAGGTGGGCCAGGCCATCGCCGAGAGCGGCGTGGCGCGCAGCGAACTGTTCATCACCACCAAGATCTGGACCGACAACTACGCCAAGGACAAGCTGGTGCCCAGCCTCAAGGAGAGCCTCGCGAAGCTGCGCACCGATCACGTCGACCTGACGCTGATCCACTGGCCCTCGCCCGGCAACGCGGTGCCGGTGGCCGAGTTCATGGGCGCGCTGGCCGAGGCCAAGGCGCAGGGGCTCACCCAGCGCATCGGCGTGTCGAACTTCAACATCGCGCTGATGAAGGAAGCCATCGCGGCCGTGGGCGCGGCGCAGATCGCCACCAACCAGGTCGAGCTGCACCCCTACCTGCAGAACCGCAAGCTGGCCGAGTTCGCGAAGAGCCAGGGCATCCACATCACCTCGTACATGACGCTGGCCTACGGCAAGGTCATCAACGACCCCGCGATCGAGGCGATTGCCAAGGCGCATGGCGCGACCACCGCGCAGGTGGTGCTGGCCTGGGCGATGCAGCTGGGCTATGCGGTGATTCCGTCGTCGACCAAGCGTGCGAACCTCGAGAGCAATCTGAAGGCCCAGCAGCTTCGGCTCAGCGACGCGGAGATGGCACAGATCGCGGCGCTCGACCGTGGCGAGCGGTTGACGGATCCGGCCGGGCTGTCGCCGGCGTGGGACTGAGGGAACAAGAAGAAAGAGAAAGCGCGGCGGGCCGCACCATGAAGGCAGGCCCGCACGCTGGAGCTGCTGCGCCCGAGGCGCGGCATGCTGCCCGCATCAAGAACCTTCGCTGACGCCACGCGCCGCCGTGGCGCGCGCCTCGGCACGCACGGCCTGGCGGTCGACGTTGCCGGCCACGACGCGGGCCACGCCATCGCCGCTCACGTCGCCATAGAGGTTGCCGGCACGCGCGGCGGCCACGGCCTGCGAGCGGGCGTCCGAACGGGCGACCTGGCTCTGGAACACCGGCGGCACGCCGGCCTGGGCGGCTTCGCTGTACGGGTCTTCGCTGTGGGCGGCGACCACGGCCTGGGCACGCACATCGGCGCGGCTCGCGGTCGACTGGAACTGCAGCACGCCCTGGTATTGCTCGGCGCTGGCGCCGAGCGAGAACACGGAAGCGAGGACGGCGACGGAGAGGAGGACGGAAGACTTCATGATGGACTTTCTCAAGGGTTGAAGAAGAAGGAGACGGACAGTCGTCAGTGGCGGAAGGAGAGGGTTGTTGCTGCTGACGGAAGTGATTGTTTTCGGGGCATGGCCCTCGCGAACCCGATTCCGTATGCCTGTGTATCTGCGGGGGCGAACGCTCACAGTAAATTTCACGACGGGGCATCGAACCCATGCCGGCATCCATGTAGACAGAGCGTCCTACAATCGCCCGCCCATCGGCCCCGAAAGCGCGCCCCATGAAGCTGGTCATCGTCGTCCTCGAAGGGGTCCAGGCCCTCGACGTCGCGGCGCCCATGGACGTCTTCACCGAGGCCAACCGCTTCCTGCCCCCGCACCAGCAGTACGAGATCACGCTCGTGGGCCTGCAGGCCGGCGGCGTGCGCTGCGCCAACGGCATGCAGCTGCACGTGGGCACGGGCTACCTCGACCACCACGAACAGCCCGACCTGCTGCTGGTGGCCGGCGGTCCGAACCTGCCCGAGCTGCACGCCTATCCCGCGCCCTTTCTCGCCTGGCTCAACGCCATGGCCGCGGGCTCGCGGCGCTACGGCTCGGTGTGCAACGGCGCCTTTCCGCTCGGCCATGCGGGCCTGCTCAACGGCAAGGAGGTCACGGCGCACTGGCACGACGTGGATCGGCTCATCGCGCGCTTTCCGCGGGCGCGCGTGCGGCCCGACAAGATCTTCGTGCGCGACGGCAAGCTGTTCACCTCGGCCGGCGTGACGGCCGGCGTGGACCTCTGCCTCGCGCTGGTGACCGAGGACTGGGGCCACGAACTCGCGCTGCGCATTGCCAAGCGGCTGATCGTCTACATCCGCCGCGACGGCGGGCAGTCGCAGTACAGCCCCTACCTGGCGGTGGGCCCGAAGGAAGAGACCATCGTGGCGAAGGTGCTGCGCCACGTCACCGAGCATCTGAGCGAGCCGCTGAGCATCGAGCAGCTTGCCGATGCGGTGGGCGTGAGCCGCCGCACCTTCTCGCGCAGCTTCGCGAAGGACGCCGCGATGACGCCCTCGGCCTTCGTCGAGCAGGTGCGCATCGACTTCTCGCGCAAGCTGCTCGAGGAGACCGACCTGCCGCTCAAGACGGTGGCCTTCCGCTGCGGCTTTCGCAGCGCGAACCACATGCGCGTGGTGTTCGCGAAGCGGCTCGACACGACGCCGCGCGACTATCGCGAGCGCTTCCGCAGCGTGGCCTGAAACGGGCCATCAATGGCGCAAACCGCGCCATCGAGGCCCACCGTCGGGCGCCCCCGACTCCTAGACTTTTGCTTCGCCCTCGCCGCTCTCGCGCGGGGGTTTTCAGGAGCAAAAAATCATCACCACGCACACGCTGAGTCCGGCAGCCCCTCCGCGACAGACCTCCCTTCGCCACCTGCCGGTCAACCTCTTCGCCTCGGTCATGGGCATCTCGGGACTGGCCGGCGCCTGGCACCAGGCCAGCGAGCAGTTCGGCGCGAGCCCGCGCATCCACGCGTCGGTCGGCGCCATCGCGGTCGCGGTGTTCGCGCTGCTGTGCCTGGCCTACGCGGCCAAGGCCGTGCTGCATCCACAGGCGGTGCGTGCCGAGTTCATGCACCCGATCGCGGGCAACTTCTTCGGCACGATCACCATCGCCACGCTGCTGATCTCCTCGGTCGTGGCGCCGGTCAGCGCGCGGGCCTCGCAACTGCTCTGGAGCATCGGCGCCGCGCTGACCGTCGCGCTGTCCTTCACCATCGTGAGCCGCATGCTGCGCGGCAAGGTCGACGCCGGCCATTCGGTGCCGGCCTGGCTGATCCCGGGCGTGGCCACGCTCGACATCACGGTGGCCGGCGGCACCATGCCCATGGCCTGGGCGCGCGAACTCAACCTGTTCGCGATGGCCGTGGGAACGATGGTGGCGCTGGTGTTCTTCACCATGATCGTGTCGCGCCTGATCCATCACCACGAGAAGCTGGCCAACGAGATGGTGCCCTCGCTGATGATCCTGGTCGCGCCCTTCGAGGTGGGCTTCCTGGCCTACACCAGCTTCTTCCAGCGCGTCGATACCTTCGCGGCGCTGCTCTTCTACTTCGGGCTCTTCGTCTTCTTCACGCTGGTGTTCAAGGTGTTCCGGCGAAGCATTCCCTTTGCCGCCGGCTGGTGGGCACTGAGCTTTCCGATCGCCGCGCTCGCCAATGCCGCGCTGCGCTACGCGCATCACGCCGACTTCCTGCCGCTGACCGTGCTGGCGCTCGCGCTGCTCGCTTTCCTGAGCGTGCTGATCGCGGTGCTCGCGGTTCGCACCCTGCAATGGCTCGCGAGCGGCAGGCTGCTCGCGCCCAAGTGAACAACAACCTCTCGCGCCACAAGACCATGAACGACGCTCCATACTCGCCACCCATCGCACCCACCACCCCTGCCGACGCGACGAGGCCGCTGCCTCTGTCGGGCTGGGACGAGGTCGGAAACTGCAGCTGCCTGGACCGTGTCGAGGCCGCGCCCGATCCGGCCGGTGGCCGCTCTCCGGAACCCCACATCCCTTTGCCATGACGGAACGACAACTCATCATCCCCGCCTCGATGCAGCGCCTGGCCGAACGCGCCGGCTACGCGCCCGCCGTCAAGGTCGGCGCCACGGTCTACTGCGCGGGCCAGGTCGGCCGCACGCCCGAACTCGAAGTCATCGCCGACCCCGAGGCGCAGTTCGTCGCGGCCTGGGACAACCTGCGCACGGTGCTGGCCGAAGCCGGCTGCGGCTTCGAGGACGTGGTCGAGATGACCACCTACCACGTCGACATGGCCACCCACATGCCGGTGTTCCGCGCGGTGAAGGACCGCCTCTTTCCGCGCGGCCAGTGCGCCTGGACCTGCATCGGCGTGCACTCGCTCGCGCACGCGGGGCTGCTGGTGGAGATCAAGTGCGTCGCGGTGGCGCGCAACGGCCGGTCATAGCGGCAGCTCGAGCGTTTGCCATGCGCGCAGCATGGCGGTCTGCTTGTGCAGGTAGTCGGTCGGTATCGACTGCGATCCCCAGTCGGGAATGCGCGCCGCGTATTCGCCCAGCAGCCAGAGCTGCCGCACGGCCATGAAACGCGGAATCGCGGCGAGGTCGACATCGGCGATCGGCCGCACTTCGCGATAGGCGCCGATGAAGGCCAGCCATTGGGACCTGGCCTTCTCGCTCATCACGCCATCGGGCATGCGCGGATACAGGCTCCACGGATACACCGCGAGTTCGTAGGCCAGGTAGCCGGGGCCCGCTTCGTCGAAGTCGAAGAACAGCGCCCGGCGCTGCCCCTTCGCATCGGCCGCGATGAAGTTGTTGTAGCCGTGCGTGTCGCCATGGCACAGCACGCGCGAGAGTTCGCCGAAGGCCAGGATGTCGTCGGCGAGGCGACGGCCTATCTCCTCGTACTGCGGGCGCAGCTCGGCCGTCATGGTCGATCCGCGCAGCAGGGCTTCGAGCGGACGGTGCAACAGGTGATCGAGATCGAGGGTGTAGGCGCTGGGCGGACCGCCGTAGCTTTCGCCCGCGGCATGCAAGGCAGCCAGCCCATGCGCGAGCAGCGCGATGTGCTCGACGCTGTCGCCGGTGGCTTCGCCTTCGAGGTGCTCGAAGAGCATCAGCGCGCGCGGTCCTTCGGGCAGTTGCACCCGGATCGCCGCCTCGCCATTGGCCGTGGGCAGGCAGCGCGCGACGGCACAACCGGCATCGGCCCAGTGCGCGAGCGCGGCTGCCTCGAAGGCGATATTGGGCCCGCCACGAAAGCGCTCGGGACTCAGCCGCGCCACCACGCGCCGGCCATCGGCGAAGTCCAGGCGGTAGCTCTGGTTGAAGCGTCCAATCAGGAATTCGCTCGCGACGACTTGGCCCAGGTCGTAGAAGGCCTGCACGAGCCTCGCGATGCTGGCGGCGGTCGGCGTCGATTGCGCGATATCGATCTGCATGGAGCCCCCGAAAGAAAGGGGCGCGATTATGCGGCGACGAACCTGCGGGGAAGCTGAAGGCTGTCAGCCCTGGCCGCCGGCATCGCCCACGGGCTTCACCGCCGCATCGGCCTCGAGGCAGGCCGCCTTCAACGCCTCGGCCACCGCATCGGGCGCATCGCGCAACTCGACGATGTCGCGCTCGCCCACGCAATGCCCTTCGAGCCGGATGTAGATGCGCTTGAAGTCGCCGCCCAGCGCCTTGGCCACGTCGCGCAGGCAGTCGGGCAGCGTGGCGAAACCGCTGTCGCGGTAGGAGCTCGGCGGGATCACGCCCTTGGAGCGCGGCGCGCGCACCGAGTAGCCGTAGGCCGCGCCCTGCTCCTTCAGCTCGACCACGGGCTGAAGGGTGCGCTCGACTTCCAGGGCTCGCTTCATCGCCCCAGTGTAAGAGCGATGCGCCGCGGGAATCCAGCTCAGGCGGCGGGGTGCAGCCTCCGCGCGACGATGTCGGTGACGAGCGCCAGCACGATCGCCACGCCGCCCACGGCAAACAGCAGCGCATACCCGCCGCCCGCGTGCGCGAGCAGCCACGACATTCCGTAGGCGCCACTGGCCTGCAGCACCGCGAAGCCGGTGGTGGCGCGGCTCCATGCGGGCTTCTGCATCGCGGGGTGATGCGCGAGCAGCTCCTGCACGCGGCCCAGCACCAGCGGCACGATGCCCGGCGTGAAGGCGCCGACCACGGCGCTCGACACGATCAGCCCGCCATGGCCGATGAGGCCGAACGCGGGCAAGGCGAGCGCCGCGGCCTGCAGCACAAAGGCGATGCGCAACGCGGTGGCGAAACCGACGCGGTCGGCGAGCCAGCCGCTGAGCACCGGCCCCACGAGCGCGCCGAGGCCGAACACCACCCAGTACTGCGCGCCGACCGCGAGGCCTTGTCCGAGGCCACGTGCGACGAAGTCGACGAGAAAGATCATGTGCGGCACGAGGCCCACGGCATTGAGCGAATAGGAGACGGTGAGCGCGCGCAGCGCGCCGGTGGCCGGCTTGCGTGCGGCGGCGGCGCGCGGGGTGGCCACGGGTGCCGGTGCGGCGGCGGGCCAGCCGTTCCATGCGAGCGCGGTGAGCAGCAGGGCCAGCAGCGCGAGGCCGAGCCAGGTCGCGCCCAGCCCCTGGCGCAGCAGCAGCGGCACCAGCGTGCCCGAGGCCGCGATGCCCAGGCCGATGCCCGCGAACACCAGGCCGCTCGCGAGGCCGCGCTGGTGCGGCGGGATGTGCGCGAGCACGGTGGGCGCGGCCAGCACCATGAGCGCGCCGCCCGAGATGCCCGAGACGATGCGCCAGCCGAAGAACCATGCGAAGTCCAGCGGCCAGGCGCAGGCCGCGAGCGAGGCGACGGTGGCGAGCATCATCGCGCGCAGCACGCCGCGCACCGGCCAGCGCGCCGACATCGGGCCACCCAGCAGTGCGCCCGCGAGATAGCCCACGAGGTTGGCGGCGCCGAGGTAGGTGGCGGCCGAGGCGTCGAACCAGTGCGCGTCGATGATGGCGGGCAGCAGCGGCGTGTAGGCGAAGCGCGCGAGGCCCAGGCCCACGAGCGTGGCGCAGAAGCCTGCGAGGATGGCGGGCCAGGTGGCGGCGGCGCGCGGGTGCGATGCGGTGACAGTGCGCGCGTCCGCACTGCGAGGGGTGGCCATGATGTGCTCCGGCGAATCGATGGATTCGATGCTACGGATTGCCGGTGCGCGAATGAATCCCTATCCTCGGGCATTCAGTATTTCGCGAGAAGGAAGAATCATGGACCGCATCGACGCCATGAAGGTGTTCGTGGCGGCGCTGGCCGAAGGCAGCCTCGCCGGTGCCGGCCGCAAGCTCGGCAAGTCGCCGGCCGCCGTGAGCCGCGCGATCGCCTTCCTCGAAGCCCACGTGGGCGCCGAGCTGCTGCACCGCACGACGCGCTCGATCCGGCTCAGCGATGCGGGCGAGCGCTATGCGGTGGCCTGCCGACGCATCCTCACCGACCTCGAGGAAGCCGACATCGCGGCGGCCGGCGAACGCTCGGCGCCGCGCGGGCGGCTCACGGTGACGGCCGCGGTCGCGGTGGGCGAGGCCCTGCTGCGGCCGATCCTCGACGCCTTCATGAACGCGCACCCGACGGTGTCGGTGCGGCTGCACCTGCTGGACCGCCCGGCCAACCTGATCGACGAGGGCATCGACGTGGCGCTGCGCATCGCGCACCTGGCCGACTCGACGCTGGTCGCGCTGCCGGTGGGCGAGGTGCGCCGCGTCACGACGGCCTCGCCGCGCTACCTCGCGAAGCATCCGCGCATCGCGGTGCCGGCCGACCTCGCCGAGCACCAGGTGGTGGCGATGACGCACTTCGGCATCGACTCGTGGAGCTTCCCGCCCGCGGCCGGCGTCGGCGGCGCCGGCACCATGCCGCGCACGGTGCAGTTCGCGCCGCGCTTCGTGGTCAACAGCCTGCGCGCGGCGGTGGCCTCGGCGGCCGAGGGGCGCGGCGTGCTGCGCTCCTTCTCGTACCACGTGGCCGACGAGGTGGCCGACGGGCGGCTGCGCATCATCCTCGCGCAGGACGAGCCGCCGCCGCTGCCGGTGCACCTGGTGGTGCCGCACGGCCGGCTGTCGGTGCCGAAGGTGCGGGCCTTCGTCGACTTCGCGCTGCCCAAGCTGCGCGCGGGCTTCGCGGACTGGTGCAAGGCCTGCGAGCCCAAGGCCGAGGCCCCGCGCGCCAAGCGTCGCAGCGGCTGATTCGCTCGAACAGCGGAAGAGTGATTGCCGAATCGCGGCCATTCACTCTTAGCTCGAGCGACTCCACACTTCCTTCCACGACGCCACCGCATCTTGCGGGGCGCAAATACCGGAAGGACATTCACCATGAGCACCCCTGATTCCCAAGGCGGCAAGGCCCGCACCGCCATCGTCACCGGCGCCAGCAGCGGCATCGGCTTCGCGATCGCGCGCCGCCTGCTGGCCGAAGGCTGGAACGTGGTCGGCAATGCGCGCAGCGACGCGCGGCTGGTCGAGGCCGCGCGCCAGTTCGGCGCCGGCGACCGCTTCACCGGCGTGGCCGGCGACATCGCCGATCCGCGCATCGCCACCGCGGTGGTCGAGCATGCGGTCACGCGCTTCGGCGGCGTCGACGCGCTGGTCAACAACGCGGGCATCTTCCTGGCCAAGCCCTTCGTCGACTTCACGCCCGAGGAGGTCGAGCAGCAGATCGCCACCAACGTGAAGGGCACGATCTACGCCTCGCAGGCCGCGGCGCGCCACATGATCGGCCGCGGCGCGGGCGCAATCGTCAACATCACGGCCTCGGTGGCGCTGCAGCCGCGCAGCAACGTGCCGGCCTTCATGGCGGTGCTGCTCAAGGGCGGGTTGAACGCGGCCACGCGCGCGCTGGCGCTCGAACTCGCGCCGCATGGCGTGCGCGTGAACGCGGTGGCGCCCGGCATCATCGACAGCCCGATGCATGCGCCCGAGACGCACGGCTTCCTCAAGACCCTGCAGCCGGCCGGCCGCCTGGGCACGGTCGACGAGATCGCCGACGCGGTGCTCTACCTGGTGAACGCGGGCTTCACGAGCGGCGCGGTGCTGCCGGTGGATGGCGCGGGCAGCGCGGGCAACTACATCGGGTGAAGGAGAACGCCATGCCCTACGTCAACGTACGCATCACGCGCGACGGCGTCACGCGCGCACAGAAGGCCACCGTGATCGCCGAGATCACCGACACGCTGCAGCGCGTGCTCGGCAAGGACCCGCACCTGACCCACATCGTGATCGACGAGATCGACACCGACGACTGGGGCTATGCGGGTGAGACGACGACGGTGGTGCGCGCGCGGGAGGCGGCGCAAGCGAAGGAAGCGGCGGGCCAGGCCCGTCAAGCCTGAGCCGCCGCCGCGCGGGATCGAGGGACGCGGATCAGCCCGCGTTCTTCAGCGACTGCTTGGCCTTGTCGGCCGAGGCCTTCGAGCGGTTCTTGTGATAGCCCGACTTCACGTTGTTCACGGCCTTGCCGACCGGGCCGCTCTTCTTGGCCTTGCTGTCGGCCTGCTTCTCGTCGATCTTGTGCTGGGCCGCATCGGTCGCCTCGGAGGCGGCCTTGCCGATCTGCGCGTTGGCGGTGCCGGCGGCCAGCAGGGTCAGCGAAGTGGCGAGTGCGAGCAGGGTCTTGTTGATCATGGGAAGGATCCTCCAAAGGTTGTCGATGAACCGATGGTGATGCCTTCGGCGTGCGCGGCCTGTCGGCGACAGCCGCGTATCGCTGGGCGGGCTGCCCTACAGCCTCGCCCCTTTCCGGACCGAGCGCGAGCACGACGGCGGCATGGATGAAGTGTTGCCCGAAACCGGCGCGCGAAGCCCGCCGACTCGATCGACATCTGTGCATTGCATCGATCCCAAAGTGATATTCATCAAGGAATTAATCGCCACATTGTTGCGTTGGTGATTCTCGCTTCGGGTCTGATCGCATCGTCAGGAAAGCACCGCCTGGTTTGAATTCCCATGGGAATGCGGCGCAATGGTGCGTCGTTCGCGGGCACGGATTTTGCGCAACCCGATTGCAGTTTCTGCACACATCAACATCAGGGAGCTTTTTCACATGACCCACGAAAGCGAAGCCGATCCGGATCAAGCGCATGCACAGGGAACGCGCCGCCGTTCCCTCCTGAAGGCCGGCCTGGCCCTTCCCCTCGGCACCAGCGCGCTGCTGGCCGCATGCGGCGGCGGAGGCAGCAGCAGCTTTTCGCCGGCGCCGGCACCGGTGGCCGTGGCACCACCACCCTCGCCCGCGGTGGTGCCGACGCCGCCCGTCGATCCGCCACCGCCGAGGCCGGTCGAAAAGGCGGTGAAGAACGTGCGCGTTCTCAACCTCCAGACGCCCTCCACAGCGCCACTCCCCGACCAGCGACTGAAGGACGAAGCCATCGAGACCTACACGCGGCGCGCGCTGCAGGCCAAGTTCAACCTGCTGAGCGATGCGCTGGCACAGGGCCTCCCAAAGAAGAGCGCGCCCACCGACCTCTGCTTCTTTGTGGTGCCCGAGTTCTTCTGGAACGTGAACTGGGATGCGGTGAGGAACGAGGAGGAGATCAAGGCCTTCTCGACCACCTGCGTGATCGAGGTGCAGAAGCACGTGCGCGCGCTGATCGCCTTGTTCCCGCAGGAGCAGTACGGCAAGCTGGCGCTGCTGCCCGGCACTTCGCAGGTTCTGATGAAGCAACTGGTCGAGCCTCCCGCGGCGCCGGCCCCGCAAGGCGGCCCGGTGAAAGACGAAAACCTTCCGCCCTACGAAGCGCTCAACTACGTGCTGGTGATCGACAACTTCAGCAAGGCCAACCCCGACGGCAGCCGGCCGATCGCGATGTGGCCCAAGCGCAATGTGTCATGGATCGACTTCGACACGGACGGGGGCACGCAAGTCCTGAAAGACGGCCGGGCCTACTGGAAGGTTCTGCTGGGCCACCTCGATATCCTCGTGCTGATGGAGTCGACCACCACCGCTGCCTACTACGCGGACGGCAAGCAGTACACGGGGTTCGACAACGACCCGCTGGGCGGCGTGCCCTTCGGCGTGGACGTGTGCCTCGACTACATGGCGTCGTACACCGAGAAGCAATACCTGCGGATGTCGCAGATCGAGGACACCAACTACATCATCGACTTCCTGCTCGCCGCCGGCATGACGGCCGATCCCGAGACTCACAAGTACCTGCCTTCGGTGCAGTACATCGTGCGAAACGACGGCTACTACGTAGGTGCCTGCGAGATCTTCCAACTCTCGGCGCCAACCACCAGCGAAGGCATCGCCAAGCGACCCGGCAACGCGCGCGTCGCGCAGACCGCGGTGGCGAATCTGGCGCCGAACACCATCCTCTTCGACGCCTACTTCGATGTCCATCCGCTGGGGCAATATCCCGAGATTCCCGACCTCCCGGACCTTCCCACCGAACCGCTGCCCTCGCCGTTCGTGCCGACGGCTTCGGCCTAAGCCGCGCGCCGCGTGGCCGCCCACTCGGCCAGGATCCGCACCGCCTCCCCATCCATCCTCTGCTCGGCTGGCAGCCTGCGCTGCGCGAGCGTCGCGCCCGACTCGATGCGCAGCGCCTCCACGTCGATCGGATGGCGCGCGGCCACGGTCACGCCGTCGAAGGCCTCGCCCGACTGCGCGAGCGAGGCCGCGTAGTAGAGCTGCGCGATGCCCGCGATGTGCATCGCCGCCACGCACATGGCGCAGGGCTCGCACGAGGTGTAGAGCTCGCAGCCCGAGAGGTCGACGCTGCCGAGCTTGCGGCAGGCGTCGCGGATGGCCTCGACCTCGCCGTGCGAGGTGGGGTCGTGGTGCGCGACCGAATGGTTGAAGCCCTCGCCGACGATGGCGCCGTCCTTCACGACCACGGCGCCGAAGGGCTCGGTGCCGGGTTCGTGCAGCGCCTGCGCGGACAGCGCGAGCGCGCGTTGCATGAAGCGTTCCTGGTACATGGTGTTCAGACCTTTCGGGTGGCTGCGCCTTCGGGCGCGATGGAAGAGGATGGCACGGCGCGCGGCGCGAACAGCTCCGCAGTGGCGGCGCCGTAGCGGCGCGGATCGAAGCGCAGCAGCAGCGGCAGCAGCACGAGCACGACGGCGCCGAGGTAGGCCCAGGCGAGCGCGAAGCCGCCGGTGTGCTCGCGCACCCAGCCGGTGACGAAGGGCGCGAGCGCCGCGATCATGAAGCCCAGGCCCTGCATGAAGCCCGCGAGCGCGCCGGCCTGCGCGGGGTCGGGCAGGTGGTCGAGCGCGAGCACCATGCACAGCGAGAACGCGCCGCCGAGGCCGAAGCCCAGCGCGAGCGCGATGGCCGGGGCCGGCACGGGGGCATGCAGCGCGAGCGCGCAGAAGCCCGCGAGCTGCGCGGCCAGCGTGAGCGCGAGCCAGGGCCGCAGGTCGCGCCCGCGGCTGCGCGCGATGGCGGGCATGGCGAGCGCGCCCACCACCTGCGCCAGCGTCATCAGCGCGAGCACCGAGCCGCCCTGCTGCGCGCTCCAGCCCTGCTGGGCATAGAAGTGCGGCAGCCAGGCCACGAGGCTGGTGTAGCCGCCGTTGACGAGGCCGAAGCAGATCGCCAGCAGCCAGGCGCGCGGGCTCGCGAAGCAGCGCAGCCACGAGAGGCCGCGGCGCGGTGCATCGGCCGTGAATTCCATGCGCCGCATGTTGAGCCAGTACAGCAGCGCGAAGACCGCGGGCAGGGCCCAGATCGCGAGGCCCGCATGCCAGTCGGGATGCGCGCCGCCGAGCGCCTGCGCGACCCAGGGGCTGGCGATCGCGCCGAAGCCGCCGCCGCCCATGATCGCGGCCGAATAGAGCCCGGTCATCACGCCGATGCGCGCCGGATAGGCCTGCTTGACCACGCCCGGCATCAGCGCCTGCACGAGGCCGACACCAGCGCCCGCGAGCGCCGCGCTGGCGAGCAGCGGCGCCGCGCCGTTCGCTCCGTAGCGGCTCGCGCAGGCGAGCGCGATGGCCGCGAGGCCCAGCGCGACACCGGCGCGCGCGCCGATGCGCTGCCCCACGGCCGCGCCGCACAGCGAGGTGGCGCCCATCGCGAACATCGGCAGCACCGTGAGCAGCGCCACGGCATGGAAGCCGATGCCGGTGTCGATGCGAATGGCGCCGAGCAGCGGGCTGCTCGAGGTGAGGAAGGCGCGCAGGTTCAGCGCCACCAGCACGATCACGGCCGCGAAGGCGGTGCCGGCATCGCGGCGGACCTCCGCCTTCACAAGGCGGCCACGTCGTCCTGCAGCACGCCGTCGCGCGCCACGATGCGGCCGCCGGCCACCACGAGCCGGCGCACGGGGCGCTCCACCACGGCATGCGCCACGGTCTGCGCATCGACCAGCACCAGGTCGGCACGATCGCCGACGCCCAGGCCGTAAGCCTCGAAGCCGCAGCCGCGCGCGCCCGCGTGCGTCACGGTGTCGAGCGCGACCTCGATCTCGTCGTCGCGGCGCAGGTTGTAGCGCAGGCCGATGATCATCGCGCGCTCGAGCATGTCGGGCCGGCCATAGGGCGACCAGGTGTCGCGGATGCCGTCGTTGCCGCCGAGCACGGTCACGCCGGCCTGGCGGCAGGCCAGCAGCGGCGGCACGTTGCGCGAGGGCGGCGCGCTGGTGATCAGCACCACGCCGAGCTTCGCCATGCGCGCGAGCAGGGCCTCGCGCTCGCGCTCGCTCACGTCGCCGAGGCAGAAGCCATGGCTGATCGCCACCCGGCCCTGCATGCCCAGCGCCTCGGTGCGCTGCAGGATCAGGTCGAGCGAGAAGGCGCCCATGGCGCCGGGCTCGTGCAGGTGGATGTCGATAGCGCGCTGGTGCCGGTGGGCAATGTCGAACAGCACATCGAGCGACTTCACGGGATCGCCGTCGATGGCGCAGGGGTCGAGCCCGCCGAGCACGTCGGCGCCCGCAGCCATCGACCGGTCGAGCAGCTCGGCCGTGCCGGGTCGCGCGAGCAGGCCCGACTGCGGGAAGGCGACGACCTGGATCTGCTGCAGATCGCGCAGGGTCTCGCGCGTGCGCAGCGTGCCCTCGAGGTGGCGCAGGCCGGCCTGCGTGTCGACGTCGACGTGCGTGCGCAGCCGCGTGGTGCCGAGCGCGAGGAAGGCCTTGGCCAGCACCAGCGACTGCGCGGCCGCGTCGTGGCCGCTGGCATGGCGGAAGGCGCGCTCGTTCTCGATCTTGTCGATCAGGTTCGTGCCGACCTCGTTGCGATACCAGTCCAGGCCCCACATCGTCTTGTCGAGGTGGGTGTGGCCCTCGACGAGGCCGGGCAGCAGCAGCGCGCCGCGGCCGTCCTCGACGACGGCATCGGCCGGCGCGGCGAGCGCGGCGCCGAGCTCGGCGATGCGGCCGTCCTGCACCCGCACGTCGACCGGCGCGGCACCCAGCGGGCGAACATTGCGGATCAGGAGCGATGGCATGGGGATTCCTTTTGTTATCTGAAGCATCAGGCGGGTTGCGCCGCGGCCGCGCGCGGCGCCGGGCCCGGCGTGACCAGCGCCACGATCACGAACACCAGCGCATTGGTCGCGAGCGCCACCAGCCCGGTGTTGAGCGACTTGAAGGCCAGCGGCGCCGCGGGAAACAGCGTAGCGAGGTTCGCGCCGGTGGTCATCAGGAAGCCGAGCACCGCGCCGCCCGCGACGATGCCCGCGAAGGCCGCGTGCTTGTTGCCGAAGGGCTTCTTCATGAGGCTGAACAGCAGCGAGGGCAGCAGCTGCGTGAGCAGGCTCGAGGCGAAGATCGCCACCGCCACGATGGTGGTGCCGCCGCGCAGCACGAAGTACACCGCCACCAGCGCGAACAGCGGCAGCACGCCGCGCGCCACGCGCGACACCTGGCGGTCGGTGGCATGCGGCGCAAAGCCTTCCTTGTAGACGTTCTTGCCGATCACGGTGGAGGCCGTGAGCAGGATCATCGAGCCCGGCACCAGCGCCGTGAGCACGCCGGTGCCGCCGATCACGCCGACGAACCAGGGGTCGAAGGTGTGCTTGACGAGGCCGAACAGGGCCAGGTCGACGTCGGAGCCCTTGAGCCCCGGCACCTGCAGGATGGCCGCGAAGCCGACCAGGAACAGGAAGGCGATCACCACCTGGTACAGCGGCATCAGGATGGTGTTGCGGCGCACCGCGCTCGCGCTGCGCGCGGCATACACCGAAGTGAGGTTGAACGGGTAGAGGTAGTAGCCCAGCGCCGTCAGCAGGATGGTCGAGTTGTACCAGCTGAGGTTGAGGCCCTCCTTCGGGAATTCGAAGAAGCCCGGGTTGGCCGCGTGGATGGCGGTGAACATCGGCGCCACGCCGCCGTAGTAGTGCCAGGGCAGGTAGAGGCCGAGGAACACGGCGAGCGCGAGGATGAGCACGTCCTTCACGATGGCGATGCTGGCCGAGCCGTGGATGCCCGAGAACAGGATGTAGCTGACCATCACCAGCGTGCCGATCCAGATCGCCACCGGCGGCGCGATGGAGCCGTACGAGGCCTCCGAGACGATGATGCCGAGCCCGCGCAGCTGGATGGTCAGCAGCGCGACCATGCCGCCGAGCGCGACCACCGACACCAGCACGCCGAGCGGGCGGCTGTCGTACTTGTGGGCGAAGAAGTCGGAGAACGACACCAGCTTGTGCGCGGTGGCGTAGCGCCACACGGCCGGCAGCATCCAGAAGGCCATGAGGTAGGCCAGCCCGCCATAGGCCAGGATGTAGAAGGCCGGCGAGCCCTTGCTGTACGACCAGCCGCTGGCGCCCAGGAAGGTGAAGGTGGAGAACGATTCGCCCGCCATCAGCAGGAACACCATGATCGCGCCGAGCCCGCGCCCGCCGAGCGCCCATTGCTCCAGGCTCATGGTGCGGCCGCGCCGCGCCAGCACCGCGAGGGCCAGCGCGCCGACCACGAACAGCGCGATCACGCCGAGCGCGGCGTTCATCGCGCGTCTCCCCGCGTTGCCGGTGCGTCGAGGTCGCCCTCGGCGCGGTCGATGACCACCATGATCAGCGAGGTCAGCACCAGCCAGAGCACGTTCCACACCATCAGAAAGGGCATGCCGAGCACGAAGGTGGGCGCGACGGAGGACAGCCAGCCCCCACTGAAGAAGGCGGCGACCGGCAGCGCGGCCAGCCATTTGGCGGATTTCATGTGTGTCTCCGTTGTCGTGTGTGGTTGTGGATACCTGGATTTTTGGTCAACCATATTATTTTATTTTGGTTAACCAAATTTCCGCGAATGGTACGAAGCGGGCCGCACCGCGTCAATCCGGGGGCTTTCCCCGGGGTGGCGCGACGCAGGCAAAATCCGCCTGCCTATGCCCGCCACCCGCAAGCCTTCCGCGCCCGCACCCTCCCCCGAGCCCACCGACGCCGACGGCGCCAACGTGGACGAACGCGTCTATGCCGCCGTCTCCAAGGCGCTGCTCAGCGGCAAGCTGCGGCCCGGCACGCCGCTGCGCGAACGCGCGCTGGCCGAAGCGCTGGGCTGCACGCGCGGCGCGGTGCGCAAGGTGCTGGCGCGGCTGGGTTCCGAGAAGCGGCTGGTGCTCGAGCACAACCGCGGCGCCTTCGTGCCCAACCCCTCGATCGAGGACATGCGCGGCACCTACCGCGCGCGCCGCATCGTCGAGGCCGGGCTCGTGACCACGCTGTTCGGCCAGCTCGCGCGCGAGCAGGTGGCCATCCTGCGCAAGCACGTGCAGGCCGAGCAGAAGGCGTTCAAGGAAGGGCGGCGCGAAGACGCGGTGCGCCTGGCCGGCGACTTCCACCTGCTGCTGGCGCAGATGGCGGGCAGCGAGGAACTGCTCTCGTACATCGGTCGGCTGATCGCGAACACCGAGCTCTACAAGGCGCTCTACGACTCGGCCGAGGCCGCGAGCTGCGCGCCGCGCGAACACGAGCAGATCATCGATGCGCTGACCGCCGGCAAGTCGCTCGACAAGGCGCTGGCCGTGGCGCTCGAGCACCTCGACGAGCTCGAGCGGCGCGTGATCGCGGGCGCGGCGGCCGAGCAGGAGACCGACCTCGCGACGCTGCTCAACGGCGGCGCGGACGACCCGCACCACGGGCACGGCCACTGAGGCAGGCACGTTTCGGCCGCGGCCGAAGTGTCCGCGCGCGGCCTTCGCGATGATCGGCGCGCCATGCCGACCACCACCACCCTCGCCGCTTCAGCCAAACCCCGGGGCCCCGCCCTCGAATGGGCGCTGCTCGTGCTGCTCGCCACCTGCTGGGGCGCTTCCTACACCTTCATCAAGATCGGCGTCGCGACCCTTCCGCCGGTCACGCTGATCGCGGCGCGCACGCTGGTCGCGGGCCTGCTGCTGCTGGCCGTGCTGCGGCTGCGCGGCCTGCGGCTGCCGCGCGACGCGGCCAGCTGGCGCCGCTTCGCGCTGCAGGCCGGCCTCAACAGCGTGCTGCCCTTCACCTTGATCGCCTGGGCCGAGCGCAGCGTCGGCGCCGGCCTCGCGACCATCCTCAACTCGACCTCGCCGATCTTCATCTTCCTGCTGAGTCTGGGCCTGGCCGGTGCCGAGCGGCCCACGCTGCGGCGGCTGTTCGGCGTGGCGGCCGGATTGATCGGCATCTGTCTGATCGTCGGCGTGGAGGCGCTCGGCGGCCTCGGCCAGTCGCTGTGGGCTCAGCTCGCGCTGGTCGCGGCCGCGGTCTGCTACGGCTGCGCCGCGATGTTCGGCCGCGTGTTCAAGGGCCTGGACCCGATGCTGCCGGCCGCGGGCTCGCTCGTGAGCGGCGCCGCGCTGCTGCTGCCCGCGAGCCTGCTGATCGATCGCCCCTGGACCCTCGCGCCCTCGGCCGCGTCGCTGGCCGCCGTGCTCGCGCTCGCCGTGGTCTCGACCGCGCTGGCCTTCACGATCTACTTCCGGCTGATCCGCACCCTGGGCCCGATGTCGACCTCCGCCCAGGCCTACCTGCGCGTGCCGATCGGCGTGGCCATCGGCGTGCTGTTCCTCGGCGAGCGGCTCTCGCCCACCGCCTGGGCCGGGCTTGCGTGCATCATGGCCGGCGTGATCGCGATGACGCTGCCCGCGCGCGGCGCCATCCCCCTGCCCTTTCTCCGGAGATGAACCCATGCTCGAACTCAGGCCCAACTGCGAATACTGCGACAAGGACCTGCCGCCGAACGCCACCGACGCGCGCATCTGCAGCTACGAATGCACCTACTGCGCCGACTGCGCGCAAAACGTGCTGCACGACGTCTGCCCCAACTGCGGCGGCGGCTTCGCGCCGCGGCCGATCCGGCCGGCGACCGAAAGGCGGCCCGGGGTGTTCCTGGGCAAGCAGCCGGCGTCGGCGCAGCGCAAGCATCTGAAGTGGGAGCGCGACACGCTCGCGGACTTCATCGCCTCGGTGCAGGCGATTCCGCCGGCGCAGCGCTAGGGCGACGGGCCCGTCGCGGCAGGCAAGGCCGGAAAGCGTCGCCGCACCAGCGCTTCGATCTCCGGCGGCACCTCGATGTCGATGCGCAGGATCACGCTCGACATGGCCTTGCCGTAGTTGTCCAGCGCGAGCGTGCGCGAGACGCCGCCGGCCAGGGCGCCGTGCAGCACGAAGTTCATGCCGTGGATGTTGTCGGCCACGTGGCGGTCGACGCGCTCGGCCACCTTGTAGAAGACCTTGACCTTCTCGGCCGTCAGCTGCTCGACCAGGTACGGATGGAACGCGGGCTCGTAGGCGAACACGCCCACGTTGAAGATGTTGCCCTTGTCGCCGGAACGGCTGTGCGCGAGGTAGCGAAGCGGGATCTGCATGGTCTCAGCTTTCGATGGTTTCGAGCCTGAAGTCGATCGCGTCGCGATCCACCAGGGTGGACCACACGCCGATGACCTCGCGCGTGCGGTCGTTGAACGGCAGGCGCTTGCCGGTCGCGGCGATGCCCGACACGGCCATGCCGTCGACTTCGCCGCCGATCTTCTCGGCCATCTCGCGCGTGCGGGTGCGCGCGCAGACACGCACGGCCACCTCGTAGGGCTCGTGGTCCATGGGCGGCGATGCCTCGCGATGCACGGCGTTGACGCCCAGGTAGTCGATGCGCAACTCCTGCGCCTCCAGCCCGACCATGCGGAAGCGCTCCTTGAGCATGCGTTTGGCCAGCTCGGCGCGCGCCATCGCGCCCGGCCCCGCGTAGAAGAACCAGTCCTCGCCGATGAAGCCCTCCTTGCAGCCCATCGACACCTTGAGCGTGCGCGGCCGCGCGCGGCCGGTGGCGCCGCTGAAGCGCACGCGGTCCTCGCCGATCTCCTCGACGCGCGCGGTCAGGAAATTCACCACCACGTCGGGCGTCAGGTACAGCGACGGGTCGTGCACCTCGTAGAACATCTGCTCCTTCACCGTGCGCGCATCGACGCGCCCGCCGGTGCCCTGCACCTTGGTGATCACGGCATCGCCGTTGGCCGACACCTCGGCGATCGGCAGGCCGAGGTTCCAGGGATCGGGCACGTCCTTGAAGCCGGGGTCGCTGAAGTAGCCGCCGGTCACCTGCGCACCGCATTCCAGCAGGTGCCCGATGGCCGAGCCCTGGGCGATCAGGTCGACGTCGTGCGGCGACCAGCCGAAGGCATGGATCATCGGCGCGAGGAACAGCGAGGGATCGGCGACCCGCCCGGTGATCACGATCTGCGCGCCCTCGTCGAGCGCCTGGACGATGCCGTCGGCGCCCGCATAGGCCTCGGCCGAGATCAGGCTGGGGCGCAACGTCTCGAGTGCGGCGCCGCTCTCCATCACCGTGTCGGCGAGTTCGAAGATGCGCTGCGTCAGGTCGTCGCCCACCACGGCGGTGATCCGCACGTTGCGGTGGCCGAGCTCGGCGCAGATGCGCGCGGTGGCCTCGGCCGCCGCCACGGGATGGATCCAGCCGCCGTTGGTGATGATCCGCGTGCCCTGCGCCAGGCAATGCGGAAGCACGCGCCGCATGCGCTCCTCGAGCAGGGTCTCGTAGCCCGCGAAGCCCGGGTCGGCGCGCTTGCGGGCCTGGGCGAAGGACACGGTCGCCTCGGCCATGGTCTCGAAGCACAGGAAGTCGAGCTGCCCGAGCTTGGCGCTGACGACCGCCGGCTCGATCCGGTCGCGCCACCATCCCGAGCCGCAGCCGATGCGCACGCTGGTCTTGTTCCTCATCGCGTCCTCTCCCTCAATCGATCCGGATGCCCGCGTCCCTGATGACGCGCGCCCACTTCTGGTCCTCGGCCTTCAGGTAGGCGGCGAACTGCGCGGGCGTGTTGCCCACCGGGATCGCGCCCCAGCCGCTCAGCTTCTGCCGCACGTCCTGCATGTCGAGCGCGGCCCTCACGCCCTGGTTCCAGGCCTCGATGGCCGCGGGCGGCGTGCCCTTGCGCGCGAGCAGTCCGAACCATGCATTGACCTCGTAGCCCGGGAATCCCGCCTCCGCGAAGGTCGGCACCTCGGGCAGCGCCGGCACGCGCTGGCTGGTGGTGACGGCCAGGGCGCGCACCTTGCCCGCGTGGATCTGGGGCAGCGAAGCCGGCAGGTTGTCGAACATGGTGTCGACGTGGCCGCCGAGCAGGTCGGTGATCGCCGGGGCCGAGCCCGGGTAGGGCACGTGCATCAGCTGCACCTTCGCGAGGCTGTTGAACAGGGCGCCCGACAGATGGGGCGAGCCGCCATTGCTGGTCGAGGCGAAGCTCACGCCGCCGGGCCTGGCTTTCTCGGCGGCCACGAGGTCCTTGAGCGACCTGAACGGCGACGCCGCGCCCACCACCAGCACGTTCGGCGTGTTCACCACCAGCGTGACCGGATCGAAGTCGGTGTAGGCCACGCGGATCGACTTGTTGAGGTAGGGGTTGGTGATGGTCGAGAAGGTGCCCATCAGCACCGTGTAGCCATCGGCCGGCTGGTTCAGCACGGCCTGCGCGCCGATGGTGGTGGCACCGCCCGGGCGGTTCTCGACCACCACGGGCTGGCCGAACGAGGCGCCGAGCTTCTCGGCCAGCAGGCGCGCCACCAGGTCGGTGGTGCCACCGGGCGGCGTCGGCACCACGATGGTCAACGGCTTGGCGGGAAAAGGCGCCGCGAGCGCGGCGCCGGCCGACATCGCGGCCCAGGCGGCCGCGGCCAGCCACCGGTGCAGGATCTTCATCTGTCGTCTCCGTTTCGTTGTTCGGGCCGCTGCGTTCCCGCGGTCGTCGGTCTCGATACTGACCGGGCCGCCCTCGGCGCGCCAAGCGAAAGTCGGGCACTTCAGCTGTGAAGAATATTCACCGTGCCCGGCGCCGGGCCTACGATGGCGCGATGGAGAAACGACCGAACCAGATCGACCGGCTCAGCGACGTGGCGCTGTTCGTGCGGGTGGCGGAGCGCGGCAACTTCTCGATGGCGGCCAAGGACTGGCACCTGTCGCCCTCGACCGTCAGCAAGCTGGTGGACCGCCTCGAGGGGCGCCTGAAGGTGCGGCTGTTCGACCGCACGCCGCGCGCCGTGACCCTGACGCCCGCGGGCCGCATCTTCTACGGCAAGGCGCTGGCATTGCTCGAAGCGGCCGAGAGCGCGCAGAGCGCCGTCATGCAGGAACACGACGACGTGCGGGGAATGCTGCGCGTGCATGCGCCACCCGTGTTCGCGCGGCACGACCTCGCGCGGCTGCTGCCGGACTTCCTGGCTCGCCATCCGCAGGTGCGGGTCGAGCTCTTCGTCGGCCTCGACACGCCCAGCCTGATGCAGCAGGGCCTCGACGTGCTGATCCACTCGGGCCATCTGCCCGACTCCTCGATGGTGGCGCGGCAGCTGTCGACCGTGCGCTGGATCGTCTGTGCCTCGCCCGCCTACCTCGCGCGCCACGGCACGCCGCGGCGGCCCGAGGACCTGCTGCGCCACAACTGCCTCAACTTCGTGGGCCGCGAGGCCTGGAACCACTGGCAGGTCGGCGGGCCCGAGATGCCGCAGGAACAGCTCGCGATCGGCAATGTCTCGGCCAGCGACGGCGGCGTGCTGCTGGAGATGGCGCGTGGCGGCGCCGGCATCGCGCGCCTCGGCGACTTCCACGTGCGCGCCGACATCGACAGCGGCCGCCTCGTTCCGCTCTTCCTGAGCGAGGCCTTCGAGGAGGTTCCCGTGCTCGCGGCCTACCACCACCGCAAGCACCTGAGCGCGCGCATCCAGGCCTTCGTCGACTTCATGGCCGAGGCGCTGGAGGCGCGCAACCGGGACATGGATGCGTGGCTGGCGGCGCTCGGCGGATCGGCGGGGCGCTCCGCTCCCGACGCCGCTACTCGGCCTTGATGTTCCCCTTCGCGACGATCGCGCCGAACTTCGCGTCTTCGCCCTGCAGGAAGGCGGCGAACTCCTTCGGCCCCGCGCCCAACGGCGTGACGCCGCCCTCCTCGAAATTCCTGCGCACGCCCGGGTTCGCGAGCACCTGCGCCAGCGCGGCATGCAGTTGCGCGACGATCTGCGGCGGCGTTCCCTTGGGCGCGAAGATGCCCTGCCAGACCGACACGTCGGCGCCGCGCCATGCGGGCACGCTGGCCAGCGGCGGCGCTTCGGGCATGGCGGCCGAGGCGCTCTCCGCCATCACGCCGTACACGCGCAGCTTGCCCGCGCGCGCCTGCTGGATGACCATCGACAGCGGCAGCACGGCGAGGTCGAGCTGGTTGCCGCTGAGGTCGCTCACGATCTGCACGCCGGTGCGGTACGGTACATGGACCATGTCGACGCCGCCGCGCTGCTTGAGCAGCTCGCCGCCCAGGTGCAGCGAGGTGCCGACGCCCGAGCTCGCGTAGCTGTACTTGCCGGGCGCGGCCTTGAGGTCGGCATACAGCGCCTCGCTGGTCTTGGGCTGCAGCGCGGGCTTGCCGACCAGCGCCAGCGGCTGGGCACCGAGCAGCGTGACGGGCACGAGGTCGGCGAGGCCGTCGTAGCGCACGGTGGAGGGCGTCACCATCTTGGCGATGACGACGGTGCTCTCGACCGACAGCAGCAGGGTGTAGCCATCGGGCCTGGCGCGCACGGCCTTCTCGGTGCCGATGACGCCGCCGGCGCCCGACACGTTCTCGATCACCACCGGCTGCCCGACGCGCGTGGCGAGCTCGGGCGCGATCCAGCGCGCCATGACGTCGACGTTGCCGCCGGCACCGTAGGGCACGATCAGGGTGATCGGGCGCGCGGGCCATGCGGGTTCGGCGAGGGCCGTGGTGGCGCAGGCAGCGAAGGCCAGGGCGGCGAGCAGTGCGCGGCGGCGTGCGGTGTCGATGTGCATCGTGGGGTCCTTCAGTCGCGGTTCGTTTCCAGGGGAGCAGCCTGCTCGCGCTCGAGCACGGCGATCTCGCGTTCGAAGTCGGCGCGCAAACTGCGCTTCGCATCGTCGTCGAGCCAGCAGGCGTCGACGCCCGCAAGGCTGAAGGCGCGCGCCTGCTCCCAGCCCCAGCCGCCGCCCTCGAGCACGGTGGCGTAGGTGTGGCTGAGGTCGGTGTGGAACATCGCGGGGTCGTCGGTGTTGAGGCTGACCGGCAGGCCCGCGTCGACCATGCGCTTCACGCTGTCGAGCCGCCGCCGCTGGTTGCGCACCACGCTCGTGATGCCGCAGACGCAGAAATGCACGCCGCGGTCGCGCGCGCGCCGCAGGCCGTCGTCGCTGGCCAGCAGGTTGTAGCCATGGTCGAGCCGGTCGCAGCCCAGCAGGTGGATGCAGTCGTCGACGTTGGAAGGCGGCGCCTCCTCGAGCGTCTGGTTGTCCTCGCAGACATGGGCGGTGCGCTGGAGGCCTGCGCGGCCCGCGCGCTCGAACAGGGCCGCGAAGCTGGCGGGCGGGCCCGCGCGCTCGGGGCCGTCGAGGCCCACGCCGACGACGAGGTCGGAGCGCAGGCCGAGGATGTCGTCCATCGCGCGCTCGGCGCTGTCGAGCGGCAGGCCGCGGTCGAAGGAAGCGATCAGCAGGCCCGAGCAGCCGAAGTCCTGCCGCGCGGCGCGCAGGCCGGCCACCAGCCCCTCGACCTGCACGCGGTACGGCACGCCCGTGGGCATGAAGTACTGCGGGTTGAAGGACAGCTCGACATGGCGCGCGTTGCTGCTGCGCGCGGCGTCCTCCACGGCCTCGTAGGCCACGCGCTCGAAATCGGCGCTGCTGCGCACCGCCTGCGCCGCGATGCGCAGCACGTCGATGAAGTCGTAGAAGTCGCGGTAGCTGTAGAGCGTGTCGACCGGGCGCGGCAGCGGCAGTTCGTATTGGCGCGCGAGCGCGACCAGCGTGGCCGGGCGCAGGGTGCCGGCCAGGTGGAAATGCAGGTCGGTCTTGGGCAGCCGGGCGAGCAGGTCCGGGCGGACCGGCGCGGAGGAGGAAGGGGTGGACATGGACGGCGACGATAGCCACGCCCACCGCCCGCGCCCAGCACAGCGCTGTGCAGCAGGTTATGACAGCGCCGTCATGACCTGGGCCGGTGCGCCAGCTCGCGCGCGGCCGCCGTCAGCTCGCCGCGCAGCCAGCGCATGGCCTGGTTCTTGTGCGTGCGCTCGTGCCACACGAGGCGGTAGCGGTGCGGCTTGATCTTCGCGGGAAAGGGCACGATCGCGAGCGGGTACTGGCGCGCGAAGTCCTCGGCCAGCAGGCGGCCGGTGGTGAACACGAGGTCGGTGCGCGCGAGGATGGCCGGCGCCATGCCGAGGAACTGGGTGTGCATCGCGGTGTGGACCGACACGCCGAGCTCGGCCAGCTGTGCATCGATGATGGTGCCCTGCCCCGGCACGTGCTCGAGCGAGGACAGGTGGCGCGCGCGCCGGTAGTCGTCGAGCGTCATCGGCGCCCTGGCCAGCGGATGGCCCTCGCGCACCAGGCAGACCATGGGTTCGGTCAGCAGGCTGGCGGCGCGCAGGTGACCAGGCAACTCGGGCCAGATGGTGATGACCATGTCGACCTCGCCATCGGCGAGCTGGCGGTAGTGCTCGAAGCGCGAGCCCAGGCCGCGGATCACCACGTCGCACTCGGGCGCCTGGCGCGCCACGCGCTCGGCGATGTCGGCGAAGAACTGGCGCGGCAGGAAATCGTAGGTCGCAATGCGGAAGCTCTGGCGCAGCTCGCGCGGCTCGACCGGCCCGGCCTCGGCGGTCAGCAGCGACATGT
The DNA here is from genome assembly GCF_059415325.1 of Variovorax sp. GW821-FHT10D07. Classification (NCBI taxonomy): domain Bacteria; kingdom Pseudomonadati; phylum Pseudomonadota; class Betaproteobacteria; order Burkholderiales; family Comamonadaceae; genus Variovorax; species Variovorax sp. GW821-FHT10D07. The sequence continues at coordinate 167,558 of NZ_JBWKMZ010000012.1, read as the reverse complement.
CGGCCAGGATGCGCCGCGTGGGCACGGCCAGCGCCTGCGCGCGCTCGGTCAGCACCATGCGGTTGCCCACGCGCACCAGCAGCTCGTCGCCGGTGAGCTGGCGCAGCACCTTGAGGTGGCGGCTCAGCGCGGACTGCGCCACGCCGAGCTTGGCCGCGGCCTGCGACACGCTGGCCTCGCTCAGCAGCACGTGGAGCGAGCGCAGCAGCGATTCGTCCAGTCGGCGGTCATGCTCGCCGGTGTCGGGCAGGGACATGGTGTTCGGGTCGAAGAGGGAGGCGGTAGGTCCGCGGGCAAGGGATTCTGCCCGTGCGCCGCATGCGCAATTTTTGCGCCGCGGCCCGAAGTCTTTACACGGCTTTGATACGCCCCCTCCTACGCTGTCGCTCTTCCTTCATCCCCGAGCTCTCTCGATGCAAAGATCGATCCGCGCCGCCTCCTCGGCACTCGCCCTCCCCACCCTGATCGCCGCCGCCTTCGCGCTGCCCGGCGCGGCCTTCGCGCAAGCGGCCGGCGATGCGCCAGCACCGGCCGCCTCGCCGGTCACGGCCAACATCTCGCTGACCACGAACTACAAGTTCCGCGGCCAGGACCAGGACATGCTCGGCAGGAACGACTACGCCAAGACCCGCGGCGCCAAGCCCGCCGTCCAGGGCGGCTTCGATTACGCCTTCGGCGACAGCGGCTTCTACGTCGGCAACTGGAACTCCAGCGTCAACTGGCTCAAGGGCAACAGCGTCGAGGTCGACCTGTACGGCGGCTACAAGTTCAAGGCCGGCCCGCTGGACATGGACGTCGGTGCACTGACCTACATCTACCCGGGCAACTCGGTCGGCAACACCACCGAGCTCTATGGCGCGGCCACCTATGCCAACGAGAGCCTCGGTTCCTTCACGCTGAAGTACTCGCACACGGTGTCGAAGGACTACTTCGGCTTCGCCGGCAACAAGCTGGGCTCGGGCCTCAAGGGCACCAACACGGGCTACCTGAACCTGTCGTACAGCAAGGAGATCCTGCCCAAGGTCACGCTCAAGGCCGCGGTGGGCTACACGGCCCTGTCGAGCGACATCCGCAGGAACACGGCCTACAAGAGCTATGTCGACTACAACGTGGGCGCCAGCTACGACTTCGGCGGCGGACTCACGCTCGCCGGCTCGGTGCAGGGTGCGAACCAGAAGAACGCGTACAACGCCGCGGCCGGCCCGCTGTACGACTTCGGCTTCTACACCGTGCAGCAGGTCTACTCGCCGAACAAGCCGCGCTTCATCCTCACGCTGGCCAAGACGCTCTGACGAAAGCGCCGGCGGCCGTCGGCATCAATCGATGCTGATGTTCGCCGCCTTCGCGACCTCCGCCCACTTCACGCGGTTGTCGTGCACCGTCTTGCGGAACTGCGCGGGCGTCTCGATGCGGATGGTGTTGCCCTGGCTCTCGAACTTCTCGCGGATCTCGGGCTGCTCGAGCACCGTCTTCACGGCGGCGTTGAGCTTCTCGACGATGCGCGCGTCGGTGCCCTTGGGCGCGAAGATGCCGAACCAGATCGAGCTGTCGAAGCCCTGGGTGCCCGGCAGGCCGCTCGAGGCGATGGTGGGCACTTCCTTCACCGCGGCCACCGGCGTGGCGGTGGTCACGCCGAGCAGCCGCACCTTGCCAGCCTTGTAGTGCGGCAGGATGGTCTGGACCTGGTTCATGATGCAGCAGGTCTCGCCGCGCACCACCGAGGTGATGGCCTCGGGGCCGCCCTTGTAGGGCACGTGGACCATGTTGAGCCCCAGCCGCGCATTGAACTCGGCGAAGGCCATGTGGGTGCCGGCACCGTTGCCGGTGGAGGCGTAGTTGTACTTGCCGGGGTTGGCCTTGACCAGCTCGACGAATTCCTTGAGCGTCTTCACGTTGATGACGTCGGGGTTGATCGTCAGCACGTTCGACACGTCGAGCACCGGCGCCACCGGCACGAAGTCGGCCTCGACGTCGAAGGGCAGCTTCTTGTAGAGCGCGGCATTGCTGCCGTGCGTCGCGGCGGTGCCGAACGACAGCGTGTAGCCGTCGGGCTTCGCGTGGGCCACGTACTCGCTCGCGATGTTGCCGGCCGCGCCGGAGCGGTAGTCGATGATCACGGGCTTGCCGAGCTGGCGCGTCAGCGGGTCCTGGATGGTGCGGGCCACGACGTCGACGCCGGAGCCGGCGGGAAAACCCATGATCAGCGTTACGGGCTGTTGCGGCCAATCGGCCTGCGCATGCGCCACGGGCGCGATCGACGCGCACAATGCAGCGGCCGTCAGCAGCGCGCGCAGGTGCCGGCTCGGGAAGTGGAAAGGGGGCATGGCTGTGGTCCTCGGTTCGGGCGGTGCAGGCCCGGATTCTGGCGCGATGCTCATACCTGCTTCGGCATGTGCTTATGCGCGACACACCTCCGGCGCGCCGGCTCTCCATAATCGCCCCATGGTTCGTCCCACACAACATATTCATCCCCAGCGCGAACCGGTGGCGGTGCGCGCCGCGGCCACCGTGCTGCTTTTGCGCGATACCGCGGCCGGCATCGAGGTGCTGATGACGCGCCGCTCGGCCACCGCCAGCTTCGCGCCCGGCGCCTACGTCTTCCCCGGCGGCCACATCGACGCGGCCGACGAGGTCGCCGCGCGCACGGCCGCGCGCCGCCCCACGCAGAGCCCGCTGCAGGCCACCCAGGCGGTGGCCGCGATCCGCGAATGCTTCGAGGAGCTCGGCGTGCTGCTCGCGCACCATGCCGACGGCCGCCCGGCCGGTTCCGAGGACATCGCCGCGATGGACCGCGACGGCCACGCGGCCGTGCCCTTCGCCGAGCAGTGCGCGGCGCGCGGACTGGTGCTCGAGGCCGACCGGGTGTTCACCTTCGCGCACTGGATCACCGACCGCGACCTGCCCAAGCGCTTCGACGTGCCCTTCCTGGTGGCGCGCATGCCCGAGGGCCAGGAGCCCTCGGCCGACGAGAGCGAGCAGTTCGAGCCGAGCTGGGTGCGCCCGGCCGATGCGCTCGCGCGCCACGCGGCCGGCAGCTTCTTCATGATCTTCCCGACCGTGCGCACGCTGCAGCGCATGGCCTCCTATGCCAGCGTCGACGCGGTGCTGGCGGCCTGCGCGAGCGAGCAGCCGCTGTGGACCAGCTGCCCGCGCGGTGGCTTCGTCAACGGCCGCGACGAGCGCTACATGGAGAACGACCCGCCCTTCGGCGAGCTCGCGCTGGTCTGCCCCGACGGCCAGATGCTGCACTCGCTCGACTGGAAGAGCGATGCACCGGTGGCGCTGCTGAAGAACGTGCAGCGCCTGACCGCGCCCAACCCGGGCGCGATGACCGGCCCGGGCACCAACAGCTACATCGTGGGCGACGCGGCCACCGGCCACATCGTGATCGATCCGGGCCCGAACGACCCCGCCCACATCGAGCGGCTGTGGCAGGCCGCCAGGGGCGACATCCGCATGATCGTCTGCACGCATTCGCATGCCGACCATTCGCCGGGCGCGGCGCCGCTGCAGGCGCTGGCCGGCGCCGCGAAGCCGCCGATCCTGGGGCTGTCGTCGGCGCCCACGGCGCGCGCGAGCGCACGCTTCTCGGCCGAGCGCGAGCTGGCCGACGGCGAACGGCTGGCGCTCACGGGCACCGATGCCGAGGGCGCGGCCCTCACGCACACGCTGCGCGTGGTCCACACGCCGGGCCACGCGGCCAACCACCTGTGCCTGGTGCTCGAGGAGGACGGGCTGCTGTTCTCGGGCGACCACATCCTCAACGGCAGCACCACGGTGGTCGATCCGCCCGACGGCGACATGACGGCCTACCTCGATTCGCTCGACAAGCTCGACGCGAACTGCGAGGCCGGCGGCGTCGAATTCATCCTGCCCGCGCACGGCCACGTGATCGGCTTCGCGCGCACGGCCATCGCCTACCTGAAGGCGCACCGCCTCAAGCGCGAGGCCAAGATCGCGGCCGCGATGCAGAAGCTGCCCGAGGGCACGCCCGAGCAATGGCTGCCGCTGGCCTACGACGACGTGCCCGAGCGGCTGTGGCCGGTGGCCGCGCGCTCGCTGGCGGCGCACGTGGCGCGCATCCGGCAGCAGGCGGCCGTCGGCTCATGAGTGCGCAAGACAGGCACGACGCCGAAGGCATCCGCCTCGCCAAGCGCGTGGCCGCGCTCGCGGGCTGCTCGCGCCGCGAGGCCGAGCTGCTGATCGAGAACGGCGCGGTGCGCGTCGACGGCCAGCCGGCACTGTTGCCGCAATCGCGCGTGCAGCCGCACCAGCAGGTGGAGATCGAAGCGGGCGCGCGGCCCGAACCCGTGCTGCCGGTGACGCTGCTGCTGCACAAGCCGGCCGGCCTGCGCACCGAGGAAGCGCACACGCTGCTGGTGGCCGCCAACCTCGCCCCCGCGCACGGCACGCCGCGCTTCCTGCCCGCGCATGCGCGCGGCCAGCAGTGCATGACGCCGCTGGAGACCGGTGCCAGCGGCCTGGTGGCGTTCACGCAGGAATTCCGCATCGAGCGCAAGCTGCACGAGGACGCGGCCGTGATCGAGCACGAGATCATGGTCGACGTGGCCGGTGCCGTCTCGCCCGAGCAGCTCGCGCGCTTCGAGCGCACGCCCGCGCGCGTGAGCATCGGCCGCCAGACCCCCGAGCAGACCGGGCTGCGCTTCGCGCTCAAGGGCGCGCAGCCGGGCCAGGTCGCGCACCTGTGCGACCGCATGGAGCTGCGCATCCTCGCGATGCGCCGCATCCGCATCGGACGCGTGCCGCTGGCCGGCCTCGCGCCCGGCCAGTGGCGCTACCTCGCGCCGCAGGAACGCTTTTGACGACGAAGGCTTCGCGCGCCCGCACCGCATGTTCGCGGCCTGCTTTTTTCAGCCAGCGGCTTCGCGCCGCCGACAGGAGACTCCAGCCATGAAGTCCGGATCGACATCCGCCGCCGAGACCGTTCCCTTTCCGCGCCGCCTGAACGCCACCGTGGCAGCCCTGGCCTTCGCCTCGCTCGGCGGCTGCTCGGTGTTCGAGCCCCTGATGCCCGCGCCGGCGCCACCGGCCCCGCCCGCACCGCCGCCCGTGGTGTCGAAGGACGGCCTGGCGCCGATCACCGAGGACCAGGTCGAGCGCATCCGCGAGCAGATCGCCGCCAAGCCGCCGACCCCGGCCGTGGGCCGCGTGGTGCGCAGCGCCTCGCCGACCATCGAGTCGTTCCTGCGCACCGAGGGCTGCATCACCGCGCGCAACGGCGCGGTGCTCAATCCCTTCGCGGCGCCGGGCCGGCTGTTCGACGCCCAGGGCTTCCAGGGCGGCCCGATGGCGCAGATGCAGTACCACGACAAGACCGCCTGCGTGACCGTCAAGCGGATCCAGAACTGGAAGATGGTGTCGCCGAAGCTGCTGCGCTTCGAGGTGGTGTACGTGGGCGACGACGGCGAGGAGCGCGCGGTCAAGCACCACGAGCTGATGCGGCAGCCCAAGGGCGGGTGGTTGTTCGCGAAGTGAGTTCACAACCGTTCGGGCTGAGCCTGTCGAAGCCTTGCGCGAGGCTTCGACAAGCTCAGCCCGAACGGATGGGGATGGCTCAGCCCGAACGGATGGGAGTGGCCTTGCGCTGCGAACGCAGCGCGATCGCGAACGACAGCTGCGCCACGATCCCCGCCCCCGCGAGCACGATCGCCGAGGCCAGCGCGGGGTTGCGGTGCCCCATGCCCGCGAGCGCGGTGCACAGCGCGCCCACCGCCATCTGCGTGAAGCCGTAGAGGCCCGAGGCCGAGCCGATGATCTGCGGATTGACGCTGATCGCCTGCGTGAGCGCGGCCGGCGAGGCCATGCCGGCACCGACGGTGAACAGGAACATGGCGGCGACGATCAGCGGCACCGACAGGTGGTCGGTGAGCGCGGCGCCCAGCAGCACGAAGGCCGCGGCCACGCTGAGCGCGTTGGAACGGATCATGAGCCGGTCGACGCGCACGCGCGCGATCAGGTGGCTGGTGAGGAAGCTGCCGAGCCACACGCCCGAGACCAGGATGGCGAGGTAGAGGCCGGCCTCGTGCGCGGGCCGGTGCAACTGGTCGACGAAGATGAACGGCGCCGAGGCGATGAAGGCGTACATCGAGGTGGTGGCGCAGCCGCCGCCGATGGAGAAGCCGAGGAAGGCCGGCGAGCGCAGCAGCCGCGCGTAGTTGCGCGCGAGCGCGGGCGCGCTGACGGGCGCGCCGGGCCGGCCGGTCTCGGGCAGCAGGCGCCAGGTGAACAGCAGGCCGACGATGCCGAGCGCGAACAGGCCGTAGAAGATCGAGCGCCAGCCCAGGGCGGTGGCGAGTGCGCCGCCGACCAGCGGCGCGATGCTCGGGCCCACGGTCACCATCAGGTTCATCAGCGCGAGGCGGCGTGTCGCCTCCTGCGGCTCGGCGGTGTCGCGCACGATGCTGCGCCCGAGCACCAGGCCCGCGCAGCCGCCCATGGCCTGGAACAGCCGCGCGGCGATCAGCGCATGCACGTCGGGCGCGAGCGCGGCCGCCAGCCCCGCGACCGTGTAGAGGCCGAGGCCCGCGAGCATCACCGGCCGGCGGCCGAAGCGGTCGGCCAGCGGGCCGTACACCAGTTGCCCGACGGCCAGGCCGAAGATGTAGAGGCTCACCGTCATCTGCATCTCGCCGATGCCGGCACCGAGGCCGCGCGCGGCGATCGGCAGCGCGGGCACGAAGATGTGCATGGCCAGGGTGCCGCTGAAGGTGACGAGCGCGAGCAGCCACAGCGGCGCGTGCGCGGCGCGTGGCGCGGGGATGGCGTTCGCGTTCACTGCTTGCGTGCCTCGTTGCCGCTGGCCGCGAGGCGGTCGCCGTCGTCGGTCTCCCAGCCGCCGCCGAGCGCCATGAACAGCACGATCTGGTCGTCCGACAGCTGCGCCTCGCTGGCCGCCAGCGCGGCATCGCTCGCGGCCAGCGCGCGTTCGGCATCGAGCGTGTCGAGGTAGGCGGTGCGGCCGTTGCGGTAGAGCTGGCGCGCCTGCGCGGCGACGGTGGCGCTCTCGTCGCGCGCGGCCTGCAGCGCGGCGCGGCGGTCGAGTTCGCGCGCGTAGTTGCCGAGCGCCGACTCGGTCTCGCGCAGCGCGGTGAGCACGGTGCCGTCGAACTTCGCGAGCGCCGCGCGCGTGCCGGCCTCGGCCTGCGCGATGCGGGCCTGCGCGATGCCGGTGTTGGGCACGGTCCACGAGATCAGCGGGCCGAGGCTCCAGCCGAACGTGCCCTTGCGGCCGAAGTCCTCGGCCGGGCCGGCCGACGAGGCCGACAGGCCCAGCGTGATCTTCGGATAGAGGTCGGCCGTGGCGACGCCGATGCGCGCGGTGGCCTGGGCCAGGCTGCGCTCGGCCTGGCGGATGTCGGGCCGGCGGCGCAGCAGCGCGGCGCCGTCGCCCACCGGCACGGTGCCGGCCACGCGCGGCGGCACGGCGCAGTCGGCGAGCTCGCGCGGAAAGTCCTGCGGCAGTTCGCCCGTGAGCGTGGCGAGGCGGTAGAGCGCGTTCTGGCGCTCGGCCACGAGCGGCGGCAGCGCGGCCGTGAGCTGCTGCAGCTGCGCGCGGGCGCGGCCGGTGTCGAGCGCGCCGGCGCGGCCGGCCTCGTGCAGCTTCGCGGTGACGTCGACCGCCTCCTGCTGCAGCCGCACCGACTTCTGCGCGATCGACAGCCGCAGGCCCGTCGAGCAGGCCTCGGCATAGGCACGCGCGGTGCCGGCCGCGACGTTCACGCGCACCAGGTCGAGCGCGGCCGCGGCCGACGCGGTGCCGGCCTCGGCCGCCTCGGCGGCGCGACGGATCTGGCCGAACAGGTCGACCTGGTAGGACAGCGACAGGCCGCTGCTGTAGTTGAAGCGGTCCGGCGGTTCGTAGTCCTTCTGCAGCAGCTGCAGGCCCGAGACGTGGCCGAACGAGGGCCCGCCGTTCACGCCGATGACGGGACGCTTGCCGCCGGCCACCTCGGCCTCGATGGCGCGCTCGCGCTCGAGGTTGGCGACCGCCTGGCGCAGGTCGGTGTTGTGCGCGAGCGCCTGCTCCACCAGCCGGTCGAGCCGCGGGTCGCGGTACAGCCGCCACCAGTGCGGCGGCAGCGGCACGGCCTGCAGGCCGGCGGCGGGGTTGGCTTCGGCGAAGGGCCGGCCGGCGGCGGGCTGGCTCGCGATGGCCTCGTCGGGCTGGCGGTAGTCGGGGCCGACGCTGCCGCAGGCCGCGAGCGCCGCGGCGGCGGCCAGCGCGGCGATGCGCAGCACGGTGCGGGATGCGTTGGCCATCATCCTTCCTTCCTGGCGCCGGCCTTGGTCTCGGCATCGGCGGCGGTCTTCTCGCGCTGCGCCTGGGCCTGCTCGAGCACCTGCACCGTCACCGTCTGCCCCGCCACCAGCCGCGCGCCCGCGGGCAGCGGATCGAGCTTCACGCGCACCGGGATGCGCTGCGCGAGCCGCACCCAGTTGAAGGTGGGGTTCACGCTCGGCAGCAGGTTGGCGCTGGTCGAGCGGTCGCGGTCGGCGATGCCGGCGGCCACGCTCTCGACGGTGCCGCCGAGCACCGCGCCGCCGCCCATCGGCATGACGTGCACGCGGTCGCCGAGGTGGATGCGCGGCAGCTTGGTTTCCTCGAAATAGCCCTCGACGTAGAAGGAGCGCGCATCGACCAGCGCGAGCACCGGCCGGCCCGCGGCCGCGTAGCTGCCCTGGCGCAGGTCGAGGTTGGTGACCAGGCCGTCGGCCGGCGCGCGCACCTCGGCGCGCTGCAGGTTCAGCCGCGCCGAATCGAGCGCGACCTCGGCCTGCGCGACGGCGGCGCGCGCCTGCTCGACGCGCGCGCGGGTCTGTTCGCGCGCCTCCTGCGAGACCAGCGCCTCGAGCCCCGCGTTGCGCGTGTTCTCGCGCTGGGCCTGCGCGCTCATGGCGCGCTGCGCGGCGAGCGCGGCCTGGGCCTGGCGCACGGCCAGGTCGTAGCGCGCGCGGTCGACCTCGAACAGCAGGGTGCCGGCGGCCACCGACTGGTTGTCCTGCACCGGCACGGCCGTGACCAGGCCCGAGACGTCGGGCGCGATCTGGACCACGTTGGCGCGCACGCGGCCGTCGCGCGTCCAGGGCGCGAGCTCGTAGTGGTCCCACAGGCGCAAACCCGCCCAGACGGCGGCGGCCACCACGGCGGCGGTGACGAGGATGCGCAGCGCGCCGGCGGGCCAGGTGCGGGCGCCGGCCTTGTTGTTGTCGTTGGAAGTGTTGGCGGTCATGGTGTGGTCATTGCAGAGAGGACGTGGCGCGGCTCAGCGCATAGAGCAGCAGCAGGTAGAGCGCCATGTCGAACAGGGCCGGGTGCCAGACCCAGCGGTAGAGGCCGGTGGCGGCCAGCAGCCGGCGCACGCCCCACAGGGCGAGCAGCGCGGCACCGGCCAGCAGCATCAGCCAGGGCACGTAGAGGCCGTAGAAACTCGCTTCGCCGATCATCGGGACACTCCTTGCGCGGCAACAGGAACTGGAACGACGGAAGCCGCGCGCATCGGCGGCGCCTCCGGAAAGAGATTGCGGCGCAGTCCCACCAGCGCGGTGACGGCCGAGCGCGCGTCGGCACTCAACGTGCTCGCGGCGCCGAGCATCGAGGCCAGCGCCTCGTCGATGCGCGCCAAGAGGCTCGCGGGCCGCGCGGCCACGCGGCCACCGGCGCGCTGGCGGAAGAAGCGCGCGATGTCGCCGAGCAGCGCGCTCGCCGAGGCCAGCGGCAGCTGCGCGCGCACGCGCTGCAGCGCATCGATGTCGGCGCCCATGCGCAGGTCGCGCAGCGCGTCGTCGGCGGCCACGCCCTCGATGCGGCCGCCGGCCTGCGCGATGCGCGGTGCCAGCAGGCCGATGCGGTCGAGCATGCGCACCGCGTACGCGTCGCCGGGCACGCCACGGCGCTGGGCCGACGGCGACAGAGTCACGGGCGTGGCCGCGGCCGCACCGGCCATCTCGCCGAGCTCGCGCCAGGTGGCGCGCTGGATACGGCGCGCGCTCCAGTCGGCGCCCACCGAGCGCACCAGCCGCGTGACGAAGGCCGCGGCCACCACGCCGAAGACCTGGCCCAGCATGCTGTTGATGAAGCTCACGATGTCGGCGGTGGCGGTGTCGTGCATCGCCAGCGTGCCCGAGACGCCGAACAGCAGCGCCATCGCGGCCATGAAGTAGGCCGGCCGCGCCATGTACAGGCCCAGCGCCAGGAACACCGGCGCGCAGACCGCGACCAGCATGCCGAAGTCGTGCACCAGCGGCAGCAGCACCAGCACGTAGAGCGCGGAGATCGGGATCGACCACAGCGTCCACTTGAGGAAGCCCTGGATCGCGGGCACCGGGTCGTCCATGGTGGCGAAGAAGCAGCAGAAGACCGCGGCCATCATGGTGGCGGCCGAGCCCATCGACCAGCCGGTGAGGATCCAGAACGCGCCGCACAGGCAGATGGCGAGCACGGCCGCGAGCGCCGACAGCAGCGCCATGCCGCGGTCGAGGTGCAGCACGCGGTTGCCGAGCGCGGCGACGCGGCGCGGCGGCACCGCGCCCTTCAGGCCGTCGTCGATGTCGGCACGCAGCCGCGCGCAGGCGCGCCAGCCTTCGACCAGTTCCTCGAGCCGGCCCGCGAGCGCGATGCGCAGCGCGCGGCCCCAGGGAGAGATGGAAGCACCGGGTCGCGTGGCGGCGAGCGCGGCAAGGGTCGCGCGCAGGGCCTGCAGGCGCGCATCGTCCGAAGTGCCGGCGCCCTCCTCGCGCAGCCACTGCCCGGTCTGCGCGAGCAGCGCGGCCACGTCGGGCGCGATGGCGCCCTCGGCCTGCTCGAGCGCGAGCAGCCGGTCTTCGACCGCCGACAGCGCGGGCGTGAGCGCGGCCACGCGGTCCTGCATCGCGCGGATCGCGCCGGCGGTCCAGCGCAGGTGCGTGGTGTCGAAGGGCACGTGGGTCGACAGGATGCGCAGCTGCGTGATGTCGCCCGCGAGGCGGCGCCGGTCGTCGGCCAGGCGCTTGGGGTCGGCATCGGCGCGGCGCGCGGGCGTGCCCGTGGCGCTCGCGGGCGGCTGCAGCAGGTCGCCGAGCCACTTGCGCGCGTCCTGCAGGGTGCGGTCGAGCAGGCCCAGCACGGTGGGGCCCATGCCGGCCGGCAGCACCAGGCTGTGCAGCAGCGTGGCGCAGAAGATGCCCAGGCCGATCTCCTCGACGCGCGCGACGGCGGTGTCGAACAGCGCCTCTGGCGCCTGCACCGAGGGGAAGCCGATCAGCGCGGCGGTGTAGCCCGCGAGCATGAAGACGTAGGAGCGCGGCGTGCGGTCGAACAGCGAGATGCACAGGCACAGGCCGACCCACAGCGCGAGCACCAGCGTCAGCAGCTCGGGCGCGTTCGACAGCGCGGGCACCAGCAGCACGGTGGCGGTGCTGCCGATCAGCGTGCCGCAGAAGCGATAGACCGCCTTGGAGCGCACCGCGCCGGCCAGCGGATGGGCGACGACGTAGGTGGTCATCAAGGCCCAGAACGGACGCGGCAGGCCGGCGCGGCTGGCGAGGTACATCGCGAGCATCGCGGCGGCGAAGCTCTTGGTGGAGAAGACGATCTCGGCGCGGCTGAAGCGCGGCAGGCTCAACGAGGGCATCTAGCGTCGCCCCTCGGCCGGTGCGCCGCGGCCCAGCCGTTCCTCGAGCACCGCGAACACGCGCAGGCAGGCCGCGAGGTCCTCGTCGGACACGCCCTCGAACAGCGCGGCGCGCATCAGGCTCAGCGCGGCCTCGATGGGTTCGCAGGCGGCCTCGCCCGCGGGCGTGAGGTGCAGGGTCTTGGCGCGGCGGTCGGCCGGGTCCTCGCGGCGCTCGACATAGCCGGCCTCCACGAGCTGGTCGAGCGAGCGCACCAGCGAAGGTCCCTCGATGCCCAGTGCCTCGGCCAGCACGCCCTGGCGCACGCCCTGCTCCATGCGGCCGATCATCACCACCGGCCAGGCCAGGGTCTGCGACAGGCCCACGTGCGCGACCGCCTTGTCGGCCGCGGCGCGGTAGCCGCGCTGCAGGGTCGAGAACTGCATGCCGAGCTTCATCAGCGCGGCTTCGCGCGCTTCCTTTTTCTTCTTCCGGCCGGTGGGCGGCGTGACCGGTTCGGCCATGGCAAGGCTCCCAATTAGTTAGCTTGCTATCGATTATACGGGTTTACCCCAGATCGTGCCGGCCATGCCGACGGGCGGGTCATGCACCGCCTGGCATGACCCGACGAAGAACGTTGGGGAAGAAGAAAGAAAAGTGTGAAGCGCGCCGATAAGCCGGATTCTGTGCACCGGACATCCCTTGCGAAATGCCCGGCGTGACCGCCATTACTCTGGGCCGTCTGTCGCCAGACGGCTCGATGCCACCTACCCGCCAGCTCAGCGGAACCACCTCGATACTGGCCTACTTGGTGTTGCTGCGCGCAGAGATTGCCCGTTTCACCCGAACTGAATCGGCTCGTCTCTGTTGCTCTGATCCTCACCTCACGGTGGAGAGCCGTTAGCTCCTGCGCTGTCCTGTGCAGTCCGGACGTTCCTCCAGTGCGGTCTTTCGACGCGGTGCCCGAAGGCATCGCCCCTTGCGGGCTTGCACCAGCGGCGGTCTGGCACGCTTCACGGGGCGGATTATCGCCGCTTCGCGCATGCCCTCATCCCGCGATGCCGCAGAACTCGCGCCGGTACTGCTCCGGCGTCGTGCCCGCCTCGCGCTGGAACATCGCGATGAAGGCCGAGGCCGTGCTGTAGCCGAGGTCGAAGGCGATCTCCTGCACCGTGCGGCCGGCCTCCAGCGCATCGATGGCGCGCAGGAAGCGCAGCCGCTGGCGCCAGTCGCCGAAGGACATGCCGAGTTCGCGCTGGCACTGGCGCGCGAGCGTGCGCTCGGTCATGTGCACGCTCGCGGCCCACTCGGCCAGCGAGCGGTGGTCGCCGGGCTCGGCCTGCAGCGCCTCGAGCACGCCGACCAGCGCGGGCGAGGCGGCCGCGGGCAGGTAGCAGCGCAGCACCTCGGCGCGCGCGAGCTGGTCGACCACCACCTGCGCGAGCCGCAGGTCGGCCGGCGTGACGGGCTCGTTCACATCGCGCGCGGCGAAGTCGGCCAGCACGCTACGGATGATCGGGCTGATGCGCACGGTGCAGGGCCGCGTGGGCAGCTCGGCGCACAACGCGGGCACGATGTAGACGGTGCGGTAGACGACCGCATGGCGCAGCGTGCAGCTGTGCACCACCCGCGGCGGGATCCACACCGCGTACTGCGGCGGCGAGAGGAAGCGCAGGCCCTCGGCCTCCATCTGCATGGTGCCGTGCGCGGTGTAGTTGAGATGGCCCCAGCTGTGGCTGTGCGGCGCGGCCAGGGTGTCGGCGCCGAATTCGTCCCAGTTGAAATAGAACGGGCCGGGCTTGTGCTCCACGTCCTGGATCGACAGGTAGCGCGCGCGATCGGCCATGGCGGGGCGGTTCCTCGAAAGAGCGTCCGGAATTCCGGACCGGTTGTCCTGATCGAGCTATATGCCGCAGGACGGACGCACCGATGATAGCCCCGCCTCCTCCTGAAAGTCCTGTCCCATGTGGCCCTATGCCTTCCCCCTGCTCGCCGTCGTCATCTGGTCGGGCAACACCGTCGTCAGCAAGATGGCGGCCGGCACCATCGCGCCGGCCGAGATCAGCTTCTACCGCTGGCTGCTCGCGGCGCTGCTGTTCACGCCGCTGGCGCTGCGCCCGGTGCTGCGCAACTGGCGCGCGATCCGCCCGCAGCTGGGCCGCATCGCGGTGCTCGGCCTGCTGGGCATGGTGGTCTACCAGAGCCTCGCCTACTACGCGGCCTACCTGACCACGGCCACGCACATGGGGATCATCGGCTCGCTCACGCCGATGATGGTGCTGGCGCTGTCGATCCTGCTGCTGGGCCAGCGGCTCACGGCCGGCGCGGTGGCGGGCTCGCTGGTGTCGATCGCGGGCGTGGCGGTGGTGGTGTCCTCGGGCGACCTCGGCACGCTGCTCAAGAGCGGCGCCAACATGGGCGACGGCCTGATGCTGCTGGCGATGCTGGCCTATGCGGTCTACGTGATCCTGCTCAAGCGCTGGGGCATGAAGGAAGTGCCCGCGCTGCAGCTGCTCTACCTGCAGATCGTGTGCGCGGTGATCGTGCTGCTGCCGCTGTACCTGCTGACGCCGCGCATGGGCCTGTCGGCCGCCAACCTGCCGCTGATCGGCTTCGCGGGCCTCGGCGCCTCGATGCTCGCGCCGCTGGTGTGGATGCACACGGTGGCCCACATCGGACCGAGCCGCGCGAGCATGTTCTTCAACCTGATCCCGCTGTTCACCGCGCTGATCGCGGCGGCGGTGATCGGCGAATCGCTCGCGGCCTATCACGCGGTCGGCGGCGTGCTGACGGTGGCCGGCGTGCTGCTGGCCGAGTTGTGGAAGGCGCCGCTGCGGCGCCCGGTGCTGGCCGGGTCCTGAGGCGGTTCAGCTGGCCGCCGCGGCGCGCCGGAAGCGCCCTGGCGTGAGGCCCGCGTGGCGCGCGAAGGCGCGGTTGAACGCGGCCTCGGAGCGGTAGCCGACGGCCTCGCCGACCGAGGCCGTGTCCTGCCCGCCATGCGCGAGCAGGCGCGACGCGAGTTCCATGCGCAGGCTGGTCAGCAGTTCGAGCGGGCCGGTGCCCGTGCGGCGCGCGAACTCGCGCGCGAAGGTGGCGCGCGAGAGATGGCAGCGCTCGGCCAGCGAGGCCACGGTCCAGTCGTGCTGCGGCGCGTCGAGCATGGCCTTGAGCGCGCCCGCCAGCCGCGGGCTGGCCATGAGGCCCAGCACGCCCGAGAGCTCGGGCCGGGTGTCGAGGCAGGCGCGCACCGCCAGCGTGAACAGCGTGCCCGAGAGCTGCGCCACGATGGCCTGCGCACCGGCGTTCTGCTGCTCGATCTCGTGCGCCATCAGCCGCACCAGGCCCTGCAGCCAGCCGTACTCGGGCCGCTGGCCAAAGGGGATCACCAGCGGATCGGGCAGCGCCTCGAGCAGCGTGCTGCGGCGCCGGCCCGGGAACTCGAACTCGCCGCAGAGGATGTCGGTGTCGGCCTTCGCGGGGCGCGGCAGGTTGGTCTTGAGGTCGACCAGCTCGCCCTTGCGCAGGCGGATCGGGCGCATGTCCTCTTGCGGCTCTCGCGGCTGCGGCCCGAGCCCCGCGGTGCGCAGCACGTGCGCCTGGCCGTGCGGCAGGATCACGAGGCTGCCCTCCTCCAGCGGCAGCAGCGTGTTGCTGGCCGGCAGCCACAGCTCGCAGCGCCCGCGCATCAGGATGTGGAAGGGCGCGCGCCACGGGCCGATGGCCTCGTGCGGCGCGGCCCAGTCCTGGCCGAACAGGCAGCGCAGGTCCATGCGGCCGCGCGGGGCCAGCCAGTCGACGAGTTCGCTCAGGGCATCCATAGTGTGAGACGTTGGAGCAATTTTTTCAGCCGGATCGGCATTCAAAATCCTAGCACGCAGGCCTACAGTTGATTCACCGACTTCCACGAGGTGAACAGAATGACTTCCGATCTCGCCCCCACCGCCGCACCGGCCGCCGCATCGGCCCGCGGCCCGATTCCCGTCTCCTTCTTCAGCATCGCCGTCGGCCTGCTCGCGCTGGCCGCGGCCTGGCGCGTGGCGACGCCGCTGTGGCAGCTGCCGCCCGAGGCCGCGCAGGCCCTGACCTGGGCCGGCATCGCCGTGTGGCTGGTGCTGCTGGTGCTCTATGCCGCCAAGTGGCTGCGCCATCCCGACGAGGCGCGCGCCGAGCTCGAGCACCCGGTGCAGTCGTCGTTCGCGGCGCTGGGCCCGGTGGCCAGCATGCTGGCGGCGGTCGCGCTGCTGCCCTACGCACGCCCGGTGGCGCTGGCCTTGTTCGCGCTCGCGGTCACGGCGCAGCTCGCACTCGGCCTGCGGCTCTATGGCCGCACCTGGCAGGGCGGCCGCGCGCCGGCCTCGGTCACGCCCGCGATCTACCTGCCGGCGGTGGCGCAGAACTTCGTCGCCGGCACCGCGGCCGCGGCCTTCGGCTGGCCGCAGCTGGGCCTGCTGTTCTTCGGCGCGGGGCTGTTCTCTTGGCTCGCGCTCGAATCGCTGATCCTGCACCGCGCGGCCACGCAGGAGCCGCTGCCCGAGGCGCAGCGCCCGCTGCTGGGCATCCAGCTCGCGCCGGCCGTGGTCGGCGGCGGCACCTGGCTCGCGGTCAACGGCGGCGTGCCCGACCTGTTCGCGCAGATCCTGCTGGGCTACGGCCTCTACCAGGCCCTGCTGCTGCTGCGCCTGCTGCCGTGGATCTCGCGCCAGTCCTTCACGCCCGGCTACTGGGCCTTCAGCTTCGGCGTGGGCGCGCTGCCGACGCTGGCGATGCGGCTGGTGGCGGCCGGCGCCACGGGGCCGGTGCGCTGGCTCGCGCCGCTCTTGTTCGTGGCCGCCAACGCGATCATCGGACTCTTCGCGGCGAAGACCCTGGCGCTGCTGGTGCGCGGCCGGCTGCTGCCGAGCGTGCCGGTTGCAACACCTTCGCGCTGAAAGGTCCGCGGGCTGGTCTCACAATGCGCGCTGTCGTCGCGACAACCATCGAACCGAACGCATCCAAGGAGATCCATCCATGAAGGCCCAGAACATCCTCCAGACCATCGGCAACACGCCGCACGTGCGCATCCAGCGCCTGTTCGGCAACGCGAAGCAGCAGGTCTGGATCAAGGCCGAGCGCGCCAACCCCGGCGGCTCGATCAAGGACCGCATCGCGCTCGCGATGGTGGAGGACGCCGAGAAGAGCGGCGCGCTCAAGCCCGGCGGCACCATCGTCGAGCCCACCTCGGGCAACACCGGCATCGGCCTGGCGATGGTCGCGGCCGTCAAGGGCTACAAGCTGATCCTGGTGATGCCCGACAGCATGTCGGTGGAGCGCCGCCGGCTGATGCTGGCCTACGGCGCCACCTTCGACCTGACGCCGCGCGCGGGCGGCATGAAGGCCTCGATCGCGCGCGCCGAGGAGATCGTCGCTGGCACGCCCGGCGCCTGGATGCCGCAGCAGTTCAACAACCCGGCCAACGTCGAGGTGCACGTGCGCACCACGGCCGAGGAGATCGCGGCCGACTTCCCCGAGGGCATCGACGTGCTGATCACCGGCGTGGGCACCGGCGGCCACATCACCGGCGTGGCGCGCGTGCTCAAGAAGAAGTGGCCGAAGCTGCAGGTGTTCGCGGTCGAGCCCGTGGCCTCGCCCGTGATCTCGGGCGGCCAGCCCGCGCCGCACCCGATCCAGGGCATCGGCGCCGGCTTCATCCCGAAGAACCTCGACACCGCGCTGCTCGACGGCGTGCTGCAGGTCGATGCCGAACCCGCGCGCGAGATGGCGCGCCGCTGCGCCACCGAGGAAGGCATGCTGGTGGGCATCTCCTCGGGCGCCACGCTGGCGGCCATCGCGCAGAAGCTGCCCTCGCTGCCCGAGAACGCGGTGGTGCTGGGCTTCAACTACGACACGGGCGAGCGGTACCTGTCGGTCGAGGGCTTCCTGCCCGCCTGATCCCCTCGCGCGTTCCCCGTTGCGGCCAGCTATCCCTTTGATAGCGGCCCAACGCGTAAAATCGTCGGCCTGCTTGATAAACACAAGCCCCACGACATGCTGAGAATCTCCGAACTCAAACTTCCGCTCGACCACGCGCCCGAGGCGCTGGCCGCGCTGATCGCCCGCACCCTCGAGGTCCCGCCCGAGGCGATCGCCTCCCACACCGTCTACAAGCGCAGCTTCGATGCGCGCAAGGCCGAGCTGCTGACGGTCTACATCTGCGACGTGGCGCTCGCCGACGCGAAACGCGAGGCCGCGCTGCTCGCGCAGCACGCCGGCCATCCGCACATCCAGCCCGCGCCCGACATGCGCCATGCGCTGCCGGCGGACGTGCCCGCGGGCGCGAGCCGCCCGGTGGTGATCGGCTTCGGCCCCTGCGGCATCTTCGCGGCGCTGATGCTCGCGCAGATGGGCCTGCGCCCGATCGTGCTGGAACGCGGCAAGACCGTGCGCCAGCGCACCAAGGACACTTGGGGCCTGTGGCGCAAGAGCGTGCTCGACCCCGAGTCGAACGTGCAGTTCGGCGAGGGCGGCGCCGGCACCTTCTCCGACGGCAAGCTCTACAGCCAGATCAAGGACCCGCGCTTCCTCGGCCGCAAGGTGATGGAGGAGTTCGTGAAGGCCGGCGCGCCGCCCGAGATCCTCTACGTCGCGCATCCGCACATCGGCACCTTCAAGCTGGTGAAGGTGGTGGAGAACATCCGCGAGCAGATCGTGGCGCTCGGCGGCGAGATCCGCTTCGAGCAGCGCGTGACCGACGTGCGCATCGAGGACGGCCAGTTGCGCGGGCTCACCGTGCTCGACCAGGCGACGGGACAAAGCAGCGAGCTGCGTGCCGACCACGTCGTGATGGCGCTCGGCCACAGCTCGCGCGACACCTTCGCGATGCTGCACGAGCGCGGCGTGCACATCGAGGCCAAGCCCTTCTCGATCGGCTTTCGCGTCGAGCATCCGCAGGGCCTGATCGACCGCGCGCGCTGGGGCCGCCATGCGGGCCACCCGATGCTGGGCGCGGCCGACTACAAGCTGGTGCACCACGCGAGCAACGGCCGCTCGGTCTACAGCTTCTGCATGTGCCCGGGCGGCACCGTGGTCGCGGCCACCAGCGAGCCGGGCCGCGTGGTCACCAACGGCATGAGCCAGTACTCGCGCGCCGAGCGCAACGCCAACGCGGGCATCGTGGTGGGCATCGACCCGCGCGACTATCCCGAGGGCCCGCTGGCCGGCATCGCGTTGCAGCGCGCGCTCGAGTCCAACGCCTTCGTGCTCGGCGGCGGCGACTACCGCGCGCCGGGCCAGCTGGTGGGCGACTTCATCGCCGGCAAGCCCTCCACCCAGCTCGGCGAGGTGATGCCCTCGTACAAGCCGGGCGTGACGCCGACCGACCTGCACCGCGCGCTGCCCGACTTCGCGATCGAGGCGATGCGCGAGGCCTTCCCGGCCTTCGGCCGCAAGATCAAGGGCTTCGACCTGCACGACGCGGTGCTCACCGGCGTCGAGACGCGCACCTCCTCGCCGATCCGGATCACGCGCGGCGAGGACTTCCAGAGCCTCAACGTGCGCGGCCTCTACCCGGCCGGCGAAGGCGCGAGCTACGCGGGCGGCATCCTGTCGGCCGGCGTGGACGGCATCAAGGTCGCGGAAGCCGTGGCGCGCGGCCTGCGGGCCGAGGCCGAACGGCAGCGCACCGCCGCCGTCTGAGAACGCCATGACGACGACGCACGACCGCGCTCCCCTCGCCTTCGCACGACCGGGCACCGGCGCCTTCGCGCTGGCCATCGGCGCGATGGCACTGGTGGTGCTCGCCTCCAACATCCTGGTGCAGTTCGCCATCAACGACTGGTTGACCTGGGGCGCCTTCACCTACCCGGTCGCCTACCTCGTGAGCGACCTCGTCAACCGGCGCTTCGGCCCCGGCATGGCGCGCCGCGTGGCCTGGATCGGCTTCGCGGTGGCGGTGGTGGTGTCGCTGCTGCTCGCGCCGGCGCGCATCGCGCTGGCCTCGGGCAGCGCCTTCATCGCCTCGCAGCTGCTCGACATCCGCGTCTTCGACCGCCTGCGCCGCGGCCTCTGGTGGCGCGCGCCGCTGGTGGCCACCGTGGTCGCGGCGGTGCTCGACAGCATCGTGTTCTGGGGCATCGCCTTCGCGGGCACCGACGTCCCCTGGCTCACCTGGGCGCTCGGCGACCTCGGCGTGAAGCTGGCGGTCGGCGTGTTCATGCTGCTGCCGTTCCGCCTGCTGATCGGCCGCCAGGCGATGCGACCTGCCCTGCGCTGACCGAACAACCCGGGATCCATTCCATGCAGGACGACGACCGCTTCCATTTCTACGAACCCGCGCGGGGCCACGGCCTGCCGCACGATCCGTTCAACGCGATCGTCGGCCCGCGGCCCATCGGCTGGATCTCCTCGCACGATGCGCAGGGCGTGCTCAACCTCGCGCCCTACAGCTTCTTCAACGGCTTCAACTACACGCCGCCGATCGTCGGCTTCGCGAGCATCACGGCCAAGGACAGTCTGCGCAACATCCGCGAGACCGGCGAGTTCGGCTGGAACCTCGCCACCCGCCCGCTGGCCGAGCCGATGAACCAGAGCTGCGCCGCGGTGCCGCCCGAGGTCGACGAGTTCGCGCTCGCCGGGCTCACGCCCGCGCCCTCGCGCCGCATCGCGGTACCGCGCGTGGCCGAGAGCCCGGTGTCCTTCGAATGCCGGCTGACGCAGATCGTGCAGCTGCAGGCCGCTGACGGCCGCGCCATCGAGACCTGGCTGGTGCTCGGCGAAGTGGTGGGCGTGCACATCGCGCGCGAGCTGCTGCGCGAAGGCATCTACGACACCGCCGCGGCGCAGCCGATCCTGCGCGGCGGCGGCCCGGCGGACTATTTCGAGATCCGGCACGACAATCTGTTCAAGATGTTCCGGCCCCGCTGACGCGCACCGCGCGCCGCCCACCGACTTCCAACCCCTAATTCCGACTTCGCGCCCCGCGCCGAATCCCGAGCAATGACCGACGCCCCCACCACCGCCCCGAAGACGAATTCGCGCAACAAGCCGCGCGGCCCCCGCCCGGACCTGGCTTCCCAGCTGCAGCAACTGCGCGGCGGTGCCGACGCCGCGCAGGAGCCCGGCGCCGAAGCCGCGCCCGCGGCCGGTGCCCGCCCCGAGGGCCAGGCGCAGCGCGACAACAACCCGCGCCGCAAGCCCCAGCGGCCGCAGCGCGGCCAGGGCCCGCGCGGCCCGCAGGGCGCCGCGCCGCAACGCAAGCCGCAGGCCCAGGCGCAACAGCAGCAACCCGCGCGACCGCAACGCAAGGCCAGCCCGGTGCTCGAGCGCCTGTTCGAGCTCTACCCGCAGCTGTTCGGCGCGCGCTTCGTGCCGCTGAAGCTCGGCGTCTACGAGGACCTGCTCGCGCGCCATCCCGAGGACTTCAAGACCGAGGACCTCAAGGTCGCGATGGGCCAGCATGCGCGCTCCACGCGCTACCTCGAGAGCGTGGCCGCCGGCCATCCGCGCCACGACCTCGACGGCAACGCGCTCGACCCGGTCGCGCCCGAGCACGTGCACCACGCCATCCTCGAGCTGCACCGCCGCCGCTCGCAGCGCACCGAGGAGGACCTGCGCCCGCAACTGGTCACGCGCATCGCGCGCGCGATCGAGAACTCGGGCCTGGACCGCGAGGCCTATGCCGTGCTCGTGCGCTCGCGCGACGAGAAGGCCAATGCCGTGGTCGACGAGGCGCTGGCCGAACTGGCGGCGCAGGCCGCCAAGCGCGAGGCCCTGCTGCGCGCCTTCGAGGCCAGCGGCCGCGGCGAGCAGGAGTTCGCCGACATGTACGGCATGAAGCCCGGCGAGGTGACGCGCACGCTGCAGCGCGCGCGCAAGGAGCGCGAGGCGCCCGTGGCGGCGCCGGCACCGGTGGTCGCGGCGGAAGCCGAAACCGTGGTGGCACCGGAAGCCACGCCCGACGCGGCGGCACCCGCTTCCGAAGCCGCGCCGTCGGCGGACTGAGCGCCCGGCCTGGGCACGGAAGCCCCGCGCCCAAAAAAAAGCCGCCACCCGAAGGTGGCGGCTCGATGTCCGGATGAGACCGTGCTCAGCGCGCGTTCTGCAGCGCGGCGATACGCTCCTCGATCGGCGGATGGGTGGCGAACAGCTTGCCCATGGCGCCGGTGATGCCCATGGCCTCGACCGCCTTCGGCAGTTCGCCGGCCGGCAGGCCGCCCAGACGCGCGAGCGCGTTGACCATCGGCTGGCGGTTGCCCATCAGCGCGGCGGCGCCGGCGTCGGCGCGGAACTCGCGCTGGCGCGAGAACCAGGCCACCACGATCGCGGCGGCGAAGCCCAGCACGATGTCGAGCACGATGGTGCTCACGTAGTAGCCGATGCCGGGACCCGAGGAACGATCGTCGCCGCGGCGCAGGAAGCTGTCGACTGCGTAGCCGATCACGCGCGAGAGGAACACGACGAAGGTGTTCATCACGCCCTGGATCAGCGTCATCGTGACCATGTCGCCGTTGGCGATGTGGGCCACCTCGTGGCCGATCACGGCCTCGACCTCCTCGCGCGTCATGTTCTGCAGCAGGCCGGTGGACACCGCCACCAGCGAGGAGTTCTTGAATGCGCCGGTCGCGAAGGCATTGGGCTCGCCCTCGAAGATGCCGACCTCGGGCATGCCGATGCCGGCCTTGTCGGCGAACTTGCGCACCGTGCCGACGATCCAGGCCTCGTCGGGCGACTGGGGGTTGTCGATCATGCGCAGGCCGGCGGTCCACTTGGCCATCGGCTTGCTGATCAGCAGCGAGATGATCGCGCCGCCGAAGCCCATGATCAGCGCGAAGCCGAGCAGGGCCGTGAGGTTCAGCCCGTTGGCCGTGAGGAAGCGATTGACGCCGAGCAGGCTGGCGACCACGCCGAGCACCGCGACGACCATCACATTGGTCAGGACGAACAGAAGGATACGTTTCAAGTTGAATTCTCCGTGGGGGAACGCTGCCGACCAGATGAGGGCCTTGCGGCCCGCTTCAAGCCGTTCCTGCCGCGTCCGCCTCCCTGCCTGGGTTGTTGTTGGTTCTGGAAGAAGGCGTCGCGCGCGGCCGTGCGGCGGCAGGCGGGTAGACAGATGATAGGAGCAAAAGTTCTAGCCACCCGCTATCCGGGCCCCGCCGCGGGGGATTCGGCGGCGCTCCGCGCGGGGCGGAAGACCTGGGCGTCGGCATAGAAATCGGGCGCCTCGTTGCCGGCCCACCAGCCCGGCACGCCGAGCACCGGCAGCGGCACGAAGGGCTTGGTGGCGAGCCAGGCGGGGTCGAGGCGGCGCGCGAGCGCGTCGTCGTCCAGCCCGTCGATGCCTTCGGTCAGCAGCACGTGCGCCGTGGCGGCCTTGCGCGGCGCCACCAGCTTCTCGAGCAGCGCATGGCCGAACACGCGCAGCCGCGCCTGCGCCCACAGCCCGCGCCGCGCGACGAACAGCGCCGGCCAGTCACGCGCGGCCAGCGCGCGCCACAGTTCGGGCGGCGCCTCGAGCAGCGCGCCGTTCTCGTCGAACAGCGTGAGCGCGTCGCGCAGCGGCCCGCGCGTGGCGCCGACGCCGGCGCGTTCGATCTCCGTGGCCTGCAGTTCGTTGAGACGGCGCTTGGCCCGCGGAAAGGCGCGCCACACGAGGCCGTTGAAGAAGTCGTGCAGGTTGTCGCGCGTGGGCACGGTGCCGGTCTCGAAGACGTGGGCCTCGTAGGCCCGGCCCGCGGGCAGCGCGTGCTGCGGCACGAAGGTCGGCGGCCCCGCGCCCTGCAGCGCCTGCGCCACCGGCAGGCCTTGCGCGATGGCGCTGGCCGCCGCCTCGCCCTGCGCGCGGTAGGGCGCGAGCCAGGGCCGGGTCCAGTCGATCGCGGCCGTGCCCGCCATCGCCGGCAGGATCAGGCGGCGTCCGCGCCCGTCCAGCGGATGCGGTCGGGATGCTGCGTGAACTTGAACTCGGCCGTGAGCTTGTCGAACAGCTTGAGCGAACTGCCGTTCTTGCCGAGCAGGCCCGCCGCGCGCAGCGCCTTCGCCACCTCGTTGAGCGGCACGTCGGTGCCGGCGCGCAGCGCGGGCGCGGCACGCAGCACGAATTCGGCGGCCTCGGAGGTCTCGGGCGCGCGCGCCGGTGCGGGCGCGGGCGGCACCGGCACGGCGGCCGCGACCGCGGGCGCCGCGGCCTTCGCCACCTTCTTGGCCGCGGTCTTCCTCGCGGTCTTGGCCGCGGCCTTCTTCGCCGGCGCCTTCTTGGCGGGCGCCGTCTTCGCGGCGGCCTTCTTCGCCGCCGTCTTCTTCGCGGGCACGGTGCGCGCGGCCGGCGCCACGCCGTGGTGCGCGAGGTCCATGAAGCTGTCGTAGATGCCGACCGTCTCCTCGCCCGTCTTGCCCTGCTGGCCGATGCCGCAGACGCGGCAGCCCTTCTCGCGCAGCCGGATCACCAGCGGCGCGAAGTCGGAATCGGAGGACACCAGCACCACCACGTCGGGCCGCTCGGCGATCGCGAGGTCGATCGCGTCGACCGACAGCGCGATGTCGGTGCTGTTCTTGCCGGCCGAGAGATTGACCATCGGCCGCACCGACAGCCGCTTGAACAGCGCCTGCCGGTTCACGGCCATCTCGGCATTGCAGTAGGCGCGGCGCACGTGGATGGCGCCGTATTCGTCCATCGTGCGCTGCACGGCCTGCTCGATCACATCGGCCGAGACGTTGTCGGCATCGATCAGTAGCATCACGCGGTTCATTGGCTCTCCCCCAGGCTACGCGCACTTCGTGTCGCTTCGCCACCCCCCTCACCGGGGGCAACACCAACGGCCCGGCAAAGCCGGTTCCGTGGTGTTTCTGGACTGGATCGCGCCAACTGATCGAGTGATGGAGCTCTCATGAAAGTTTCCAGTTCAGGGTTTCGCCGCCGCGCAGCGGCTTGAGCGTGGCATCGCCATAAGGCACGGTCTCGGGCACGGTCCAGCTCTCGCGCTTGAGCGTGACGGTGTCGGCATGGCGCGGCAGGCCGTAGAAGTCGGGGCCGTGGAAGCTCGCGAAGCCCTCGAGCTTGTCGAGCGCGTTGGCGTTGTCGAAGGCCTCGGCATAGAGCTCGATGGCGGTCAGCGCGGTGTAGCAGCCGGCGCAGCCCAGCGCGTGTTCCTTCAGGTGCGCCGGGTGCGGCGCGCTGTCGGTGCCGAGGAAGAAGCGGTCGCTGCCGCTGGTGGCGGCCTCGACCAGCGCCACGCGATGCGTCTCGCGCTTGAGCACCGGCAGGCAGTAGTAATGCGGGCGGATGCCGCCGGTGAAGATGGCGTTGCGGTTGTACAGCAGGTGGTGCGCGGTGATGGTGGCGGCCGTGAAGCGGTCGGCGTCGCGCACGTAGTGGGCGCCCTCCTTCGTGGTCAGGTGCTCGAACACCACCTTGAGCTCGGGGAAGTCGCGGCGCAGCGGGATCATCACGCGGTCGACGAACACGGCCTCGCGGTCGAACAGGTCGATCGCGGGATCGGTGACCTCGCCGTGCACCAGCAGCAGCAGGCCGTGCTTCTGCATCGCCTCGAGCGTCTTGTAGGTCTTGCGGATGTCGGTCACGCCGGCATCGCTGTTGGTGGTGGCGCCGGCCGGGTAGAGCTTGAGCGCGCGCACGCCGGCTTCGGCTGCCAGTGCGATCTCTTCGGGCGGCAGCTTGTCGGTCAGGTAGAGCGACATCACGGGTTCGAAGGCGCTGCCCTCGGGCACGGCGGCGCGGATGCGGTCGCGGTAGGCCACGGCCTGGGCGGCGGTGGTCACGGGGGGACGCAGGTTCGGCATGATCAGCGCGCGGCCGAACTGGCGCGCGCTGTGGGGCACGACGGCTTCGAGGGCGGCGCCATCGCGCACGTGCAGGTGCCAGTCGTCGGGGCGGGTGATCGTGAGGGTGTCAGTCATGGCGCGGCGATTGTCGCACCCGCCCTCGCACCGACCGTCTCACCGGCCACACGCCCTCCCCCGGGCATGACTTTGGGCACTTACGGCGACGCGGGACTGCCGCCTAGGATGCGGCGATGAGCCGCTCGGTCCGCGAAACCGGGACGGAGGAACCACCTCGCGGGGAGAGACAGGCCGATGAACGACACGACGCCGGGACCGCTGGCGCAGGACGGCACGCTCGCGCTGCGCGTGCTGCGCGAGCACCTGGCCTCGGTCTACGCGGGCCACACGACGGCGATCGCGGCGCACGGCGTCTTCGCGCTCGCGATCGGCGTGTTCGGCTACTTCAACGTGCTGCCCGGGCACCGCGCGCTGGTGCTGGGCATCGTCACGACCATCGTGCTGATGGACCTGTACGTACTGCTGTCGAAGCGCTGGACGCCCGCGGTGCCGCTGGCCGACAGCCCGCGCTGGGCGCGCCGCTACACCATCCACGTCACGCTGGTCAGCGCGATGACGGCGCCGTGCAGCCTGTTCCTGGTGGCGCTGCAGAGCCCCGCGATGACCACCTTCGTGACGGTCGTGATCATGGGCAGCTGGACCCGCGCGGTGCAGGCGCGCTGGCCGCTCAAGGGCGCGATGTTCGGCTACGGCATCCCGATGATGAGCGGGCTGATCGTCGCGCTGGCCTGGTACGGCAGCATGCTGAACTGGTTCCTCGCCGGCTTCGCGCTGCTCAACCTGGTGCTCACGCTGCGCGAGGGCGTGAAGCAGAACGAGCGCCTGACGGCCTCGCTGATGCTGCAGTTCGAGAACGAGGCGCTGGCCGCCCAGCTGCGCGAGCAGGTCGCGGCCACCGAGCGCGCGAGCGCCGAGAAGACCCGCTTCCTGGCCGCCGCCAGCCACGACCTGCGCCAGCCCATGCATGCGATCGCGCTGTTCGGCGCGGCGCTGGGCAGCACGCTGCGCCGGCGGCCCGAGATCCAGAACGTCGAGCGGCTGATGCGGGCGGTCGATGCGCTGGGCGCCTCGCTCGACACCATGCTCGACATCTCGCGGCTCGACGCGGGCGTGGTCCAGGCGGCGCCGCGCGCGTTGTCGCTCGATGCCCTGCTGATCCCGCTGCACCACACCTTCTCGGCGCAGGCCGAGCGCAAGCGGCTGCAGCTGCGCGTGCGCGCCAGCGGCCTGTGGATCCACAGCGATCCGCAACTGCTCTACCGCATGCTGTCGAACCTGGTCGACAACGCGCTCAAGTACACGACGCAGGGCGGCGTCACGGTGATCGCGCGCCCGCGCGGCGACCAGGCCTGGATCGAGGTGCGCGACACCGGCATCGGCATCGCGCCCGAACAGCGCGACCGCATCTTCGAGGAGTTCTACCAGGTCGACAACCTCGGGCGCGACCGCTCGCGCGGCCTGGGCATCGGCCTGTCGATCGTGCAGCGGCTCTCGCGCCTGCTCGGCCATCGCATCGAGCTGCGCTCGCACATCGGGCGCGGCACGCGCTTTCGGGTCGTGCTGCCGCTGGCCGAAGCCTCGGAAGCCTCGGCGGGCGCCTTCAGTCCGCTCGACCTCGAGCTGCCGGTGCGCCAGCGCTTCGACGTGCCGGCGCTGCGCGGCCGCGTGCTGCTGATCGACGACGAGGAGGAGATCCGAAAGGCCATGACCGAGCTCATGAGCGCCTACGGCATCGAGGTCGCGGCGGTGGCCGACGAGGCCGAGGCGGTGGCGCTGCTGACCGGGCCCGAGGCGCAGGACCCGCCGGTCGCGCTGCTGCTGTGCGACTACCGGCTGTCGAGCGGCGTCGACGGGCTCGAGCTCGGCCTGCGCCTGCGCGAGCGCTTCCAGCTCGACGCGCCGATGCTGCTGATCACCGGCGAGACCGCGCCCGAGCGGCTGCAGCGCGTGCGCGCCTCGGGCGTGCCGGTGCTGTTCAAGCCCGTGACCGCGGCCATGCTGATGCAGGCCATGGCCGAGCTGGTGCCGGCCGAACGCCGCACGGAAGCGCCGGACACCTGAGCCAGCCCGGCGGGCTTCAGGCCACGGGCGCCGTGTCGCGCGCGCGGGCCAGCTCCTCGCGCCAGCGCGTATGGGCCGCCTCGCGCTCCTCGTCGGGCAACCGCAGCAGCGCCGACGGATGCAGCGTCACGAACACCGGCCGTCCGTCCGCACGCTCGTGCAGCCAGGCGCCGCGCTCGGCCTGTACCGCCACCGGCCGACCCAGCAGCGCGCGCGCCGCCGTGGCACCGAGAGCGACCAGCGACTGCGGCCGCACCAGCGCGATCTCGGCATCGAGCCAATTGGCGCAGGCCTCGGCCTCGCGCTGCCCCGGCGTCTTATGGATGCGCCGCTTGCCGCGCAGTTCGTACTTGAAGTGCTTCACCGCATTGGCGAGGTAGACGCCCTCGCGCGCCCAGCCGAGCTGCGCCATCGCGCGCTCGAGCAACTGGCCGGCCGGGCCGACGAAGGGCCGGCCCGCGAGGTCCTCCTGGTCGCCGGGCTGCTCGCCGACCAGCATGTGGCGCGGCGCGAGCGGCCCTTCGCCGCACACGGCCTGGGTGGCCTGCGCGCCGATCGGGCAGGCGCGGCAGGCATGGGCGGCCGCGCGCAGTTCGCCGAGGTCGGCCGGCGCCACGCCCTCGGCCGGCCGCGCGTGCAGCGCCATCGGCGCGCGGATGCGCCGCGCGGGCGTGGCCGGCGCCTCGATCATCGATTGGCTGCGCGCATCGGCCGCGTCGGCCAGCGGCTGGATTAGCGCGGCCTCGGGCAGGTTGTGCCAGTAGCGGCGCGGCATCTCGCGCTGCATGGTCGAGAACTTGAGCCGCGCCGGATTGAAGATGTGGGCGTAGTAGGTGAGCCAGAGCCGTTCGCCCGCGTCGGGCGGCGGCTTCTCGCGGCGGTCGGCGCCCGCGCGGAACGACAGCGCATGGCCGTCCCATTCGACGCAGCGCTCGGGCGTGAGGATGGCCCAGCGCATCTGCGCGAAGCGGCGCGCGAAGAAGTCGGCATTGGCCTCGACGATGCGGTGCTCGGGCTCGAACCACGCGACGTGGCGCTCGAGCCCGTCGTCGTCCGTGACCTGCGTGAAGCGCACGAAGGCGCGCATCTTGTGGATGTCGCGGTGCACCGCCTTGGCCATGCGCTGGGCCCGCATCATGTCGGCGTCGAGCGGATCGTGGCGCAGCGCGGGCTCGTGCGCGAGGCGCCAGAGCAGGCGGTAGAGCAGCGCGAAGCGCTGGGGATCGCGGTGCAGGATCACGTCGGCGCACAACGCGACGAAGGCCGCCGGCACGGGCTGCATCGCCGCGGTCGACGGTGCGATCGCTTGCTCGGGCACGTCGCCGAACAGGCCTTCGTCGCCCCCGGCCCGCGCCACTCCCCACTCGATCCGTTCAGGCGGCACGCCATCGGCCAGCAGTTGCCGCGCACGGCGCCGGAAACCGTCGAGGTCGACCGCGTCGTCGAGCCGCACCTGCATGGCGATGGCGCTCAGAACAGCGAGGCCTGCTGCGCCGGCTCGGCGCGCGCCGAAGCCGCCATCGCCCCGGCCGCGGGCCGGTGCCCGTCGGCCACCACGAAGGGCAGCACCTTGCGCGCGGGCACATGCAGCCGCCGCAGGTCGTCGGCGCGCACGCGGCGCACGCGCCGCGCCTGCAGCAGCCGCTCGACCGCCTTCACGCCCAGGCCCGGCACGCGCAGCAGCAGCTCGCGCGGCGCATGGTTGAGGTCGACCGGAAAGCGTTCCGCATGCGCGAGCGCCCAGGCCATCTTGGGATCGACGTCGAGCCGCAGCAGGCCGTCGCGCTCGGCCACGATCTCGCCGTGCTCGAAGCCGTAGAAGCGCATCAGCCAGTCGGCCTGGTAGAGCCGGTGCTCGCGCATCAGCGGCGGGGCGGCCAGCGGCAGCGCGCGCGCCGCGTCGGGGATCGGGCTGAAGGCCGAGTAGTAGACGCGGCGCAGCCGGTAGGCACCGTAGAGCGTGGCGCTGGTCGCGAGGATGGCGCGGTCGTCGGTGGCGTCGGCGCCCACGATCATCTGCGTGCTCTGGCCCGCGGGCGCGAACGGCGGCGGCTTGGCAGCCACCGGCGTCGCGCCCGGCAGCGCGCGGATCGGCACCACGCGGCGCGCCTCCTCGCGCGTGTCGTCGATCTGCAAACGCAGCCGCGCCATCGAGCGGCGGATCGCGCTCTCGTCCTTCTCGGGTGCGAGGGCCTGCAGGCCCTCGGTGGTCGGCATCTCGACGTTGATGCTGAGCCGATCGGCATAGCGGCCGGCGCGCGCGATCAGCTCGTCGCTGGCATCGGGAATGGTCTTGAGATGGATGTAGCCGCGGAAGTCGTGGTCCTCGCGCAGCGAGCGCGCGACCTCGACCACCTGCTCCATCGTGTGGTCGGGCGACTTGATGATGCCGCTCGAGAGGAACAGCCCCTCGATGCAGTTGCGGCGGTAGAAGTCGAGCGTGAGCTGCACCACCTCCTCGGCGCGGAAACGCGCGCGCGGCACGTTGCTCGAGGCGCGGTTCACGCAATAGAGGCAGTCGTACTGGCAGTGGTTGGTCAGCAGCACCTTGAGCAACGAGATGCAGCGGCCGTCGGGCGCATAGCTGTGGCAGATGCCCATGCCCTCGGTCGAGCCGATGCCGCGCCCGCCCACCGAGTCGCGCGGCTGCGAGCCGCTCGACGCGCACGAGGCGTCGTACTTGGCGGCATCGGCCAGGATGGCGAGCTTGTGCTGGAGGTCCATGGGGTGGGTGGAAAACACTGTACGTTTATACAGATGTTAACCGTCCCATTGCCCCGATGGCCCTGCGGCCATGCGCGCGGGTCGGGCATTGCCCGCCGCGCCCTTTCAGTCGATGTAGCGCAGCCCCGCCGCCGCCAGCGCCGGCCGCATGTCGTACATGTCGAGCCCGAGCACGCCGCTCGCGAGCTTCTCGCGCTTCGACGTCTCCAGCGCCTCGCGCTGACGCGCCTTCTCGAGCGTGGCCGCGGCCATCGCGCGCGGCACGCAGACCACGCCGTCGTCGTCGGCCACGATCGCGTCGCCGGGCTGCACCGACATGCCGGCGCACACCACCGGGATGTTGACCGAGCCCAGCGTGGCCTTCACGCAGCCCTTGCTGCTGATGGCCTTGCTCCAGACCGCAAAGCCCATCTGCTGCAGCGTGCGCACGTCCCGCACGCCGCCGTCGATCACCAGCGCGCGCGCGCCGCGGGCCTGGAAGCTGGTGGCCAGCAGGTCGCCGAAGAAGCCGTCGCTGCTCGGCGCGGTGATGGCCGCCACCACGATGTCGCCGGGGCGGATCTGCTCGGCCGCGACGTGCAGCATCCAGTTGTCGCCCGGATGCAGCAGCACGGTGACGGCGCTGCCGCTGACCTGCGCGCCCGGATAGATCGGCCGCATGTACGGCGCGAGCAGACCGACCCGGCCCATGGCCTCGTGCACCGTGGCCGAGCCCAGGGCCGCGAGGGCATCGACGACCTGCGCGTCGGCGCGTTCGATGTGACGATGGACGACGCCGAGTTCATGCATGGCGGGCTCCTTGCGTGGAATGAGATTGGGGATCGAACAGCCGGCCGCGCGCATTCAGCTGCGCATCGAGCCGCGGAAAGACGCGGCGCGCATTGCCTTCGTAGACCTGCGCGCGCTGCTCGGCGCTCAGCGCGGCGGCCTCGATGTAGCGCCGCGTGTCGTCGTAGAAATGGCCGGTCTCGGGATCGATGCCGCGCACGGCGCCGATCATCTCGGAGGCGAACAGGATGTTCTCGGCCGGGATCACGCGCGCGAGCAGGTCGATGCCCGGCTGGTGGTAGACGCAGGTGTCGAAGAACAGGTTCTTCAGCAGGTGCTGCGCGAGCGGCGGCTTCTTCATCTCCTGCGCCAGCCCGCGAAAGCGCCCCCAGTGGTAGGGCGCGGCGCCGCCGCCGTGCGGGATCACGAAGCGCAGGGTCGGGAAATCCGCGAACAGGTCGCCCTGGATGCACTGCATCACGGCCGTGGTGTCGGCATTGAGGTAGTGCGCGCCGGTGGTGTGGAAGCAGGCGTTGCAGCTGGTGCTCACGTGGATCATGGCCGGCACGTCGAGCTCGACCATCTTCTCGTACAGCGGATACCAGTGGCGGTCGGTCAGCGGCGGGCTGTTCCAGAAGCCGCCCGAGGGATCGGGGTTGAGGTTGACGCCGACGAAGCCGTAGTCGCGCACGCAGCGCTCGAGCTCGGCGATGCACGAGGCGACCGGCACGCCCGGCGACTGCGGCAGCATGGCCGCGCCCGCGAAGCGCTCGGGAAACATCGCGCCCACGCGGTGGCACAGCTCGTTGCAGATCGCGGCCCAGGTCGAGGACACGGCGAAGTCGCCGACGTGGTGCGCCATGAAGCTCGCGCGCGGGCTGAAGATGGTGAGGTCGATGCCGCGCTCGTCCATCAGCCGCAGCTGGTTGCCTTCGATGGATTCGCGCAGCTCGTCGTCGCCGATGCGCAGCTCGGACGCGGCCGGCGCGGGCCGCCCCGTGCCGAAGGCCTCGACCTGGCGCCGGCGCCAGGCCTCGAGCGCGGCCGGCGCGGTGGTGTAGTGGCCGTGGCAGTCGATGATCATGAGGTCGACGCCGTGCTCAGTCGGCCTTGATGTCGGCCGCGCGAATCACCTGCTCCCACTTGGCCGATTCGCTCTTGAGGAAGGCCGCGGCCTCCTGCGGGCTCGAGGGCGTGATGACCGCGCCGAGCGCGCCCAGCTTCTCGCGCGTGCCGGCATCGGCCAGCGCCTTGCGCGTCTCGGCATTGAGCTTGGCGACCACCTCGGGCGCGGTGCCGGCCGGCGCGAGCAGCGTCCACCAGACGCTGGCGTCGAAGTTCGGCAGGCCGGCCTCGGCCATGGTGGGCACGTTCGGCAGCATCGGCGCGCGCTGGGCGCCGCTGACCGCCAGCGCGCGCAGCCGGCCCGACTGGATGTGCGGCAGCACCTCGAGCGGGTTCAGCAGCATGAACGAGGTGCGCCCCGCGATCAGGTCGACCAGCGCGGGCGAGCCGCCCTTGTAGGCCACGTGCAGTGCATCGAACTTGCCGACCGAGGCCAGCAGCGCGCCGGCGAGGTGGCCCGAACTGCCGTTGCCGGCCGAGCCGTAGCTCATGTCGCCGGGCTTGGCTCGCGTGGCCGCGAGCAGCTCGGGCACGGTCTTGTAGGGCGCGCTGGCCGGCACCACCAGCACCAGCGGCGCATAGCCCAGGCGCGCCACCGCGACGAAGTCGCGCAGGCCGTTGAACGACAGCTTGGGATAGAGCGTGTTGTTGGTCACCACGCCGTTGGCCGCCACCAGCAGCGAATAGCCATCGGGCGCCGAGCGCGCGACGTTCTCGGTGCCGATGTTGGCGTTGGCGCCGGGCCGGTTGTCGACGATCACCGGCTGGCCCATCTGCGTCGACAGCCGCTCGCCGACCACGCGGCCCACGGTGTCGACCGCACCGCCGGCCGCGAAGGGCACGACCAGCCGGATCGGCTTGCTCGGATACGGCGCCTGCGCGAGCGCCAGCGAGGGCGCGGCGAGGCAGGCCAGGAAGAGCGCGCCAAGGCGGCGGCGCAGCGGGGCGATGGATGTCATGAGCGGGTCTCCTGCGGATGTTCGAAGCGATGGGGCCGGCGCCCCGGGAAAGCCGCGAGCCTAGGATTCGCAACGCGGCCGCACAATGCCGTTCCACTCCGCGAAACGATGGCCTCCTCCGCACGCGCTTCCTCCCGCACCGCCAAGCCCGTGCCGCGCGCCGAGGGCGTGACCGCGGTGGCGCGTTCGCTCGCCATCCTCGATGCCTTCGGCACCGCCGACGCGCAGCTCGCGCTGGCCGAGATCGCGCGCCGCACCGCGCTCGCCAAGCCCACCGCGCTGCGGCTCGCGCGCACGCTGGCCACGGCCGGCTACCTGGTGGCGCTCGAGGGCGGCGCCTGGCGCCTGGGCCCGGCGGCCGCGCGGCTGGGCGCGCGCTACCAGCGCGCCTTCGACCTGCGCAACGTGATCGAGCCGGCCCTGCAGCAACTGGCCGAGCAAACCGGCCACAGCGCCTCCTTCTTCGCGCTCGAGGAAGGCCAGCGCGTGCGCCTGCTGCGCGTGCGCGGCGCCGACGGCTTCGTGAGCCCGAGCCGTGTCGGCGAACCGCTGCCGCTCGAGCGCGGCGCGGCCGGCCAGGTGATCCTCGCGTTCTCGGGCGCGCCGGGCGCCGCGCTCGACGCGATCCGCCGGCGCGGCCATCACCTGACCGTGGGCGAAGCCGACGCGGCCGCCGCGAGCGTGGCCGCGCCGGTGTTCGCCGCGCGCGGCACGGTGCTGGGCGCGCTCAGCGTGGCGGTGCCGGCCGATGCGGCCGCGGCCGGCGAACTCGCGCGCCATGCGGCCACGTTGATGGAAGCCGCGCGCAGGCTGTCGGATGCGCTCGCGGCCACGCGCTACGAGCCGCTCGAAGGCCGCGCGCGCAGCCAGTGGCACCCCTGAACTAGTCGGCCTTCACCCCTGCCGCCTTCACCACCGGCGCCCATTTCACGATCTCGCTGCGAATCGTCGCCTCGAACTCGGACGCGCTCGAGCCCACGGGCTCGACGCTGAGTTCGGCCAGGCGCTGGCGCACCTCGGGCAGCTGGATCACCTTGACGATGTCGCCCGAGAGCTTGGCCGCGATCGACGCGGGGAGGCCGCGCGGCGCCACGAAGCCGAACAGGCTCTCGAGCGAATAGCCGGGGATGGTCTCGCCGACGGTCGGATAGTCGGGATAGATGCGGCTGCGCTTGGCATTGGTCACGGCCAGCACCTTGAGCTTGCCGGCCTTCACGTGCGGCAGCGCCGAGTCGAGCAGCACGAAGCCCACCTGCACGCGGCCGCTCAGCAGGTCGTTGTACGCGGGCGCGCTGCCGTTGTAGGGGATGTGGACCATGCCGGTCTCGGCGCGCACGTTCATCATCTCGCCCGCCAGGTGGGTGGCGGTGCCGATGCCCAGCGAGGCATAGCTGACCGAGCCCGGCTTGGCGCGCGCCTTCGCGATCAGCCCGGCCACGTCGTTGGCGGGGAATGAGGGAATGGCGACCAGCGCGATCACCGGGAAGCCCAGCAGGCTCAGCGGTGTGAAGTCCTTGGTGGCGTCGTAGGGCAGGTCGTTGCGCAGCGAGGGATTGATGGTGAAGGCGCTGATGACGATGCCGAAGGTGTAGCCGTCGGCCGGCGCCCGCGCGATGGCCTGGGTGCCGACGATGGTGCCGGCGCCGGGCTTGTTGTCGACGATCACGCTCTGGCGCCAGAGCTCGCCGAGCTTCTGCCCGAGCAGGCGGCCGATGACGTCGGTGGCGCCGCCCGGCGGCAGCGGGATCACCATCTTCACGGGATGCGAGGGGAAGGCGGAAGCGGGCTCCTGCGCCAGCGCGCGCAGCGGCAATGCGCCGCTCGCGGCGAGGGCGGCGCCGGCGCGCAGCAGGCCGCGGCGGGTGGCACGAGCGGCCACGGGCGGCAGGCGCGGTGGTTGTTCGGACGTCACGGTGTCTCCTTATGGGTATGGGGGGCGGGGTCGTTGGTGAGGCTCGGGCGCCGGGCGCCGTCGAGGTGCAGCCAGGGATGCAGCGCCCTGTCGCGGCGCTGGAAGGCATCGATCTCGGCGCTGCGCGCGAGCGTGAGCTCGAGGTCGTCGAGGCCGCGCAGCAGCCCCTCGCGGCGCCGCGGCGGCAAGGCGAAGGGCAGCGTCGGCAGGCCCTCGCGCCGCACGGTGCAGGCCTGCAGGTCGACCGTGAGCACGGCATCGGCGCCCTCGGCCACGGCGCGCGCGAGCACCTCCACCTGCGCGCGCGGCAGGCGCACCGGCAGCAGGCCGTTCTGGAAGCAGTTGCCCTGGAAGATGTCGCCGAAGCTCGGCGCGACGATGCAGCGGATGCCCAGCGCCATCAGGGCCCACACCGCGCCCTCGCGCGAGCTGCCGCAGCCGAAGTTGTCGCCTGCCAGCAGGATGCCCGCGCCGCGGTAGCGCGGCTGGTTCAGCACGCAGGCCGGGTCCTCGCTGCCGTCGGCGCGAAAGCGCAGCGCGGCCAGCGCATGGGGGCCGAGCTCCTCGCGCGGCACGCCGCCGAACAGCGGCTCGACGCGCACGATCAGGTCGGTGTCGATGTTGTCGCGCCACAGCGGCGCGGCGGTGGCGGTGAGCACGCCGAACGGGGTCATGGCCGGGCCTCCATGGCGCGCGGATCGACCAGGCAGCCCGCGATGGCCGCGGCGGCCGCGAGCTGCGGGCTCGCGAGATGGGTGCGCGCACCCGGCCCCTGGCGGCCGACGAAGTTGCGGTTGGAGGTCGACACCACGCGCAGGCCCGGCGGCACGGCCTCGCCGTTGGCCGCCACGCACAGCGAGCAGCCCGACTCGCGCCACTCGAAGCCGGCGTCGAGGAACACCTGCGCCAGCCCTTCGGCCTCGGCCTCGCGCTTGACCAGCTCCGAGCCCGGCACGATCCAGGCGCGCACGCCGCTCGCCACGCGCCGGCCGCGCACGGTCTCGGCCGCGAGCCGCAGGTCGGAGATGCGCGCGTTGGTGCACGAGCCGATGAACACCCAGTCCACCGGCGTGCCCGCGATCGCATCGCCGGCGCGCAGGCCCATGTAGTCGAGCGCGGCCTGCCGCGCGGCGCGCTGCGCCGGATCGCTGGCCGCGGCCGGATCGGGAATGCGCGCGTCGATGCCGATGGTGTCCTGCGGGCTCGTGCCCCAGGTGACCTGCGGCACGACCTCCGAGACGTCGATGCAGACCTCGCGGTCGAACACGGCGTCGTCGTCGCTGCGCAAGGTGGCCCATTGCGCCGCGGCCTGCTCCCACTGCGCGCCGCTGGGCGCGAACGGGCGGCCGCGCACGTAGGCCAGCGTGCGCGCGTCGGGCGCGACGATGCCGAAGCGCCCGCCCATCTCCACCGACAGGTTGCACACCGTCATGCGCGCCTCGATGTCGAGCGCGCCGATGGCCGCTCCCGCGTACTCGACCGCGCAGCCCGAGGCACCGGTGGCGCCGAGCCGGCCGATGGCATGCAGGATCAGGTCCTTCGCGCTGGTGCCCGCGGGCAGCGTGCCCTCGAAGCGGATGCGCATCTGGCGCGGGCGCTGCAGCACGATCGTCTGGGTCGCGGCCACGTGCTGGAACTCGGTGGCGCCGATGCCGAAGGCCAGCGCGCCGAGCGCGCCGTGGGTGCAGGTGTGGCTGTCGCTGCAGACCACCGAGGCGCCCGGCAGCGTGAGCCCGAGCTCGGGCCCGACCACGTGCACGATGCCCTGCCCCGGCTGGCCGACGTCGAACAGGCGGATGCCCTGCAGCCGCGTCTCGTGGCGCAGGTCGGCCAGGTAGCGGATCGCGTTGGGCGTGTGGCCCTCGCGGCCCGGCGCGGTCGACACCGTGTGGTCGGGCATCGCGAAGGTCAGCTCGGGATGGCGCACCGGCAGCCCGCGCCGGCGCAGCGCCGCGAGCGCCTTGCTGCCGGGATCGCTGACCAGGTGGCGATCGACATGCAGCAGCGAGAAGCCGCCGCCCAGGTCGGACACCACGTGGGCGTCCCATATCTTCTCGAAGAGCGTGCGGCCGGGCATGCGGGGGGTCTCTGGACGTTGGCTGTCGTGGGTGTCGTTCGGTCCTATTGTATTGATATCAATACTTTTAGCCAACGCCCCGGCCCACCCCGTCATCGACCGCTAAGATTTGCCCATGGACCTCAACAGGCAGCCCGGCGTGGCACTGCATCACCAGATCTCGACCCTGATCGAGGACATGGTCGCCAGCGGGCGGCTGCGCGACGGCGACCAGCTCCCCACCGAGGAAGAGCTGCGCGCGCAGTACGGCGTCTCGCGCGTCACGGTGCGGCGCGCGCTGCAGTCGCTGGAGGAACGCGGCCTGCTCAAGCGCCAGCGCGGCCGCGGCACCTACGTGTCGGCGCCGTTGCGCTCGGCACCGCTGCCGATGCCGATGGAGTCCTTCCTCGCCACCATGGCCGAGCGCCGCTCGCGCAGCAAGCCGTCGGTGAAGGAATTCGGCTTCGTGCCCGC
This sequence comes from Variovorax sp. GW821-FHT10D07, assembly GCF_059415325.1. Taxonomy (NCBI): domain Bacteria; kingdom Pseudomonadati; phylum Pseudomonadota; class Betaproteobacteria; order Burkholderiales; family Comamonadaceae; genus Variovorax; species Variovorax sp. GW821-FHT10D07. The sequence goes on along the minus strand of NZ_JBWKMZ010000012.1, from coordinate 130,036 downwards.
GCCCGCCGACGTGGCCAGCGCGCTGCGGCTGGAGGAAGGCACGCCGGTGCTCCAGGTGGTGCGGCTGCGCAGCACCGGGCGGCTGCCGATCCTGCACAGCATCGTCCACCTCATCGAGGACGTGGGCCGGCGCTTCGTGCGGGCCGATTTCTCGCGGCTGTCGTTGACCGAGCTGCTGCAGGGCCAGGGCATCCGCTACGGCCGCATCGAGATGCTCACGCGCGCCACGCTGGCCGACGCGCCGCTGGCCGCGCTGCTCGGCGTGCCGATGGCCTCGGCGCTGGTCGACGTGCTGCGCATCGGCCACGACGAGGCCGACCGGCCCTTCGAGTTCCAGCGCCTGCGCGGCCCCTCGGACCGCTTCCACTCGCACGTCACGATCCGGGGCTGACCTCGCGCACGCGCTCCAGCGTGTAGTCGATGAAGGTGCGGATCGCGCGCGTGTGCTGGCGGTTCGGCATGTAGAGCATGAACATCTGGGTGCCGAAGATCGACAGCCGCCAGTCGTCGAGCGTGGTCAGCACCTCGCCGCGGCGCACGTCCTCGGCCACCACGTAGTCGGGCACCAGGCCGATGCCCAGGCCCGCGAGGATGGCCTGGCGCAGGAACAGGAAGTTCTCCGAGATCAGGGTCGGCTCGAGCACCACCTCGCGCCGGATCTCGCCCTGGTAGGCCGACACCCGCAGCTGCCGCCCGATGACCGCGGCCGTGACCACCGGCGCGCCGTGCAGCCCGTCGAGCTGCACCGGCAGCGGATGCTGCGCCGCGTAGTCGCGCGAGGCGCAGGCCACGTAGCGCACCGGGCCCATCGCGCGCGCCACCAGGTTCTGCGGCGGCTCGGGGATCACGCGGATCGCGATGTCGACCTCGTCGCGCAGCAGGTCCTCGATGCGGTTCTCGAACACCACGTCGAGCACGATGCCCGGGTAGCGGCGCTTGAAGTCGATCAGCCAGTCGGCCATGACCAGCTGCCCGTAGCCGCTGGGCACGCTCAGCCGCACCTGGCCCTGCAGCCCCTCGCCCAGCGTGGTGACCGATTCGCGCGCCGCGCGCAGCTCGCCCTGGATCGCGACGCCGTGCTGGTACAGGCGCAGGCCGATCTCGGTCGGCTCGGCGCGCCGGGTGGTGCGCCGCACCAGCTGCGCGCCGACCGAGCGCTCGAGCTGGTTCAGGTGGTAGCTGACGTTGGCCCGGGTCATCTTGAGTCGGCGCGCGGCCGCGCTCAGGTTGCCGGCATCGATGATTTCGACCAGCAGGGTCAGCGATTGGAGGTCCATGGCCGGATTTTGTCAAAAATCCTTTGACAGTCTGTCAACCGACTATGCAATTGTCAAAACCGGGATGGGTGCAAAGAATGCGGGGTTCACCCCAGGACCCTCGCCGCCCGCGGAAGGGGGTTCGACCTCCCCAGAGCCTCGCGCCGCTCCGGCGCGTCACCGAGACAAGCGACACGCACATGGCCACCCCGACCTCCAGCCCCTCCACGTCCTCCGGTCCCGTCGCCTTCGAGCGCCAGGGCGATGTCTTCGTCGTGACCATCGACAACCCGCCCGTCAACGCCCTGGGCGTGGACGTGCGCCGCGGCCTCGTGGCCGCCATCGACGCGGCCGAGGCCGACGCCGCGGCCAAGGCCGTGCTGATCGTCGGCGCGGGCCGCAACTTCATCGCCGGCGCCGACATCCGCGAGTTCGGCCAGGCGCCGCAGCCGCCCTCGCTGCCCGAGGCCTGCCTGAAGATCGAGAACTGCAGCAAGCCGGTGATCGCCGCCATCCATGGCGCCGCGCTCGGCGGCGGCCTCGAGGTGGCGCTGTCGGCCCACTACCGACTGGCCTCGCCCACCGCCAAGCTGGGCCTGCCCGAAGTCGCGCTGGGCCTGCTGCCCGGCTCGGGCGGCACGCAGCGCGCGCCGCGCCTGATCGGCGTGAAGCCCGCCATCGAGCTGATGCTCAGCGGCCGCCACGCGCCCGCGAAGGAAGCGCTGTCGCTGGGCCTGGTCGACCGCCTCGGCAGCGACGCCGACGCGCGCGCCGAAGGCCTGGCCTATGCCAACGAACTGATCGCCGCCAACGCCCCGGTGCGCCGCACGCGCGAAGCCGGCGCGCTGGCCGACCAGGAAGCCAGCCGCGCCGCCCTCGAGGCCGCGCGCGCCGACACCGCCAAGAAGAGCCGCGGCCTGTTCTCGCCGATGAAGATCGTCGAGGCGGTCGAGGGCGCGCTCACCCTGCCCTTCGACGAAGGCATGGCGCTCGAGCGCAAGCTGTTCCTGCAGTGCATCGACAGCCCGCAGCGCGCCGGCCTGATCCACGCCTTCTTCGCCGAGCGCGAAGTGCTCAAGGCGCCCGAGACCCGTTCCGCCAGCCCGCGGCCGCTGACGTCGGCCGGCATCGTCGGCGGCGGCACCATGGGCGCGGGCATCGCGGTGGCGATGCTCGACGCCGGCCTGCCCGTGACCATGATCGAGCGCGACGACACCCAGCTCGCGCGCGGCCGCGCCAACGTCGAGAAGGTCTACGACGGCCTGATCGCCAAGGGCCGCATCACGCCCGAGGCCAAGGCCGCCGTGATGGCGCGCTTCTCGGGCTCGACCTCGTACGACGCGCTCGCCGACGTCGACATCGTGGTCGAGGCCGTGTTCGAGGACATGGGCGTGAAGAAGGCCGTGTTCGCCGAGCTCGACCGCGTCTGCAAGCAGGGCGCGGTGCTGGCCACCAACACCTCCTACCTCGACATCGACGAGATCGCCGCCAGCATCTCGCGGCCGCAGGACGTGGTGGGCCTGCACTTCTTCTCGCCGGCCAACATCATGAAGCTGCTCGAGATCGTGGTGCCCGCCAAGGTGCGCGCCGACGTGGTCGCCACCGGCTTCGAGCTCGCGAAGAAGCTCAAGAAGGTGCCGGTGCGCGCGGGCGTGTGCGACGGCTTCATCGGCAACCGCATCCTGGCCGTGTACCGCCAGGCCGCCGACCACATGATGGAGGACGGCGCCTCGCCCTACGAGATCGACGCCGCCGTGCGCAACTTCGGCTACCCGATGGGTCCGTTCCAGGTCTCGGACCTCGCGGGCGGCGACATCGGCTGGGCCACGCGCAAGCGCAAGGCCGCCACGCGCGACCCGCAGGCGCGCTACGTGCAGGTAGCCGACCGCATCTGCGAGCGCGGCTGGTTCGGCCAGAAGACGCAGCGCGGCTACTACCTCTATCCCGAAGGCGCGCGCACCGGCCAGCCCGACCCCGAGGTGCTGGCCATCATCGACGCCGAGCGCGAACGCGCGGGCGTCAAGCCGCGCGCCTTCACCGAGGAGGAGATCATGCGCCGCTACATGGCCGCGATGATCAACGAGGGCGCCAACGTCGTGCTGCAGCGCATCGCGCTGCGCCCGCTCGACGTCGACGTGACCTTCCTCTACGGCTACGGCTTCCCGCGCCACCGCGGCGGCCCGATGAAGTACGCCGACATGGTGGGCCTGCCCAAGGTGCTGGCCGATATCCAGGAGTTCGCGAAGGAAGACCCGATCTTCTGGAAGCCGTCGCCGCTGCTGGTGCAGCTGGTCGAGCGCGGCGCCGACTTCGCGAGCCTCAACCAATCCGAGTAATCACAGAGCCAGCCTTCAGGAGACATCCCCATGCGTGAAGCCGTCATCGTTTCCACCGCCCGCACCCCGCTCACCAAGGCGCACCGCGGCGAATTCAACATCACCCCCGGCCCCACGCTGGCGGCCTTCGCGGTCAAGGCCGCGGTCGAGCGCTCGGGCCTCGACCCGGCGCTGATCGAGGACGCCATCCTCGGCTGCGGCTATCCCGAGGGCACCACCGGCCGCAACATCGCGCGCCAGGCCATCGTGCGCGCGGGCCTGCCGATCTCGATCGCCGGCACCACCGTCAACCGCTTCTGCGCCTCGGGCCTGCAGGCGATCGCCATGGCCGCGGGCCGCATCGTGGTGGACGGCGCGCCGGCCATGATCGCGGGCGGCGTGGAAAGCATCTCGCAGATCCGCAGCCGCAGCGCCACCGACAGCGGAGACAACGGCATGGACCCATGGATCGTCGAGCACAAGCCCGCGCTCTACATGGCGATGATCGAGACCGCCGACATCGTGGCCCAGCGCTACGGCATCAGCCGCGAGGCGCAGGACCGCTTCTCGGCCGAGAGCCAGCGCCGCACCGAGGAAGCGCAGCTCGCGGGCCGCTACAAGGACGAGATCGTCGCCTGCACCACCACCATGGCGGTGACCGACAAGGAGACCAAGGAGGTCACGCACCGCGAGGTCACGGCCACCGAGGACAACTGCAACCGCCGCGGCACCACCTACGAGGCGCTGGCCAAGCTCAAGCCGGTGATGGGCGACGACAAGTTCATCACCGCGGGCAATGCCTCGCAGCTCTCCGACGGCGCCTCGGCCTGCGTGCTGATGGAAGCGAAGGATGCCGAGCGCGCCAACATCCAGCCCCTGGGCGCCTTCCGCGGCCTCGCGGTCGCGGGCTGCGAGCCCGACGAGATGGGCATCGGCCCGGTGTTCGCCGTGCCCAAGCTGCTCGCGCGCCACGGCCTCAAGGTCGAGGACATCGGCCTGTGGGAACTCAACGAAGCCTTCGCCTCGCAATCGATCTACTGCCAGGACCGGCTGGGCATTCCCTCGGAACGCCTCAACGTCAACGGCGGCGCGATCTCGATCGGCCACCCCTTCGGCATGACCGGCGCGCGCCTCGCGGGCCATGTGCTGATCGAAGGCAAGCGCCGCGGCGCGAAGTACGCCGTGGTCACGATGTGCATCGCCGGCGGCATGGGCGCGGCCGGCCTGTTCGAAATCTATTGAGGAGCGCGCGATGGACCTGAACTTCACCCCCGAAGAAGAAGCCTTCCGTGGCGAGGTGCGTGCCTTCCTGGCCGACAAGCTGCCCGCGCGGCTGTCGGACAAGGTGCGCGGCGGCAAGATCCTCGAGAAGGCCGACATGGAGGAATGGCATGCCATCCTCGACGCGCGCGGCTGGCTCGCCAACCACTGGCCCGAGCAGTACGGCGGCCCGGGCTGGACGGCGGTGGAGAAGTTCATCTTCGAGAACGAGTGCGCGCTGGCCTTCGCGCCGCGCATCGTGCCCTTCGGCGTGAACATGCTCGGGCCGGTGCTGATCAAGTACGGCAACGAGGCACAGAAGCGCCACTGGCTGCCGCGCATCCTCAACGGCGCCGACTGGTGGTGCCAGGGCTATTCGGAACCCGGCGCGGGCTCCGACCTCGCGGCCGTGAAGACCTCGGCCGTGCGCGGCATCGATGCCCAGGGCGACCACTACATCGTGAACGGCCAGAAGACCTGGACCACGCTGGGCCAGCACGCCAACATGATCTTCTGCCTGGTGCGCACCAACCGCGAGGCGAAGAAGCAGGAGGGCATCAGCTTCCTGCTGATCGACATGAGCTCGCCGGGCGTCGAGGTGCGCCCGATCATCACGCTCGACGGCGAGCATGAGGTCAACGAGGTGTTCTTCTCCGACGTGCGCGTGCCGGCCGAGAACCTCGTGGGCGAGGAGAACAAGGGCTGGACCTGCGCCAAGTACCTGCTGACCTACGAGCGCACCAACATCGCGGGCGTGGGCTTCTCGGTGGCCGCGCTCGAGCAGCTCAAGGGCATTGCCGCCACGCAGACCAAGAACGGCAAGCCGCTGTCGGAAGACCCGGCCTTCGCGGCGCGCCTGGCGCGCGTGGAGATCGACCTCGAGAACATGAAGACCACCAACCTGCGCGTGATCGCGGCGGTGGCCGGCGGCGGCGTGCCGGGCGCCGAGAGCTCGATGCTCAAGATCCGCGGCACCGAGATCCGCCAGGAGATCTCGTCGCTGGCGCGCCGCGCGATGGGCGTGCATGGCCGCCCCTTCATCGCCGAGGCGCTGAAGGACGGCTTCACCGGCGAGACCTTCGGCCCGGCCTACGCCTCGGCCGCCGCCTCGCGCTACTTCAACAACCGCAAGCTGTCGATCTTCGGCGGCTCGAACGAGATCCAGAAGAACATCATCTCCAAGATGATCCTGGGCCTGTAAAGGAGAGATGCAATGAACTTCGAACACAGCGAAGACCGGCGCATGCTCGCCGACAGCCTCAACCGCTTCATCAGCGAGCAGTACGCCTTCGATGCGCGCGACCGCATCGCGAAGTCCGAGCACGGCTTCAGCAAGGAGATCTTCCAGCAGTTCGCCGAACTCGGCGTGATCGGCGCGCTGTTCGGCGAGGCCGATGGCGGCTTCGGCGGCGGCGGCTTCGACATCGCCGTGGTCTTCGAGGCCCTGGGCCGCGGCCTCGTGGTCGAGCCGCTGCTGGGCGCGGTGATGGTCGGCGAGGCGCTCGGCGCGGCCGGCACGGATGCGCAGAAAGAGAAGCTGGTCGACATCATCAACGGCGTGACCGTCGCGGCCTTCGCGCACGACGAGGCCGACACCCATTACGAGCGCACGCGCGTGCAGACCAAGGCCGAGCGCAGCGGCGACGGCTGGGTGCTGAACGGCGCCAAGGCCGTGGTGCCGCAGGGCGAGCAGGCCGACTTGTTCCTCGTCTCCGCCCGCACCTCGGGCAACGTGGACGACGAAGCCGGCATCTCGCTGTTCCTCGTGCCCGCGAAGACCGCAGGCCTCACGGTGCGCGGCTGCCCGTCGATCGACGGCGGCCGTGTCGCCGAACTCTCGTTCGACGGCCTGAAGCTGCCCGCCGACGCACTGCTGGGCGCCGAGGGCCAGGGCGCCGCGACGCTCGAGCGCGCCATCGGCCGCGGCGTGCTCGCGCTGTGCGCCGAGGCCGTGGGCGCGATGGAAGCGGCCAAGACCGCGACGCTCGACTACCTGCGCACGCGCAAGCAGTTCGGCACGCTGATCGGCAGCTTCCAGGCGCTGCAGCACCGCATGGCCGACCTGCTGCTCGAGATCGAGCAGGCGCGCTCGGCGGTCATCAATGCCGCGGCCGCCATCGACGGCAGCGACCGCCTCGCGCGCGAGCGCGCGCTGTCGGCCGCCAAGTTCAGCATCGGCCGCATTGGCGCACTGGTGGCGGAAGAAAGCATCCAGATGCACGGCGGCATCGGCATGACCTGGGAGCTGCCGCTGCCCCACTACGCCAAGCGCCTCGTGATGATCGACCACCAGCTCGGCGACGAGGACCATCATCTGCAGCGCTATATCGCGCTCGGCAAGGAGGTGGCGGCATGAGCGAAAACAAGACCGTGCTGATCTCGCAGGAGGGTGCCGTGCGCATCCTCACCAACAGCAACCCCGGCGCGCGCAACGCGATCACGCCCACGCTGTATGCCGAGCTCGCGGCCGCGCTGGCCGATGCGCAGGACGACCCCGAGGTCGGTGCCATCGTCTTCACCGGCGCCGGCGATTTCTTCTGCTCGGGCGGCGACCTCAACCTGCTGGCCAAGCGCCGCGAGCTGCCCGCGTCGGAACGCCGCGAAAAGCTCGAGGGCCTGCACAACCTGATCCGCGCGCTGCGCGACTGCGGCAAGCCCGTGATCGCGGCCGTCGAGGGCGGCGCCGCGGGCGCGGGCCTGTCGATGGCGCTGGCCTGCGACATGCTCGTGTCGGCGCGCGATGCCTTCTACACCGTGGCCTACGTCAAGGTCGGCCTCACGCCCGATGGCGGTGCCACCGCCTTCCTGGCCGAGTTCGTCTCGCGCCAGTTGCTGACCGAGCTGTGCCTGACCGGCGACCGCCTGCCGGCGGAGCGCCTGCATGCGCTGGGCGCGGTCAACCGCCTGACCGACAAGGGCGCGGCACTCGCCGAGGCGATCGCGCTCGCGGCCAAGGTCGCGAACGGCCCGCAGCGCGCGAGCGCACGCATCAAGTCGCTGTGCCGCCAGGCGCATCGCGCCACGCTCGAGGAACAACTCGAGGCCGAGGCCGTCTACATGGTCGAGTCGCAGGCCGATGCCGAGGCCGCCGAAGGCATTGGTGCCTTCCTCGGCAAGCGCAAGGCCGACTTCGCCGCGCTGCGGCGGCAGGACAAGTCCTGACGCCGCCCGCCACCGCCACAGCCTCTCCCCCGGCCTCGCGCGCAACCGCGCCGAGGTCTCACGTCTTTCCGGAGCCACCATGCCCTCGCTGAATTCCTCGCTGCCGCTCGCCGGCGTGCGCGTCCTCGACCTCTCCCGCATCCTCGCCGGCCCCTGGTGCGGCATGGTGCTGGCCGACATGGGCGCCGAGGTCATCAAGGTCGAGCACCCGGGCCGCGGCGACGACACGCGCGACTGGGGCCTGCGCGTCGGCCAGACCGAGACCGCCTACTTCAACAGCGTGAACCGCAACAAGCGCTCCGTCACGCTCGACCTGCAGACGCCCGAGGGCCAGCAGCTCGCGCGCGATCTCGCGAAGCAGTGCGACGTGCTGATCCAGAACTTCAAGTTCGGCGGCATCGACAAGCTGGGCCTGGGCTACGAGCAGTTGAGCAAGGAACATCCCGGTCTCATCTACTGCTCGATCTCGGGCTACGACCGCACCGGCCCCGAGGCCGCGCGCCCCGGCTACGACCTCGTGGTGCAGGGCGAGGCCGGCCTGATGGCGCTCAACGGCGAGGCCAACCAGCCGCCGCTGAAGTTCGGCGTGGCCGCCGTCGACCTGTTCACCGGCATGTACTCGGCGCAGGCCATCCTCGCCGCGCTCTACCAGCGCGAGAAGACCGGCAAGGGCCGGCACGTCGAGATGGCGCTGTTCGACTGCGGCCTGATGATCACCGCCTACTACGGCCTCGAGGCGCTGCTGCTGGGCGAGGACCCGCCGCGCTACGGCAACTCGCATCCCTCGATCGTGCCCTACGGCGTGTTCGACGCGGCCGACGGCCCGCTGGTCATCACCGTGGGCAACAACGCGCAGTTCGCGCGCTTCTGCACCGAGGTGATCGAGCGGCCCGACCTCGCGGCCGACGAGCGCTTCAAGACCAACATCCTGCGTTCGGCCAACCGCGCGGTGCTGCTGCCGCAACTGCATGCCGAACTCGCGAAGCGTCCGCGCGCCGCGCTGCTCGAAAAGCTGAGTGCCGCCGGCATTCCCTGCGGCGAGGTGCTGGGCCTGCTCGAGGCGCTGCAATCGAAGCGCGCCACCGACGCCGGCCTGGTCACGCGCCAGCCGCATCCGGTCGCGGGCACGGTCGACGTGCTCGCGCCCCCCTACCGTTTCGATGGCGAGCGCCTGCCGGTGCGCAGCGCGCCGCCCACCCTGGGCGAAGGCACGCACGACGTGCTCCAGTCCTTGCTCGGCCTGTCGGATGAAAAGCTGGCAGCGCTGAAAAGCAGCGGCGTCGTCTGACGGCGCCACCTTGTTCCCCTGAAGCAGAAGTCATGGCCTCCCTCTCTCTCCGTCCCCTCCGCAGTCCTCTTCGCCGTGCACTCCTCGCGCTCGCCCTTCCCCTCGCCGCTGGTGCCGCCTTCGCGCAGGCCTGGCCGGCCAAGCCGATCACGCTGATCGTGCCCTTCCCGCCTGGCGGTCCCACCGACGTGGCTTCGCGCATCGTGGCGCAGAAGATGTCGGCCGCGCTCGGCCAGAACATCGTGATCGACAACCGCAGCGGCGCCTCGGGCACCGTGGGCGCGGCCGCCGCGGCGCGCGCGCCGGCCGACGGCTACACCTTCGTGATGCTGGCCACGCCCACGCTGCTGGCCTCGCATCTCTACGGCCCGACCGGCTACGACATCTTCAAGAACTTCACGCCCGTGGGCAGCGTCTACGACCTGCCGATCGTGCTGGTGGTCAATCCCAAGGCGCTGCCCGAGGTGACCGGCCTGCAGGGCCTGATCGCCAAGGCCAAGGCCGAGAACGGCAAGCTCAACTACACGACCGCGGGTGCCGGCAGCTTCGGCCACCTGACGACCGAGCAGCTCAAGAACATCGGCAAGTTCGAGATGCAGCACGTGCCCTACCGCGGCAGCGCGCCGGCCGTGACCGACCTGATCGGCGGCCAGGTGCCCGCGATGTTCTCGGACCTGGTGGCCGTGATCCCGCACATCCGCGCCGGCAAGCTGCGCGCCATCGCGGTCGGCTCGGGCCAGCGCGTGAGCCTGCTGCCCGACGTGAAGACGGTGGCCGAGCAGGGCTTCCCGGGCTTCGACGCCACCTCGTGGGGCGGCCTGCTGGCACCGGCCGGCACGCCCAAGGACGTGGTCGAGCGCATGAGCGCCGAACTCAGGAAGGCGCTGGCCGACAAGGAAGTACAGGAGAAGCTGCAGGGCGTGGGCTCGTTCGCGGCCTACCGCACCGCCGACCAGACCGCCGAGCGCATGCGCCAGGACTTCGAGCGCTGGGGCAAGGTCATCCGCGACAACCACATCACGAACCAGTAAAACAGCCGGGCCGACACGGCGACGATTTCAAGGGAACAAGGAGACAGGCCATGACCGACAGGAACGACCGGCACGACAACGACTACGCGACGCCCGTGGGCGCGCCGTTCCGGCCCGCGCGCCCCGTGCGCAGCCTCGCCGACATCCACGCGCTCGAGCAGACGCCGCTGGCGCAGGCGCTCACGGTGCGCAGCACCTACGAGATCTTCCGCAACGCGGGCCATGCCTTCGGCGACAAGACCGCACTGACCTTCCTGCGCACCGGCAACCCGGACGATGCGCCGATCCGCTGGTCGTACGCCGAGCTGCTCGCGCGCATCCATCAGACCGCGAACCTGCTGCACGACCTGGGCGTGGGCCCGAACGACGCGGTGGCGGTGCTGCTGCCGGGCTGCCTCGAATACCACCTCGCGCTCTGGGGCGGCGAGGCGGCCGGCATCGTGCAGCCGCTCAATCCGCTGCTCACCGACGAGAAGCTGGTCGCGCTGATGACCGCGGCCCGCGCCAAGGTGCTGATCGCCTACGGCTCGGATGCCGAGTCGGGCATGTGGTCGAAGGCGCTGCGGCTGCGCGGCCAGGTGCCGGGCCTGACCACCTTGCTGCGCGTGGCCCCGCACGACGAGGCACCGGGCGCGGCGGGCGCGCTGCCCGAGGGCGTGGCCGACTTCGAGGCGCTGCGCACTGCGCAACCCGACGACCGCCTCGTGAGCGGCCGCGACATCGCTTCGAGCGACATCGCCGCCTACTTCCACACCGGCGGCACCACCGGCGCACCCAAGCTCGCGCGCCACAGCCATGGCGCGCAGGTGTTCACCGCCTGGGCCAGCGTGCAGGTCGCGGGCATGAACGAGCACGGCATCTCGATCAACGGTTATCCGCTGTTCCACGTCGCGGGCGTGCTGCCGGCCTCGCTGGCTTCGCTCTCGGCCGGCGTGGAGGTGGTGATTCCCACGCCCTCGCTGCTGCGCAACAAGCAGGTGCTGGCCAACTACTGGAAGCTGGTCGCGAAGTACCGCCCGACCTCGCTGTCGGCCGTGCCCACGGTGCTGGCCGCGCTCGCCAACGTGCCTCTCGACGGCGCCGACATCTCCTCGATCACCTACTGCCGCACCGGCGCGGCCGTGCTCTCGCCCGAACTCGCCGCGCGCTTCGAGCGCCTGTTCGGCCTGCACGTGCACGAGAGCCTGGGCATGACCGAGATGGCCGGCATCTCGACCATCACGCCGCCCGGCGTCGACGGCCCCGCGGGCTGCGTCGGCTTTCGCCTGCCCTACATGCAGATGCGCGTGGTGGCGCTCGACGAGAACGGCAACGCGAGCGACCGCGAAGTGGCGCGCGGCGAGACCGGCATGGTGCTGTTCAAGTCACCCAACGTGTTCTCGGGCTTCGTCGATCCGGCCGACAACGCCAAGGCCTTCACGGCCGACGGCTGGCTCGCGACCGGCGACCTCGGCTGGATCGACAGCGAGGAACGGCTCAACCTCACGGGCCGCTCGAAGGACCTGATCATCCGCAGCGGCCACAACATCGATCCCAAGGTGATCGAGGACGCGCTCAGCGCCCATCCCGCGGTGCAGGTCTGCGCCGCGGTCGGCGCGCCCGATGCCTACGCGGGCGAGCTGCCCGTGGTGTTCGCGACGCTGGTGCCCGGCGGCGCCGCCACCGAGGACGAGCTGCTGGCCTTCACCGCCGCGCGCGTCGACGAGGCACCGGCCAAGCCCAAGTGGGTGGCGCTGGTCGATGCGCTGCCGATGACCAACGTCGGCAAGATCTACAAGCCCGAACTGCGCGCCATGGCCGCGAGCCGCGTGGTGGCCGCCACCGTGGCCGAGCTCTGCGCCGAACTCGGCCTGCCCGAGGCCGCGCGCCCGAGCGTGACGCACGAGGGCGAGAGCCTGGTGCGCGTGACGATCGACCCCGCCGCCGCCGGCGCGCAGTCCGCGGCGCTCGCCGAGCGGCTGCAGCAGGCGCTCGAGCCGCTGCCTTTCAAGACCCGCGTCGCGACGGCCTGAAGCCGCCGCACGGCGGGCCGCAGCGCACGGCCCGCCGCCTTTCGTTTCTCCGACCCCAAGAACCATCAGGGACACCATGACCATCACCCGACACCCGACCCGTCGCGCGCTGCTGCGCGCCACCACCGCAGCCGCCGCCGCGCTGCTCGCGCTGGCCCATGCGCCGGCCCAGGCCCAGTCGCCCTATCCGAACAAGCCGATCCGCATGGTCGTGCCCTTCCAGGCCGGCGGCGCCACCGACGTGCTCGCGCGCGTGCTGGGCCAGAAGATGGCGGCCGGCCTCGGCCAGCCCGTGGTGATCGACAACAAGCCCGGCGCGGCCGGCATCATCGGCACCGACATGGTCGCCAAGGCAGCGCCCGATGGCTACACCATCGTCTTCTCGCTGAGCAATTCGCTGCTGACCAACGAGTTCCTCTACGAGAAGCTGCCTTACGACACGCAGCGCGACCTCACGCTGGTCTACCAGGTGGCGATGGGGCCGCTGGTGCTGGTGGTGCATCCGAGCGTGCCGGCCAAGACCGCGCCCGAACTGCTGAAGTACGTGGCCGCGAACAAGGGCAAGGTCGCCTATGGCTCTTACGGCGTGGGCGCCTACCCGCACCTGGCGGGCGCGCACATGAGCCTCACGCAGCAGGCCGACATGAACCACGTCGCCTACAAGGGCGAGGCGCCGATGATGCAGGACCTGATCGGCGGCCAGATCCAGATGGCCTATGCGAGCGCGCTGGTCGCCAAGCCGCACATCGACGCGGGCAAGGTGCGGGCCATCGGCGTGAGCGGCGAACGCCGCATGGCCGCGCTGCCCACCGTGCCGACGATGGCCGAGCAGGGCTTGAAGGACGAGGCCTACCGCGTGACCGGCTGGCTTGCCTTCGCCGTGCCCGCCAAGACGCCCAAGCCCATCGTGGACCGCATCGCCGAGGAAGTGCGCAAGGCCTCGCAGCAGCCCGACGTGCGCGAGCGCATTGCGGCCATGGGCTTCGAGCTCAAGGACAGCTCGCCCGAACTCTTCGCCGCCGCCTGGAAGACCGAGCGGCCGATCTGGGAGCGCCTCATCAAGCAGTCGGGTGCGAAGCTCGAGTGAACCCCCTCCGTTTTTCATTGAAGGACCAGCCATGAAGATTCTCGTGCCCGTCAAACGGGTCGTCGACTACAACGTGAAGGTGCGCGTCAAGAGCGACGGCACGGGCGTGGACATCGCCAACGTCAAGATGAGCATGAACCCCTTCGACGAGATCGCCGTCGAAGAGGCCGTGCGCCTGAAGGAGAAGGGCGTGGTGACCGAGGTCATCGCCGTCTCGTGCGGCGACGCCAAATCGCAGGAAACCCTGCGCACCGCGATGGCCATCGGCGCCGACCGCGGCATCCTGGTCGAGACCTCGGAAGAGCTGCAGCCGCTGGCCGTGGCCAAGCTGCTCAAGGCGCTGGTCGACAAGGAACAGCCCTCGCTCATCATCCTGGGCAAGCAGGCCATCGACGACGATGCCAACCAGACCGGCCAGATGCTGGCCGCGCTGGCCGACCTGCCTCAAGCCACCTTCGCCTCGAAGGTCGAAGTCGCCGGCGACAAGGCCAACGTGACCCGCGAAGTCGACGGCGGCCTCGAGACCGTCTCGCTCACGCTGCCGGCCGTCATCACGACCGACCTGCGCCTGAACGAGCCGCGCTACGTCACGCTGCCCAACATCATGAAGGCCAAGAAGAAGCAGCTCGACACTTTCAAGCCCGAGGACCTCGGCGTGGACGTCAAGCCGCGGCTGAAGACGCTGAAGGTCTCGGAACCGCCGAAGCGCGGTGCCGGCATCAAGGTGCCCGATGTCGCCACGCTGGTGGACAAGCTGAAGAACGAAGCCAAAGTGATCTGAGGAAGACAACGAACATGACCGCACTCGTCATTGCCGAACACGACCACGCCAGCATCAAGCCGGCCACCCTCAACACCGTGACCGCCGCGCTCGCCTGCGGTGGCGACGTCCACGTGCTCGTGGCCGGTGCCAACGCGGCCGAAGCCGCCAAGGCCGCCGCCCAGATCGCTGGCGTCACCAAGGTCATCGCGGCCGACAGCCCGAGCCTCGCCGAGAACCTCGCTGAGAACGTCGCCGCACAGGTCCTGGCCATCGCCGGCAACTACAGCCACATCCTGTTCCCCTCGACCGCCAACGGCAAGAACGTCGCACCGCGCGTGGCCGCCAAGCTCGACGTCGCGCAGATCAGCGACATCACCAAGGTCGACAGCCCCGATACCTTCGAGCGTCCGATCTACGCGGGCAATGCGATCGCCACCGTGCAGAGCAGCGATGCGACCAAGGTCATCACCGTTCGCACCACCGGCTTCGATGCAGCCGCCGCCACCGGTGGCAGCGCAACGGTCGAGACCGCCGAAGGCGTGGCCGACAGCGGCAAGAGCAGCTTCGTGGGCCGCGAGGTCACGAAGAGCGAGCGCCCCGAACTGACGGCCGCCAAGATCATCGTCTCGGGCGGCCGCGCCCTGGGCAGCGCCGAGAAGTTCACCGAAGTGATGGCCCCGCTGGCCGACAAGCTCAACGCGGGCCTGGGTGCCAGCCGCGCCGCCGTCGACGCGGGCTATGCCCCGAACGACTGGCAAGTGGGCCAGACCGGCAAGATCGTGGCGCCGCAGCTGTACATCGCCGCGGGCATCTCGGGCGCGATCCAGCATCTGGCCGGCATGAAGGACTCGAAGGTGATCGTGGCGATCAACAAGGACGAGGAAGCGCCGATCTTCTCGGTGGCCGACTATGGCCTCGTGGCCGACCTGTTCACGGCCGTGCCCGAGCTGGTGAAGACGCTGTAAGAGGAAGCGCCCGCATGAAGACCCGCATCACCGAGCTGCTCGGCATCCGCTACCCGATCGTGCAGGGCGGCATGCAGTGGGTGGGCCGCGCCGAACTGGCCGCGGCCGTCTCCAACGCCGGCGGCCTGGGCATCGTGACCGCGCTCACGCAGCCCACGCCCGACGACCTGCGCCGCGAGGTCGAGCGCACCCGCGCGCTGACCGACAAGCCCTTCGGCGTGAACCTCACGATCCTGCCGGCCGTGAAGCCGCCGCCGTACGCCGAGTACGTGCAGGCGATCATCGACAGCGGCGTGAAGATCGTGGAGACCGCGGGCAACAGCCCGAAGGACTTCATCGAGGCGCTCAAGCGCCACGACGTGAAGATCGTCCACAAGTGCACCTCGGTGCGCCACGCGCTGTCGGCCGAACGCAATGGCGTGGACGCCGTGTCGGTCGACGGCTTCGAGTGCGCGGGCCATCCGGGCGAGGACGACGTGCCGGGCCTGATCCTGCTGCCGATCGCGGCGCGCAAGCTGCGCATTCCGATCATCGCCTCGGGCGGCATCGCCGACGGCCGCGGCATGGCGGCCGCGCTGGCGCTCGGCGCCGAGGGCGTGAACATGGGCACGCGCTTCTGCGTGACCAGGGAAGCGCCGATCCACGACAACATCAAGCAGGCGCTGGTGGACGCGAGCGAACGCGACACTAAGCTGATGTTCCGCACCATGCGCAACACCGCGCGCGTGTTCCGCAACGCGATCTCCGAAGAGGTGGTGGCCACGGAGAACCGTCCGGGCGGCTGCGAGTTCGAGGAGATCCGCCCGCTGGTGGCAGGCGCGCGCGGCCGCGCCGCGCTGGAGTCGGGCGCGGTGCAGGACGGCGTGGTCTCCGCCGGCCAATGCATCGGGCTGATCGACGACATCCCGACTTGCGCCGAACTGCTGGAGCGCATGGTGCGCGAGTGCCGCGAGCATCTGGAGCGGGCGCGGTCCTGGATGGACTGAGTCTTTTCTTGCTCGCTCGCATCGGGGGGCGATCACGCCGACGGGGCACCTTGCTCCGCGAATGTCCCCCGGCCTTCGGCCTCCTCCTTGATTTCGCTGCGCAAGGCACCCCATCGGCGTGATCGTTGAGCCGCTGCGAGCCGACATCACACAGTCCCGCGAGGCGCGCGCGCAGCGCATCGCGGAAGCTGCATCTAGTCGCGGTTGCCTCGACTTCGTGCCGAACGGCACGGCAGCTTGCCGGCTTCTTCTCTAGAGTGAATGCCCCTCTCACTCGATACCCCAACTAGGGGAGAAGAAAGGCGCAACACACCCAACACCACCGAGATGTTTGAAGGCTGCTCGCCTCGCGGCAGGTTGTCGGTGCGAAAGCAGCGATGCAGATGCGAGGTATCAAAAGGCGACGGCCAGGATGTAGCGAGCACCCTGACCGTCTAACCAAGTTCGTGCAATACCCTCGAAAGGACGCACAAAAATGGCTACCAAGACTATAGCCCGGCGTCGCACGCCGGTATCTCCCGGAGAAACCGCCCAAGGCCCGGGGGATCTCCTCGAAAACACCCTTTCCCAACTCGAAGCTCTACTGTGGGTCTGCCACGGTAAAGACATCGATTGGTGCAGCGGTGATGGGCCTCGACAACTGGACAACCTGCTCTGGCTTGCGGCTGGACTTGCACGCGAAGCGGGGGTGTTGTTTCAGATGAGCGAGAAGGCGCGGCATGGAGCGCTTGAGGCTGGCGGGTAGGGGCTGGTCTGCGGGCTGCGGGTTCGCGGCCCGCTCTGTGAGGACAGGTCCCTTGGCGCGATGGCTGAAGCCTTCGTGATGGAGAAGATTCGGTTTGGTAGAGGCTTGAAGGGTTGGTCTCGGTGGCAGCTCTATGCTCCATGCCGATCGTCGACAAACAATGCGAGCAGCCTCCTTGGAAAGATTGCCAACATTCTTTGGCCCTGCGCGAGTAGGTATTCGCGACCAGAGCCAGACATTGCGAGCAGAAGGCAAAATCCGACCATCGAAGCTGACATTGGGGAAGTGATGGAGCTGGCAGCGAATGCGAAGGTCTTGCGATGGTTCCGGGAGTACCGCGCATATTGCAGTATTGGACTGTTGGTCATTGCTGGCTTGATGTTGATGCACCGAGCAGAAATGAGGGCTCCCGCCGAGAAGACCCTCACGGTGCGTGACGCAATGCTGGAGTACGTCGGCCCGATAGAGAAAGCAATCAGCAGGTCTGGCATCAACCATGGAACGACGAAGTTCGACGCCGGTCTGGGCATTGGCGTCGCAAACTACATTGACCACGATGAACTCATGCTGAGACTGCGGCCCGTTCTCTATCTTCCCTTTGCATCGATTCTCAGCGTCACACAAGAGCAAGCGGGCGCCGTTGAAGCCGCCGGCCCCAGATTGCGGATAGGGATTCACTTGGGAGAGGTCGTCACGTTGGAGGGTACTGCTGGACCCGTTCTGTCATATCAGGCATATGTCGGGAAAATCGAGCAACGTCGCGACTTCTGGTTGATGGGGGCCATCGTGGCAGCAGCAGTCGCCCTGGCCATCTATGTTGGGACGTCGCGTGTACGCATGCGCGAGTAGCGACGCAGTCGGCCACAACCGGTCCTTCGAGCCCTGCATGATGTCGAACTACAGCCACTTATGGGACGGTACCGAGCCAGGCTGGGTACTTTTGCAGGTCCATCGACAGACATCGACCCTCGCGGTGCTGTTTGATGAGCCCGGAGCGACCCTTCAAGAAATCCAGGCACTACGCCGCGTGGTGCCCGAATTCACTGCACTGCCTGCCCAGCAGGCCGTCCTGCAGCTTCGCGGACGTTGGCGCATCGACCTCGGGGAAATGGAGTCTCGGGAAGCCCGAAGGCTGATTAAGAGGCTGCGGGATCGCGGCCTACGCGTGGAAGAGCAAACGCTGGACCGCAGTGGTTACCTGCCGTTCAACGAAGTTTCGAAGATGGCACTGCTCATTGAAGATGAGGTTGAAAGTAGAGCCGTGGCAGCCGAAGCTTTGAGGCAAGGAATCCCGGTTCGACAGGTCGAGAGCTAAATCACTTCAGAAGGCTTGGCTACTCAAACGACCGGGACGAATGGCTGCTCTGGAGCAAGCCCGAATTCCGCTTCGGGCCCATTGCGGTCATTCGTGATCTGCGGTAGCGGACATTCGCAGCGAAGCTCCCTAACGCCCCACCAGCGCCTTGTGGTGCGTAGCTTATCAAGTCAAATTTCCTGAGCAATGACGAAAAGCCCTGACAAGGCCGCCCTTTAATTTTTCAAAGTTATCTCGATACCGCCATGAATTTCCATCACATGCACATAGGGTATCGACACTAGTATTCGACGACAGCTATCAACATCGTTCGCGACAACTAACTGCCCCATTGGCCGCAACGTCTGCATGACCTTCAAGCTCTCTATCTCATCAAATCGCAGGTCATCATCGTCTGTCACTGTTTCATTTCCGAGCTTGGATGCGTCAGGGACAATCATGTAGGAAATTTCCCCCGAGGTTGTTTTCCACTCTGCAAAAACTCTGCCTACTGGAGCGAGATGAGAAAGAATGTTTTTCCAGATGTTTGAATTCAATTTCGAATAATTAGCTGTTCGGGTATGCAAGCTTTTCTCTTCTAGCGCGCCATAGCCTTCTTCTGTAGTGGCATTGCGCGGCATCAGGTCAAACGTGCCGAACCCGCTGCAAGACGCAACACTTCCGTCAGGCCAGTGAGGGTGATCGCGAGGAAGACCACGTTCGCTCCTTTTTGATTGCGTGGATGACCGAGTGACCGCTTCTGGCCGCATCCTGCCACACCTGCGCCGCCGCTATCGGGGCCAAGAGCCGAGCTAGTCGACGTACCCGGCCTCTTTCAGATAGTGCGCAATCAGGGCGTCTAAGTCCTCGTCCGACACTTCAAATCCACTTTCCAAATTCGACCACCGGCGTATGGCGATGAAAGCGCCTGGACTGAGGTTCGGATACTCAAGCCCGAGGATAATGTCGAGCGCCCGCGCGTCGAGCGAGCCATCGGCCTCCATCAAAGACTTGAAGAGCTTCGAGGCAGGTCTTCCCGATACAAGAGACTCCAACATTTGCATGAACCTCAGAGAAAAAAGGGGAGTGATAAGCGCGCGTCCACTTCGAGGCCCTCGTTGAAAGGTAGATGCGAGTGACCGGTCCTGGCCGACTGTAGCCAGCTGCCGTCCTCGCTCCTACGTCGCTCCAACACCCGTTTGCGATACGCGCTTGGTCGGAGCTTCGGCGAAGTTCCAGCCGGAGGCAGTCAGCAACTCGTTCCAATTGACCGCATCGTAGGTGTAGTCGGCCTTGAAAGAACCGTCGCCTCTCGACACACGGAACTTGCAATGGGAGAACGGGCCTTGCGAGCGGCCCGCGAGGCTGGCCCGTAGCGTTCGGAGCAGGCCATCGAGCGCAGGCGGAGCGACGATTGCCACTTCGTCAAGGCCAGTGGCCGTGCGGATAAGGTAGCTTCCCGTCAGGTCGCTTTGCTCGTCATCGACGTAGTAGTCGAGGACCAGTTCATTCCACCCCGATTCAAGCAGCGGCGACACGCTGTCCAGAATCGGCTGAAACAGCTCCGCTGGGTCCTTCAATGCCTTCTCCTTGTTGTGCGAACGAGCCAGTCGGCCGAAATCAGACTGCATGCGCGACCGACTCCTTTTGGCCGGATTCTGCCGTAGCAGGCTCCGGCCGCCCTCAGCGGAGAGCCATCTCACTCCAGAAATCATTCCGGCCAGGCGGACGACACGGTCGCGAGGCCCCACAGAAGGAAACTGGACGATCGCAGTGAGCATTGGGCAATGGACCAAACTCTGCGCTCTAGCCCTCACCGCCCGGTCGACTAGTCGACTAGTCGACCGGGCGATTTTCGCGCAGGTGCTTTTGCAAGTCCCGCTCGGCCAGAAACGACAGCAGGTCCTCCATCTCCACCCTGGAACTCTGTCGGCGGATGATGTTCAAGCGTCGAATGGCAATGTTTTCGCGCTGGTAGGCATGAAGCTTGTGATGACCATCAACAATGAACTCAGCCCATGCCTTGCAATGCGATATGGTGACAACGACTGGTCGCTCTCCACATTGAATTGCTTGTGCGTGACGATCTATCGTGGGCCGAGACAAGGCTGCTCGGGGATGAGTGGCAATCATGGCCCCGAAGCCGGGATAGAACTGAGTTACGTCCAATGCCATCTCCGGCCGCACTTCGTGCTCCACAACGTACGAATCGGCTGGCACGTCTTCCAGTACGAAGACGTACTGCCCAGGCACCAAGATGGCAGCAACCTCTTGGAAATGCTTCCTCAATGGCTGGTCGTCCGGAACGGGAGCCTCCACGGAGCGCCTTAGTCGCGTAAGTGCGTGATTCTGTTGAGACGCGACGGCACGCACGAGGTGCTGACCCACGCTTCCTTCGCAATCCGCCCAGTAGGCCGCGACGATCTCATGTGAAATCCGTAACACCGCCTCAAAATCATCGACCCGAACGTCGAGTACTCCACCTGGCGACACTGCCACGACTTCTTCCTCTCGGAGGACTTTGTGGCTCTGCGGATGGAAGATTCCGCTCACGCTGTTGCTCATAGGCGGGGTGGCATCTAGATGTAGTTAGGAGGGCTCGGTGCGGTTACCGGACTCGATATCGTTTGCCTGGAGTTCTACGCTGCTCAAACTGCCGCCACGACAGGAGACCTGCCATTGGCCGAGCTGCGGTTCAAGGAGCTTCGCGGCCGAAACAGACGCTTGCCGGGAGTGAAATGCACTGACTTTGCGCGCCTAGCCAACATACCACTGATCGATTCGATATGAGATCTTCTCAACTTTGAATCCCGTAGCAGCCGCAAATTGATCGATCTGCTCGGCGATGTCGACCGTGATGACACCCCACACATGGAGTCGGACCTCAGGCATTGCTGCGACTGGGCTATTCCAGAGCAGCCATTCACATGTCTCGCCTCCAGACTCTGGCAATGCTCATCGACTCATCCAACTCGACCCAGAGAAGCGTATTTGGCATGCGGAGATCCACCGGAAGTTGGACCGCAGGCACATCACGCGGAGCACCGCCGTCGGCAAGTCCATTGCCAGGATGCAACAAGACCCGTATCTGCCCCCTCGCAAGCGAGCCGAAGACAACCGCAGGGACTTTTTTCAGCCAATCGGCTGGGTACTTCTCTTTTTCGATCAATTGGTCCTCCTCGTCCGATGCCAACACTTCGATTTGCACCGTGGCTGCGAAGGTCTGCTTCTGGCCGCATTCTGCGACGGAGCCGAGCCGACTGCCGGCAACCCGTCCGAGGCGAACGTTGAGCGCAGTCATACCAAAGTCGACCGCGGTCGAACCACCCACCTCCCCCCCGCACCCACCATGCACAGGGCACCGGGTGCTTCCCGCAGCGAAATAAAGGAGGAGGCCGAAGGCCGGGGGACATTCGCGGAGGGAAGCACCCGGTGTCCTGTGCACGCCCCGGACGCCCCAGGCAACCGCCCATAGCCGCCAAAACGCAGAAAACCTACCCCTTCCCACGTCCTCAAAACGCAGGCCACAGCTAAGGAAACCCCCGATATATCAGTGGACATTGACGCCCCAGAATCGACGCCAGCTCCCCTGTCGAGGTGTACGGATCGCGTCCCGGCGACCGCCCGGTGACATGGCGCCTGCCCCAGCTGCCCGTTTCCTCCGATGACCACTCCTCCTGAGTCCGGCCCCACGCTGGACGCCGCCAGCCCCCTCCCCCCCGACATCGAAGCCGCCGACGAGCCCACCAAGGTGCCCCTGGGCATCGAGGACTGGCTCACCGTGCTCATCATGGGCGCGCTCGCGCTCATCACCTTCGCCAACGTCCTGGTGCGCTACTTCACCGACTCCTCCTTCGCCTGGACCGAGGAGGTCTCCGTGTTCCTGATGATCATGCTGGCGCTGGTCGCCGGCTCGGCCGCGGTCGCGCGCGACCGCCACATCCGCATCGAGTACTTCGCCGAGAGCGGCTCGATGGCGCGGCGCCGCCGGCTGGCCCAGTTCGGCGCGCTGATGATCGCCGCGCTGTTCGGCCTGATCGCCGCGCTCAGCGTGCGCATGGTCTGGGACGACTACCGCTTCGAGGAGACCTCGCCCGGCATCGGCGTGCCGGCCTGGTGGTATTCGATCTGGCTGCCGATCGTGTCGCTGGCCATCGCGCTGCGCGCCATCGGGCTGTTCGTGCGGCGCGGCCGCAAGCACAAGAACAACGACCAGCAGGACGCCGCCGAATGATCGCCACGCTCCTGTTCGTCGCCTTCCTGCTGATGATGCTGGTGGGCGTGCCCATCGGCGCCGCGCTCGGCCTGGCCGGCGCGGCCTGCATCGCGCTCGCCAACACCGACGCCCAGTGGTTCGGCCTGCTCGCCGTGCCGCAGAACTTCTATGCCGGCCTCGGCAAGTACCCGCTGCTCGCCATTCCGATGTTCGTGCTGGTCGGCTCGATCTTCGACCGCTCGGGGGTCGCGCTACGGCTGGTGAACTTCGCCATCGCCATCGTGGGCCGCGGCTCCGGCATGCTGCCGCTGGTGGCGATCGCGGTCGCGATGTTCCTCGGCGGCATCTCGGGCTCGGGCCCGGCCAATGCCGCCGCCGTGGGCGCGGTGATGATCGCCGCGATGTCGCGCGCCGGCTATCCGGCCGCCTACTCGGCCAGCGTGGTCGGCGCCGCCGCGGCCACCGACATCCTGATCCCGCCCTCTGTGGCCTTCATCGTCTATTCGGTGCTGGTGCCCGGCGCCTCGGTGCCCGCACTGTTCGCCGCCGGCATGGTGCCCGGCGTGCTGGCCGGCCTGGCGCTGATGATTCCGGCCGTGTGGCTGGCGCGCAAGCACAAGATGGGCGCGCTCGAATCCACCCTGCCGCGCCCGCCGTTCTGGAAGAGCTTCCGTGAAGCCACCTGGGGCCTGGCGGCGCCGGTGCTGATCCTCGGCGGCATGCGCGCGGGCTGGTTCACGCCCACCGAGGCCGCCGTGGTCGCCGTGTTCTACGGTCTCTTCGTCGGCATGTGCATCCACCGCACCATCAAGGTCCGCGACCTGTTCGTCATCCTGCGCGAATCGGGCGAGCTCTCGGCGGTGATCCTGCTGGTGGTCTCGCTCGCGGGCATCTTCGCCTACTCGCTGTCGACGCTCGGCGTGATCGATCCGGTGACGCGCGCCATCGTCAACTCGGGCCTGGGCGAATACGGCGTGCTCGCGCTGCTGATCCTGCTGCTCATCACCGTCGGCATGTTCCTCGACGGTGTCTCGATCTTCCTGATCTTCGTGCCGCTCTTGCTGCCGATCGTGCAGTACTACAAGTGGGACCCGGTCTGGTTCGGCGTGATCCTCACGCTCAAGGTCGCGCTCGGCCAGTTCACGCCGCCGCTGGCCGTCAACCTGATGGTGTCGTGCCGCATCGCCAAGGTGCGCATGGAGGAGACCGTGCGCTGGGTCGGCTGGATGCTGTTCTCGATGTTCGTGGTGATGGTGCTCGTTATCGCCTTCCCCGAACTCGCGCTGTGGCTGCCGCGCAAGCTCGGCTACTGATGAACGTGCCCGCGGCCGCCCGACTTTTTTCAACGAGGAGATAGATCAGATGAAATTCCGCCGCACCCTGCTCGGCCTCGCCGCCGTCGCGACCGCCCTGGGCATGTTCTCGTCGGGCGCCATGGCGCAGGCCACCTACAAGGCCGAGTACAAGATGTCGCTGGTGCTGGGCCCGCCCACGCCCTGGGGCCAGGCCGGGAAGATCTGGGCCGACCTCGTGAAGGAGCGCACCCAGGGCCGCATCAACATCAAGCTGTACCCGGGCGTGTCGCTCATTCAAGGCGACCAGACGCGCGAGTTCAGCGCGCTGCGCCAGGGCGTGATCGACATGGCCGTGGGCTCGACCATCAACTGGTCGCCGCAGGTCAAGCAGCTCAACCTGTTCTCGATGCCCTTCCTGATGCCCGACTACGCGGCCATCGACGCCCTCACGCAGGGCGAGGTCGGCCAGGAGATCTTCAAGACCCTCGACAAGGCCGGCGTGGTGCCGCTGGCCTGGGGGGAGAACGGCTTCCGCGAGATCACCAACTCGAAGCGGCCGATCAAGACGCCGGCCGACGTCAAGGGCATGAAGATCCGCGTCGTCGGTTCGCCGATCTATTCCGACATGCTGACCGCGCTGGGCGCCAACCCCACGCAGATGAGCTGGGCCGATGCGCAGCCCGCGCTCGCCAGCGGCGCCGTCGACGGCCAGGAGAACCCGCTGTTCCTGTTCACCGTGCTCAAGATGCACACCGTGGGCCAGAAGTTCGTGACCACCTGGGGCTATGTCGCCGACCCGCTGGTGTTCGTGGTCAACAAGGAGATCTGGGCCTCGTGGACGCCGGCCGACCAGGCCATCGTGCGCCAGGCCGCGATCGACGCCGGCAAGGAAGAAATCGTCATCGCGCGCAAGGGCCTGGTGGAAGCCGACAAGCCCGTGCTCAAGGACATCGCGGCCATGGGCGTGACCGTCACCAGCCTCACGCCCGCGGAACGCGACGCCTTCGTGAAGGCCACGCGCCCGGTGTACGAGAAGTGGAAGCCGACCGTGGGTGCCGACCTCGTGGCGCGCGCCGAGAAGGCGATCGCGGCGCGCAAGAAGTAAGAGCAAACGCCGCGCGGGCCGGCGCGCCTCAGTTGCGATAGCGGCTGGGGTTCGCGCCCGCCACCTTCTTCATCAGGCGCCGCAGCGCGGTGGCGTCCTGATACCCGACGGCGCCGGCCACCTGGTCGACCGTCATGCGGCTGGATTCGAGCAGCGCCCGCGCGCGCCGCAGTCGCACCCCCTGCAGCAGCGCCTGCGTGCTCTTGCCGGTGGCCTTCATCACGTGGCGCGCGAGCGTGCGCTCCGACATGCAGAACTCGCGCGCCAGCTCGCTCACCGAGGGTGGCGCGGGCAGCGCCGCTTCCACGCGCGCCGCGAGCCGCGCCACCAGATCGTTGCCGTTGGCCAGCAGCTCGGGAACGATGAATGGCGCCTGCGCCTGGCGCCCGTCGATCAGCAGCAGCCGCGACACCAGATCGGTGAGCACACTGCCGCAGCGTTCGCGCAGCAGGTGCAGCATCAGGTCGGTCTGCGCGAACGCCGCGCCGGCCGTGACCACCGGGCCGTCGGCGCAGACCATGCGGTCGACGTCGACCGTGCAATCGGGCGCCATGCGCTTGAGCAGCGCGGCATACCACCACGAGGTGGTCGCGCGGCGGCCCTGCAGCAGGCCCGCCGCATTGAGCAGGAACACCGCCGAGCACGAGGCCGCGACCTGGCCGCCGGCGCGCGCATGGCGCGCGAGCCCGTCGATGGCGCGCGCGGCGTCCTCGCTCTCGAGGCAGCGACGGATCTGCTCGGGCGTGTCGAGCCCGAGCCCCGGCACCACCCAGGTCGAGCGGTCGTCGCGCGCGCGCGTCGGCAGGCGCACGGTGTCGATGTGCATGCCCGAGCGCAACGCAACCATGCCGCCGGCCGGCGAGCACAGCCGCCAGCGCGGCGGCGCCACGCCGGCGCGCGCGGCCACCGAGCGCGCGGCGCCGAGGATGTCGGCCGTGGCGGCGACGCTGGAGGCGAAGGCGCCGGGCAGCACCAGGATCGTGAAGTCGTGCATAGGAGGGCTTTGTCCGATTTGGCCCTGAAACAGTCAAACAGGACACTGCCATTCTGAACGGCCGGTGGGCCCAATACAAGCTTCATCCACCCTGCTGCCCACGCCATGACCCACGCATCCGCAACTCGCCCGCTCGACCGCGACGACCCGCTCGACGACTTCTCCTCGCGCGAGATCGAACTCGACGGCGTCGCCAAGAAGGTCTACCTGATGGGCAGCGGCCCCGCCGTGATCGTGATGACCGAGATGCCCGGCATCAGTCCGCAGGTAGCGCGCTTCGCGCGCTGGGTGCGCGATGCGGGCTTCACCGTCTACATGCCCTCGCTGTTCGGCCGCGACGGGGCCGTGCCGCAGGCCGAGGAAGGCGCGGCGGTGTTCAAGCGCGCCTGCGTGAGCGCCGAGTTCCGCGCCTTCGCGTCGAACGCCTCGAGCCCCGTCACGCAATGGCTGCGCGCGCTCGCGCGGCTCGCGCATGCCGAATGCGGCGGCCCCGGCGTGGGCGCGATCGGCATGTGCTTCACCGGCAACTTCGCGCTGTCGATGATGCTCGAGCGCGCCGTGCTCGCGCCCGTGGTGTGCCAGCCCTCGCTGCCGGTCGACGACGCGGCCGGCACCAACGTGGCGGCCGACGAGCTGGCCGCCGTGCGCGAGCGGCTGGAACGCGAGGACCTGACGGTGATGGCCTACCGCTTCGACGGCGACAGGTTCTGCAAGGCCGAGCGCTTCGCCGCCTTCTCGCAGGCGCTCGGCGACCGCTTCCTGGCGC
Source organism: Variovorax sp. GW821-FHT10D07 (assembly GCF_059415325.1). NCBI lineage: Bacteria > Pseudomonadati > Pseudomonadota > Betaproteobacteria > Burkholderiales > Comamonadaceae > Variovorax > Variovorax sp. GW821-FHT10D07. Next base: position 103,496 of record NZ_JBWKMZ010000012.1, on the reverse strand, counting down.
GCGTGCTGCCCGACAGCGCGGCCAATCCCGTCACGCCGCCCTTCTTCGCCCACGTGGTCGCGAGCCCGCACAGCGTGGTCACCGCGCACCTGATCGACGAGGCCGGACAGCCGACCATCGCGGCGCGCGACGAGATCCTGGCCTTCTTCGCCAGGCGGCTCCTGGGCTGAAGCTCTGGCAGACTGGCTGCCCGCAGGCGCGCGCCCCGTCGCGCCTGCATGGAGCCCGCATGCCGACGAACACGCCCCCGCTTTCCGACGACACCACCGTCCACACGCTGATCATCGACACCGACCCCGGTGCCGACGACGTGATCGCGCTGCTGCTCGCCATGGCCTCGCCCGAGCGCCTGAAGATCCAGGCGCTGACGACGGTGGCCGGCAACGTGCCGCTCGCCAAGACCTCGCGCAACGCGCGGCTGGCGCGCGAGTGGGGGCAGCGGCCCGACATTCCGGTCCACGGCGGCGCGCAGCGTCCCTTGCTGCGCACGCCGATCTACGCGGCGGACATCCACGGCAGCGAGGGCATCACCGGCGTGCAGGTGCACGAGCCCGCGCAGCCGCTGGCCGAGGGGCATGCGGTCGACTACCTCATCGACACCCTGCGCGCCGCGCCCGCGCAGAGCGTGACGCTCGCGATGCTCGGCCCGCAGACCAACCTCGCGCTGGCGCTCGCGCAGGCGCCCGACATCGTGCGCGGCCTGCGCGAGCTGGTGCTCATGGCCGGCGCGCATTTCAACGGCGGCAACATCACGCCGACGGCCGAGTTCAACGTCTTCGCCGATCCGCATGCGGCCGAGATCGTGCTCGGAAGCGGCGTGCCGATCACCATGCTGCCGCTGGACCTCACGCACAAGGTGCTGGCCACGCCCGAGCGCATCGCGCGGCTGCGCGGCCTCGGCAACCAGGCGGGCCGGATCGTGGCCGACATCCTCGATGCCTATGTGCGGCACGACATGCAGTACTACGGCCTGCCCGGCGGGCCGGTGCATGACGCGACCGTGGTCGGCTACCTGCTGCAGCCTTCGCTGTTCGGCGGCCGATGGGTCAACATGGCGATCGACAGCCGCGAGGGGCTGGGGTTCGGGCAGACGGTGGTGGACTGGTATGGGGGGTTGAAGAAGCCGGCGAACGTGCGCTGGATCACGGAGGGGGATGCGCAGGGGTTCTTCGACTTGCTGACGCAGGGGATCGGGCGCTTGCCTTGAGTTGCACTGCTTGAATGACGACGCTGTTTCGTCATTTCTCTCGAGAGCGTCCAATGGACTCGAGCACCTCGACGGCTTTCCGCAGCTCCGTCCATTCCAGAGGCAACTCGTGAACCCATTCGAGGCTGCAGCCATTGAACCCCGATCGAATGATCAACCGGTACGTCATGGGATGGATGTAGGCCAAGTCTCCCAGGGCTGCGACACCGACTCTTGCCGTTCGGATCGAGTTCAGCAGATCCGCCGCTAAGCCCTGCTGCAATTGAAATGGAAGCCCCTGCCGGCGCTCCTGGATCGGCAGGTCCTGCATCCAATCCATGCCCACGAACTCCGTTTTCCAACAGCGGGTGATGCAGGTGTCCGGGGCGATCTCATCGATCTCGACCCAGACGGCAACACCCACCTGATTCGGCCGCTCGAACGGAGGAGACGCGCCGAACTGGACGGTCCAGGTATTCATTGCCGATCGCTATTGCTGGGTAACGTTCGGACCACCGCCCGCCGCAACGCAGGAAAGAAACATCCTGCGGCTCAATCCATTGAACTGATCGACGCCCGAGCTTGCGTAGACGTCGTCAATGATCGAGCCCAGGATCCTGCCGGTGGATAGGGAATTCGCCGCGAGCAATGTCGCCCTGGCTTGATCGATCGTCTTCCCTTGTTCCTTGAGCCCGTAGACGTAGCGCGGCACCTTCAGCACTCCAAAGCAGGACTGAGAAATCGCGTGGTGTCTGGCTTCAACGGGAAGGTGGAGTACCTTGGCGCATCGCATGAAGCGTTCGCCAGCCAGTGCCTCTGGCGTGATCGACTCGCGAGAGAACTGGTCCAAGTCCAGCAGGTCTTCCTCTATCGCCTGGCTGCCAAGAGAAGCCTTCGTGACGTCCCGCGCCTTCTGAGGCGTGATCTGGTTCTCTCGCAGAAGACTGGTCAGTTCCCACAAGCGCTTCGAGTAGTGAAAGCAATACTCCAATTCCGGCCCGCCCCCGGAACCAACAGGAACAGGGTAGTCCGCCAGGCTGCCAAATCCCGGTGGCTTCGCTTGCGGGGCATTCGGCGGGCTCGAGCAACCCGCGGCAAGGGCGATCAGCAAAGAGAGAACGATGCGATTCGTGATCATTGTTGGGTGCTTTTTGGTTGAGCCACGAAGGTGCATGGAGAGAATGAAGGCAACCCGGTCGAGCGAACGCGTCAGCCCGCGGCCCTGGCCTTCAGCCACAGCCCGAATTCCATCATCACGCTGACGACAGGCTTCAGGCGCTCGCCGTCCGGCGTGAGCTGGTACACGACCTTGACCGGCACCGTGGCATGGACGGTTCGCTGCACGAGCCCGGCCTCTTCGAGCGCGCGCAGGTCCAGGGTCAGCGAACGCTGGGAAATGCCGGGCACGTCGCGGCGCAATTCGTTGAATCGCTTGGGTCCATCGACAAGATAGGACACCAGCAGCAGTCGCCAGCGGCCGCCCAGGAGGCGCATGGCTTCCTCGACGGAACAACCCGAGACGTTCGATTTCATAGCACGCGATTGAGAAGAAGGCCGCAGGTATATTTTTTTAACCTAGAGGCAGTTTATGTGCCTTCTTCCAAATCCCCGCCCGGTTCCTAACATGGCCCGAGGTGCTCTCCAGCGCCGTACCTCCCGCCCATCGAAGAACCCATGAAGCTCTACTACATCCCCGGCGCCTGCTCGCTCTCGCCCCACATCGTGCTGAACGAACTGGGCCTCGACTTCGACCTCGTCAAGGTCGACCACAAGACGCACAGGACGCAGGACGGCCGCGACTTCCGCGAACTCAGCCCCTTCGGCTATGTCCCGCTGCTCGAGCTCGACGATGGCACGTTGCTGCGCGAAGGCCCCGCCATCGTCCAGTACCTGGCCGACCTGAAGCCGGCATCGCGCCTCGCGCCGGAGAACGGCAGCCTCGAGCGCTATCGCCTGCAGGAATGGCTGAGCTTCCTGACCTCGGAAATCCACAAGGGCTTCATTCCCCTGCTCTATGCCGTGCTCGCCGGAAAGTACGGCGTCGAGACCGCGAAGCCCAAGCTCGAGCAGCGCTATGCCTGGATCGACGAGCAGCTTGCCGGCCGCGACTACCTGATGGGCGATGGCTTCACGGCCGCCGACGCCTACCTCTATGCGCTGACCCAATGGGGCCAGGCCGCATGGCTGGCGTCCGTCTACAGAGCCGACATCCATTTCGATGGGCTGGACAACCTGCGGGCCTGGTATCAACGCGTGCGGGCACGGCCCGCGGTTCGCAAGGCGCTCGATACCGAAGGGCTCAAGTAGGCGACTCCAGCGCGGCGGGCGATGCCTCTTTGTAGAGCCGAAGAAACTTGAACATCTTCGGCCACTCTTCCCGAGGCTTGAAGACGATCGCCACCTCCCGGTTCTCCAAGGCGGATTCGGTCAAGACCAGATGGTCCGCGACCTGTTTCGCATTCTCGAACTCCTTGGCATTTGCCTTGCAGACCGCCTTGAAGAAAGGACCGGCCAGCCATTGCCGCGTTTCGGGCTCGTCCTGAAACTTGAGATAGCCGGCCAGCGAGGCATGGGCGACCGCGACCATCGCAAAGCCCAACGGAATGTCGTCTCGAACCAGGATGTACATCTTCATGCGATTGCGCACGCCGCGGGCGTGTCCTTCCTCGGTTGGCACCGATCAACGCGCTCCGGCGCACACGTTCTTGAACACGATCCCGCTCACCGTCGTCGGCCCGCCCACCGCCTTCCACTCGCTGCGCCGGCTCAGGTCGATGTCGTGCGCTTCCAGCGGCCCGTTGTGGCTCACGACACGGCGCATCTTCTCGCGCGCGCCCTTGCAGTCGTAGTCGTAGAGATAGCGCGAGGTGCGGAACGGGGTCTTGCCGACATCGGTCTGCAGTTCGTCGTAGCGGTAGAGCGTCCAGGCCTCGACGACATCGCCATGCGGACGGATCGAATCGCGTTGCAGCAGCACCTTCTTGCGCGGGGTGGACGCGATCTCGGTCCAGTCCTCGGCGGCTTGTGTCGGTATCGATGCCAGCAGGCTTGCCACCGTGCAAGCCGATGCCACGAGACATCGCACCGTTGCGGTGCCGTGTGCGAGTAGGCGCAGCGTCATCTTTTCCTCCTGGCTCCACCAAAACAAAGCCACTGGTTCTATCGAATCGCAAGGCTCTTTCGTAGATTGAATCCGGCGCCAACGTTCTGGCCCGGTTCACGCAAGGGAGTAATCTAAGATGAAAAGTGCCTTTTTTCAGGGCAAGGTGCGCTCGCGTTCCCGATCGATCGGCGCGGCGCTCCTTCTTGCCGTCAGCGGCATGGCCATGGTGGGTTGCAGCGGGGGTGGCGGAAACGGGGGGTTGGAGATCGCCGCGTCCGTCCCTCCTCCGCCGCCGGCGCAGGCGGCACAGGTGGTCTACAAGAACGGCACGGTCCTGACGCTCGACGAAAACAACTCGGTCGCTCAGGCCGTCGCGATTTCCGATGGCAGGATCCTCGCCGTCGGCGCATCGAACGCGATCGAAAAGCATATCGGCGACTCGACGCGGGTCATCGATCTCGACGGCAGGACGCTGATCCCCGGCATCTACGATGCACACAGTCATCTTATCTTCGCGGGCACCAACCTGCTGTTCGAGGCCGATCTCAACAGCCCGCCGATCGGGCCGGTGCAGGACCTCTCGCAGTTGCTGTCGGTCCTCGAGGAACAAAGGGCCAAGCTCGGACCCGACGCATGGATCACCGGTTTCGGCTACGACGACACGCTCCTCGCCGAGAAGCGCCATCCGACCCGCGCGGATCTCGATCGAGTCTCGGCGACACAACCGATCCTCATCACCCATGTCTCGGGCCATCTTGCCGTGGCGAACAGCGTCGCCCTGGCCTTGGCCGGCATCGACGCCGCAACGCCCGATCCATCGGGCGGCGTGATTCGAAAGGATGCGAGCGGTGAACCGGATGGCGTGCTCGAGGAGACAGCCGTGCAGATGGTGGGCGGGCTCAAACCACCACTGACCGCGGCACAGGTGCAGGCCGCGATCCAAGCCATCAGCGCGCTCTATGCATCCCGCGGGGTGACGACGGCCAGCGACGGTGCGAGCGGTGCCGACGGCATCAAGGCCCTCGAAGCGGCGGCGCAGGCAGGTGACCTCGGCATTCGCGTGGTGGCCTTGCCGACGAGCATGTCCGGACTCGATACGGTCGATCTCAAGAGCAGGAAGGTGAAGATCGGCGGCATCAAGACCTTCGCCGATGGCTCGATCCAAGGCTATACGGGTTACCTGGGACAGCCCTACCACACGCCATTCCATGGCGACGCGAGCTACCGAGGTTTTCCGCGTGCGGATCGCGAGGCACTTGCGCAACAGGTTCTCGGTCATCACAAGGCCGGTCGCCAGTTGCTCGTTCACGGGAACGGCGATGCGGCCATCGACGACATCCTCCATGCCTTCAGGCGCGCTCAGGAAGAAGCACCGCGCAGCAACGCACGTCACACGGTGATCCACTCGCAGACGGTGCGCGAGGATCAACTCGACGAGATGAAAAGGCTGAACGTGATTCCGTCCTACTTCATCCTTCACACCTACTACTGGGGCGATCGGCACCGCGACGTCTTCCTCGGACCGGTGCGTGCGGAGCGCATCAGTCCGGCGCGATCCACGGCGGACCGTGGCATGGTCTACACCATCCATGCCGATACGCCCGTGGTGCCGATGGACCCGATGCGGCTGATCTGGGCCGCCGTGAACCGCGTATCGACGAGCGGCGCGGTGATCGGGCCCGCGCAACGCGTCAGTGCGATCGATGCGCTTCGCGCAACGACGATCAACGCGGCCTACCAGAACTTCGAGGAAAAGGAACGCGGCTCCATCGAAGTCGGCAAGTGGGCGGATCTTGTCCTGCTCTCGGCCAATCCCGCAGCGGTGGATCCATCGGCCATCAAGGACATCCGCGTGCTGGAGACCGTGCTCGAAGGAAAGACCGTCTATCGATCGGCGGATTGACCCACCGAAGGCGCATGACCGCTCCGGCCCACCCACGAGGCCTCGACACCTCACCCGGTCGTTTCGCGACGCCTTTCGCGCACTTCATCGCATTCGCCTGGCAGCCGCGCCGTCCCGCGGCAACCATGCGCACTCCACCGACCCCGCCATGGAGACCCCGATGCGCGCCACTGCCCTCCTCTCTCGCCACGCCCTGCTGCTCGCCTCGGGCCTGCTGCTGTCCTGCCAGTTGCTGGCCGCCGAGGCCGGCTGGCGGCAGCTCCGCATTCCGGGCGCCACGCCCGATGCCGCGCCGGCCGTGGTCGCGCTCTACTACCCGACGCAGGCCGCGCCCCGCACGACGGCCATGGGGCCGTTCACCGTGCGCGCCGCGATCCAGGCGCCGCCCGACGAGAAGTTCAAGGGATTGATCCTGCTGAGCCACGGCCTCGCCGGCACCGAGCTGGGCCACGGCAGCCTGGCCGAGGCGCTCGCGCGCGCGGGCTACCTGGTGGCGGCGCTGCGCCATCCGGGCGACAACTGGCAGGACAGCTCGCTGCTGAAACAGGGCGGAACCGCCTACTTCGGCGAACGGCCGCGGCAGGCTTCGCACGTGATCGACGCCCTGCTGCAGGACCCGCAATGGAAGGACCGTATCGCGCGCGACGACCAGGGCCCGCGCATCGGCGCCCTGGGCCACTCGGCCGGCGGCTACACGGTGCTCGCGCTCGCGGGCGCGCAGGCCGACCTGTCGCGCATCGCCGCGCATTGCACGAGCGAGCGCACCGCCGATCCGGTCTTCTGCGGCGTGGGCCGCGATGGCGGGACGGCCGCAGCGCCCGCCGCCCCCGCCGCCCCCACCGCCCCGGCCGCATCGCTGCTGCCTTCGCTGCGCGACCCGCGCGTGCGCGCCGTCGTGGCCATGGCCCCGGCCGGCGTGCCCTTCACGGCCGCGTCGCTGGCCCAGGTGCGGGTGCCCACGCGCATCTACGAAGCCGAGCAGGACCGCTTCCTGGTGCCGCGCTTCCATGCCGAATGGATCGCGCGCAACATGCCCACGGCCGAGCTGCAGCGCATCCCGAATGCCTGGCACTTTGCGTTCATGGACACGCCGTCCATGCCCATCCAGACGCCCGACGGCGACATCGCCGCCGATCCGCCGGGCTTCGACCGGCCGGCGCTGCTGGCGCGCCTGGGGCGGGAGATTCCGGCCTTCTTCGACGCGGTGTTGTCCGAGGCGCCGGCGCCGAAGTGAAGTGCCGGAGGGGCAAGCGAGCGAATCGCCTTCGCCCTGTCGCTTACCATCTCGCCGTCACTTCTCAAACTTCAATCCATCAAAGAGATGAGCGGCTTTCAGAGGATTCTTCGTCGCCTGAACCTGCGGTCGCGCGACCACCGCGCGACCGGGCCGATGACTTCACCGGAAGCGCCGGAGCGCGCGGCGCCCGAGGAGGCCCCGCCAACCCAGGCGGGGTCGGGCATCGCATTGCAGCCCGACGCCTTGCGTGCGGGCACGCCCCGCGCGATGAACATGGCGCTGCTCGGCACCTGCATTGCGGAAGCGATCGCGACGCAGGCCGATTCCATGGGCCACAAGGCCGACCATTTCCTGATGCAGTCCAGGCCGGGGGACGAGCCGCCGGCCGTCGCTTGGCAAAGCTACGACTGCGTGATAGTGCATCTGACGCTGCGGCAGGTGCTGTGGGAAGCGGCCAGCGCGCGCCCCGATCTGATCCACACCTGCGCGCTGACGGACGAGGAATACGACAACGCCCTCGCAGCCGCCTGCGCGCACCTGCGCAACGTGGTCGAGAAGATCGAGGCGGCCGTCGGCGGGGTCGTGCCGACCTTCTATTTCGCCTTCGTCGAGCCACCGTCCACCTACCAGGGCATCCTGCTGAACGGCCGCAGGAAGTCGCTGCATCACATGGTCCGCACGCTCAACGACGAACTGGCGGCCCTGCTCGAGACGCGCGGCACCAGCCGCTACATCGAAGTGAACGACCTGCTGGGCTACCACGGCCTGGCGGCGGTCTCCGACATCTACAGCAATCACTTCAGCCACGCCTTCTTCCACGGCGAGGCGATCCGTTCGGTGATGACGCGCGTGAGCGATGCTCTCACCGTCCTGCGCAACGAATCGCCGATCAAGCTCATCGTCACGGACCTCGACAACACGCTCTGGAAAGGCGTGCTCGCCGAGTTCGACGACATCGTTCCGCACGAGCACACCGAAGGCTGGCCGCTGGGCTATGTCGAGGCGCTGCTGGAGTTCAAGCGCCGCGGCGGCCTGCTGGCGATCTCGAGCAAGAACGACCATGCCGAAACGGTCGAGCGCATCCGCCACGTCTACTCCAACCGCCTGAGCGTGGACGACTTCTGCTCGCTCAAGATCAACTGGGAACCGAAGTCGAAGAACATCCGCGAGATCCTGGCGGAGACCAACCTGCTGCCCGGCAATGTTCTTTTCGTCGACGACAACCCGCGCGAGATCGAGGAGGTCACGCGGGCGATTCCCGAACTCCGGACGCTCTCGGGCGACCAGGCCGAGTGGCGCAACGCCATCCTGTTCTCGCCCCACACGCAGGTGGCCCGGATCTCCTCCGAATCGGCGGCACGCACCGAGCTGATCCAGGCCAAGCAGAAGCGCGACGGCCTGGCCACGGCCATGAGCCGCGACGACTATCTCGCGTCGCTCGAGATCCGCAGTCGCTTCGACGTCATCGCTTCGGCATCGCATCCGAAGTTCGCGCGCGCGCTGGAGCTGGTCAACAAGACCAACCAGTTCAACACCACCGGCAAGCGCTGGACCCATGCCGAGTTGGAGGCCCTGTTCGCGAGCGAGGGGCGCGTCGTCACGGTGAACGCCGCCGACCGCTTCGGCGACAACGGCCTGATCGCCGTCGCGCTGCTGCGCGGCGCGACCATCGAGCAGGCCGTGATGTCGTGCCGCGTGTTCGGCATGGGCATCGAGACCGCCTTGCTGTGCACGCTGTTCGAGCACGTGCCGTCCGGCGCCACCGGTCTCGCCGCGCTGTACGCCGAGACTGGCAAGAACAAGGCCTGCGCCAGCTTCTATCCCGACCACGGCTTTGCCGCGGACGGCCACGGCGCCTGGGTGGCGTCGAGCCCACCGGCATGGCCGGCGTGGATCACCGACGCGTCGCAAGCCGCCGTCGCCTAGCGGGCGTTCGCCTCGCCACGAAAAATGCCCCAAGGGGGCGTTTTCATCTTGGGGCGGCCGGCGATGAAGAAAGGGCCATGCCGTCGCCGGCATGGCCCTTATCGTTTGTCGCAAGGCGCAGCGTTCAGTGCTGCAGGATCTTGTTGAGGAAGTCCTTGGTGCGCGGCTGGCGGTTCTCGGGCTGGCCGAAGAACTCGTCCTTCGAGCAGTCCTCGAGGATGCGGCCGCCGACGTCGATGAAGATCACGCGGCTCGCGACCTTGCGGGCGAAGCCCATTTCGTGCGTGACCACCATCATGGTCATGCCTTCCTTGGCCAGGCTCACCATCACGTCGAGCACTTCGCCGACCATCTCGGGGTCGAGCGCCGAGGTGGGTTCGTCGAACAGCATCACGATCGGGTCCATGCTCAGCGCGCGGGCGATCGCCACGCGCTGCTGCTGGCCGCCCGAGAGCTGGCCCGGGAACTTGTCCTTGTGCGCCATCAGGCCCACGCGGTCGAGCATCTTGAGGCCGCGGGTCTTGGCCTCGTCGGGCGTGCGGCCCAGCACCTTGATCTGCGCGATCGTGAGGTTCTCGGTCACCGACAGGTGCGGGAACAGCTCGAAGTGCTGGAACACCATGCCGACCTTGGAGCGCAGCTTCGGCAAGTTGGTCTTGGGGTCGTGCAGCGGGATGCCGTTGACGGTGATCTCGCCCTTCTGGAAGGGTTCGAGCGCGTTCACGGTCTTGATGAGCGTGGACTTGCCCGAGCCCGAGGGGCCGCAGACCACGACCACGTCGCCCTTGGCGATGCTGACGGAGCAGTCGTTGAGCACCTGCACGGGGCCGTACCACTTGGAGACGTTCTTGATTTCGATCATTTTTTCGGACATTTCTTTCTCTCCGGTTCAGTGCTCTGTCAGCGGATGATGGCGATTTTCTTGTGCAGGCGCTTCACCAGGTACGACAGCGCATAGCACATCACGAAGTACACGACGGCGGCGAGCAGGTAGGCCTCGATCGGGCGGCCGAAGTTCTTGCCCGCGGTCTCGAAGCCCTTGAGCATGTCGTAGGCGCCGATGGCGTAGACCAGCGAGGTGTCCTGGAACAGGATGATGGTCTGCGTGAGCAGCACCGGCAGCATGTTGCGGAAGGCCTGCGGCAGCACCACGAGGCGCATGTTCTGGCCGTAGGTCATGCCCACCGCCTGGCCCGCGTTCACCTGGCCGCGCGGGATCGACTGGATGCCCGCGCGCATGATCTCGCTGAAGTAAGCGGCCTCGAACGCGACGAAGGTGATCACGGCCGAGATCTCGGAGCGGTAGTTGGAACCCACCGAGCCGAACAGCGAATAGAACGAGGCCGGCACCAGCAGGAAGAACCACAGGATCACCATCACCAGCGGGATGCTGCGCATGCCGTTGACGTAGAGCGCCGCGGGCGCATCGAGCCACTTCTTGCCCGACAGGCGCATGAGCGCGAGGATCGTGCCGAAGATCACGCCGCCGATCGTGGCCACCACCGTCAGCATGATGCTGAAGTAGAAGCCCTTGATGACGAAGTTGCTGATGACGTCCCAGTTGTAGAAGGACAAGTCGAGATTCATCATGTCAGTGTCCTCCGCCGCCGCTGGCCGAGACGATGAAGCCCGGCACGCGGGTCTTCTTCTCGATGAAGGCCATGAGCCGGTTGATGGCCAGGGCCGACACCACGTAGCACGCCGTCACCGCGAGGTAGACCTCGATGCCGCGCGAGGTTTCTTCCTGCGCCTGCATGGCGAACATGGTGAGTTCGGTGACCGACACGGCGAACGCGACCGACGAATTCTTGAAGATGTTCATCGTCTCGCTCGTGAGCGGCGGGATGATGATGCGGTAGGCCATCGGCAGGATCACGTAGCGGTAGTACTGCGCCGTGGTGAAGCCCACCGCCATGCCCGCGTAGCGCTGGCCCTTGGGCAGCGCCTGGATGCCCGAGCGCACCTGCTCGGCGATACGCGCCGAAGTGAAGAAGCCCAGCGCCAGCACCACCAGGATGAAGCTCGGCACGCCCTTCATGACCGGGACCAGCGCCGGAATGACGTGGTACCAGAGAAAGATCTGCACCAGCAGCGGAATGTTGCGGAACAGCTCGACCCAGGCATTGCCCAGCCTCACCAGCCACGGGCTGTCGGGCAGGGTGCGGATGATCCCCACCAGCGAGCCCAGCACCAACGCGACGATCAACGCCAACAGTGCCACGGACACCGTCCAGCCCCAGGCCGACAGCATCCATTGCAGATAGGTCGGATATTCCCCCCCGGGGTCCTGCAGGAAGACCTGCCAATCCCAGTTGCCCATTTTTCTTACTCCTTCGCCTTCTTCCGAAAATCAGTCCCTGAAAAGAAACGCCCACCGCGAAAGGTGGGCGTCATTCACGCAGCGACGCGACGCTTATTCCTTGGTCACGTACTCTTCAGCGGGCTTGTCGTTCGGGTTGGCCCATGCGTTCTTGGTGGCTTCGCCCAGCGGCAGGTTGATGGTGACGTTTGCCGGGGGGATCGGCTTCAGGAACCACTTGTCGTAGAGCTTGGCGAGCTCGCCCGACTTGGCCTGGGCCTTGATGCTGTCGTCCACGGCCTTCTTGAAGGCGGGGTCGTCCTTGCGGATCATGATGGCGATGGGCTCGACGGCGAGCACGTCGTTCAGGATCTTGTAGTCCTTCGGCGACTTCGACTTGGCGGCCAGCGCGGCCAGGATCGAGCCGTCCATCACGAAGGCGTCGGCACGGCCGGTCTCGAGCAGCAGGAAGCTGTCGGAGTGGTCCTTGCCGTAGACCTCCTTGAAGGTCAGGTTCTCGGCGCGCTTCTGCTTGCGCACGGTCTGCAGCGGCGTGGTGCCGGTGGTGGTGGCAACCGTCTTGTCCTTCAGGTCGGCCAGCGAGTTGATGCCCGAGTTCGCCTTCACGACGATCTTGGTTTCCTCGACGTAGGTGGTCACGCCGAAGGCCACGTCCTTCTGGCGGGTGGCGTTGTTGGTGGTGGAGCCGCACTCGATGTCGACGGTGCCGTTCTGCACCAGCGGGATGCGGTTCTGCGAGGTCACGGGCTGGTACTTGACTTCGAGCTTCTTGCCGGCGGCCTTCTCGAGGTCCTTGATGATGTTGGCGCAGACGTCGTAGTGGAAGCCGGTGTATTGGCCGTTGCCCAGCGTGTACGACAGACCCGAGGATTCACGCACACCTTCGGTGATGACGCCCGATGCCTTGATCTTGGCCAGCGTGTCATTGGCCTGCGCCATCGCGCCGCCGGCGGCCAGCGCCGCGATTGCCAATGCCAGTACTTGCTTTTTCATACGGAAAACTCCTGAGGGTGACGGAAATGAGAGATACAACGAAATTCTAGACATGATGTCTCGGGGGAATACCCGGACCAACCCGGTGCATTTTCCCCGAGCCGCGCACCGGCCGGGCGCATAAGGCGCCTGGCTGGTGCGGACACAGGATTTGGCATTGTCCGGCTTTCACAAAGCAGCCTTTGTGCCCGACGGTTCCGCGGCCGGCGGCACCGGCACGGACAGCCGCACGGGCTGGGTCAGGTTCTCCGGAACCAGCAGCGCGTCCATCTCGGCGCGCGTCATGATGCCCAGCGATTCGGCCACCAGGTCGATCGGCCCGCCCGTGGCCAGCGCGGTCTTGGCGATCAGCGCGGCCTTCTCGTAGCCGATCAGCGGATTGAGCGCGGTGACCAGCGTGACCGACTCGCGCACCCGCTTGGCGAGGAACTCGCGGTTGGCCTCGATGCCGTCGACGCAGTTCAGCTGCAGCGTGTTGCAGGCGTTGCCCAGGTGCTTGATGCTCTTGAACAGGCTCCAGCCCATGATCGGCTCGAAGGCGTTGAGCTGCAGCTGGCCGGCTTCGGACGCCATGGTCACGGTGATGTCGTTGCCGATCACCTCGAAGGCCACCTGGTTCATCACCTCCGGGATCACCGGGTTGACCTTGCCCGGCATGATCGACGAGCCGGCCTGCCGCGCGGGCAGCCGGATCTCGCCGAAGCCGGCCTGCGGGCCGCTCGAGAGCAGTCGCAGGTCGTTGCAGGTCTTGCTGAGCTTGGTGGCCACGCGCTTGAGCACGCCCGACAGCTGCACGAAGGCACCGGTGTCCTGCGTGGCCTCGATCAGGTTGGCGGCCTGCTTGAGCGGCACGCCGGTCTGCTCTGCCAGGTACTGGCAGGCCAGGTTGGCATAGCCGTGTGGCGCGTTGATGCCGGTGCCGATGGCGGTGGCGCCGAGGTTGATCTCCTCGATCAGCGCACGGGCCTCGCCGAGGCGGGCCTCGTCCTCGCCGATCATGATGGCGTAGGTCAGGAACTCCTGGCCCAGGGTCATCGGCACCGCGTCCTGCAGCTGGGTGCGGCCGATCTTGAGCACGTCCTTGAATTCGAGCGCCTTGGCCTCGAAGCTGCGGCGCAGCGCCGCCATGGCCTCGAGCAGCTTGCCGATCGCGAACCACAGCGCCAGCCGCACGGCGGTCGGGTAGACGTCGTTGGTGCTCTGCGAGGCGTTGACGTGGTCGTTGGGATGCAGCACGTCGTAGCGGCCCTTCTCGTGGCCCAGCTTCTCGAGCGCGAGGTTGCAGATGACCTCGTTGGCGTTCATGTTGGTCGAGGTGCCGGCGCCGCCCTGGATCACGTCGACCACGAACTCGTCGAGCAGCTTGCCCTCGATCAGGTCGTCGCAGGCCAGGATGATCGCGGCCGCGCGGTCGCGGTCGATCGCGCCGAGATCGGCATTGGCGCGGGTGGCCGCCTTCTTCACGAAGGCCAGCGCGCGCACCAGGTCGGGCATGGCCGACACGCGGGTGCCGGAGATCGCGAAGTTCTCGACCGCGCGGGCCGTGTGCACGCCCCAGTAGGCGACGGCGGGAATCTGCTTCTCGCCGAGGAAGTCGTGTTCGGTTCTGAAGTTGGAGCCCATACCCACCTCTCGGCTGAAAAAAAGCACGCGAGAACGCGTGCCATGGAGTTGCGGTCGTTCGACCCGCGGCCGAAAAACTGCCCGGACTGTAGGGGCGTCATGGCACGGACGCCAATGCTGTTTACGGGAACACTTATGCCTGACTTTTATAGATTGTGCAGTGCACAAATCCAACCCCAAAGGCTATACCCAAACGCCCGGCCCGACCAGCGGCGCTCCCCCTACGAGGCCCCGGAATCAGCGCGGCGGCTGGGTGCCGACGAGGTACGACCAGAGCGCGTCGGCCGAGCTCTTGGGCTGCAGCGACTCGAGCCCGGCGGCCTTGGCGGCGGCGCGGCCGCCCGCGCGCGTCTGCAGCGGCGCCTGCGGGCGCTCGCGGTAGGCGCGGATCTCCATCGTGGCCTCGAGCCGGTCGATCTCGGGCGGCAGCGCGCTCACCAGCTTGCGCATGCGCACCTCCTTGCGCACCGCGCTCTGCGGCAGGAAGGCGATGCCGTGGCCCTCGAGCGCCATCACCTTCAGGCCCTCGGCCATGTCGGTCTCGTAGACCCGGTCGAGGTGGATCGCGGTGCCCGATTCCTTGAGCAGCTGGTCGACCACGCGTCCCAGGTAGGCGCCCGGCGCATAGCCCAGGTAGGGCAGCGGCTGGCCGGCGCGGCCCGGCAGCCGGTAGCGCGGCGCGCCCTCGGCGTCGGCCTTGACCCAGGGCGCCACGGTCTCCTCGCCCAGGCTCACCATCTCGTACTTGTTGGCGTCGAGCTGCAGCGGCTGCGAGGGATGGTGGTAGGCGATCAGCAGGTCGCAGCTGCCCTCGACCAGCCGCAGCACGGCGTCGTGCACGTTGAGCGCGATCAGCCGGCTCTTGATCGGGCCGAAGTGCTCGCGCAGGCTGGTGACCCACGAGGGGAAGAAGGTGAAGGCCAGCGTGTGCGGTATCGCGAACTCGATCACGTCCTGCCCGGCGGCCGAATGGCCGCGCAGCATGGCGCGCGTGCTCTGCAGCGCCTGCAGCATCTCGATGGCCTGGCTGTAGAGCGTCTGGCCCGCGGGCGTGAGCCGCGTGGGATAGGAGCTGCGGTCGACGAGGTCGGTGCCGGCCCAGCCCTCCAGCGCCTGGATACGGCGCGAGAACGCCGGCTGGGTCACGTGCCGCAACTGGGCGGAGCGGCTGAAGCTGCGCGTCTCGGCCAGGCTGATGAAGTCTTCGAGCCACTTGGTTTCCATGGCGGGCGATTATGTGCCGCCGCGCGCGGGGCCGCGCCGGCCGGTGCTCGGGGACAACCCGCCCCCGGTTCGGCCCCGGGCGGCGCCGGGCTGCCACATACTGGCGCCTCGTCCTTCTCCGATCCCACGCCATGCCCACCGACGACCTCCTCGCCCTCAGCGCCACCGCCCTGTCGCGCCGCCTCGCCGAACGCAGCCTCTCGTGCCGCGAGCTGATGCAGGCCACGCTCGCGCGCATCGAGGCCCTGAACCCGCGCTTCAACGCCATCGTCTCGCTGCGAGACCCCGGCGCGCTGCTGGCCGAGGCCGACCAGCGCGACGCCGAGCTGGCGCGCGGCGAGCGCCGCGGCTGGATGCACGGCTTCCCGCTCGCGGTGAAGGACCTGAGCCACGCGGCCGGCCTGCCGACCTCGAAGGGCTCGCCGCTGCCGCCGCGCACGCCCGCGCGCACCGACAGCCTGCACGTGGCGCGCATGCGCGCGGCCGGCGCGATCGTCATCGGCAAGACCAACACGCCCGAGTTCGGCCTCGGCTCGCACACCTACAACACGGTGTTCGGCACCACGCGCAACGCCTACGCGCCCGAGCGCAGCGCGGGCGGCAGCAGCGGCGGCGCGGCCGTGGCCCTGGCGCTCGGCATGCTGCCGGTGGCCGACGGCAGCGACATGATGGGTTCGCTGCGCAACCCGGCGGCCTTCAACAACGTGATCGGCATGCGGCCCTCGCGCGGGCGCGTGCCCTGCGATCCCGACGAGGAGCTGTTCTTCCAGCAGCTCGGTTGCGAAGGCCCGATGGCGCGCACGGTGGAGGACACCGCGCGGCTGCTCTCGGTGCAGGCCGGCTTCGACGGCCGCGTGCCGCTGTCCTCGCCGCATGCCCTGCCCGCGCCCGACGACTTGCGGATCGAGGGCGAGGTGCGCGGCCTGCGCATCGGCTGGCTCGGCAGCATCTGGAGCGACCTGCCGCTCGAGCCCGGCGTGCTCGCGCTCGGCGAGAGCGCGCTCGCCACTTTCCGCGCGCTGGGCTGCGAGGTCGAGCCCTGCACCCTCGACGTGCCGCGCGCCCACAACTGGAGCGCCTGGCTGCGGCTGCGCCAGCTGCTGGTGGGCGGCAAGCTCGGTGCCTACATGAACACGCCCGCGCTGGTCGAGCAGCTCAAGCCCGAGGCGCGCTGGGAGATCGAGCAGAGCCGGCACCTCGATGCCGCCTCGCTGTTCCAGGCCTCGGTGTGGCGCTCGAACGTCTACCGCGCCTTCCTGTCGCTGTTCGAGCGCTTCGACTTCGTGCTGGCGCCGACCGCGCAGGTCTTCCCCTTCGACGCGGAGCTGCACTGGCCCGCGCAGGTGGCCGGCGTGCCGAGCGACACCTACCACCGCTGGATGGAGATCGTCACGCCGTTCACGCTGGCGGGACTGCCCACGCTCAACGTGCGCGCGGGCTTCGGCGAGGCGGGCCTGCCGATGGGGCTGCAGCTCGCGGGGCCGATCCATGCGGACCTCGAGGTGCTGCGGCTCGGGCATGCGTACGACGAGGCCTGCGGGTGGGGTGCGCGCCGCCCGCCGGTGCTGGCTTGACTCCCTCCCCCGCTGGGGGAGGGGCGGGGTGGGGGCACGCGACGCATCCATCGCTGCCGACGGATCTACCGCCCGGTGCCCCCATCCCGGCCTTCCCCTAGAGGGGGAAGGAGGAACAGCCGGTCAGACCGGCGTGAGCACGCCGCGTCCCGCGAAGTGCCCCTCGGCATTCGCGATGAAATGGTCCACCGACTTCTGCGTCGCCTCGGGCGACCAGCCCGCCAGGTGCGGCGTCAGCAGCACGTTGTCGAGGCCGATCAGCTGTTGCGGCGGCTTCGGCTCGCTCTCGTAGACGTCGAGCGCCGCGCCCGCGATGCGGTTCTCGCGCAGCGCCGCGGCCAGCGCCTCGGTGTCGACCACGCTGCCGCGGCCGATGTTCACCAGGTAGCCCCGGGGGCCGATCGCGTCGAGCACCTCGGCATTCACCAGGTGGCGTGTGGCGGCGCCGCCGGGCGCGGCCAGCATCAGCACGTCGGCCCAGGCGGCCAGCGACTTCAGGTCGCCGAAGTAGCGGTGCGACACGCCCTCGCGCGGCGAACGGTTGTGATAGCCGATCTCCATGTCGAAGCCCGCCGCGCGCTTGGCGATCTTCTGGCCGATGGTGCCCAGGCCGAGGATGCCGAGCTTCTTGCCCGACACGTTCGGCGGTTGCGGGATCGACTCGCGCCACACGCCTTCGCGGCACTGGCGGTCGAGGGTGCGGAAGCCGCGCACGATGGCGATCAGCAGGCCGAAGGCATGGTCGGCCACGCAGTCGTCGTTGGTGCCGGCGCCGTTGGCGGTGACGATGCCGCGCGCGCGGGTCACCTCCAGCGGCACGCCCTCGAAGCCCGCGCCCAGGCAGCAGATCAGCTCGACCTTGGGCATGGCCTCGATCTCGGCCGGGGTGATGCCGATCACGCCGATGGTCAGCACCGCGCGGAATTCATGGCCGCGCGCGGCGATCGCGGCCGCGCGGGCTTCGTCGCCCGGCGCATAGGCCACGTCGTAGACCTCGGCAATCTGGGCCTGGTGGGCGCTCGAGAGGCTGTTGAGCACCAGCAGGGGAATCTTGGTCGACACGTCTGAACTCCTGGAATCGTCGATGAGGAAGGGAAATGATCGGGCTAGAGCAGCGGCGCCGCCTCGCTCTTCTGCAAAGCCCACATCTGCGCATAGCGGCCCTGCTTCGCGAGCAGCTCGCCATGGGTGCCGCGCTCGACGATCACGCCGGCCTCGAGCACCAGGATCTCGTGCGCGTCGACCACGGTCGACAGGCGGTGCGCGATCACCAGCGTGGTCTTGTCCTGCGCCGCGCTCTTGAGCTCGGCCTGGATCGCGCGCTCGTTGGCCGAGTCGAGCGCCGAGGTGGCCTCGTCGAAGATCACGATCGGCGGGTTCTTCAGCAGCGTGCGCGCGATCGCCACGCGCTGCTTCTCGCCGCCCGACAGCTTCAGGCCGCGCTCGCCCACCGTGGTCGCGTAGCCCTGGGGCGTGGCGGCGATGAAGTCGTGGATGCGCGCCGCGCGGGCCGCTTCCTCGACCTCCTCGCGCGTGGCGCCCGGGCGGCCGTAGGCGATGTTGTATTCGACCGTGTCGTTGAACAGCACCGTGTCCTGCGGCACGATGCCGATCGCGCGGCGCACGCTGGCCTGCTGCACCGCGCGGATGTCCTCGCCGCCGATGGTGATGCGGCCCTGCTGCACGTCGTAGAAGCGGTAGAGCAGCCGCGCCAGGGTCGACTTGCCCGATCCCGAGGGGCCCACCACGGCCACCGTCTTGCCCGCGGGGATCTCGAAGCTCACGTGCTTGAGGATCGGCCGCGCGGCCTCGTAGGCGAAGCTCACGTCCTCGAAGCGCACCGTGGCGTCGGCACCGGCCAGCGGCTTCGCGTCGGGCGCGTCGCGCACCTCGCGCTCCTTCTCCATCAGCACGAACATCTTGTCGAGGTCGGTCAGGCTCTGCTTGATCTCGCGGTAGATCACGCCCAGGAAGTTGAGCGGGATGTAGAGCTGGATCATGAAGGCGTTGACCATCACCAGGTCGCCCAGGGTCATGCGGCCCTCGACCACGCCCGAGGTGGCGCGCCACAGCATCAGCACCAGGCTGACCGCGATCAGCGCCTGCTGGCCCGCGTTGAGCATGCTCAGCGTGCGCTGGCTGGTGATCGCGGCCTTGCGGTAGCGGTCGAGGCTGGCGTCGTAGCGCTTCGCCTCGAAGGCCTCGTTGTTGAAGTACTTGACGGTCTCGTAGTTCAACAGCGAATCGACCGCGCGGCTCTGCGCCAGCGAGTCGAGCTCGTTCATGGTCTTGCGGAACTGGGTGCGCCACTCGGTCACGGTGACCGTGAAGCCGATGTAGAGCACCAGCGCCGCCAGCGTGATCCAGACGAACAGCGCATCGAACTTCACGCCGAGGATGGCGAGCACCAGCACCAGCTCGATGATGGTCGGCACGATGCTGTAGAGCGACATCGAGATCAGCGAATGCACGCCGCGCGTGCCGCGCTCGATGTCGCGCGTCATGCCGCCGGTCTGGCGCTCGAGGTGGAAGCGCAGGCTCAGCGAATGCAGGTGGCCGAATACCTCGAGCGCGATGCGGCGCGCCGCGCCCTCGGTGGCCTTGGCGAAGATCAGCTCGCGCAGCTCGTTGAACAGCGAGGTGCTGAAGCGCAGCAGCCCGTAGGCCACCAGCAGCGCGATCGGCACCACCAGCAGCGCCTGCGCCATGTCGGGCTTGGGCGTCATGGTGTCGACCAGGTTCTTCAGCAGCAGCGGCACGCCGACGTTGGCCACCTTGGCCGCCACCATGAAGCCCAGCGCGAACAGCACGCGCCATTTGTAGTCCCAGAGGTAGGGAAAGAGGCGCCGCAGCGTGGCCCAGTCGGAGCGGTCGGCGCGCGCGGGTGCGTGGCCGCCGGCATGCGGTGGGGAGGAGGTGGGGGTGGAAACAGCTTCGCCGGCGCGGCGCATGAGGGACAATCGTGGTCGTTTTTCTGCCCTGATTGTTGCCCATGTCCGATTCCCCCAGTGCCGACGCCGCCGCCACCCTGAAGAGCCTGCCCACCGACATGGAGCTGGTGCTCAAGGTGATCCCGATGCCGGCGGACTGCAATGCCAACGGCGACATCTTCGGCGGCTGGGTCATGGCGCAGTGCGACCTGGCCGGCTCGGTGATCCCGGCGCGCTACGCCAAGGGGCGCCAGGCCACGGTGGCGGTCAACGAATTCATCTTCAAGCAGCCGGTGCGCATCGGCGACATCCTGTCCTTCTATTCGAAGCTGGTGCGCATCGGCCGCACCTCGATCACCGTGACCGTGGAGGTCTTCGCCGAGCGCTTCCGGGCCCAGGGCGAGTACATCAAGGTGACGCAGGCCACCTTCACCTACGTGGCGATCGACGACAGCGGACGGCCGCGGGCGATCGAGCAGCCGGCGGCCTGATCGGCCCGGGCAGCCTCACAGCGCCGGATCGCGCACCTTCTCGAAGCGCTCGAACTCCCGGTTGATCCAGCGCCCGTCGCGGCGCTCGGTGCGGCGGATATAGACCGTCTGCACGATGTCGCGCGTGTAGGCGTCGATCTCGATCGGGCCGCGCGGGCTCTCGAGCTTGAGGCCGCGGAAGGCGTCGATCAGTTTCTCGGGGCTGCCGCCGCCGCGCATCAGCGGCGAGGCCATCGCGAGGTCGAGCGCCGCGAAGGCATCGTGCGCGGCCACCGCGAAATAGCCGGGCCGCAGGTGCGAGCCGTACTCGGTCTCGAAGGCCGCGGCGAAGCGACGGTTCTCGGGCGACTCGTGCGCGTACGAGTAGTGGTGGCTGGTGACCAGCCCCTCGGCCAGCTCGCCGATGTTCTGCAGGTAGTGGTCGTCGGTGGCCTCGCCGGTCGACAGCAGCCGGATGCCGGTGTCGGCCATGCCGCGGTCGCGCCAGGCGCGCAGGAAGCCGGCCGGCATCTGGCCCGAGGGCAGGAAGAAGAACACCGCCTGCGGCTTGAGTTCGCGCAGCCGCAGCATGTAGGCCGTGTAGTCCTGCGTGGCCAGCGGCACGCGCAGCATGGCGCCGACGTTGCCGCCGCCGGCCGTGATGCCCGAGACGAAGGCGGTCTCGGCATCGACGCCCGAGGCGTAGTCGGCCGTCACGGTGCAGACCTCGCGCAGCCCCTCCTTGAGCGCCCAGCGCGCCAGCGGCAGCGTGACCTGCGCGATGGTGAAGGACACGCGCACCGTGTAGGGCGAGCGCGCGGTGATGCCCGACGAGGCGGCGTTCATGATCACCGTGGGCACCTTGGCCTGCGTGGCGACGGCCGCCACCGCGTAGGCGTTGGAGCTGAAGTGCAGGCCGGTCAGCAGGTCGACGCGCTCGTTCTCCACCAGGTCGAGCGCGAGCCGGCGCGCCATGTCGGGCGCGCTCACGGGCACGTCGCGCCGCAGCAGCTCGACCGGGCGGCCCGCGATCTGCTGGTTGTGCGCGGCCAGCCAGACCGCCATGCCGGCATCGAACTGCCGCCCGCCGCCCACGTAGGCGCCCGACCAGGGACCGAGCACGCCGATGCGCAGCGGCCGCACGCGCGCGAGCACCACCGAAGGCGCCGCCAGGGTGGCGCCGAGCAGGCCCAGCGCCTGCCTGCGCGTCGGCCGGATTGCTACCTTTTCAGTAGCATCGAACGACCGCTGGGTGCGGGCTGCTGGCGTGTGTAACTGGAGGACTGGCACGCGGACCAGTGTACGCGTGCGACCCCGCCGAAGGGGCCTCGGCGGCTTGTGGAAAGCCCGTAGAACGCAGGTTGTAGGTACGGACCCGCGCCGTGCTCAGAGCTTGGAGAAATCCGGCTTGCGCTTCTCCATGAACGCGCCGAAGGCCTCGCGCGCCGCGGGCTCGCGCAGCATGCGGCCGAAGCTCGCGCCCTCCTCGTCCATGCGCTCGATGACCGCGGGCAGCTGCGCCTTCTTGAGCAGCCGCTTGGTCTCGACCAGCGCGCTCAGCGGCTTGGCCGCGAGCTTGCGCGCCTGCGTCTGGGCGATGGCGTTGGCCTCGGTCGGCGGCACCACGCGGTTGACCAGGCCGACCTCGAGCGCGGCCTCGGCCATGAAGGGCTCGCCCAGCAACAGCGCCTCGGCCGCGCGGTGGTAGCCGAGCATCTGCGGCACCAGCAGGCTGGAGGCCGCCTCGGGGCACAGGCCGAGGTTGACGAAGGGCATCGAGAAGGCCGCGTTGTCGCCCGCGTAGACCAGGTCGCAATGGAACAGCATCGTGGTGCCGATGCCCACGGCAGGGCCGCAGACCGCCGCGACGATCGGCTTCGGGAAGGTCGCAATGCCGCGCAGGAAGCGGAACACCGGCGAGTCCTTGCCCGCGGGCGGCGCATTGAGGAAGTCGCCGATGTCGTTGCCGGCGCTGAAGATGGTCGGGTCGCCCTGGATCAGCACGCAGCGCACGGCCGCGTCGCCCTCGGCCTTGGCCAGCGCATCGGCCAGCTCGGCGTACATCGCGCTGGTGATCGAGTTCTTCTTGTCGACGCGGTTGAAGGTGATGGTCATCACGCCGGCTTCGGCGTGGACGAGGATGTCGCTCATGGCTTGTGTCCTGTGGAAAGAAGAAAGAGGAAAGGGATCAGGCGGCCAGCGCCTCGCGCACGAAGTCGAGCCGGTCCTGGCCCCAGAACATGTCGCTGCCCACGAACATGGTGGGCGCGCCGAACACGCCGCGCGCCACGGCCTCCTGCGTGACGGCCTTCAGGCGGTCCTTGACCTCCTGCTGGCCCGCGGCCGCGAGCAGCGCCGCGGGATCGAAGCCCGCCGCCTGCAGCACCGCGCCCACCTCGGCCGGATCGTTGAGGTTGCGCGGCTCGACCCACATCGCGTGGTAGATCGCATCGACGTAGGCATCGAAGCGCGCCGGCTGCTGCAGCTGGATGGCGGTGGCACCGCGCATCAGCAGCAGCGTGTTGATCGGGAAGTGCGGGTTGTGCACGAAGGGCACGCCGTAGCGCCTGGCGAAGCGCTGCAGGTCGGTCGTCATGTACGACCCCTTGGGCGCGATCTCGGCCGGCGAGTGGTTGCCCGTGGCCTGGAACACGCCGCCCAGCAGCATCGGTTTCCAGACCAGCTCGGCGCCGGTGTCGGCGCACACGTGGGGCAGCTGGGTCGCGGCGAGGTAGGCGGCGGGGCTGCCGAAATCGAAATAGAACTCGACGGTCTTCGTCATGCGGCGTTGTCTCCTGGGTGGGCTGGATTCTCTCCGGGCGGCCGCGGGCCTTGCGAAACCGGAGGCTATTCCTTGTAGTAGACGATCTGGTTCGAGGTCGCGAGCAGCACGCCGGCCTCGCTCCACAGCTGCGCGGTCTGGTCGAAGAAGCCGTTGAAGAACTGCTGCCCCGTCGCCTGCCCGAGCAGGAAGCCGGTGCCGACCTCGGCCAGTTGCGCCGCGTCGGCGTGGAAGTAGGTGGTGATCGATACCGTGCCGGCCGGCACGTGCCTGGCGCGGCGCAGCCAGATGCGCGGATAGAACACGTCGCTCATCGCCGCGAGCGAGGGCAGGTCGAGCGGCCGCGCCTGCGCGTCGCGCACCCAGATGCGGGTCTCGCTGCGTTGCAGGCTGCCGTCCCACTGCGCGGGAATGCCGCCGCTGAACGGGCGCATCTCGTACTGCTGCACCCAGGCCACGCCGGCCGGGCCGATGCGGATCGGCTCGACCGCCTCGGGCTTCGGCACCTCGGGCATGGCGAGGTCGCTCCGGCTCCAGGTCTCGCGCCGCGCGGCCGTCACCACGGTGGCGGTGGTCGTCATGTTCGGCGCGCCACCCGCGCCGGGCTGCGTGATCTGCACGGTCCAGTGCTGGGTCGAGCGGTTGGTGCGCACCGCGGTCGCCTGCACGTCGAAGGCACCGGCCTCGAGCGCGGCCGCGTAGTTCACGGTCAGCGCGATCGGCGTGCCCAGCAGGTCCGGATGCTGCAGCACCGACTGCAGCGCGACCGCCGCGGTGGTGCCGCCGAAGGGACCGACCATGTTCCAGTAGTCGGGGCTGGTGGTGCCCGTGAAATGGCCCGCGCGCAGGTCGCTGTGCTGCAGCGCGATGGCCTTGTCGAAGGGATGGGGAGTGCTCGTGCTCATGGCCGCAGTGTGCTCCGGCGCGCGGCCTCAGGCAGTCGTGTGCGGGACGCCGGGCGCGGTCGTCAACGCGCCCAGCCGATGCAGCTTGTCGAGCGTGGCGGGCCACAGGCTCTGGCTGAACTGCTCGCGGAAGAAGCCGAAGTGGCCGATGCGCCGCGCCTGCACGTCGGCCGGCGCGATGCGTTCGATGGCGCGCGGCGCCTGGTCGTAGAAGCTCACCAGGCTGTGCGTGCCGGCCAGCGTCATCAGCTCGTCGTCGGTCATCGACAGCGCGAGCACGGGGAAGCGCACGCGGCTGTAGCTCTTCTGCGCCAGCTCGCCCTCCGCGCCCACGCTGTAGCGCGGGTTCAGGCACCAGCGCCGCCATTGCAGGATCACGCCGCGCGGCAGGTCGCCCACCTTCCTGAGCTTGCGGCCCGGGAAGTAGCCGCACAGCCGCGTGACCAGCGGCACCAGCACGAACCAGAAGTAGAGGATGCTGCGCTTGAGCCGCGGCGCGTTCTCGCGCCAGTAGCCGCTGCCGGCCGCGATGCTCACCAGGCCGTCGACCTGCTCGGGGCGCTGCAGGAAGCCCGGCAGCTGCGCGCCGAGGCTGTGGCCCAGCAGGTAGAGCGGCTGCGCGGGCAGCGCGGCCTTGGCCGCGTCGATGACCGCCTCGTAGTCGCGCGCCCAGTCGAACAGGTCGGCCTCGAAGCCGCGCAGCGAGGCGGCGCCACGCGAATCGCCCGAGCCGCGGTAGTCGAAGGTCCAGACGCGCAGCCCCTGGCCCGCGAGCCAGCGCGCGAAGGCCTCGTAGAAGGACTGGCGCACGCCCATGGCGCCGCCGATCACGATGCTGGCGCGCGGCGCGCCGGCGGGTTCGTAGCGGCGCACCGCCAGTTCGTGCGCGCCGCCGTCGACCGGCAGCTGCTGCGTCTGATGCATGGCTTGTCTCCTTCTTGCACCGGCACTCGTCGCGTTGCCTGGCGCGTGATCGATCAGACGCGCTCGAAGATGCCGGCGGCGCCCTGCCCCATGCCCACGCACATCGTGACCATGCCGTACTTGAGCTTCTCGCGCTGCAGTGCGTGCACCACCGTGGCCGAGCGGATCGCGCCAGTGGCGCCCAACGGATGGCCCAGCGCGATCGCGCCGCCCATCGGGTTGACCTTCGACGGGTCGAGCCCCAGGGTGTTGATGACCGCGAGCGATTGGGCCGCGAAGGCCTCGTTGAGCTCGATCCAGTCGATGTCCTGCTGGCTCAGGCCGGCATAGCGCAGCGCCGCGGGAATCGCCTCGATCGGACCGATGCCCATGATGTGCGGCGGCACGCCCTTGCTCGCGAAGCTCACGAAGCGCGCCAGCGGCGTCAGGCCGAACTGCTTGACCGCCTTCTCGCTGGCCAGGATCAGCGCGCCCGCGCCGTCGGAGGTCTGCGAGCTGTTGCCGGCCGTGACCGTGCCGCGCGCGGCGAACACGGTGCGCAACTTGGCGAGGCCTTCGATCGAGGTGTCGGGGCGCGCGCCTTCGTCGAGGTTCACGGTGCGCGTGGTCGCGATCGCTTCGCCGCTCTCGAGGTCGGGCGCGCGGTCGGTCACCTCGATCGGCGTGATCTCGTCCGCGAACTTGCCGGCCTTCTGCGCGGCCAGCGCCTTCTGGTGCGAGGCCAGCGCGAATTCGTCCTGGGCCTGGCGGCTCACCTTCCACTGCTGCGCGACCTTCTCGGCCGTCAGGCCCATGCCGTAGGCGATGCCCACGTCACCGTCGCGCTCGAAGATGGAGGGCGACAGCGAGGGCGAGTTGCCCATCATCGGCACCATGCTCATGCTCTCGACGCCGGCCGCGATCATCACGTCGGCCTCGCCGACGCGGATGCGATCGGCCGCCATCTGCACCGCCGACAGGCCCGAGGCGCAGAAGCGGTTGACCGTGATGCCGCCGACGCTGGTCGGCAGGCCCGCGAGCACCGCGCCGATGCGCGCGACGTTCAGGCCCTGCTGCGCCTCGGGGATCGCGCAGCCGCAGATGATGTCCTCGATGGCCTTCGGATCGAGACCGGGCACTGCCGCCAGCGCGGCCTTCAGCGTGGTCGCGAGCAGGTCGTCGGGGCGGTGGTTGCGGAAGTAGCCGCGGTGCGACTTGCCGATGGGGGTGCGGGTGGCCGCGACGATGTAGGCGTCTTGTACTTGCTTGCTCATGAAATCCGTCCTCAGTTGCGCACCGGCTTGCCGGTACTGAGCATCCCCATGATCCGCTCCTGCGTCTTGGGGTGCACGATGAGCGAGCAGAACGCCTTGCGTTCCAGCGCCATCAGGTATTCCTCGGTCACGAGCGAGCCCGCGTCCACGTCGCCGCCGGTGACCACGTTCGCGATCAGGCTCGCGATGTGGAAGTCGTGCGCGCTGATGAAGCCGCCGTCGCGCATGTTCACGAGCTGGCCCTTGATCGTCGCGGCGCCGCTGCGGCCCGCGACGCGGAAGGTGCGGCGCAGCGGCGGGCGATAGCCGGCGTCGGCCATGGCCTTGGCCTGCTGCAGCGCCACGTAGAGCAGCTCGTCCTTGTTCGGCACGATCACGTCGCTGTCGAGCAGGTAGCCGAGCTTCCTCGAATCGAGCGCGCCCGTGCCCACCTTCGCCATCGCCGCGGCCGTGAAGCCTTCGGTGAGGAAGGGCAGCAGGTCGGTGCCGGTCGAGGCCGAGGCGTTCTCGGCCGCGCGGCGCGCGATGTAGGTCAGGCCGCCGGCGCCGGGGATCAGGCCCACGCCGACCTCGACCAGGCCGATGTAGCTTTCCATCGCCGCCACGCGCTTCGACGAGTACACGGCCAGTTCGCAGCCGCCGCCCAGCGCCAGGCCGCGCACGGCCGAGACCACCGGCACGTTGGCATAGCGGATCTTGAGCATCACGTTCTGCAGCTCTTCCTCCGCGCCCTCGACCGCGCCGATGCCCGCGACCACGAAGGCCGGCAGCATCGCCTGCAGGTCGGCGCCGACCGAGAACATCTCGTCGGGCGACCAGATCACCAGGCCCTTGTATTCGGCCTCGGCGAGTTCGACCGCGGCGCCGAGCGCCTCGGCCACGTCGGGGCTGATGGCGTGCATCTTCGAATGGATGCTCGCGATCAGCACCTCGCCGTCGAGCGTCCACACGCGCACGTCGCCTTCGTCGCTGATCGTGGTGCCGGCCGTGTTGGCATCGGCCGCGTTCGCGCCGAGCACGCTCTCGGGGAACAGTTGGCGGTCGTGCACCGGCAGCTTGCGCTGCGGCACGAACTTGTTCTGCGAAGCGCTCCACGAGCCTTCGGGCGTGTGCACGCCGCCGGCCTCGGCCACCGGGCCTTCGAACACCCACTTGGGCAGCGGCGCGCTGCTCAGCGCCTTGCCGGCGTCGATGTCTTCCTGCACCCATTTCGCGACCTGCGCCCAGCCGGCTTCCTGCCAGAGCTCGAACGGGCCCTGCTTCATGCCGAAGCCCCAGCGCATCGCGAAGTCGATGTCGCGCGCGCTCTCGGCGATGTCGCCCAGGTGCACGGCCGCGTAATGGAAGCCGTCGCGCAGGATCGCCCAGAGGAACTGGCCCTGCGGTCCTTCGCTCTCGCGCAGCAGCTTCAGGCGCTCGCCCGCGGGCTTCTTGAGCATGCGGCCGTAGACCTCGTCGGCCTTGGCGCCGGCAGGTACGTAGTCACCGCTCTGGAGGTCGAAGCGCAGGATGTCGCGGCCCACCTTCTTGAAGAAGCCGGCCTTGGTCTTCTGGCCCAGGTTCTTCAGTTCCAGCAGCTTGGCGAGCACCGGCGGCGTCGCGAAGTTGGCGTAGAAGGGATCGGTCTCGGCACTCAGGTTGTCCTGCAGCGTCTTCACCACGTGGGCCATGGTGTCCAGGCCCACCACGTCGGCGGTGCGGAAGGTGCCCGAGCTCGCGCGGCCCAGCTTCTTGCCCGTGAGGTCGTCCACCACGTCGGGCGTGAGGCCGAACTTCTCGACTTCCTTGAGCGTGGCCAGCATGCCGGCGATGCCGACGCGGTTGGCGATGAAGTTGGGCGTGTCGTGCGCGCGTACCACGCCCTTGCCGAGCGTGCTGGTGACGAAGGCCTCGAGGTCGTCGAGCACCTGCGGTTGCGTGGTGGGCGTGTTGATCAGCTCCACCAGGAACATGTAGCGCGGCGGATTGAAGAAGTGGATGCCGCAGAAGCGCGGCTTCAGTGCTTCGGGCAATGCCTCGCTGAGCTTGGTGATCGACAGGCCCGAGGTGTTCGAGGCCAGGATCGCGTGCTTGGCGACGTGCGGCGCGATCTTCTTGTAGAGATCGAGCTTCCAGTCCATGCGCTCGGCGATCGCCTCGATCACCAGGTCGCACTCGCCGAGCAGGTCGAGGTTGTCGTCGTAGTTGGCCTGTTCGATCAGGCCCGCGTCGGCCACGTCGCCCAGCGGCGCGGGCTTGAGCTTCTTGAGGTTGTCGATGGCGCGCGTGACGATGCCGTTCTTCGGGCCTTCCTTGGCCGCCAGGTCGAACAGCACCACCGGCACGCGCACATTGACGAGGTGGGCCGCGATCTGCGCGCCCATCACGCCGGCGCCGAGCACGGCGACCTTCTTCACTTGAAATCGGGACATGTTTGGTATTTCTTGGATAGGTTGCGCGCAGGCTTACTGCACGCGGTTCCAGGTTTGGGTGCGCCAGAAGGGGCCCAGATAGCCGCGCACTTCCAGCTTCTTGCCGCCATCGATCGGCGTGAAGCTGGCGCGGTATTCCTTGCCGTTCTCGGGGTCGAGGATCTTCCCGCCCTCCCAGACGTCCTTGCCGTCGGCCTTCTTGCCGCCGCGGATGATCTCCAGGCCGGCGATCGGCTGGCCCTTGCGGTCGTCCGAGCATTCGTCGCAGACCGCATCGGGCTTGCCGTCCTTCTTCAACGACTTCTCGATGCGGCCCAGCAGCGCGCCGCCGGCCTCGCCGATGCGGATCTCGGCCTTGGCCTCACCGGTCTTGTCGTCGACGTTGCGCCACAGGCCCACCGGGGTGGTCTGGGCCAGGGCCGTGACCGAGGTCGCGACGAGGACGAGGGCTGCAAGCGTTGCTTTCATGGTCGGCTCCGGAAAGTGGTCGAGGAAGGGAAAGCGCGGACTCAGGCCAGCGCGGCGTCGGTGTCCATCAGCACCTTGCTGCCGGCACGGGCCGTGCGCATCAGCGTCGCGGTCTCGGGGAACAGCTTGGCGAAATAGAAGCGCGCGGTCTGCAGCTTGGCGACGTAGAACGGGTCGGTGTTGCCGGCCGCGATCTCGCGCAGCGCGACCTGCGCCATGCGGGCGAACAGGTAGCCGAACACGAAGTGGCCGGCCACGCGCAGGTAGTCCACCGCGGCGGCGCCGACTTCGTCGGGGTTCTGGAAGCCCTTGAAGCCGATCTCGGTCGTGAACTTGGTGAGCTGGTCGCCCAGGCCCGCGATCGGGTTGATGAACTCGGCCATCTTCTCGTTCACGCCCTCTTCTTCGACCAGCTTCGCGACCAGCTTGCCGAACTTCTTCAGCGAAGCGCCGTTGTTCCCCAACACCTTGCGGCCCAGCAGGTCGAGCGACTGCACGGTGTTCGTGCCTTCGTAGATCATGTTGATGCGGTTGTCGCGCACGTACTGCTCCATGCCCCATTCCTTGATGAAGCCATGGCCGCCGAAGACCTGCATGCAGGCATTGGTCGCGATGTGGCCGTTGTCGGTGATGAAGGCCTTCACGATCGGCGTGAGCAGCGCGACCAGTTCGCCGCTGTCTTTGCGCACCTTCTCGTCGGGATGGTGATGCTCCTTGTCGAGCAGCAGGGTGCAGAACACCTGCAGCGCGCGGCCGCCCTCGGCATAGGCCTTGGCGGTCAGCAGCATCTTGCGCACGTCGGGGTGCACGATGATCGGGTCGGCTTCCTTGTCCTTGGCCTTCACGCCCGACAGCGAGCGCATCTGCAGGCGGTCCTTGGCGTAGGCCAGCGCGTTCTGGAACGCCACCTCGGTCAGGCCCAGCGACTGGTTGCCCACGCCCAGGCGCGCGGCGTTCATCATCACGAACATCGCGGCCAGGCCCTTGTTGGGCTCGCCCACCAGCGAACCGGTGGCGCCCTCGATCACGATCTGCGCGGTGGCATTGCCGTGGATGCCCATCTTGTGCTCGAGGCCGGAGCAGAAGATCGGGTTGCGCTCGCCGAGCGAACCGTCGGCCTTGACCTTGAACTTCGGCACCACGAACAGGCTGATGCCCTTGCTGCCCTTGGGCGCGTCGGGCAGGCGGGCCAACACCAGGTGGATGATGTTGCCGGCCATGTCGTGCTCGCCGGCCGAGATGAAGATCTTGTTGCCGGTGATGCGGTAGCTGCCGTCGGGCTGCGGTTCGGCCTTGGTGCGCAGCAGGCCGAGGTCGGTGCCGCAATGGGGTTCGGTCAGGCACATGGTGCCGGTCCATTCGCCGCTCACCAGCTTGGGCAGGTAGGTCTTCTTCTGCTCGTCGGTGCCGTGCGCCACCAGCGCCTCGTAGGCGCCGTGCGAGAGGCCCGGGTACATGGTCCAGGCCTGGTTCGCGCTGTTGAGCATCTCGAACAGGCACTGGTTGACCACGAAGGGCAGGCCCTGGCCGCCGAAGGCCGGGTCGCACGACAGCGCGGGCCAGCCGCCCTCGACGTACTTGGCATAGGCTTCCTTGAAGCCCTTGGGCGTCTTCACTTCGTGCGTGGCCTTGTCGAGCACGCAGCCTTCCTCGTCGCCGCTGATGTTGAGCGGGAAGGTGACTTCGGCCGCGAACTTGCCGGCCTCCTCGATCACCGCGTTGATGGTGTCGGCGTCGGTCTCGGCATGCGCGGGCAGTGCCTTGAGTTCCTCGGCGACGTTGAGCACTTCGTGCAGCACGAACTGCATGTCGCGCACGGGTGGGTTGTAGCTGGGCATCCGGAACTCTCCTGGTCGAACTGAAAGATGAAAGGGAAAAGGAAAAAGGTGCCGCGCGCTCAGCGCACGGTCTTGAGGCGGCGCACGCGCGAGGGCGCGGCGGCGGTGGCGGTCGGCGCGGGCGTCCCGGCCGCCGCATAGCGGCCGAGGATGTTGTCGAAGCCGGTGTTGGCGCGGGCGATGGAGCCGGGCACGCGCAGGAAGCGGGCCTCGTAGTGCAGCGCGAGGATCAGGCCGTGGATCTCGAACGCGACCTGGCGCTCGTCGGCGTCGGCATTGAGGTGCCCCTCCTCCTTCGACTGCACGATTGCGCGCAGCACGGCGGCCTGCCAGATCGAGACCGACTCCACCAGCGCGTCGCGCACCGGGCCCGGGCGGTCGTCGAATTCGGAGGCGCCGCTGATGTAGATGCAGCCCGAGTCGATCTCGGTCGAGGTGCGCTTCATCCAGTTGGCGAACATCGCGCGCAACCGCGGCAGGCCGCGATCGGCCTCGATGGCGGGGAAGAACACTTCCTGCTCGAAGCGCGCGTGGTACTCGCGCACCACCGAGATCTGCAGCTCCTCGCGCGAGCCGAAATGGGCGAACACGCCCGACTTGCTCATCTTGGTGATCTCGGCTACGGCGCCGATCGACAGGCCCTCGAGCCCGATCTGCGCGGCGAGCGCCAATGCGGCGTCGACGATCACGGCCTTGGTCTGCTGGCCCTTCTGGGCGGCGCGGACCGGCTTGGCGGAAACGGCATTGACGGACATCGTGGGGTTCCAGACAAAAACGAACGGTCGTTCTATTTTGCAGGGGCTTTCGATTTTTGGCCGGCAAAGACCTTGATTTAACAAAGGTTATACCGCCCGCATGGCAGTGGCGTGGCACTCCCCACAAGCGAAACGCCCCGTGCGCACGAGGCGCACGGGGCGTTGCAGGGGACCGGCAAGGCCGGGCCCGTCGATCAGAAGTCCTGCGCCACCGGCCGCAGCACGACTTCGTTGATGTCCACGTTCGCCGGCTGCTCCACTGCGTAGACCACCGCGCGCGCCACCGAGTCCGAGGGGATCTGGCTGGCCTCGTAGAAGGCCTGCACGCCCGCGGCGGTCTCGGCATCGGTGGTGCCGAACTTCAGTTCGGACTCGACCGCGCCGGGCGAGACGATGGTCACGCGGATGCCGGTGTTGCCGACCTCCACGCGCAGGCCTTCCGAGATGGCGCGCACCGCGTACTTGGTGGCGCTGTAGACGGTGCCGATCGGCGTGAACACCTTGATGCCGGCGATCGAAGCGACGTTGACGATATGGCCGCTGCCCTGCGCCTGCATGCGCGGCAGCACGGCGGCGATGCCGTAGAGCACGCCCTTGATGTTGACGTCGATGGTGCGGTCCCATTCGTCGACCTTGAGCTTCTCGATCGGCGACAGCGGCATCACGCCCGCGTTGTTGACCAGCACGTCGATGCGGCCGAAGGCCTCGACGGTGGCGGCGGCGAGCCGCTCGAGGTCCTCGCGCTTCGCCACGTCGGTGGCGACCGCGATCGCCTCGCCGCCGGCTTCGCGGATCTCGGCGACCACCTTCTCGAGCCGGTCGGTACGGCGCGCGGCCAGCACCACCTTCGCGCCGCGGGCGGCCAGGTGGCGGGCGGTGGATTCGCCGAGGCCGCTGCTGGCGCCGGTGACGATGGCAACCTTGCCGCGGATGTTGTCTTGAACGGAAGTCATGGTGTTTTCCTTGGGGTGGGCGTTGAAGAACTTGAAGAAGTGCATGCAGTGTGGAAAATCCGGGCGTTCCCGTAAATGAAACTCTCACGACTTCAGAATTCCTGATTCAGGAACACTCAGCTCACCCGTCAACCCACCCATCCGCCCACCCATGTCGAACCGGCTCGAAGCCCTGCGCGTGTTCTGCGCCGCCGCCGATGCGGCCAACTTCCGCGATGCCGCGGTGCGCCTGGCGGTCTCGCCGCAGGTGGTCACGCGCGCCGTGCGCGAGCTCGAGGAGGAACTGGGCGAGCCGCTGTTCCACCGCAGCACGCGCGGCGTGCAGCTCACCGACTTCGGACGCCAGCTCGCGCAGCGCGCGCGCACCGCGGTCGGCGGGGTCGATGCGCTGTTCCACCGAACCGACCGGCGCGCGCTGTCGCAGCACGCGGGCACGGTGCGCGTCACCGCGCCCAACGTCTACGGCCGGCGGCTGATTCCCGAGGCGCTGGCGCCGATGCTGGCGGCGCATCCGGGCTTGGTGCTCGACCTGCGGCTGTCGGAGGAACATGCCGACGTGGTCGACGAGCAGATCGACATCGGCGTGCGCGCCGGCCCGATCCGCGATGCGCGCTTCGTCGCGCGCACGGTCGGGCGCATGCAGCTGCGCGTGGTGGCGGCACCGGCGCTGATCGCGCGCACCGGCATCCCCGAGAACATCGAGGCGCTGCCGGGCTTTCCGCTCACCGCGCTGCTCGACCGCAGCGTGGGCCGGCCCTGGTCCTGGTTCTTCAGCAAGGGGCGGCAGATGCCGGTCGCGACGCCGGCCTTCATCAGCGACGACGTGGAGGCCGAGTGCACCGCCGTGCGCGCGGGCCTGGGCTTCGGCCAGCTCGCGGGGCCGCTGGCCGAGCCGCTGATCGCGTCGGGCGAGCTGGTCGAGGTGCTCGAGGCCGAGGCGCCCGAGTCCTGGCCGATCCATGTCTACCGCTCGCAGCGCGCGCCGGTGCCGGCGCGCGTGCGGCTGGTCTACGACGAACTCGTGCGCGCGCTGCGCTGAGACCTACTCGTACTTCTGTCCTTCGAGCATCAGCTCGGGCGTGCCGATCACCGCGTTGAGCGCATCGAAGTCGAGCATCTGCGGCCGCCATGGCTGCGTGGTGCGATGCCGGTGCAGGCTCGCGTAGTAGCCCTGCAGCGTGTGCGTCACGGCGCGCGCCGTGCCGCCCGGGAAGATCGCGATGCGAAAGCCGTGCCGTTGCAATGCATAGGCATCCTCGATCGGCGTCTTGCCGCCTTCGACCATGTTCGCCAGCAGCGGCACGCGGTCGCCGAAGCGCCGGCAGGCAGCGTCCATCTGCTCGGGCGAGCGCAGCGCCTCGATGAAAAGCGCGTCCACGCCGCAGGCGAGATAGGCCTCGGCGCGGTCGAGCGCGGCCTCCATGCCCTCGACCGCCACCGCGTCGGTGCGCGCGAGGATCAGGGTCTCGCTCGAGTTGCGCGCGTCGAGCGCGGCCTTGAGCTTGCCGACCATCTCGCGCTCGGACACCACGGCCTTGCCGTCGAGATGGCCGCAGCGCTTGGGAAAGGTCTGGTCCTCGATCTGCACCATGGCCGCGCCCGCGCGCTCGAAGCCGCGCACGGTGCGCTGGGTGTTGAGCGCGTTGCCGAAGCCGGTGTCGGCATCGACGATCACCGGCACGCGCACGCGCTCGGTGATGCGCGCCAGCGTGTCGGCCACCTCGGTGAAGGTGGTGAGGCCGACGTCGGAACGGCCGAGCCGCGTGTAGGCGATGGAGGCGCCCGAGAGGTACAGCGCCTCGAAGCCGGCCTGCTCGGCCACCAGCGCGCTGAGCGCGTCGTACACGCCGGGCGCGAGCACGATGTCGTTGCGCGCGAGCCGGGTCTTGAAAGAGGGATTCGTCATGCGGAGTTCGTCCTGGTTGGATTGCGTGCGGCGAGCGTGCGCGCCGCGATGTAGCCGCCGGCCACGGCGCTCAAGAGGCCGTTGCCGGAGAGATAGCCCCAGACCGCGTCGCCCGACACGCCACCCGCCGCGCCGCCAGCGGCCAGCAGGTTGTCGAAGGGCGTGCCGTCGTGGCGCAGCACGCGCATGTCGGGCGCGGTGTCGAGGCCGCCCTGGGTGTGGAACAGCGCGCCCGTGACCTTGACCGCGAAGTACGGTGCGTCGAGCCCGCGCGCGAACACGCGGCCGTCGGGCGTGGGCGTGCCGGTACGCATCGCGTCGAGCGTGGCCTGCAGCACCGCGGCCTCGCAGCCGATGCAGTCGGCCAGTGCGGCCACCGACTCGCAGCGCCGCACGGCACCCGCCGCCTCGGCCTCGCAGAAATCGGGAAAGCCGCGCGCCAGCGCGAGCAGCGGCGCGTCGAACACGTTCCAAGCGATGCCGCCCGGCTGCGCGAGCACATGCACCGCGGCTTCGGAGTAGCCCTGGGTCTCGTCGTGGAAGCGCCGCCCCTCGCAGTTGAGCTGCACGCCGCCTTCCATCATCACGGCCCAGGACATCAGCGCGCCCTGCGGCGTGACCCAGGAGCCGTGGCCCTGGTACCCGCCGAGGTCGCGCAGCCGCGCGCCCAGCGCCTCGCCCCAGAGGATCGCGCTGCCGTCGTTGCCCACATGGCCGCCGAACGCGGCCTCGGCCATCTCGGGCAGCAGCGCGCGCACCATCCGCGCATTGCCGCCGAAACCGTTGCAGGCCAGCAGCAGCGCATCGCAGCCCAGCGTCTCGCGGCTGCCGTCGGGGCGCGCGTACTCGACGCCGACCACGCGGTCGCCATCATCGAGCACCAGCGTGTCGACCAGCGCCTGCGTCAGCACCGGAATGCCCGCCGCCTCGGCGGCCGACTGCAGCGCCGCCATCAGCGCGGCGCCGGTCTTCTGTTCGAGCGCATGCATGCGGTGCACGCCATGGCCCGGGTAGAGGAAGCCATCGAGCAGCAGCCACCGCAGCCCGTGCCGTGCCTGCAGCGCATCGAGCGCCGGGCCGATGGCCCCCGCATAGGCCGCGACCAGCGCAGGCGCCGCGCGGCCATGGGCCTTGGCCTGGATGTCGGCGGCGAAGCGCTCGGCGCTGTCGTCGAGCACACCGTGCGCGCGTTGGGCGAGCGTGCCGGGCGCGGGGATGAAGCCCGAGGACAGCGCGGTCGATCCGCTGGGCAGCGCATCGCGCTCGAGCACCACGCAGTCCACGCCGGCGTCGGCCAGCATCAGCGCGGCCGTGAGCCCGCAGGCGCCGCCGCCGACGATCGCCACCGGCACGCGCACCTCGGCCTCGACGGAGGCCGCGCGGCGCACCGGTCGCGACGGATTCGAACTCATGCGAGCGACGCGGCGAAGGCCGCGCAGTCCGTCACCTCGGCCACGTTGCGCATGTCGGCCAGCGAGGTCTGGTGCCTTTCCTCGCCGAAGGCCGCGCAGCCGTCGGCCAGCACCAGCGTGCGGTAGTCGCGCATGTGCGCATCGCGCACCGTGCTCGCGACGCCGCCGTTGGTGACGATGCCGCAGACCGCCACCGTGTCGATGCCCGCGCGCCGCAGCACCCAGTCGAGTTGGGTGTTGAAGAAGGCCGAGTACGCGACCTTGCTCACGTTCACGTCGACCAGCCCGGCCAGCGCATCGACATTGGCCTGGCCCCAGCTGCCGGGCGCGAAGTCGCCCTTGGCGAGGTAGGGGCGCAGCGCCTTCAGGTGCGGCGACACCATCGGCTCGCCCGAAGCATCGGGCCACAGCGTGAACTGGCTCGCCACCACCATGCCGCCCGCGGCCTTGAGCGCGCGCGCCACCGCGGCCACGCGCGCCGGCAGCAGCAGCGCCGGCGGATTGGTGTCGCCGCCGCGCGCATAGGCGCCCCTCGTGTCGAGGAAGTCGTTCTGCAGGTCGATGATGACCAGCGCGGTGCGTGCCGCGATCGGTTGCCTGGTTTCGCTCATGACAGCCTCACGAGAAGGTTGCCGTGCGCATCGACCTCGGCATGGAAGCCGGGTTCGAGCCACACGGTGGTGTCGGCCTGCTCGAGGATCGCGGGCCCCTCGATGCGCGCGGCCACCGGCAGTTTCAGGCGCGCATAGCGTTGCGCCTCGTGCCAGCGGCCGTCGTGGAACACGCGCTGCGTGCCCAGCGGCGCGGTGCTGCCCTGCCCCTCGGGCGCGAGCACCTTCAGGTCGAACTTGGGCCGCACGCCGATGCGCGCATAGCGCAGGTTCATCACGCGGATCGCGATGCCCTCGAGCACGCGGCCGAAGGCGGCCGTGTAGCTGGCCTCGAAGGCGGCGCGGATGGCGGTGGCCGTGAGCGGCGCGCTGCCCAGCACCACGGGCAGCGTGTGCGTCTGGCCCGCGTAGAGCATGTCGAGCGCGATCACCTCGCGCACCTCGTCGAAGCGCACGCCCGAGGAATCGAGGCGCTGCTGGCAGCTCGCGGCCAGCTCGTCGATGCGGCGCTGGACCTCCGCCACGTCGAGTTCGGCCAGCGGCTTGTTGAGGGTCTGCACCGCGTCGTGGCGCATGTCGGCGATCACGCAGCCCAGCGCCGAGGTCACGCCGGGATAGCGCGGCACGATGCCCGTGGCCACGCCGACCTCGCGCATCATCGCGCACACGTGCAGCGCGCCGCCGCCGCCGAAGGGCATGTAGGCGAAGCGGCGCGGGTCGTGGCCGCGTTCGATCGACACCAGGCGAATGGCGCCGGCCATGCGCGCGTTGGCGACCGTGAGGATGGCCTCGGCGGCCGCGTGCACGTCCAGGCCCAGCGGGCGCGCGACGTGCTCCTCGATGGCCTGGCGCGACTTCTCGGCGTCGAGTGCCGCGAGCAGCCCGCCGCCCAGCGGCCGGTCGGCCGCGATGCGGCCCAGCAGCACGTTGGCATCGGTCACGGTCGGGCGCATGTTGCCGCGCCCGTAGCAGGCCGGGCCCGGCACGCTGCCGGCCGATTCGGGTCCCACCTGCAGCATGCCGCTCGCATCCACCGAGGCGATCGAGCCGCCGCCCGCGCCGATGGTCTCGATCTGGATCATCGGCGAGCGGATCACCATGCCGAACTCGATCGCGGTCTGCGCGGCCAGCGCGGCCTCGCCGTTGGCCACCAGCGAGACGTCGAACGAGGTGCCGCCCATGTCGCCGGTGATCGCGTTCGGAAAGCCGGCCGCGCGCGCGATGGCCGCGCAGGCGATCACGCCGGCCGCCGGGCCCGACAGCGCGGTGCGCACCGGCAGGTCGCTCGCGGTCTGGCGCGACATCACGCCGCCGTTGCTCTGCACCACCAGCAGTTCGCCCGCGAAGCCCTGCGCGCGCAGGTCCGACTCGAGCCGGCCGAGGTAGCTGCCCACCACCGGCTGCAGCGCGGCATTGAGCGTGGCGGTCGAGCAGCGCTCGAACTCGCGGATCTCGGGCAGCACCTCGCTGGCCGAGGTGACGTGCGGATTCGGCCAGAGCTCGCGCACCGCCGCGACCGCGAGGCGTTCATTCGCCGGGTTGGCGTAGGTGTTGATGAAGAACACGCAGACCGCCTCGCAGCCGGCCTCGAGCAGCGCGCGCGCCTCGGCGCGCACCTGGTCGAGGTCGACCGCGGTGTGCAGGGTGCCGTCGGCCAGCACGCGCTCGTCGACCTCGCGGCGCAGGTCGCGCGGCACCACCGGCAGGAAGCTGCCGCGCAGGCCCCAGGTCTGGGGCCGGTCGCGGCGGCGCATCTCGAGCACGTCGCGGAAGCCGCGCGTGGTGATGATGCCGGTGCGCGCCACCTTGCGCTCGAGCAGCGCGTTGGTGCCGACGGTGGTGCCGTGCACGATGGTGGCGATGGCCGCGGCCGAATCGGCCACGCGTGCCACGCCGTTCATGAAGCCGCGCGCTTCCTCGCCGCGCGTGGACGGCACCTTGACGATGCGCGCCGTGCCGTTCGCCTCGTCGAGCACGAACAGGTCGGTGAAGGTGCCGCCGACGTCGACGCCGACGACCAGGGAATTGCGGGGGGTGCCAGGGGAGCTCATTCGGATGCCTCGTCCTTGTCGTTCTTGTCGTTGCCGGTCGTCACATAGCCCATCGCACGGTCGGCCGCGCGCTGCGCCGCGGGCCGCTCGGCGGCCTCGCCCCAGCCGCCGCCGCCCGGCGTCTCGAGCCGCACGCGCTCGCCACGCTCGAGCCGGATGCCGCGCATCTTCGAGACCATCGGCGGCACGTGCCATTCGCCCGCGTTCTCGTAGCGGAACACGTTGACCGCGCCTGCGCCGCCGCCCGCGATGCCCTTGGGCGGCGAGGTGCCGCGCTCGCCGAACACGAAGACCTCGGCGTCCTGCTCGAGCAGCTCGATCTCGTAGACGGCGCCGAGGCCGCCGCGGTGCCGGCCGTCGCCGCCCGAATCGGCGCGCAGCGACCATTCGGTGAAGCGCACCGGATAGGCCGCCTCGAGGATCTCCAGCGGCGGGATGGTCGCGGTCGAGATCGGCGCATTGCCGTGCGAGAGCCCGTCGCCGCCCGAGTGGCCGCCATGGCCGCCGCCGAAGAAGCTGAACATCACCCAGCGCTGGCCCTCGCGGCCCTTGTCGCTGCGGTGGCCCGCGATCGACAGCGCGTTGATGGTGCCGTAGGCCTGCGCGACGGCGCGCGTGGGATCGGCCTGCGCGGCGGCGCTGAAGATCACGTCGATCATGCGCAGGATGGTCTCGGTATAGCCGCCGACCGGGCGCGGGCGCTCGGCGCTGATCACCAGCCGGTCGGGGATATCGAAGTCCACCGCGTCGAGCACGCCGGCATTGGCGGGCACGTCGGGGAACAGGTGCTTGAGCGCGACGTAGCAGGCCGCCACGGCGGTGGCGCGCGAGATGTTGACCGGCCCCGCGCATTGCGCCGAGGTGCGCGAGAAGTCGAGCAGCAGCCGGTCGCCGGCCACCGTCATGTCGAGCGCGATGGTCAGCGGCTCGTTCACGATGCCGTCGTTGTCGAGCAGGTCCTCGAAGCTGTAGCGGCCGTCGGGCAGCGAGGCGATGTGCGAGCGCATCAGCCGCAGCGCGCGGCCGCGCAGCTCGCCGAGCGCGTTCAGCACCAGCTCGTCGCCGTACTCGTCGAGCAGGCCGTGCAGCCGCTTGGCGCCGAGCTCGAGCGCCGCGAGCTGGCCGTTGAGGTCGCCCCACAGGCTGTCGGGCAGGCGCGTGTTGGCCTGCAGGATCGCGAGCACGTCGGCATCGAGCTTGCCGTCGCGCACGATGCGCACCGGCGGGATCTGCACCGCCTCCTGCCAGCACTCGGTGGCCGCGGGGTTGTAGTTGCCGGGCACCGCGCCGCCCACGTCGTGCCAGTGCGCGGCCGAGGCCATGTGGCAGTAGAGCTTGCCGTGGCGGAAGAAGGGCTTGACCAGCTTGAAGTCGTTGGCGTGCGTGCCGCCGTCGTAGGCATCGTTGCTGATCCAGATGTCGCCGTCCTTCATGCCGCCGCGCGGCTCGGCCGCGGCGACGGTGGCGCGCACCGCGAAGGCCATGGCGCCCACGAACACCGGCAGGCCCGACTTGCCCTGCACCAGCGTGTCGCCGCTGGTCGCGTCGTACAGGCCGTGGCAGGCGTCGTGCGCCTCGGCGATGATGGGATTGAACGCGCTGCGGTAGAGCGTGGCGTCCATCTCGTCGGCCACTTGCTCGAGGCGGCCGCGCAGCACGGCGAGCGTGACGGGGTCGAGTGTGTCGTTCATGGTCAGTCCACCTTCGCGCCGCTGGCCTTCACGACCTTGGCCCATTTGTCGATCTCTTTCTTGACGTGGGCGGCGAATTCCGCCTGCGTGGAACCCACCGGCTCGGC
The DNA here is from genome assembly GCF_059415325.1 of Variovorax sp. GW821-FHT10D07. Lineage (NCBI taxonomy): Bacteria > Pseudomonadati > Pseudomonadota > Betaproteobacteria > Burkholderiales > Comamonadaceae > Variovorax > Variovorax sp. GW821-FHT10D07. The sequence goes on along the minus strand of NZ_JBWKMZ010000012.1, from coordinate 62,940 downwards.
GCCGAGCGCGGCCAGCTTCTCGCGCACCTCGGGCAGCTTGAGAATGCGCTGCACCTCGGCCGAGAGCTTGTCGACCACCGGCTGCGGCGTGCCCTTGGGCGCGAACAGGCCCGACCAGGCATCGGCATAGAAGCCCGGGTAGCTCTCGGCGATGGTCGGCAGATCGGGCAGCGAGGGCGAGCGGCGCAGGCTGGTGAGCGCGATCGCGCGCAGCTTGCCGGCCTTGACGTGCGGCAGCGCCGAGGGCAGCCCGTCGACCATCATCTGCACCTGGCCGGCCAGCAGATCGGACACCGCGGGCGCGCTGCCCTTGTAGGGCACATGCGTGATGTCGACGCCGGCCTCGGCCTTGAGCATTTCCATGCCCAGGTGCGCGGCCGTGCCGTTGCCCAGCGATGCGTAGTTGAGCTTGCCGGGCTCCTTCTTCGCGAGCGCGACCAGCTCGGCCAGGTTCTTCGCGGGCACCGAAGGATGCACCACCAGCACGTTGGGCACCACGGCCACCTGGCTGATGGCGACGAAGTCGGCCACCGGGTCGTAGGGCATCCTGCTGTAGAGCGAGGTGTTGATGGCGTGCGAGCCGGTCACGCCCATCACCAGCGTGTAGCCGTCGGCCGGCGCCTTGGCCACGAGGTCCGAGCCCAGGTTGCCGCCCGCGCCCGCGCGGTTGTCGACCACCACGGGCTGGCCCCAGTGCTCGCTCATCTTCACCGCGACCAGCCGCGCCGCGGCATCGGTGGCGCCGCCCGGCGGGAAGGGCACGACGATGCGGATCGCCTTGTCGGGAAAGCCGCCGGCCTGGGCGGCGGCGACGAGCGGCAGGCACACGAGCAGCGTGCTGGCGAGGTAGCGCAGGAGTTTCATGGTGGGGTGGGCGTGAAGGTGGTGAAGAGGAATCGGGTCAGAGCCGTTGCCACAGCGCGCCGAGCGCGGTGCCGGCGGGCGCGTCGAGCACGCCATCGCAGAAGGCCTGGGCGCGCGCGGGCCCGACGGACGGCGCGACGTAGTGCGCGAACTTGGCGAGCAGGGCCGCGCGGTCCAGCGGGTTCTGGGCGTCGCCCGCGATGGTGGTCACGGTCTCTTCGTGCGTGACGCCGTCGTGCGTCAGCGCGAGCGTGGCGCCACGCTCGCGGCGCGCCGTGAGACCGGCATCGACCTCGAGCTCGACCAGCGCCTCGAGCCGGCGCAGCTCGGCGTCGTCGAAACGCGGTGCGGCATAGACCGAGGGGTCGACATCGCCGAAGCGCAGCATCGCCGCGAGGCCGAAGCTCAGGCTGAACTGCGCCTGGATCGGCGTGCGCGGCGCGCGGTTGCCGCAGTAGACGATCGCCTCCTCGTAGACCGTGAGCACGATGCGGCGGATGCCCGCGGTGTCGCCGGCCAGCCGTTCACGCAACGCACGCGCGGCGGTCGCGCCGTAGTGCACGTGGCGCACGGCCGCGAAGGGCTTGAGGTAGGCGTCGCGCAGCAGCAAGGTCGACGCATCGGGCAAGGGCTGCGAGGTGGCCGCCGCATGGTTCGCCGCGTAGTGAGCCAGCGCCCCCTCGGGCGCGTCGATGCCGGCCGCGCTCGCGAAGGCCGCCTGCAGCCCCAGCGAAGCGCTGTGGCCCAGATAGGTGTTGCGGGCGGTGCGCCCCTGCGCCACCGGCAGGTAGAGGCTGGTGGCGAGCTGGCAGGCCGCGATGTCGATGGCCTGCACGATGGCCTCGGGCGCCAGGCCCAGCAGCCGCGCCGCGCCCGCCGCCACGCCGAGCGCGGGCCAGTTGGCATCGACGTGCATGCCGGGGCGGATGCGCAGCCAGGCGCCGCAGCGCGCGCCGACCTCGTAGCCGAGCACGAAGGCATCGACAAATTCGCCGAGGCTGGCATCGCGCCGCAGCGCGAGCGGCAGCAGCGCCGCCACCAGCGGCACGCCGGGCCGGCCATGCGCGAGCGCGTGGCCTTCGCAGGCCTCGTCCCAGGTCGCGGCCATGGCGAGCACCTGCGCGGCCGCCTGCACGGCCAGCGACGGACCGGTGGGGAACGCGAAGCCGCCCGGTTCGCAGGCGGCGAGCGCGGCCTCGAGCCGGCGCACCTCGCCCGCCTGCCGGCCCGCGAGCGCGCAGCCGACGGTGTCGACCAGCAGCCGGCGCGCCTGCGAGGCGGCTTCGGCATCGGCCGGCCGCGCCGCGTGCAGCGCCACCACGGCCCGCAGCACCGCGCGTCGTGGATCGATGTCAGGCGGCATCGGCTTCCTTCTTCGCCGCCATGCGACGGCGCAACAGCGGCAGCAGGCCACCGGCCTCGACCATCTCGGTCAGGAAGCCCGGCACGGGCTCACAGGCCAGCGTCCGCCCGTCGGCGCCGCGCAGCGCGGGCGTGCCGATGTCGAGCGCGATCTGTTCGCCGTCGTGCAGCGACTCGGCCTCGGCGCAGGTCAGCAGCAGCAGGCCGACGTTGAAGGCATTGCGGAAGAAGAGCCCGCTGTACGAGGGCGCGATCACCGCGGCCACGCCCAGCTGCACCAGCACGGCCGCGGCCTGCTCGCGCGACGATCCGATGCCGAAGTTGGGGCCGGCCACGATCACGTCGCCCGAGCGCACCTCGCGCGCGAACTCGGGGCGGATGGCTTCGAGGCAGTGCTGCGCGATGCGCTCGATGCCATGCTTCATCGCATGGCCGGGCGCGAGCGCGTCGGTGTCGATGTCGGCGCCCAGGCGCCAGACACGGTGCGGGCGGTGCAGGTTTTGACCGCTCATGCCAGCACCTCGCGCGGATCGGTCACGCAGCCGCGCAGCGCGGCGGCCGCCACCGTGTAGGGCGAGCCCAGGTAGACCTGCGCGGTCGGCGAGCCCATGCGGCCCTTGAAGTTGCGCGCGGTGGTCGAGATGACGGTGATGTCGTCGCCCATCGGATCGCCATAGCCGGAGCAGGCGCCGCAGGCGGTGGGGAACAGCTCGGCGCCGGCCTCCATCAGCACCTGCAGCACGCCCTCCTCGCGCGCCAGCTCCTGGTCGCGCAGGCTCGCGGGCGCCACGATCAGGCGGATGCCGTTCGCGACCTTGTGGCCGCGCAGCACCTGCGCGGCGGCGCGCAGGTCATCGAGCTTGGCGCCGGTGCAGGCGCCGATGTAGGCCACGTCGACCGGCGTGCCGACGAAGCGGCTCACGCCATGCGCATTGGCCGGGCTGTGCGGCGCGGCCACATGGGGTTCGAGCGTGGCGGCATCGAAGCGGTGGTCCGTGAGCGCCGCATCGGCGTCGGTGAACCATGGCGCCATGTCGACCGGCGGCGCGCCCGCACCGGCCAGGAACGCGGCCGTGGTGACATCGGGCGCGATCAGCCCGGCTTGCGCGCCGAGCTCGGCGCTCATGTTCGAGAGCGTCATGCGCTCCTGCATCGACAGCGCGACCACCGCCGGGCCCGCGAACTCCACGGCCTGGTAGCGGCCGCCGTTCATGCCGAAGCGGCCGATCATGTGCAGCATCATGTCCTTGGCGGTCACGCCAGCGGGCAGCGCGCCGTCCCACCACATGCGCAGGGTCTCGGGCACGCGCAGCCAGATCTCGCCCGTGACCACCACGCCGAGCATCTCGGTGCTGCCGACGCCGAACATGTAGGCGCCGAAGGCACCGCCCGTGGGCGAGTGCGAGTCGCCGCCCACGCACAGCATGCCGGGGCGGATGTGGCCGTGCTGCGGCACCACCACGTGACAGATGCCCTGGCTGTCGTAGACATACGGCAGCTGCTGGTCGCGCGCCCAGTCGCGCGCGATGCGCACGATGCGGCGCGAGTCGTCGTCGCGCTCGGGCACGTAGTGGTCCATCACGAGCACCACGCGCGAGCGGTCCCAGATCTGCGCGCCCAGTTCCTCGAGCATGGGCTGCAGGCGGCGCGGTCCCGAGGAGTCGTGGAACATCGCCAGGTCGACGCCGCAGGTCACGATCTCGCCCACCGCCACCCGCTCGCGGCCGCTGGCGCGCGCGATGAGCTTCTGCGCCAGGGTCTGTGCTGAAGCCGTCGCGCTCATTCGGGCTTGGCTCCCGAGAACTTGACCACCTTGGCCCAGCGCACGATCTCGCTCTGCACGAAGGCCGAGAACTGCTCGCTCGAATTGCCGACGGGGATCGCGCCCTCGATCTCGAGGCGCTGGCGCATGTCGGCCTGTTGCAGCGCATGGCGCGCGGCATCGCCGATCTGTTTGATGCGCTCGGCGGGCATGCGCGCGGGGCCGAACAGGCCGAACCAGGCGCTCGATTCGTAGCCGGGCAGCGCCTCGGCGATGGTCGGCACCTCGGGGAAGGCTGGCAGCCGCTTGGCCGTGGTCACGCCCAGCGCCTTGAGCTTGCCGGCCTGGATGTGGGCCTTGACGTTGCCCACGGCCGCGAACATCAGCTGCACCTGGCCCGCGAGCACGTCCTGCACCGCGGGCGAGGTGCCCTTGTAGGGGATGTTCACGATGTCCACGCCCGACTGCATCTTGAAGGCCTCGCCCGCCATGTGCAGCGACGAGCCCACGGCGCCGATCGCGAAGTTGAGCTGGCCCGGCTTCGCCTTGGCGAGCGCGATCAGCTCGCGCACGTCCTTCGCGGGCACCGAGGGATGGGCCACCAGGATCGAGGGCGAGGTCGCGACGCAGGTGAGCGCGGTGAAGTCCTTGACCGGATCGAAGGGCAGGCTCGGATAGAGCGTGGCATTGATCGCGTGGCTGGTGAAGCTCATCAGCAGCGTGTTGCCGTCGGGCGCGGCCTTGGCCACGGCATCGGCCGCGATGTTGCCGCCCGCACCGGGCTTGTTCTCGACGATGACGTTGCGGCCCAGCGCCGGGCCCATGCTCACGGCCAGCGAGCGCGCCAGCGTGTCGGTGGAGCCGCCCGCGGGCGCGCCGACCAGGATGCGCACCGGCGCGCCGCCGATCTGCGCCAGGCTGTGGCCGGCCCATGCGGCGGCCAGCGACGAGAGGAGGATGTCGCGTCTTTTCATGTGTTGTTCTCCGGAAAATCGTGGGGGGAACGCGCGCCTCAAAGTCCCAGGTAGGCGCGCCGCAGTTCGTCGCTCACGAGCAGCTCGCCGGGCAGGCCCGAGAAGCGCACGCTGCCGTTCTCGAGCACGTAGGCGCGGTCGGCGATCTCGAGCGACTGGCCGACGTTCTGCTCGACCAGCAGCACGGCCAGGCCGCCGTCGCGCAGTTCGCGGATCAGCGTGAACATCTCCTCGACCAGCAGCGGCGAGAGGCCCAGCGAAGGCTCGTCGAGGATCAGCAGCACCGGCTCGGCCATCAGGCCGCGCGCGATGGCCAGCATCTGCTGCTCGCCGCCGCTCATGGTGCCGGCATGCTGGTCCATGCGCTCGCGCAGCCGCGGGAACAGCGCGAACGACTTCTCGAGGTTGTGCGCCCGGCGCTCGCGCGCCCGCGTGAACGAGCCGAGCTCGAGGTTCTCGCGCACGCTGAGGTTGGGAAACACCTTGCGGCCCTCGGGCACCTGGATCAGGCCGGCCTTGACGACGTCGCGGTAGTGCGCGCCGCTCAGGTCCTTGCCGTCGAAGCGCACGGTGCCGCCCCAGGCCGGGCACAGGCCGCAGACCATCTTGTTGAGCGTGGACTTGCCCGCGCCGTTGCTGCCGAGCAGCGCGACCATCTCGCCGGCGTTCACCTTGAGGTCGACGCCGCGCAGCACCTCGACGCGGCCATAGCCGCCGCGCAGGCCTTCGATTTCCAGCAGTGCGCTCATGCTGCGGCTCCCGTTGCGGCCTTGCGCAGCCGTGCCGCGGTGCCGTGGCCCAGGTAGGCCTCGACCACCCGGTCGTCGGAGGTCACCTGCGCCGGGCTGCCCTCGGCGATCAGCTGGCCCTGTGCCAGCACCCAGACATGCTCGGCGAGGTTCATCACGGCCTGCATCACGTGTTCGATCATCAGCACGGTCACGCCGCTCGCGGCGATGCCGCGCACCACCGGCATCATCTCGGCGATCTCCTGCGGGTTGAGGCCGGCGAGCACCTCGTCGAGCAGCAACAGGCGCGGCCGGGTGGCCAGCGCGCGCGCGAGCTCGAGGCGCTTGCGGCCGGCCACGGTGAGATCGGAGGCCGGCTTGTCGAGCTGCGGCGCGAGGCCCACGCGCTGCGCCACGGCCTCGGCCTCGCGCAGTGCCTCGGTGCGGCCGCGCAGGTGCAGGTGCGCGCCAACCGCGATGTTCTCGCGCACGGTCTGCGCCGCGAAGGGCTTCACGATCTGGAAGGTGCGGGTCATGCCGAGCGCGGCATTGCGGTGCGGCTCGCGGCCGGTGATGTCCTGGCCCGCGAAGCGCACGCTGCCGGCGTCGGGCTTGAGGAAGCCCGACATCAACGCGAACAGCGTGGTCTTGCCCGCGCCGTTCGGTCCGATCAGTGCGCTGAGGCTGCCCTCGCGCACGGCGAGGCTCACGTTCTGCACCGCCTTGAGCCCGCCGAAGGAACGCGAGACGCCCTCGAGCACCAGCAGGGACGATTCACTCATCGCGGCCTCCCTTCGCGCTCCAGAGCTGCCGGACCGACTGGCCGATGCCCGCGATGCCGCGCGGCACGAAGATCACGATCAGCACGAGCACGGTGCCGTAGATCACCATGTTGATGCCCGGCAGCTCGCCGAACAGGTTGCGCGTGAAGTCCGACAGCAGGTGCAGCACGACCGCGCCGAGCACCGGGCCCCACACCGTGCCCATGCCGCCGACGATGGCCGCCACCAGCGCCTCGACCGACACGGCCGGGCCGTAGGCGATGCCGGCATCGATGTACTGGAACACCTGCACGTAGAAGGCACCGGCCGCGCCCATGAAGGCGGCCGACAGGCCGATGGCCGCGAGCTTGACGCGCAAGGGATTCACGCCGACGGCGCGCGCCGCGTCCTCGTTGTCGCGCACCGCCTGCAGGTAGGCGCCGAAGCGGCCGTTGCGCAGCCAGCAGGTGACGAGCAGCGCCACCACGACCATCGCGAGCACCACCCACAGGTAGCCGGCGCGCGTGGCGAACTGCAGGTTGGCGACCGATTCGCGCAGCGGCACCATCAAGCCGACGCCGCCGCCCGTGAAGTCGACCGACAGCGCGAGGATGCGGAACACCTCGGCGAAGGCCAGCGTGACCAGCGCGAAGTACGAGCCCTTGAGGCCGTAGCGGAAGCTCAGCGCGCCGATGAACAAGCCCACCAGCGCGGCACCGGCGATGGCCAGCGGCAGCGCGATCCAGGCATTGATGCCGCCCTGCAGTTGCGCGATGGCCTGGATGTAGGCGCCGGTGCCGAAGAACAGCGCATGGCCGAACGAGAACTGGCCGCCGAAGCCGCCGAGGATGTTCCAGGCCTGCGCGATCAGCGTGGCGTAGAGCGCCATCATCACGAAGTTGAGCGTGACGCCCGAGGTCGTGACCAGCGGCACGCACGCCACCAATACCGCGAACAGCGCGATGCCCGCGAGTTGCTTCGCCGCGCTCATGCCTTGGCCCCGAACATGCCCTGCGGCCGGAACAGCACCACGCCGATGAAGATCGCGAAGATGCCGATCTGGCCCAGCGATTCGCCGAGGTAGAGGCCGCCGAGCGACTCCACCACGCCGACCAGGAAGCCGCCGATCAGCGCGCCGACGAAGCTGCCCATGCCGCCGAGCACGACGATGGTGAAGGCCACGAGCACGAAGCCGCCGCCCACCTGCGGGTTGACGTAGTAGGCCGGCAGCAGGAAGCAGGCGGCCGCGCCGAGGCAGGCCAGGCCGATGCCGAAGCTCATGGCGTAGACGTGGTCGACGTCGATGCCCATGAGCTTGGCGCCCTCCTTCTCCTTGGCGACGGCGCGGATGGCGCGGCCGAGGTCGGTGCGGCCCATGATCCAGAACAGGATGCCCGAGACCACGAGCGCGCCCGCGAAGGCCACCAGCTTGGGCACGGCGATCATCGCGGGGCCGATGGCCACGGTGCTGAGCGAATAGGCGGTGTCGATGTTGCGCGTGTCCGACTTGAAGAACAGCAGCGCGAGGTTCTCCATCACGATCGCGATGCCGAGCGTGGCGAGCAGGATGTTCTCGTCCTTGCCGTGGCCCGCGCGGTTGATGACCACGCGCTGCAGCGCATAGCCGAGCGCGAACATGCCGAGCACCACCACGGGCAGCGCGAGGTAGGGATCGATGCCCAGCCGCTCCTTGAGGAAGTACACCGCGTACAGCGCCACCATCAGGCAGGCGCCGTGCGCGAAGTTGATGATGTGCAGCACGCCGTAGATCAGCGTGAGTCCCAAGGCGATCAGTGCGTAGACGGCGCCTGTGGTGAGGCCGTTGAGCAGCGAGGGGAAGAGGATGCTGGGGTCTAGCATTTTTTGTCGTCGCGCGTGGGATGGAGGCCGCCCGGCATGCGGTGCGGGTCGAGCGACCCCACTGCGCCGGCCGCTTCGCGGCTGCCCTGCGGTGCTCGCGTTTCGCGGGGTCTCGCAGAACTCGCTTCGCTCAAACAGCTGCGAGCCCTTATCCGCGAAACGCTGCGCTCCTCGGCGGCGCAGAGGGGATCGCCCGCCCCGCACCGCACGCCGGGCTCCGCGCCTGTTCGACGGCTGCAGGAGCCCCAGGGGATCACTTTTCTCACGCTCATGCCTTCAGCGGAAACAGCGGCTCCACCTCGCGGTAGTCGCGCGGGATGATGACCTTGATGTCGTTCTTCACCACCTGCGTCATCAGCGGCTGCGCGCCCTCGTTCTGGCCATTGACGAACTTGGTGGGGCCATAGGGCATGAAGTGGTTCGAGAAGGTGCTCTTCTCGAGCGCATCGACGATCGCGGCGCGCTCGCCCGACCTGGCGCGCTCCAGCGCATCGGCCAGCAGCCACATCGAGGCATAGGTCATGAAGACCTCGTAGCTGAAGAACTGGCCCTTGGCCTCGACGCGTTTGCGCAGCTCCTGCGCGCGCTTGTCCCTGGGGTTGAACCAGTGGTTGCAGTCGATGATGCCGTTGGCCGCGTCGGGAAACTCCTTCACGAACTTGTAGCTCGAGGCCGCGCCGCCGAGCACCGAGAAGATCGCCTTGGGCACCACCTTCTGCTGCTGCATGGTGCGCACCAGCAGCGCGTACTCGTTGTAGTAGTTGGCCGGGATCACGATGTCGGGGTTGATCGACTTCATGCGCAGCACGATGTTGTTGAAGTCGCGCGTGGGGTTGGCGTGCTTCACCACCTCCTTGACCTCGAAGCCGTAGCCCGGCAGCTCGCGCGCCAGCAGCTGCGCGGTGCCGGCGCCGAACAGCGACTCCTCGTGGATCACCATCACGGTCTTGGCCGGATTGCCCGCGGCCTTGTTGAGCACCAGCAGGTTGGCCATCGCGACCTCGGTCGACTTGCGGTAGCCGGGGCCGAAGCGGAAGGTGTTCTTCAGGCCGCGCTCGACGATCTGGTCGGCCACGCCCACGTCGACCACGTGCGGCAGGTTGTACTTGGCCGCGGCCTGCGTGGTGGCCAGGCAGATCGCCGAGGCGTAGGCGCCGACGATGGCGCTGACGCCGGCCTCGTTCATCTTCTCGACCTCGGCCGCGCCCGCCTGCGGCTGCGACTGCGCGTCGCCCAGCAGGGCCTCGAGCTTCGCGCCGCCGAGCGACTTGATGCCGCCCGCGGCATTGATGTCCTCGATCGCGAGCTGCGCGCCGAGCCGGCACTGCTGGCCCGAGTAGGCGAGCGCGCCCGTCACCGGGTGCAGCACGCCCACCTTCAGCGGCTTGGGTTGGGCCCCGCCGATCAGCGGGAAGGCGAGCGCGGAGGCCAGGGTGGCGGACTGCGAAACGAAGCGGCGGCGGGTCTGCATGGGGCGTTTCCTTTTCTTTGTCTTCAGTTGAACTTGGCCGACACGTCCCGGCTGACCCAGACCTTGGCGTCGATGCTGCCGACGCGGGACAGTTGCATCTCGTAGGTGTAGCGGTCGGGGCGGTAGAAGCCGTGCAGCCACTGCACCGGGCGCTCGGCTTCGTCGTAGATCAGGCGGCGTACCGCGAGCAGGGCCGAGCCGACCGAGACGTCGAGGTGCTGCGCGAGCACGTTGTCGGCCAGGCGCGCGGAGATGGTCTGGTGGGCCCGGCCCACCTTCACGCCCGACTCCTCGAGCAGCACCAGGATCGGCTTCTTCGACAGCTCGCGGCGGCCGAAGCGGCGCGCGATCGTGTCGGGCACGTAGGTCGTGATGTGCGAGAGCGGGCCTTCGCGCGTGGAGCGCACGCGCACCGCCTTCTGCACCGGGTCGCCGAGCTGCAGCTGCAGCGCCTCGGCCACCTGCGAGGAGGCCGTGATGGTCGCGACCTCGAGCACCTTGACCGAGGTGTGCAGGCCCATGGTGACGAGGTTCTCGAGCAGGCCGCGCAGGTTGGCGCGCTCGCTGGCCGGCGCGGTCGGCGCCTCGCCCGCGACCGGGCCGATGGGCCGCGTGCGGCGGCCCGGCGTGCGCGAGATCAGCCCTTCGGCGGCGAGCTGCTCGAGCGCGCGCCGCACGGTGACGCGCGCCACGCCGAACTGCTGCATGAGCGCGAGCTCGCCCGGCAGCCCGTCGGCGGCGAAGCGGCCCTCATGCAACTGCTCCCGCAGCACCAGGTAGATCTGGTGGTACTTGGGCAAGGGCATCTGCGACATGCAGGCGATGTTTTTGCAGTTTCAATGTTCTGTCAATGGGACATTTAAAGGCGCGCGGAAACGAAAAACGGCCCCCGCGGGGGCCGTTCGTCGATCCGGAAAAGGAAATCCGGGCGGCCGCGGCCGCCTGGCTCAGAGCTTGAAGGGCACCACTTCCTGGCGCTGCTCGCCGAGGCCCTCGATGCCGAGCGCCATCACGTCGCCCTTCTTGAGGAACAGCGGCGGCTTCATGCCCATGCCCACGCCGGGCGGGGTGCCGGTGGTGATCACGTCGCCGGGTTCCAGCGTCATGAACTGGCTCACGTAGCTCACGATCTTCGCCACGCTGAAGATCATGGTCTTGGTGCTGCCGGTCTGCACGCGCTGGCCGTTGAGGTCGAGCCACATCGCGAGCTTCTGCGGGTTCTCGACCTCGTCGCGCGTCACCAGCCAGGGGCCGATGGGGCCGAAGGTGTCGCAGCCCTTGCCCTTGTCCCAGGTGCCGCCGCGCTCGATCTGGAACTCGCGTTCGCTGACGTCGTTGATGACGCAGTAGCCGGCGACGTGGTCGAGCGCGCTCTTCTGCGAGACGTAGCGCGCGCGCGTGCCGATGACCACGCCGAGCTCGACTTCCCAGTCGCTCTTGACCGAGCCCTTGGGCAGCATCACGGGATCGTTCGGGCCCTGGATGCAGCTCGTGGCCTTCATGAAGACCACGGGTTCCTTGGGCACCGGCAGGCCCGACTCGGCCGCATGGTCGGCATAGTTGAGGCCGATGGCGATGAACTTGCCGACGCGGGCCACGGGGCTGCCGTAGCGCGGCTTGCCCTTGACCGGCGGCAGCTTGTCGGTCTTGAGCTTGCGCAGCTTGGCGATGGCGGCATCGCCGAGCTGCTCGGGACCGATGTCCTTGACGACGGCGCTCAGGTCGCGCAGCTGGCCGTTGGCGTCGACGAGGCCCGGCTTCTCCTTGCCGGGGTTGCCGTAGCGGACGAGTTTCATGCTTGCTTTTCCTTGGGTGGTTGGATGGTTCTGTGGGAAGGGGCGATCAGTAGGTCGAGCGGCCGCCCGAGAGGTCGAACACCGCGCCGGTCGAGAACGAGCAGTCGTCGGTGCACAGCCAGCCTACCAGCGCCGCGACCTCCTCGACGGTGCCGAAGCGGCCCTGCGGGATCTTCGACAGCATGAAGGCGATGTGGTCGGGCGTCATCTGGTCGAAGATCGCGGTCTTGACCGCGGCCGGCGTCACGCAGTTGACGCGGATGCCGGTGTCGGCGAGTTCCTTGCCGAGCGACTTGGTGAGGCCGATCACCGCGGCCTTGCTGGCGCTGTAGGCGCTGGCGTTGGGATTGCCGTCCTTGCCGGCCACCGAGGCGATGTTGACGATGCGGCCCTGGCCTCCCTGCGCGCGCATCTGCGCCACCACCTCGCGGCAGCACAGGAACACGCCGTTGACGTTGACCTCCATCACCTGGCGCCAGTCGTCCACCGGGTAGTCCCAGAGCTTGGCGTTGGGGCCGGTGATGCCGGCGCTGTTGACCAGCGCGTCGATGCGCGGCGCATGCGCGAGCGTGGCCGCCACCGCCTTGGCCACCGAGGGCTGCTGCGAGACGTCGACCTTGAGAGCGCGTGCCTTGCCCGGGCCCAGCGACTCGGCGGCGCGCGCGGCCGCGGCCTCGTCGCGGTCCCACAGCGTGACCGTGCCGCCCGAGGCGACCAGCCGCTGCGCGATGCCGAAGCCCAGCCCGGTGGCGCCGCCGGTGACCACCGCGTGGCGGCCGGCGAAGTCGAGCTGGTTCATATCGTGATGCCGCCGTCGACCGTGAAGGCCTGGCCGGTGGCGAAGATGGATTCGTCGCTGGCGAGGAACACGACCACGGGCGCGATCTCCTCGGCGCGCGCGAGCCGGCCCATGGGCTGGCGCGCGACGAAGGCCTTGCGCGCGGCCTCGGGATCGGCATTGGCGTTGATGCGCTCGCCCAGCGAGGGCGTGTCGACCGTGCCGGGGCACACCGCATTGCAGCGGATGCCGCGCGTGACGTAGTCGGCCGCCACGCTCTTGGTGAGGCCCAGCACCGCGGCCTTGGTGGTGCCGTAGACGAAGCGGTTGGGCAGGCCCTTCATGCTCGAGCACACGCTCGCCATGTTGATGATGCTGCCGCGGCCCGCCGCGAGCATGCCGGGCAGCACGGCCTGGATGGTCCACATCTGGGCGCGCACGTTGAGCGCGAAGGCGAAGGCGAGGTCGTCGTCGCTGGCCTGCTCGATGGTGCCGTTGTGTACCACGCCCGCGCAGTTGAACAGCACGTCGAGCGGCGGCAGGGTCGACACCAGCGCGCCGATGGCGGCCTTGTCGAGCACGTCGAGCTTGGCGGCCGTGACGTTCGGCACGCCGGCGTAGCGCTCGAGCAATTGCGCGTTGACGTCGGTGGCCCAGACCTGCGCGCCCTCGGCCGCGAGCGCGAGCACGCTCGCATGGCCGATGCCCTGGCCGGCCGCGGTGACGAGCGCGGTCTTTCCCTTCAATCTCATGGTGTCTCCGATTCGGGTTTGGCCCGATGGGTGGCACGGGCCGCGCATCGTATTCTGAATTGGCCTTACCACTTGTCCAATTCAGGACAACCCTTAAACCCACTCGTCTTCTTTTCTGACCCCGTGCCGCTGCAGACCGTCGAACCCCAACGCCTCTATCGCCAGATCGCCGACCAGCTGCGCGCGCTGATCGGCCAGGGCGAGTTCGCCGTGGGCGCGCGCCTGCCGGCCGAGCGCGACCTGGCCAAGCAACTCGGCGTGAGCCGCCCCTCGGTGCGCGAGGCGCTGATCGCGCTCGAGGTCGAGGGCTGGGTCGAGGTGCGCACCGGTTCGGGCGTGTACGTGCTCGACCGCTCGCACCGCGCCAGCGCGCCGGTGGCGCCCACCGAGTGGGGGCCGCTCGAGCTGATCCGCGCGCGCCGCGTGATCGAGGGCGAGACCGCGGCCATCGCGGCGCAGATGGGCAAGCGCAAGGACGTCGATGCGATGACGCGCGCCATCGAGGTCATGCGCGAACTGGCCGACCGCAAGGTGATGCCGCTCGAGGGCGACCGCGCCTTTCACCTCGCGATCGTCGGCGCCAGCGGCAACGCGGTGCTGATCGAGACGGTGCAGAACTTCTGGGACTCGCGCAAGGGCCCGATCTTCACGCGCCTGGGCGGCTACTTCGAGACGGTGTCCTCGTGGCGCTCGGCCATCGCCGAGCACGAGGCGATCCGCGACGCGGTGGCCGCGCGCGACGCCGAGGCCGCGCGCGCCGCGATGCACGAGCACATGGACAAGTCCCACCAGCGATTCAGCGCGAGCTGGCGACGCGCGAAGCCTTCCTGACTCCTCGCCAGCATTCCTGCCACTGCCAACTAATACAACGGAGACAAGCCACATGATCAGAGACAGCAAGAACAGCAAGCGCACCGCCCTCAAGGCCCTGGCCGCCTGCGCCCTCGCGGCCGGCGCGCTCGGCGTGTCGGGCCTCGCCTCGGCCCAGACCAAGCTCAAGTGGGCCCACGTCTACGAGACCTCGGAGCCCTTCCACAAGTACTCGGTGTGGGCCGCCGAGGAGATCAAGAAGCGCAGCAACGGCAAATACGACATCCAGGTCTTCCCGGCCTCCAGCCTCGGCAAGGAAGCCGACATCAACCAGGGCCTGACGCTCGGCACGGTCGACATCGTGCTGACCGGCGCGAGCTTCGCGGGCAACAGCTACAAGCCGCTGGCCATCACCTACTTCCCGTTCATCTTCCGCGACGCCGAGCACCAGCTCAAGTACGCCAAGAGCGACGTGTTCAGGGAGCTCGCCAAGGGCTACGACGACAAGACCGGCAACCACATCACGGCGCTCAACTACTACGGCGCGCGCCACGTGACCTCGAGCGCGGCACGGCCCGTGAGCAAGCCGGAAGACATGAAGGGCCTGAAGATCCGCGTGCCCGACGCGCCGGCCTACCTGGCCTTCCCCAAGTCGCTGGGCGCCAATGCCACGCCGATCGCCTTCGCCGAGGTCTACCTCGCGCTGCAGAGCGGCACGGTCGACGCGCAGGAGAACCCGCTGCCCACCATCGAGGCGAAGAAGTTCTTCGAGGTGCAGAAGAACATCTCGTTGACCGGCCACATCGTCGACTCGCTGCTGACCGTGGTCTCGGGCCAGCTCTGGGGCAAGCTCAGCGCCGACGAGAAGAAGATGTTCAGCGACGTGATGCAGGAAGCGGCCGAGAAGACCGGCCGCGAGATCATCGCCTCCGAAGCCCGGCTGGTGGAGGAGTTCAAGAAGAAGGGCAACAACGTGATCGTGGTCGACAAGAACGCGTTCCGCGAGGCCGTGCTCAAGAACACCAAGCCGACCGACCACGGCTACCGCCAGCAGGACTACGACCGGATCATCGCCATCCAGTGAAGCCGCGCGCGGCCGGCCGCCATGGCCGGCCGCCCTTGCACGACAACGAGGAGACACGATGAGCGATGAAAAGCTGCTGGGCGACGACGGCGAGTTCCACGTCACCGACGAAGCCGTCGACCTGTCCGGCACCACGATCGAGGGCTGGGTCGCGCTGGGCCTGTTCTGGGTGCTGGGACTGACCGTCCTCTACCAGTTCATCACGCGCTACGTGCTGAACGACTCGGCCTCCTGGACCGAGGAGATCGCGCGCTACCTGCTCGTGGGCACGGTGTTCGTCGGCGCCGCGATCGGCGTGGCGCGCAACAACCACATCCAGGTCGACTTCTTCTACCGCCACCTGCCGCTCAAGGTGGGCCGCGCGCTGGGCCTGCTGGTCGACGTGCTGCGCACCGCCTTCTTCGCGGCCGCGGTGGTGATGACGGTGCAGATGATGATCAAGATCGGCAACAACGCCAGCATGACCATCGTCGACCTGCCGATGAACATCGTCTACGGCGTCTGCCTGCTGGGCTTCACCGCCATGCTGGTCCGCTCGGTGCAGGTCAGCGTGGTGCACTGGCGCCGCGGCTACTGCGTGCTGGAACGGCCCGAATCCACGATCGACGACCGCTGAGGTCAGAACCATTCCCACGACATGCTGAAGATCGTCTTTCTGCTGTTCATGAGCGCCGGCATTCCGGTCGCCGTGGCCATGGCCGGCGCCTCGCTGGTCTACATCCTCTGGAGCGGCAACCTGCCGGGCTTCGTCGTCATCCACCGCATGGTGAGCGGCGTCGACAGTTTCCCGCTGCTGGCCGTTCCCTTCTTCATCCTCGCCGGCAACCTGATGAACAACGCCGGCATCACCAACCGCATCTACAACTTCGCGCTCGCGCTGGTGGGCTGGCTCAAGGGCGGGCTGGGCCACGTCAACATCCTCGGCTCGGTGATCTTCTCGGGCATGAGCGGCACCGCGATCGCGGACGCGGCCGGCCTGGGCACGATCGAGATCAAGGCCATGAAGGAACACGGCTACTCGACCGAGTTCGCGGTCGGCGTGACCGCGGCCTCGGCCACGCTGGGCCCGATCATTCCGCCGAGCCTGCCCTTCGTGATCTACGGGATGATGGCCAACGTGTCGGTGGGCGCGCTGTTCATCGCGGGCCTGATGCCGGGCCTGATCATGACCCTGCTGATGATGCTCACGGTGGCCTACTACGCGCACAAGAACGGCTGGGGCGCCGACGTGAAGTTCCAGTGGCCGCGGCTCATGAAGGCGCTGGTCGAGCTGCTGGTGGTGTGCCTGTGGCCCACGCTGCTGTGGTTCGCGGTCGACAAGTTCGGCGCGCCCGCGCAGCCCGCGGTGCTGATCGCGCTGGCGATCCTGTTCGTGGCCGACAAGGTCTTCAGGTTCGAGGCCGTGCTGCCGATCATGACGCCGGTGCTGCTGATCGGCGGCATGGCGACCGGCCTGTTCACCGCCACCGAGGGCGCGATCGCGGCCTGCGTGTGGGCGATGGTGCTGGGCTTCTTCTGGTACCGCACGCTCAAGTGGAAGATGTTCGTCAAGGTCTGCCTCGAGACGGTGGAATCGACCTCGACCGTGCTCTTCATCGTGGCGGCGGCCTCGATCTTCGGCTGGATGCTGACCGCCACCGGCGTCACGGCCGACATCGCGAGCTGGGTGCTCAACTTCACGAAGGACGCCTGGGTCTTCCTGCTGCTCGCGAACCTGCTGATGCTGTTCGTCGGCTGCTTCCTCGAGACGACGGCCGCGATCACGATCCTGGTGCCGATCCTGCTGCCGATCTCGAACCAGCTCGGCATCGACCCGGTGCATTTCGGCGTGGTGATGGTGCTCAACCTCATGATCGGCGTGCTGCATCCGCCGATGGGGATGGTGCTGTTCGTGCTCGCGCGTATCGCCAACCTCAGCATCGAGCGCACGACGATGGCGATCCTGCCCTGGCTGGTGCCGTTGCTGCTGAGCCTGGGCATCATCACCTACTGGCCCGCCACGGTGCTGTGGCTGCCGAAGATCATGCAATGACCCCGACCGGCGATCCCGCGCCGGCCCCCACACGATGAATCCCTACATAAGACTCCATCCCGCCGACGACGTCGTCATCGCGCGCTCGCAACTGCTCGGCGGCACCGTCGTCGAGGACGTCAAGGTCCACGGCCTGATACCGCCGGGCCACAAGGTCGCGATGCGCGCCATCGCGGCCGGCGAACCGGTGCGCCGCTACAACCAGATCATCGGCTTCGCGAGCAAGGCGATCGCGCCCGGCGAGCACGTGCACGTGCACAACCTCGACATGGGGCCCGACAAGGGCGACTTCGAACGCGACTACGCCTTCGGCGCCGACGTGAAGCCCGCGCCCGCGAAACGCGAGGCCACCTTCATGGGCATCAAGCGCGCCGACGGCCGCGTGGCCACGCGCAACTACATCGGCGTGCTGACCAGCGTGAACTGCTCGGCCACGGCCGCGCGCGCGATCGCCGATCACTTCTCGCGCAAGACCAACCCGGCCGCGCTCGCGGCCTTCCCCAACGTCGACGGCGTGATCGCGCTGACGCACGGCACCGGCTGCGGCATGGACACGCAGGGCACGGGCATGCAGATCCTCGAGCGCACGCTGACCGGCTATGCCACGCATGCCAACTTCGCGGCGGTGCTGGTGGTGGGCCTGGGCTGCGAGGCCAACCAGATCAACGCCTGGCTCGCGACCGGCAACCTCGCCGAGGGCGAGAACCTGCGCGTCTTCAACATCCAGGACACGGGCGGCACGCGCAAGACGGTCGACAAGGGCGTGGCGCTGATCGAGGAGATGCTGCCGCGCGCCAATGCCGTGACGCGCGAACCCTGCAGCGCGGCCCACATCACGATCGGGCTGCAGTGCGGCGGCTCCGACGGCTATTCGGGCATCAGCGCCAACCCCGCGCTGGGCGTGGCGGTCGACCTGCTGGTGGCGCACGGCGGCACCGCGATCCTGAGCGAGACGCCCGAGGTCTACGGCGCCGAGCACCTGCTGACGCGGCGCGCGGTGCGGCGCGAGGTGGGCCAGAAGCTGGTGGACCGCATCAAGTGGTGGGAGCACTACACGGCCATCAACGAGGGCGAGATGAACAACAACCCCTCGCCGGGCAACAAGGCCGGCGGCCTCACCACCATCCTCGAGAAGTCGCTGGGCGCGGTGGCCAAGGGCGGCACCAGCAACCTCGAAGCGGTCTACGAATACGCCGAGCCGGTGACGGCGCACGGCTTCGTCTACATGGACACGCCGGGCTACGACCCCGTGAGTGCCACGGGCCAGGTGGCCGGCGGCGCCAACCTGATCTGCTTCACCACCGGCCGCGGCTCGGCCTACGGCTGCGCGCCCTCGCCTTCGCTCAAGCTCGCGACCAACTCGGCGCTGTGGAAGCGGCAGGAAGAGGACATGGACATCAACTGCGGCGAGATCGTCGACGGCACGGCCTCGATCCAGGAGATGGGCCAGCGCATCTTCGAGCTGGTGCTGGCCACGGCCTCGGGCACGCCCTCGAAGAGCGAGCAGCACGGCTACGGGCAGAACGAGTTCGTGCCCTGGCAGGTCGGCGCGGTGATGTAGGAGCGCACAGCCGATGACGACGCTTCCCTTCGGTGCGCTGGAAGGCACCGGCTTCGAGACGCTGGACCCGCGCTTCACAGGCCTGGTGCCCAAGCCCGAGCGGCTCGAGCGGCTGTGGACCGGCGGGCGCTGGTGCGAGGGCCCGGCCTGGTTCGGCGCGCTGCGCATGCTGGTGTGGTCCGACATTCCGAACGACCGCATGCTGCGCTGGGACGAGCGCAACGGCCAGGCCGCGGTGCTGCGCGAACCCGCGAACAACACCAACGGCAACACCGTCGACCGCCAGGGCCGGCTCGTGAGCTGCGAGCACCTGGCGCGCCGCGTGGTGCGCACCGAGCACGACGGCTCGATCACGGTGCTGGCCTCGCACTGGCAAGGCCGGCGGCTCAACTCGCCGAACGACGTAGTGGTGCATTCGGATGGCGGCGTGTGGTTCACCGATCCGAGCTACGGCATCCTGTCGGACTACGAAGGCCTGCGCGCCGAGAGCGAGATCGGGGGCTGCCATGTCTATCGCATCGACCCGGCCAGTGGCGCGGTCGAGCGCGTGGCCGATGACTTCGTGAAGCCCAACGGGCTGGCCTTCTCGCCCGACGAATCCCTGCTCTACATCGCCGACACCGGCGCGAGCCACGAACCGAACGGGCCGCGGCACATCCGCCGCTTCCTCGTCGAACCGGACAAGAAGAGCCTGCGTGGCGGCGAGGTGTTCGCCGAATGCACCGCGGGCCTGTTCGACGGCTTCCGGCTCGACACCGAGGGCCGGCTCTGGACCAGCGCCGCCGACGGCGTGCATGTCTACCACCCCGACGGCACGCTGCTGGGCAAGCTGCGCGTGCCCGAGCGCGTGGCCAATGTCTGCTTCGGCGGGCCCAAGCGCAACCGCCTGTTCGTCTGCGCCACCACCTCGCTCTACGCCATCACCGTGAACGCCAAAGGAATCTGAACCATGCCGAGAACACTGCAGGCCGAGAGCCTGCAATCCACCGTCGCGAGCATCCTGCGCGCCGCGGGCAGCCAGCAAGCCGAGGCCGAACAGGTCGCGGCCAACCTCGTGATGGCCAACCTCAGCGGCCACGACTCGCACGGCGTGGGCATGCTGCCGCGCTACATCGACGCGGTGGCCGAAGGCGGCCTGCATCCCAACGCAGCGGTGCGCATCAACCTCGACATCGGCACCCTGCTCTCGCTCGACGGCCAGCACGGCTACGGGCAGGTGGTGGGCGTGCAGGCGATGGAGCTCGGCATCGAGCGCGCGCGCCGCCACGGCAGCTGCATCCTCACGCTCGCGCATGCGCACCACCTGGGCCGCATCGGCCACTTCGCCGAGATGGCGACCTCGCACGGGCTGGTGTCGATGCACTTCGTCAACGTGCTCTCGCGCCCGGTGGTCGCGCCCTGGGGCGGCGGCGACGGGCGCTTCGGCACCAACCCCTGCTGCATCGGCATCCCGCTCGCGGGGGCCGAGCCCTTCGTGCTCGACTACGCCACCAGCCGCGTGGCGCAGGGCAAGATGCGCGTGGCCCACAACAAGGGCGAGCGCGTGCCCCCGGGCTACCTCATCGACGAGAACGGCGCGCCCACCGACGACCCCGGCGTGGTGGTGGTGCCGCAGGGCAACGGCCTGTTCGGCGCGCTCATGACCTTCGGCGAGCACAAGGGCTACGGCATGGCGCTGGCCTGCGAGCTGCTGGGCGGCGCGCTGACCGGCGGCGGCACCTGGCACCGGCCGGCCGACACCAGCCGCAGCGTGCTCAACGGCATGCTCACCGTGCTGATCGATCCCGAGCGCCTGGGTACCCAGGCCAGCTTCGACCAGGAGGCGCGCGAATTCGTCGAGTGGCTGCGCCGCAGCCCGCCGGGCCAGGGCTTCGACGCGGTGCAGATCGCGGGCGAGCCCGAGCGCAAGGCGCGCGCGGCGCGCCAGCGCGACGGGATCTGGGTCGACGATGCGACCTGGGGGGAGATCGTGGCGGCGGGGGCGAAGGTGGGCGTGCAGGTCGCCTGACCGGCCCGGCGGACGCTAGCAGCGCCCGAGCACCTTGCGGATGTCTTCGATGAAGCGATCGGCGCTTTGTCGGCCGGTGATGTCGGTCTTGGGGTAGCTGATGCGCAGCTTCACGAAGTTGTTGCGCACGGCCGTGAGGTAGGTGTTCGACACGATCAGGTTGCCATCGAGGTCCATCTCGAAGGCCTTCCAGATGAATTGCGGGCCGCAGCCTGCGAACTGCGTGACCTGCCCGGGCGTGGCGGGCACCGTCACCTTGCTTGCATGGCCCATGGCCTCCATCTGCTTCGCCTCGTCGATCACCTGGGCGAAATGCTTGCGCACCACGGCGGATTCGGTGCCCTCGGGAATGCTGCTCAGGCCACCGGTGTAGACATACGTCGAAGCGAGCAGATGGCCATCGCTGCGGTAGCGCGTGGCGCTGCCCAGCGCTTTCTGCGCGAAGGTCTCCCTGCCCTGGAGCTGCAAGCCGCCGACCCGGTCGGGAAAGGACACGCCGATCGCATCCTCGAACACCGCCGCCGAAGCGAACGGCGGGAGGCACAGCAGCGTGAAGACGAGGATCAGCGAGCGCATGGCGAGGTCGTCCCTGGATGGTTCATGTTGGAAATGCGGCCCGTGCGAGCTTAGCGACTTCCTGCGACATGAACGAGCGACGCGCCCCACCGAAGCGGGACCGCGCCGCACCGCGCGCCTTGCCGCTCAGCTCTTGCTCGCGTCGTGCGCCGGCTTGCCGACCTGCACGCTGGTGTCGTCGCCCCTGATCTTCGCCTGCACGGCCCGGATCGCCTTCTCGAGCCGCGCACCGTAGTCGGCATCGGCCTGGCGGAAGTAGCTCACCGAACGGTCGATGATGTCCTGGCGCGTGACCGCGCCCAGGCCACCCGCGATGCTTTGGATCAGGCGCTCCTTCGCGGCCTCGTCCATCAGGCGGTAGAGGTCGCCGGCCTGCACGAAGTCGGTGTCCTCGGGGTGCTGTTGCCACTGGTGGCTGCCGGTCCAGCCGTGGATCTGCAGCGGCGCATAGACCGGCTCGTTGCTCTGCTTCGGTGCATCGCTGAAGCTGTTGGGCTCGTAGTTCGGGCCGCGGCCGCCGTTGCCGTCGCCACGCATCGCGCCGTCGCGGCCGTAGTTCTGCGCCGTGGTCGCGTGCGGCCGGTTCACGGGCAGCTGCGTGTGGTTGATGCCCAGGCGGTAGCGCTGCGTGTCGCCGTAGCTGAACAGGCGGCCCTGCAGCATCTTGTCGGGCGAGGGGCCGATGCCGGGCACGAAGTTGGCCGGGTTGAACGCGGCCTGCTCGATCTCGGCGAAGTAGTTGTCGGGGTTGCGGTTCAGCGTGAGGATGCCGATGTCGATCTTCGGGTAGTCCTTGTGCGACCAGACCTTGGTCAGGTCGAAGGGATTGAAGCGGTAGGTCTGCGCCTCGGCCACCGGCATGATCTGCACCTGCACGCGCCAGCTCGGGAACTCGCCGCGCTCGATCGAATGCAGCAGATCGAGGTGGTGGTGGTTCGGGTTCTCGCCGCCCACGCGCTGCGCCTCTTGCGCGACGAAGGTCTCGATGCCCTGGTTGGTCTTGAAGTGGTACTTGACCCAGAAGGCCTCGCCCTGCGCGTTGACCCACTGGAAGGTGTGCGAGCCGAAGCCGTCCATGTGGCGGTAGCTCCTCGGAATGCCGCGGTCGCCGAACAGCCAGGTGAACTGGTGCGTGGCCTCGGGCGAGTGCGAGAAGAAGTCCCAGGCGTTGTCGGGCTCCTGCACGTGGCTGTAGGGGTCGCGCTTCTGCGAATGGATGAAGTCGGGGAACTTGAGCGGATCGCGGATGAAGAAGATCGGCGTGTTGTTGCCGACCAGGTCGTAGTTGCCTTCCTCGGTGTAGAACTTGAGCGCGAAGCCGCGCGGATCGCGCACCGTGTCGGCCGAGCCGAGCTCGAGCGCCACGGTCGAGAAGCGCGCCAGCACCTCCGTCTTCTTGCCGACCTGGCCGAGGAATTTCGCCTTGGTCCATTTCGTGACGTCGGCCGTCACCTCGAAGGTACCGAAGGCACCCGAGCCGCGCGCATGCACCACGCGCTCGGGGATGCGCTCGCGGTCGAAGCGCGCGAGCTTCTCGATCAGGTGATGGTCCTGCATCAGCACGGGGCCGTTCACGCCGGCGGTCTGCGACTGCTGGTTGTTCTCGACGGGCGCGCCGTTCTCGGTGGTGAGCTTGCGGGGATCGGTCATTGGGCTTTTCCTATCGGTTGTGGGAGCCCGTTTATTTTCAGCAATCGAATGACCTGTTTCGATTGCGATTGCCTATGCCGACGATAAGCTGCGGCTGCTGCGCGGCCCTGTCCTCAGCGGTTCAGAGTACCAGCGCGAGCAGCGCGTCGAGGTGTTCGGAGGGTTCGCGGCGGAAGCCCGAGCGCGCGAAGCGCTGCAGGCGGCCGACCGCCAGCGAGGTCAGGGCCGAGGCACGCACCTGCGCATCGACGCTCGGCGTGGCCGAGCCTTCGGCGGCGCGGTCCTCGCGCAGCGCCTGGCGGATGCTGGCTTCGATCTTGTCGAAGAACTGGTTCATGCGCTGCTGCAGCCGCTCGTTCTCGTAGACCAGCGCATCGCCGACCATGACGCGCGTCATGCCGGGGTTGCGCTCGGCGAACTGCACCAGCATCGCGATGATGCGGGCCGCCTGCTCCTTGCCCGTGGCTTCGCGCTCGAGGATCTGGTTGACCAGGGTGAACACGCTCTGCTCGATGAAGTCGATCAGGCCCTCGAACATCTGCGCCTTGCTCGCGAAGTGGCGGTAGAGCGCGGCCTCGCTGACCTCGAGGCGGGCGGCCAGCGCCGCGGTGGTCACGCGCTCCGCGCCGGGCTGCTCGAGCATCGCGGCCAGGGCCTGCAGGATCTGCACGCGCCGCTCGCCGGGCTTGGGACGCTTGCGCGCCGGAGCGGCCGGCGCGGTCTCGGCCTGGGTCTCTGCACCGGGGACGACTGTCTCTTCGTTTTGCATGGGAGGCGCGTGCGGAAGATGTAAACAATTGATTCTCGCACAGCAGTGAGCGCGCGCCTCCCCGCGCGCCCGCTGGCCGCCGCCCCCGCCTCGGGGCCGGCCCCCACGCGCTCAGCGCGCGCGGATCATCGTGCCGTAGGCCTGATCGGTCAGGATCTCGAGCAGCATCGCGTGCGGCACGCGGCCGTCGATGATGTGCACGGCATTGACGCCGCTCTTGGCCGCGTCGAGCGCGCCCTCGATCTTCGGCAGCATGCCGCCCGAGATCGTGCCGTCGGCGAACAGGTCGTCGATCTCGCGCGCGCTCAGGTTGGTGAGCAGCTTGCCGTCCTTGTCGAGCACGCCGGGCGTGTTGGTCAGCAGCATCAGCTTCTCGGCCTTGAGCACGGTGGCCAGCTTGCCGGCCACCACGTCGGCGTTGATGTTGTAGCTCTCGTTCTCCTCGCCGAAGCCGATCGGGCTCACGACGGGGATGAAGGCGTCGTCCTGCAGCGCCTTGACCACGCTCGGGTCGATCGAGACGATGTCGCCGACCTGGCCCACGTCGTGGTGCACGCTGGGATCGGCGCGGTCGGCCAGCTTGAGCTTCTGCGCGCGGATCAGGCCGCCGTCGCGCCCGGTCAGGCCCACGGCCTTGCCGCCGGCCTGGTTGATCAGGCCCACGATGTCCTGCTGTACCTCGCCAGCCAGCACCCATTCGACGACTTCCATGGTCTCGGCATCGGTCACGCGCATGCCCTGGATGAAGCTGCCCTTCTTGCCCAGGCGGTTGAGCGCGGCCTCGATCTGCGGGCCGCCGCCGTGCACCACCACCGGGTTCATGCCGACCAGTTTGAGCAGTACCACGTCCTCGGCGAAGTCGGCCTGCAGCGCCGGGTCGGTCATGGCGTTGCCGCCGTACTTGATGACGATGGTCTTGCCGTGGAACTTGCGGATGTACGGCAGCGCCTGGGCCAGGATCTCGGCCTTGTCGCGCGGGGGAATGTTGAGGACGGGGTCGGTCATGGGCGGTCAGGCTCCGGGACGGTGGACGATGGGACGGGATTCTCGCAAAGACGAACGATCAGGGCCGCAGCCAGCGCGGCACCTTGAATCGCACGATCATGAGGTAGGCGCCGACATAGGTCGTGACGAACAGAAGACAGAAGAACATCAGCACCCAGGTGTTGTTCCAGAACAGCACCGCGGGCACCACCGACATCGCGGCGAAGATCCACAGGTAGGGCGAGGTGCGGTTGTTGCGCGCGAGCAGCTGGCGCGCCTCGTCGTCGGCGAAGGCCACGCGCACGATGCGGCGGAAGATCAGCTGGTGGAAGTGCAGCGCGTCGGCCGTGCCCGGCGACTGGCCGCGCGCGAGCTTGCGGTAGATGGAGAACAGGGTCTCCCACACCGGATAGATCAAGAGCAGCATCGGGAACCAGGGCGAGACCACGCGGTGGCGCTGCACCAGCGTCACGCAGGCCACGGCGATCACCATGCCCCAGACGTAGGCGCCGCCGTCGCCCGCGAAGATCTTGCCGCGCGGGTAGTTCCAGATCAGGAAGCCGAAGGTCGCGCCGACCAGGCAGACCATCATGGCCGCGAGCTGGCGATCGCCGAGCTGCAGCGCCACGTGCGAGATCGCGAGGCAGACCAGCACCGCCACCGTGCCCGCGAGGCCGTTGTAGCCATCGATGATGTTGAAGGCATGCGGCAGGCCGCCGATGGCGAGCGCGGCGAACAGCACCGAGGCATAGGGCACGGCCGCGAGCCAGCCGTCGACCAGCGGGATGCCGGTGCGCGCGAGGCTCAGGCCGTGCACCCAGCACACCAGCAGCGCCGCGCCCAGCGTGAGCATCAGCCGCCAGCGCACCTGCACGCGCTGCGTGACGTCCTCGACGATGCCGCCGAGCACGGCCGGCAGGATGCAGACCAGCATCAGCATCGAGGCCGACGCGGGCCACGAGACGTTGAACGGATCGGTGCCGGTGATGCCGGCCGCGAGCCAGGCCACGCCCATGCCGAGGATGATGCCCGCGCCCCCCAGGCGCGGCACATGGCCCTTGTGGAAGCGCTGCGGCATGTCGGCGCCGTACAGCCGCGCATGGCGGCGCGCGCGGCGCATGAAGATCTGGACCGCGAAGGCGGCGACGAAGAAGCTGATGACGATCAGGGCAATCATGGGTGGTAGCGGGGCCCCTAGAATCCCCGGGCGAAATTAGACCATGGCCACCCCCGCTACGACCTCCCCCGCCGTCACGATTTCGATCGTGAGCCACGGGCAGCTCGAACTCGTGCGCCCCCTGCTCGACCAGATCGACCGCTTCAGCCGCGAACAGGTGGCCAAGGT
Organism: Variovorax sp. GW821-FHT10D07; assembly: GCF_059415325.1. Taxonomy (NCBI): domain Bacteria; kingdom Pseudomonadati; phylum Pseudomonadota; class Betaproteobacteria; order Burkholderiales; family Comamonadaceae; genus Variovorax; species Variovorax sp. GW821-FHT10D07. The sequence goes on along the minus strand of NZ_JBWKMZ010000012.1, from coordinate 37,013 downwards.
GGTGCTGACGCTGAACATCCCCGAGTCCGACGCGCCATTGGCCGGCGCCGCCTGGGGCTTCGCGCTCGAACGCATCGAGAACGCGGAGCCCAAGGGCTTCGGCGCCAACCACAACCAGGCCTTCGAGCGCTGCGCCACGCCATGGTTCCTGGTGCTCAACCCCGACATCCGCTTCGATGCCGACGTGCTGGCGCCGCTGGTCGCGCTGGCGGCACCCGACGCGGGGCTGCTCACGCCGCGCATCATGGAGCCCGGCAAGCGCGAGCCCGAGCAGCACCGCGACATCCTGACGCCGCTGGAGATCCTCACGCGCAAGAAGCCCGGCTATGCGCGCCCGGCCGTCCCGGCCTGGGTGCCGGGCCTGTTCATGCTGTTCCGTGCCGAGGCCTATGCCGCCGTCCACGGTTTCGACGAGCGCTTCTTCATGTACGGCGAGGACTTCGACATCTGCGCGCGGGTGCAGCTGGCCGGCTGGCGGCTGCAGGTCGGCGAGCAGCTGCGCGCGCGGCACGACGCGCAGCGCGCGAGCCACCGCAGCAGCAAGTACCTCTACTGGCATGTCACCAGCCTGCTGAAGATCTGGGCGTCGGGCGCGTTCTGGCGCTATCGCCGGCTGCGCCGCCAGGCGGCCTGATCGGCCCCGACCCTCAGCCCAGCAATCGCCGCAGCGAGCGCACCCCGGGCAGCCGCGTCAGCTTGCCGATGGCGCGGATCAGCCCCGGCGGGCTGTGCTCGGCCATGAAGACGGTGGCGCGCAGCTCGAGCTTCTTGCGGCCGCTGACCGCCGGGCTCGCATAGACGATCGCCGCGTACTCGGCGAGCACCGCGCTCATCTCGGCGCGGTTCGGGTCGTTGGCCTTCACCGCCTCGATCACGTGGTCCATGAAGAAGCGGCCGAAGCGCGGCATCAGGCAGTCGCGCAGCACGTAGCGGTTGCGCTTCGGTTCGTCGGGGAACATGCCGACCAGCTTCTTGAAGTACTTGAAGCGGCTGCGGATCATGCGCATGTCGAACGAGGTGCTGCCGGTATGGATGCACCAGACCGTGACCACCTTGTCGATGAAGTGGTTCGTGAAGCCCTTGCGGAAGATGCGCAGGAACAGGTCGTCGTCCTCGAAGCCCATGAACTGGGTGTCGAAGCCGCCCACCGCGTCGAAGGCCTTGCGCGTCACGATCGCGGCCGAGGGCAGCACGAAGATGTCGTGGCGCAGCATCTCGAAGATGTTGGTCTTCGGATGGTGCAGCGTGTGGTCCTTGACCATCGCCGCGCGGATGATGTTGCCCTCGCCGTCGGCCTCGGCCAGGTCGGCGTAGACGAAGCCCAGACGCGGGTCGTCCGCCGGGATGCCCTTGACCAGGATCTCGATGTGGTTCGACAGGTAGAAGTCGTCCTGGTCGAGGAAGCAGATGTACTCGGCCGTCGAGGCCGCCACGCCGGCGTTGCGAGCCGAGCCCTGGCCGCCGTTCTCCTTGTCGAGGATGCGGAACGGGAAGCGCGCGGCCAGCGCGTCCAGGCTGGCGCGCTCCTCGGGACGCGAGCCGTCGTTGACCACGATGACCTCGCTGGCCGGCATCGACTGCGCGAACACGCTCGCCACCGAGCGCTCGATGAAGGCCGCGCCGTTGTAGAACGGGATCACGACCACCACGGTCGGCGGCACGGGGACGGAGGTCTGGGGGATGTGGCTCACGGATGGCTCTGGAATGGATCAGACGGATTCGAACAGATCGCGCACCACGCCGCGAAAACCGCGGCCGAACCGGTCGTAGCGACCCGTTCGGGCCTCGCGCAGGATCGGCAGCACGCGCGCCCAGCGCGAGGCCGGCAGCTGCGTGCGGAAGCGCTGGTGCACGATCTTGCCGCGCAGCTTGTCGAGGGTGTCGGGGGCCACCGGCCGGCCCGCGCGCGCGACCTGCTCGAGGCGTTCGAGCAGCAGTTCGGCCTTGCGCGCGCGCTCGACGTGGGTGGTGCCGCGCGAGGCCAGGGCCTTGCGCACCTTCTCCCTGAAGGTGTCGCGCCGCGCGCCGATCTGGTTGCCGCCATGCTGGCGGTAGTCGATCAGCTGCGCCTCGACAGTGTCGATGCGCGCGAAGGCCGAGGCCACCGTGGCGATCCACTCGTCGTGCACCCATTCGACCGGGAACGGCAGCACCGCGTCGAGCAGCTCGCGATGGAACACCGTGGTCGCGCCGGTGACGATGTTGCGGCGCAGGAGCACGTCGAAGGCCTGGCCCGCATGCATGCGCTCGAGCTCGCTGGGCGTGACCTCGATCGCATGGAACAGCGTGCCGCCCAGCGGCGCGCCCTCGGCGTCGACGAGGCGCGCGTCCGAGTGCAGCAGCCGCAGCTCGGGCCGGCGCTCGAACTCGGCCACCAGCCGCTCGAGCCGCTCGGGCACCCAGGCATCGTCCTGGTCCGACAGCGCGATCAGCGTGCCGCCGCAGGCGCGCACCGCCTGCTCGAAGTTCTTGACCACGCGCAGGCCGACGGGATTGACGATGACGCGCAGCGCGATCACGAGGCCGGGCCGCTCGCGCAGGCATTCCTCGACGGTGGCGCGTGCCACCTCGACGCAGGCATCGCGCGAGGCGTCGTCGGACAGCACGATCTCCATCGGCGGCCGGGTCTGCAAGCAGATGCTGCGGACCTGCTCGCGCACGAAGCGCTCGCCGTTGTAGGTGCACAGGGCGACCGAGACGCTCAGCGGCTCGGCGGCGGCCGGGGCCGCGCTCATGGCGCCGCCACCCTCGCCGCGCGCGGCGGCCAGGCGTAGCTGAAGTCCTCGATCGCGAGGCTCAGGTTCGGGTTGTAGGCCGGGTCGTTGAAGAGCAACTCGCCCCAGCGCTGCTTCATGTAGCCCTCCTCGCCGAGGAAGCGCTGAATCTGCGCTTCCGACAGGTCAGAAGGCCGCGTGGCCGATTCGTGGTGGTAGAGCTCGGCATGGGGCGTCCAGACGTTGCGGTAGCCGGCCTCGCGCAGCCGCAGGCAGAAGTCGACGTCGTTGTAGGCGACCTTGAGGTTCTTCTCGTCGAGTCCGCCCACCTGTTCGTAGAGCGCGCGCCGCACGATCAGGCAGGCGGCCGTCACGGCCGAGAAGCCCTGCAGCAGCGCCGCGCGTCCGAAGTAGCCGGCATCGCCCTGGCCGAGCCGGCGGTGCGCATGGTCGGCCACGCCGCCGCGGTAGCCCAGCACCACGCCCGCATGCTGCAGCGTGTTCTCGGGGTACCAGAGCCGCGCGCCCACGGCGCCCACGCCGGGCTGCAGCGCGATCGAGACCATCTCGCCGAGCCAGTCGGGCGAGATCACCTCGATGTCGTTGTTGATGAGGCCGAAGACCTCGCCCCTGGCGACCGCCGCGGCCTGGTTGTTGAGTGCCGAGTAGTTGAAGGGGCTGTCGTCGCGCAGCACGCGCACGCCCGCGCGCGCCGAGATCTCCTCGAAGTAGCGCAGTGCCTCGGGGTCGTCCGAGCCGTTGTCGATCAGGATGATCTCGTAGCGCGGGTACAGGGTCTTCTCGAGGATGCTCTCGATGCACTGGCGCACCAGCTTCAGGCCGTTGCGCGTGGGGATGAACAGCGACACCAGCGGCGGCTCGGCCGGCAGCGCATGGCGCACGCGGAAGCCCGCGCCCGCGCGCTCGGCCGTGGCCTCGATGCCGCCGCGCGCCAGATGCGCCTGCAGCGCGCGCTCGCCGCCCTCGGGTGCGTACTCGGCCGGGTCCATCGCATGCACCGCGTCTTCGGAAGCCACATGACGGTGGTACAGCGCCTTCGGCACGTGGACGATGCGCGCCGCATCGAGGCGCTCGGCCGCGCGCAGCACCAGGTCGTAGCGCGCCGCGTCGCCGAAGCGCTCGTCGAGCCGCCCCACCTCGCGCAGCAGCGGCGCCGCGAAGAAGGCGAGCCGCGAGACGAAGTCCTGCGAGCGCAGCAGGTCGAGGTTCCAGTCGGGCTTGAAGTACGGCGCCGAGCGCTGCCCGTCGGCCGCGATGCGGTCCTCGTCGGTGTAGATCAGCGCGGCCTCGGGCCGGGCCACGGCGGCCTCGGCCACGCGCCACAGCGCATCGGCGGCCAGCGCATCGCGCGCGTCGCAGGCGGCGAGCCAGCCGTCGGCACCGGGGTCGGCGGCGTTGAAGGCCTGCGCGAGCGTCGCCTCGGCGAACTCGATGCGCGGCTCGGCCGCGGCCAGCCGGCCGGCCAGCGCCTTGACCGCCTGCGCCGTGCCCGGTCCGGCCGCGAGCACCAGCCGCCAGTGCGCGAAGACCTGGTCGCGCACCGAAGCCACGGCGCGCTCCGCCTGCTGCGCATCGGCGCCATCGAGCGCCATCACCAGCACGAAGCCGGGCTGGCGCGGCCAGCCGGCGGCCTGCGCCTCGAGCGCCTGGCGCTGGGCCGGCGCGAGCGGCGCGTCATGGCGCTTGACCCATTCGCGGTACTGGAAGCGGTCGGGCCGCGAGGCATCGGCCATCAGCGGCGGGCCGTCGTTGCGCAGCAGCACGCTGACCGAGCGCACCACGCCTCGCAGGCCCGACTGGCGCAGGATCTTCACGGCGCGGCGCGCGGTGCCGCCGAGGCCGCCGCCCTTGTAGAGGGCGTTGGGGATGAAGGCCAGGGCGCGCCAGAGGCGGTTGGGGGTGCTCATGGCCGAAGCTCCGGCAGCGGCCTCGGTGGCCAGGCCAGGCGGAAGTCTTCCGCCGCCAGGCTCAGGTTGGGGTTGTGGGCCGGGTCCTGCTCGAGCAGTGCGCCCCAGCGCGTCCTCATGTAGCCCTCCTCGCGCTCGACGCGCTCGCGCTGGGCCGGGTCCTGGTCGCGCGGGCGGGTCGCCGATTCATGGTGATAGAGCTCGGCATAGGGGGTCCACACGTTGCGATAGCCGGCCTCGCGCAGCCGCAGGCAGAAGTCGACGTCGTTGTACGACACCTTGAGCTTCGTTTCCTCGAGCCCGCCCACTTCCTGGTAGACCGCCTTTCGCACGACCAGGCAGGCCGCGGTCACGGCCACGAAGGACTGGACCAGTTGCGCGCGATTGAAGTAGCCGCCGTCGGCGCGCGCGAGGTGCTTGTGGGCATGTCCGGCGATGCCGCCAAGGCCCAGCAGCACGCCGGCATGCTGCACCGTGTTGTCCGGGTAGAGCAGCTTGGCACCGACCGCCCCCACGCCGGGCTGCAGCGCGATGGCGACCATCTGCTCGAGCCAGTCGGCGGTGATGACCTCGATGTCGTTGTTGACCAGCGCGATCACGTCGCCGCTGGCCTGCGCGACCGCCGCGTTGTTGAGGGCCGAGTAGTTGAACGGGCCGTCGTCGCGGATCACCTGGAAGCCCGGCAGATGCCGCAGCTGTTCGAAGTAGCGCAGGGCCTCGGGGTCGGTCGATCCGTTGTCGACCAGCACGATCTCGTAGTCGGGGTAGCTCGAGCGCATGACGATGCTCTCGATGCATTGCCGCACCAGGCCCAGCGCGTCGCGCGTCGGGATGATCAGCGACACCCGGGGCCAGCGTTCGGGCGCCGCCAGGTGCATGCGATAGCCATGGGGCGTGCTTTCGCTGCGCGCGGCGAGGCCGATGCGCGCGAAGTGCTCGTTCAGGGCCTGCTCTCCGGCCACCTCGGCATAGGGCTTGGCGCCGGCGGACTGCGCGGTGCTCTCGGCATGGGCACGCCAGTGGTACAGCACGTGCGGAAGATGCCGGATCTGCCGCGGCTCGACGCGCTCGATGCAGCGCAGCGCCAGGTCGTAGTCCTGCGCGCCCTCGAAGCCCTTGCGGAAGCCGCCGACCTCGTCCACGAGCGCGCGCTGGTAGGCGCCCAGGTGGGAAAAGATGTTCTGCGAGCGGAACAGCTCGAGGTTCCAGTCGGGCTTGAAGTAGGGGTTGTAGCGGCGCCCCGAGGCATCGATCTTGTCCTCGTCCGAGTAGATCATCCGGACATCGGGCCGGCTGCGGATCTCGTGGGCGACGCGCAGCAGCGCATCGGGGGCCAGCAGGTCGTCGTGGTCCATCAGCACCACCCAGTCGCCCTGGGCCAGGGCCAGCGCGCTGTTCGAGGCCTCGGAGATGTGGCCGTTGACCGGCCGGCGCACCCAGCGGATGCGGGCCTCCTCGCGCGCGCAGGCCTCCAGCAGCGCGACGACCTCGGGATCGGTCGAGGCGTCGTCGGCGATGCACAGCTCCCAGCGGCCGTAGCTCTGGGCCCGCACCGAGGCGATCGCCTCGCGCAGCCAGGCCGGCCGCGGGTTGTAGGTCGGCATCAGCACCGAGATCAGCGGCGGCGCCTGCCAGCGGGAAGCCTCCTCGGCCAGCGCCTTCGATGCCGGTGCGTTCAGCGCGGCGGTGCGGGCGATCCACTCGCCGTAGTCGCCGCCCTGGATATCGATCGGGACCGGCACGGTGCCCCGCAGCCGCTGCACCAGGCGACTGGCCCAGCGCACCGGCGCCGTCAGGCGCCAGCTGGTGGAGCGCTCCATGGCCTGCACCTGGTGCTCGAGCGCGTACACGCGCGCCTGCAGCTGCGCCTTGTTCGGTTCGCCAGGACGTGGAGGGAGCCGATTCCCTTGCGGTGCGGCAGGCAGCGTTGGCCTCATAAAATAAGATCCGTCATCCCGAATGCTCGCATTGAGGCCTGGGCCCTGCGATGTCAATGCCGTTCGCGCTGGGCGCGGTGCGTCGTGGGAACGCCTCTCACGGCTTGGCCCGAGAGGGGCCGGTAAAATTATCGCTCCAATAAAGACAGGTCAAAAAACAATGCGGGTGCTTTCAACGATGCGCTGCGAAATCGGCGAGGGCGGCGTTGCCCGCTTCGCGCACATCCACGCTCACCTATGAGCCTGGTCCATTCCAATCTGCACAAGAGCGCCTGGGCCGACTGGTGGGAAGGCTCCCGCCGGGTCGACATCTGGTGGACCCTCGCCTGGTTCGACATCGTCCTGCGTTATCGCCGCTCGCTGCTCGGGCCGCTCTGGCTCACGCTGAGCATGGGCGTGATGATCGCGGGCATGGGCCCGCTGTACAGCGCGCTGTTCGGCACCGAGCTGTCGCGCTTCTTCCCCCACCTCGCGCTCGGCGTGATCTTCTGGGGCCTGTTCTCCAGCATCGTCACCGACGCCTGCCACACCTTCGTCAATTCCTCGCACTACCTGAAGCAGGGCTACTTCCCGATCACGCTGTTCGTGTGGCGCAGCCTCGGGCGCAACATCATCCAGTTCGCCCACCAGATCGTGCTGTACGTGCCGGTGGCGTTGTGGGCCGGCATCTCGCTGTCGTGGCACGTGCTGCTGTTCTTCCCCGCCTTCCTGCTGCTGCTCGTGAACGCCCACGCCATCGGCCTGGTGCTGGGCCTGATCTGCACGCGCTTTCGCGACATCACGCAGATCGTCACCAGCTTCATGCAGATGCTGATGTTCCTGACGCCGGTGTTCTGGCTGCCCGAGAACCTGCCGGGCCGCGCCCGCTACGTGCTGTGGAATCCGCTGGCACAGATGCTCGACCTGCTGCGCACCCCGCTGATGGGCGGCGTGGCCAGCCTGCACGACTGGCTCGGCATCCTCTGCTGGACGGTCGCCACCATCGTCGGCGCCAGCCTGTTGTTCGTGAAGTACCGACGCCGCGTCGTCTATTGGCTCTGACCGCCCATGGCACTGATTTCTCTCCAGAACGTATCCGTCAGCTTCCCGATCTACGGCGCGGGCGCCAGCTCGCTGCGCAGCACGCTGGCCGCCTCGGTCACCGGTGGCCGCCTCGGCAAGGAGACGGGCGTGACCGTCGTTCAAGCGCTGCGCGACGTCAGCTTCGAGCTGCGCAGCGGCGACCGGCTGGGCCTGGTCGGCCACAACGGCGCGGGCAAGTCGACCCTGCTGCGCACCCTCGCGGGCGTCTACGAACCGACCTCGGGCTCGTTCACGCGCCAGGGCACTGTCTCCAGTCTGATCGATCCGGTGCTCGGCATCGAGGTCGATGCCACGGGCATCGAGAACATCATGCTGCGCGGCCTCGTGATGGGCATGAGCCGCAAGCAGGTGGACAAGCTGACGCAGGACATCTGCGAGTTCAGCGGCCTCGGCGAGTACGTGAACATGCCGGTGCGCACCTACTCCACCGGCATGCTGATGCGGCTGGCGTTCTCGATCTCGACCAGCATCCAGTCCGACATCCTGCTGATGGACGAATGGCTGTCGGTCGGCGATGCGGAATTCACCGAGAAGGCCGAGAAGCGCATGCGTGAGGTGGTGACCAACTCGGGCATCCTGGTGCTGGCGTCCCATTCGCCCGATCTGATTGCCAAGGAATGCAATCGCGTGATCCATCTGGAGCACGGGCGAATCGTCGAGCAATAGGGCTCCACCCACTGCGGCGACACCGCTCGCCGCACCTCTTCGCGGACGCTGGCTGAGAGGAATCTCACCAAACTTACGCAACCGCCAGGCAGTAGTTGGCGGTTTACATTTACTTTACATGGACAATACGCGCCTTGATTTAGGGGACGCGTTAACACGATGCTAAGAAAAATGGGTGAGCTTGCCTACTGGCGGAAGGGCGAGGAGAGCCAGAATTTCGGCGACTACCTGAACGAGTATCTGGCGGGTCATCTCTTTCTTTCCCCGGCACGCGATGCGACCCAGATCCGTCTGATCGGCAGCTTCCTGGGCGACCAAATCATTGAAGAGGCGGAGAAGACGGCCCACGAAGTGGGCGGCGGGCGCCTCGGCAGCCGCTTCCTGGCATGGGGCGGCGGCATTCGCGAGACTGGTGGCGTGAGCGCGCGCAATCGCGCCAAGGTGGAGATCCTGTCGGTGCGCGGACCGCTGTCCGCGAGCGAACTGCAGCTCGACGCGACGACGCCCCAGGGCGATCCGGCCTTCCTGCTGCCGGCGCTCCACAGCCCGCGCGCGCAGCCGCATTACCGCGACAAGACCCTGTGCATCCCCCATTTCAACGATCGCCGCAGCGATGCGGAACTGCTGGCCATCTCCAAGGCGGATCTGGTGCTGCGCCCCGGCATCGAGGCGACGGACGAAGCGGTCGAATCCTTCATCGATGCGCTGTGTTCCGCACGCTTCGTGCTGTCGGCCTCGCTGCACGGCGCGATCGTCGCGGCCGCCTATGGGCGGCCGTTCGCGCCATGGAATCCCGATTTCGTCGATCTGCCGGCCAAATGGCAGGACTTCGCGCAAGGGGTAGGCATTCCCGCTACCTTCGTGGCGAATGTCGAAGAAGGTATTCAGCACTACGCGGCCCAGATCGCGCCGAAGTTTCGGCGGCCTTCGCTGTGGGAGGCGCTGGCACGCGCGCCCTACGTGCCGAGTCCGGAAGCGATCCTGAAGATCCTGCGGCATGAGCTGCGCGCGGCCGAGGGCCAGCCGGCAGACGCGGTCCTGCAGGAGAAGATCGCGCTGTTCGAAGCGTCGAGGTCCCATTTCGCGGCCATCGCGCAGGAGTCCAGGGCGCTGGTCGATGCGGCCTGGCAACGCGAGGACGCCGCGCAGGCGCGCATCGCCGAGCACGGCGCGGGCCTCGAGAAACTCCAGGCCCAGGTCGAGACGCTGCTGAGCCAGATCGAAGCGGCCCGGGCGCATGCCACCCAGTCCGACGCGCACCTCGCGGAGCGCGAGGAAACCATCGCGCGGCTCAGGAAGCAGGCCGATGCCCAGTCGAAGCAGTCGGATGCCGCCAGGGAGCGCGCCACCCGGTTGGGCATCCGCGTCGAGGAGTTGCAAAGGGAAGTCGACATGGCACGCCACCAGGTCGGCGCGGTGCAGGCCGCTTTCGAGGAGATGCGGCGCTCGAGTTCATGGCGGCTCACGCGCCCCCTGCGCGCGCTGGCCGACTTGCTCAAGATCCCGCTGCGGGCCATCGGCCGCACGGGCCTGCTGTTTCGCGCGATGCTGGGATTGCTGCTGCTGCTGCCCGCGTCGGTGTATTGCGGCGGCTTCGGGGCCGTGTTCCGGGCCTATCGCAGGACCCCGGCCTTCGCGGCCACGGTCTTCGATGCCCACCAGGAGATCCGCCAGCGCCTCATGGCCAAGCCTCGCTGGTGGCGGCGCATCGTCATGCTGAGCTACACGCTCGCCCACCGCGTCTATCTCGCCGGCAGCGTGGGCCGCGTGGTGGGCAGCGCGCTGCGCATGCTTCGCTCCGAAGGCCTGAGCGGCCTGCGTGCCAGCCTGGCGCGCACGGGCCCCGGCGGCGGACCCGACGGCTTCGAGCGGCGCATCCTCGTGCTCGACTACCGCATCCCCCGCGGCGATACCTCGGCCGGGGAACTCGCCACCGTGGGCATCCTGCGGGACCTGGTGGCGCTCGGCTACGAAGTGGTGTTCGCGCCGAACGACATGACGCCGTCGCCGCGCTACGAGAAGGAACTCGAGAGCTTCGGCGTCACGGTGATCACGCGCCAGGCGGGCTTCCAGTACACCGGCCACTACATCGAACGGCATGGCGCGAGCTTCGGCGTCTTCTACGTCATGCGCTTCGACGTGGCCGAGAACGCGCTGCCCTCGATCCGCAAGACCGCGCCGCATGCGCGCGTGATCTTCCATGCGCCCGACCTGTACTTCCTGCGCGAGATGCGCGAGGCGCGGCTGCTCGACGATCCGGCCGCCGTCGCGCGCGCCGAAGCGACGCGGCAGCGCGAGGTCGCGATGATGCGCGCTGCCGATCACGTCGTGCTGGTGAGCCCTGCGGAAGTGCCCTTCCTGCGCGAGGAACTGGGCGCAGAGAAGCCGATCACCGTGTTCCCGGTGCTGTACGCACCAGTCGCGCCGCGGCCCGCCGGGTTCGCCGCGCGGCGCGACATCTTCTTCCTGGGCGGCTTCGGCCACGCGCCCAACGTCTCCGCGGTGCAATGGTTCGCCAAGGAGATCTGGCCGGCGGTTCGCGCGGCGCTGCCCGAGGTCGAATTCCACGTCGTCGGCGCTGAAGTGCCCGAGAGCATCCAGGCCCTCGAAGCCGTTCCGGGCATCAAGATCAGGGGCTTCGTTCCCGACCTGGAGCCGGTGCTCCAGGGCTACCGTGTCGGCGTGGCGCCGCTGCTCTTCGGCGCGGGCATCAAGGGCAAGGTGGCGATGACGCTGGGCGCGGGCATCCCCTGCGTGGGCACGCGGATCGCCGCCGAAGGCATGGGCATCCAGAGCGGCGTCCATTCGATCATCGAGGACGAGCCGGACAAGTTCGCCGCGGCCGTGGTCGCGCTCTACCAGGACGAGGCGCTGTGGCAGCGCCTGTCGCGCAACGGGCAGGCACTGGTCGAGGAACGCTTCGGCGAAGTGGCCAACCGCAGCGCGCTGCTCCGGGTCCTCAACGACGCGCGCGGACTGCCGCTGTCGCTGTTCCGATCGTTCTGCGCGCAGGACCGGCCTTTCGCCGTTCCGCAGCCGCCGGCGGACGTGCCGGTCGACGTCTCGATCATCGTTCCGGTCTACAACAAGTGGGCGCTGACCCGGGCCTGCCTGGCCTCGATCGCCTACACCAACGCGGGCGTGGGCATCAGCTACGAAGTGATCCTGGCCGACGACAGCTCCAGCGACGAGACGCTGCGCGCGCAGGAGTTGGTGCCGGGCCTGCGCATCGCGAGAACGCCGCAGAACATGGGCTTTTTGCGCAACTGCAATCACGCGGCCAAGCTCGCGCGCGGGCGCCACATCCTGCTGCTCAACAACGACACCGTCGTGCTGCCGGGCTGGCTGGACGCGATGCACCGCACGCTGGAGGGCGACGATTCGATCGCCATCGTCGGCTCGAAGCTGCTGTACCCGAACGGCCGCATCCAGGAAGCCGGCGGCGGCATGCTGGCGAATGCCGACGGCGTGAGCATCGGCCGCTGGCTCTACCGCCAGGGCCTGCCCATGCCGGTGCCGCGCGACGAGCCGGTGTTCAACTTCGAACGCGAGACCGACTACCTGACCGGCGCCTCGATCCTGATCCGCGGCAGCTTCTGGCGTGCAACCGGCGGCTTCGACGAACGCTTCGGCAATGCCTATTGCGAGGACTCCGACCTCGCCATGCAGGCGCGCGCGCGCGGCCTGCGCGTGGTCTATCAGCCGGCGTCGGAGCTGGTGCATCTGGAACACCAGAGCTATGCGGACGAGGTCGATGCCGACCACATCGAACTGCAGCGGCGCAACAAGGCCGTGCTGGTCGAGAAATGGCACGACGTGCTGCTGCGCGACCATCTGCCCGCCGGTGCGCAATGGCAGCAGGTGGCGGCCCGCGGCGAACGCTCGATTCCCCCCGCGGTGCAAGCACGCCGTGCCGCCTCCGAGTCGCGCAACATCCTGTACTTCAGCCCCTTCCCCTCGCATCCGAGCAATCACGGCAACCAGGCGACGATCCAGCAGTTCGCGCGCCAGTTCCAGCGCTCGGGCCACAAGGTGCATTTCGCGCTGCTCCAGAGCAACATGTACGACCTCGAGGCCGAGCAGTCCATGCGTGCCGAGTGGGACAGCTTCGACATCCTGCCGAATGCGCATCCGCTGGGCGCCGACGGATCGGCGATCCCCTTCGACGGCTGGTACGAGGACGGCCTCGGCGAGGCCGTGCGCGCGCTGTGCGCGCGCTACGACATCGACGTCGTGTTCTGCTCCTATGTGTTCCAGTCGAAGATGCTCGACTACATCCCCTCGTACATCCTGCGGGTCATCGACACGCACGACAAGATGGGCGGACGCTACGAGATGCTCCAGCAGCGCGGCCTGCCGCTGGAGTTCTTCTCCTGCACCCCCGAGGAAGAAGGCGCCTACCTGCGGCGCGCCGACGTCGTGGTCGCGCGGCGGCAGGAAGAGGCCGACTACTTCGACAGCGTGAGCGGCGCCGGCTCGGCGATCGTGGTGCCGCACTTCGAAGCCCCGCACTTCGTGCGGCGCGCCTTCACGGACCTGCGCCAGGTCGGTATCGTGGCCAGCGCCAACCGGATCAACCTGGAGATCGTGCGCGACTGCCTGCAGTCGATCGACCGCCAGGTCGGCACGGGCCACTGTCCCTTCCTGGTCCTCGTCGCGGGACAGGTCAAGGCGCTGATTCCGACGCTGCCCGCCCACGAGGCCGCGCTGTTCGACCGCCCCTGGGTCCGGCTGCTGGGATTCGTCGAAGACATCCAGGAGTTCTACGAATCGGTGGACGTGGTGATCTCGCCCGTGACCATGGGCACCGGCATCAACGTCAAGACGGTGCAGGCGATCGCCTACGGCATGCCGCTGCTGACCACCGAGTGGGGCAGCAAGGGCGTCGACACCTCGGAACCGCTGCACAAGCTGGCATCGCTCGACGATCTGGTGCGCACGCTGCTCCAGCTGGTCGAGCGGCCGGCGGAACTGGAGCGTCTGGCTGCCGTCAGCCGCGGCCTGTATCAACAGTTCTTCGACACCAGCGTGACGGCGCTGCAGGCACTGGTACAGCGCGTACCGATGTCGGCGGCGGGGCACGCAGCGGCGTTCCAGGATGGTGCCCCCCGGGGCGATACCATCTGAAGCGCTGCGCCCCGAAGCCGCCCAGCCCAGAAAACCACGAGGAAACCAGGTGAAAACTATTCGAGCAAGAGCCCCGCTTCGGCTCGGCCTCGCCGGGGGCGGGACCGATGTCTCGCCCTACTGCGACGTGCACGGCGGCTGCGTTCTCAACGCCACCATCGACCGCTATGCCTACGCGGTCATCCAGCCGCTGGAGGAATCCGCGGTCCGCTTCGTCGCGTCGGACAAGCAGGACAAGGAAAGCTGGGGCCTGGTGCCGCACATCACACTGAACGGCGGCCTCGACCTGCACAAGGCGGTCTACAACCACTTCGTGGCGAACTACAACGGCGGCCAGCCGATCGCGATCCAGCTCAGCACCTTCTGCGACGCGCCGGTCGGGTCCGGCCTCGGCTCGTCCTCCACCCTGGTGGTGGCGATGATCGAGGCCTTCGTGGAACTGCTCAATCTGCCGCTGGACGACTACATGGTCGCCCACCTGGCCTACAAGATCGAGCGCGTGGACTGCGGCCTGCAGGGCGGCCGCCAGGACCAGTATTCCGCCACCTTCGGCGGCTTCAACTTCATGGAGTTCTACGCCGACGAGCGCGCGCTGGTGAATCCGCTGCGCATCCGCAGCTCGATCATCTGCGAGCTCGAGGCCTCGCTGGTCCTGTTCTTCACCGGCGTCTCGCGCGAGTCCGCGAAGATCATCGCGGACCAGAGCGGCAACCTCAAGAGCGGCGCGACCGATGCGCTGGAGGCGATGCACGGCATCAAGCGCGAGGCGCTGGCGATGAAGGACTGCCTGCTGCGCGGCGATTTCACCGGCCTGGTGGAATCCATGCGCCTGGGATGGGAGAACAAGAAGCGCTCGGCAAAGACCGTTTCGAACGCGCACATCGACGAGATCTACGAGGCGGCGACGGCGGCTGGCGCACTGGCCGGCAAGGTGTCGGGCGCCGGTGGAGGCGGGTTCATGCTCTTCTTCGTCCCCAACGAACAGCGCATGGACGTGATTCGCGCACTGGACCGGTTCAACGGTCAAATCAGCAACTGCCACTTCACCAAGAACGGAGCGCAAGCATGGAGAATCTGACCCCCTCCTCCTACATCTCGGCCCAGATCGCCGAGGCCCAGCGAGTCATGACCGCGATGGCGGCCGACGCGACGCTGCAGGAAACGCTGGCCGCCACCGCCGAGGCCTGCATCGCCGCGCTGCGCAACGGCCGCAAGATCCTGCTTGCCGGCAACGGCGGCAGCGCCGCCGACGCGCAGCACATCGCCGGCGAATTCGTCAGCCGCTTCGCCTTCGACCGACCCGGCCTGCCGGCGATCGCGCTGACCACCGACACCTCCATCCTGACGGCCATCGGCAACGACTACGGCTACGAGAAGCTGTTCTCGCGCCAGATCCAGGCGCTGGGCCAGGCAGGCGACATCTTCATCGGCTACTCGACCTCGGGACGCTCGCCCAACGTGCTGGCCGCCTTCACGGAAGCACGCGCGCGCGGCATGCTGTGCGTCGGCCTCACCGGCAACCGCGGCGGCCCGATGCTCGAGCTCTGCGACTTCGTGCTGGCGACGCCCTCGGCCGACACGCCGAAGATCCAGGAAGGCCATCTGGTGATCGGCCACATCCTGTGCGGCCTGGTCGAACGCGCCATCTTCACGCCGCCGAACTGATGGAAGCCATCGTCCTGGCGGGCGGGTTCGGCACCCGCCTGCGCTCGGAGGTTCCCGATCTGCCCAAGGCCATGGCCCCCGTGGCCGGTCGCCCGTTCCTGGAGATCCTGCTGGACGGGCTGGCGCGCCAGGGCTTCTCGCGCATCGTGCTGTCGCTGGGCTACATGGCCCCGACCATCATGAGCCACTTCGGAGCGAGCTACCGCGGCATGGCGCTTCGCTTCGTCGTCGAGGAACAGCCACTGGGCACGGGCGGCGCGATCCGCCTGGCGATGACCGAGGTCGCCGACGACCACGTCTTCGTCTTCAACGGCGACACCTTCCTCGACCTCGATTGCGCGGCGCTGGAGGCCTGCTGGCAGCGGCATCGCAAGCCCGTCATCGTGGGACGCCCGGTCGCCGACGTGAGCCGCTACGGCCGGCTCGTGGTGTCGGACGATCGCGTCGTGGGCTTCGCCGAGAAGGGCAGCCCGGGCGCCGGCCTGATCAATGCCGGCTGCTATGTCTTCCCCACCTCGCAGTTCGACGACCGTGCGCTGCATGCCGCGTTCTCGCTCGAGCAGGACTTCCTCGCGCGGGCGGTTCCCGCGACGGACATCCGGGTCTTTCCGTGCGAAGGACAGTTCATCGACATCGGCGTTCCCGAGGACTATCGGCGGGCACAGGTCGAGCTGGCGATGCGATGACGGGGCGCCGCGCGCTTTTTCTCGACCGCGACGGTGTCGTCAACGTCGAGAAGAACTACCTCCATCGCCAGGAGGACGTCGAATTCGTCGACGGCATCTTCGAACTCGTGCGCACCGCCAATGCCGCGGGCTTCCTGGTCGTCGTCGTGACGAACCAGGCCGGCATCGGGCGCGGCTACTACACCGAGGCGGACTTCCACGCGCTGTCGGCCTGGATGTCGGCGCAGTTCCTCGCCCAGGGCGCGCGCATCGACGGCGTCTACTTCTGCCCGCACCACCCGGTGCATGGCATCGGCCCCTATCGACGCGACTGCGATTCGCGCAAGCCGGCCCCCGGCATGCTGCTGCGCGCGGCGCGCGAACTGGGCATCGATCTCTCGGCGTCCGTGATGGTCGGCGACCGCATCACCGACATGCAGGCGGCACGCGCCGCGGGCGTTCCCGTGCGTTTCCTGCTGGCCGGCAACGAAGAAGCGGTGGACCTGGCGCAGCTCGATGGCGCCCGCGTCATTGCGTCGCTGTCCGGCGCCCTGGCCTCGCTCGACGGCTGAGCCGGCGCCAGCGGGTACGCTGCGCCAGAACGCACGCGCGCTGGCTACGAACCCTTCGAGCCGCGGAGCACGCGGACCAGCGGCGACAGGATGGCGCGAACGCCACCCGCGAGGCCGGGATGCCGGGTGCCGAAACGCCGGATCGGGCCGCTCACCCGCCAGTAGGCGCTGCCCGTGACGGCCTGGTAGAGCGTCGTGACGTGCGCGGCCTGGCGTTGGGCCTCCAGCTTCTCCGCTTCGCATTGCGCCAGCCGCTCGCGCTCGATCTGCAGCTGTGCCTGGCCCTGGTCGCGCGCCTCCTGCACGGCGGCATCGCGCTTGCGCGCATAGGTGGAGCGCGCCTGCGTCAGACGCTCCTCGATCGCCGGGTTGGTGGTGCGGTAGTAGCGGTCGCTGCTGTAGAGGCAATCGGGGTAGCGGAACAACGGCTCGTCCGAGGTCTTGCGGGCCTGGACCAGGATGGTGTCGCCGAACAGCGAGGCATCGATCGACAGCATGGCACCGACTTCGAAGATGTCGGTCACGTGCTCGGGCTCCGCGAAGGCGCAGATGGTGCGGAACGCGACGTCGGTGAGCCCCGCGCTGCGCAGCGCCATCTTGAAGAAGATGGGCGTGTATTCGAACGAATGCCGGGGTTCGTGCCCGAGGTCCGGATGGAAGAACCAGTAGACCCAGGGCGGTGCCCCCGCGATGAATTCCCGCAGCGTCTTGTACGAGGCCGAATTCGGCACCGAGGTCACGAGGATGGAGTCGCGATGCATGCAACGCGTGACGTTGAGCAGCACGCCGGACGGGTCCTGGTCCACGTGTTCCAGCGTCTCGAAGAAGAGCACCGTGTCGAAGGTGGCATCGAGCGGCCACTGTGCCTGGGTGATGTTGAAGTTGTAGCTCTTCAACTCCAGGCGGCGCCCTTCCATCTCGATGCTGCGCGTCAGGATGGGCTGGTCGATGTCGGGCCGCATCTCGATGCCCTCGACGCGCGCATAGCCCAGGTAATGCCAGGCCCAGAAGGCCATGTAGCCATAGCAGCCGATATCGAGGCACGACGCATCCGGCGATTCGGCATACGGAATCATCGTGAGCGACAGCGACAGCCGGCGGCGATGCGCCGTCAGGTAGAGAAATTCGGTGGCCGACCCGGTCCTGCGCACATGCTCGATGGTGGTGTCGAGGATGTTCTCGGCCTCGGCGATCGACAGGTAGCGGCCCTCTTTCGGGGTGTCGGGCGTGGATTTCAGATCCGAAATGACTTCTCGAATCAATTCCTGCTGATCCATCTTCTGGGGCTCTCCGGCTGCGCGGCTTGTCGGCGCGTTCTAGGGGGAAGTGGGGTGCCGATTCTCGGCACCGGCACGCCTTGGTGGCGTGCTCGATGCCGTCGATCCATCGTGCGGGGAGTCATCGAGGAAGTGTTACCTCAATGCAAACAAATACTAACATCGACCTATGAAATGTCGATGAAGCGAGCGCTTTCGGGGGGGCGCTGCGGCTGGATATTGCGCGGGCTGCGCGCAGCGGTCATGAAGCGACCGTGCGCGAGCGGCGTCGGGATCGGCGGCCACGAGAGGGCCGCGCCGATGCCCGCGCCGGGTTCGAGATTGTCAGTCGAACACTTCGGCGCCGGCGAAGCTGGCGCCGGCCTGGTCCTTGCCGGAGAGCTGCGGAGCGCCTCCGGTCGCGGGCCACGCGATCGCCAGGTCGGCGTCGTCCCACTTGATGCAGCGCTCATGCGCCGGCGCGTAGTAGTCGGTCGTCTTGTAGAGAAACTCCGCCGTCTCCGTCAGCACCAGGAAGCCATGCGCGAAACCCGCGGGCACCCACAGCTGCTTGTGGTTGTTCTCGCTGAGTTCCTCGCCCACCCACTGGCCGAAGGTCGGCGACGACCTGCGGATGTCCACCGCCACGTCGAACACCGCGCCGCGCACGCAGCGCACCAGCTTGCCCTGCGGCTGCTGGATCTGGTAATGCAGGCCGCGCAGCACGCCCTGGGCCGAGCGCGAATGGTTGTCCTGCACGAACTCGACGTGGCGCCCCACGGCCTCATCGAAGGCCTTGCCGTTGAAGCTCTCGAAGAAGAAGCCGCGCGCGTCGCCGAACACCTTCGGCTCGATGACGAGGACTTCGGGAATGGCGGTGGGCGTGGCCTTCACGAGCGCACCTCGTCCTTCAGCAGGCGTTGCAGGTACTTGCCGTAGCCGCTCTTGGCCAGCGGCGCGGCGAGCTTCTCGAGCTGCGCGGCGTCGATGAAGCCGTTGCGCCACGCGATCTCCTCGGGGCACGCGATCTTCAGGCCCTGGCGATGCTCGAGCGTGGCGATGAACTGGCCGGCCTCGAGCAGGCTCTCGTGCGTGCCGGTGTCCAGCCACGCATAGCCGCGCTGCATGATCTGCACATTGAGCTGGCCGAGGTCGAGGTAGGCCTGGTTGACCGCGGTGATCTCGAGTTCGCCGCGCGCGCTGGGCTTGACGGCCTTGGCGATGTCGACGACCTGGTTGTCGTAGAAGTAGAGCCCGGTCACTGCATAGCTGCTCTTGGGTTCGAGCGGCTTCTCCTCGATGCTGCTGGCCTTGCCCTGCGCATCGAAGGCCACCACGCCGTAGCGCTCGGGGTCGTGCACGTGATAGGCGAAGACGGTCGCTCCCTTGGCCTGCGCATGGGCGTCGGACAGCAGGTGCACGAAGTCGTGGCCGTAGTAGATGTTGTCGCCCAGCACCAGCGCGCTCGGCGAATTGCCGACGAACTTGTCGCCGATGATGAAGGCCTGCGCCAGCCCGTCGGGACTGGGCTGCACGGCGTACTGCAGGTTCAGGCCCCACTGGCTGCCGTCGCCCAGCAGTTGCTGGAAGCGCGGCGTGTCCTGCGGCGTGCTGATGACGAGGATGTCGCGCATGCCGCCGAGCATCAGCGTGCTCAGCGGGTAGTAGATCATGGGCTTGTCGTACACCGGCAGCAGCTGCTTGCTGATCGCGAGCGTGGCTGGATGCAGCCGCGTGCCCGAGCCGCCGGCCAGGATGATGCCTTTGCGCTGCGTCGTCTGGATGGTCATCGTTGGTGTCTCTTCTCTTCGGGTGTCGTGTTCGGCACGGATGCCGGACTCAGAGGATCTCGCGCAGCATGCGCGCGACGCCGTTCTGCCACGGCGGCAGCACCAGCCCGAAGGCGGCCTGCAGCTTCGAGGTGTCGAGGCGCGAGTTGTGCGGCCGGGTGGCCGGCGTGGGAAAGGCGCTGGTCGGCACGGCCTCGACCTGCTGCGGCCCGGCCTTGAGCTCGACACCGGCCTGTTGCGCGAGTTCGAGCACGTAGCGCGCGTAACCGTACCAGGTGGTCTCGCCGCCCGCGATCGCGTGATAGAGCCCGGCCTTGGACGGGTCCTGCAGGGTGGCGCGGATGGCATGGGCCGTGATGTCGGCCAGCAGCTCGGCACCGGTGGGTGCGCCGAACTGGTCGTCGATGACGGTCAGCTTGTCGCGCTCCCTGGCCAGCCGCAGCATGGTCTTGGCGAAGTTGCCGCCGCGCGCTGCATAGACCCAGCTGGTGCGAAAAATCAGGTGCTTCGTGCAGTGCTGCGCCACCAGTTGCTCGCCTTCGAGCTTGGTGCGGCCGTAGACGCTCAGCGGCCCGGTCGCATCGTCTTCCTTCCAGGGCGTGCTGCCGCTGCCGTCGAAGACATAGTCGGTCGAGTAGTGGACCATCAGCGCGCCGATCTCCTGCGCGGCCTGCGCCACCACGCCGGGCGAGGTGGCGTTGAGCTTGCGCGCGAACTCGGGCTCGCTCTCGGCCTTGTCGACGGCGGTATGGGCGGCGGCATTGACGACCACGTCGGGGCGCACCTGCCGCACGGTGTCGGCCAGCTGTTCGGGCCGGCTGAAGTCGGCGTGGAAGTCGGTGCTGTCGAAATCGAGCGCGACCAGCTCGCCCAGCGGTGCGAGGCTGCGCTGCAGTTCCCAGCCGACCTGTCCGCCCTTGCCCAGCAGCAGCAGCTTCATGCGGAAGCCTTCGCGTCGTACTGCTTCTCGACCCAGGCCCGGTAGGCGCCGCTTTGCACGTTGCGCACCCAGTCGCCGTTGGCGAGGTACCACTCGACCGTCTTGCGGATGCCGGTGTCGAAGGTCTCGGCCGGCTTCCAGCCGAGCTCGCGCTCGAGCTTGCGCGCGTCGATGGCATAGCGGCGGTCATGGCCGGGGCGGTCGGTGACGTAGCTGATCTGCTCGGCATAGCCCTTGCCGTCGGCGCGCGGACGCAGCCCGTCGAGCAGCGCGCACACGGTCTTCACGATCTCGATGTTCGGCTTCTCGTTCCAGCCGCCCACGTTGTAGGTCTCGCCGAGCCGGCCCGCTTCGAGCACGCGGCGGATCGCGCTGCAGTGGTCCTTGACGTAGAGCCAGTCGCGCACCTGCATGCCGTCGCCATACACGGGCAGAGGCTTGCCGGCCAGCGCGTTGACGATCATCAGCGGGATCAGCTTCTCGGGGAAATGGAAGGGGCCGTAGTTGTTCGAGCAGTTGGTGGTGAGCACCGGCAGGCCGTAGGTGTGGTGCCAGGCGCGCACGAGGTGGTCGCTGGCGGCCTTGCTGGCCGAGTACGGGCTGTTGGGCTCGTACTTGTTCTCCTCGGTGAAGGCCGGGTCGGCCTTCGAGAGCGAGCCGTAGACCTCGTCGGTCGACACGTGCAGGAAGCGGAAGGCCGCCTTCTGGTCGGCCGGCAGCGCGTTCCAGTGGCCGCGCACCGACTCGAGCAGCCGGAAGGTGCCGAGCACATTGGTCTGCACGAAATCCTCGGGGCCGTGGATCGAGCGATCCACGTGCGACTCGGCCGCGAAATTGACCACCGCGCGCGGTTTGTGCTCGGCCAGCAGGCGGTCGAGCAGCGCGCTGTCGCCGATGTCGCCCTGCACGAAGACATGGCGCGGATTGCCCTTGAGCGAGGCCAGGGTCTCGAGATTGCCGGCGTAGGTGAGCTTGTCGAGGTTCACGACCGGTTCGTCGCCTTGCGCGATCCAGTCGAGGACGAAATTGGCGCCGATGAAGCCGGCGCCGCCGGTAACCAGGATCATGGAGTCCCCTGTGCTGTGTGATTGCTGAGTCACGTGGTCGAAAGCCCGAAGCCGCGCGGGCGCGGCCGGGCGTGGATTATCCCACCCGTGCGCAAGGCCGAATCCGGGGTTGGCCGGTGCCCGCGGCCCGCCTACAATCGCCACCCATTGCAGGAGAGCGGGCCGCATGCATCGCGCAGGCAGCCCCACCGAAGGCGCAAACTCCCATAAACGCTCAGGTCGGCTCCACGCTTCCCGCGGGGCCTGTACTGCAACCACTGAAACGCCGTCTGGAGAGCCAGCACATCGCCCATCGCGGCCGTGCTGCGCCGAAGGAGCAAGTCCGCTGCAAGGTGCAGCGGATGAAACTCTCAGGTACCGAGGACAGGGGGAGCGGCAATTGGACGGCCGTCCGGTTGCGCGCTATCTATTCAGTAGCACGACCTTCACGCCGTTCAAGCGCTTCGACCTCGAAAGGTACTTGAAATGCGCGTGATCGTATTGGGCGCCGGCCTGCTCGGCGTGACCTCGGCCTACTACCTCCAGCAACTCGGCCACGACGTGACCGTGATCGACCGGCAGGCCACCCCGGCCGCCGAAACCAGCTTCGCCAACGGCGGCCAGATCTCGGTGAGCCATGCCGAGCCCTGGGCCAATCCCAGCGCGCCGCTCAAGGTGCTGCAGTGGCTGGGCAAGGAAGACGCCCCGCTGCTGTTCCGCATCCGCGCCGACATGCGCCAGTGGCTCTGGGGCCTGCAGTTCCTGCGCGAATGCACGCCCGCGCGCACACGCCACAACATCGAGCAGATCGTGCGGCTGGGCACCTACAGCCGCGACACGCTGCAGCAGCTGCGCCGCGATACCGGCATCCGCTACGACGAGCGCACGCAGGGCATCCTGCACTTCTACACGACGCAAAAGGAGTTCGACGGCGCTCTCGCGCCTGCCGAGCAGATGCGCGCGCTGGGCTGCGAGCGCCAGGTGATCTCGGCCGACGAGGCCGTGAAGCTCGAGCCCGCGCTGGCCCACATCCGGCCGCAACTGGCCGGCGCCACCTACACGGCCGAGGACGAATCGGGCGACGCCAACCGCTTCGCGCGCGAACTCGCGCGGCTCGCGGCCGAGGCCGGCGTGAAGTTCCTGATGAGCCACACCGTCACCGCGCTGCGCGAGGTGGGCGGCGCGATCGACCACGTCGAGGTCACCGACGCCGAGGGCCGCTTCCAGCGCATCCGCGGCGATGCCTTCGTGATGGCGATGGGTTCGCTGAGCCCGCTGCTGGCGGCACCGCTGGGCATCCGGCTGCCGATCTATCCGGCCAAGGGCTATTCGGTCACGCTGCCGGTCAAGGACGCGAGCAAGGCCTACCAGGTCTCGCTGACCGACGACGAATACAAGCTGGTGTTCTCGCGCTACACCTCGGAATCGGGCGACCGCATGCGCATCGCCGGCACGGCCGAGCTCAACGGCTACGACCGCGACCTCAACCGCGTGCGCTGCGAAGCCATCGTGCGCCGCGTCGAGCAGTTGTTCCCCGGCGCCGGCGACACCGCGCAAGCCCAGTTCTGGACCGGCCTGCGCCCGGCCACGCCGAGCAACGTGCCGCTGATCGGCCGCACGAAACTCGCGAACCTCTACCTCAACACCGGCCACGGCACGCTCGGCTGGACCCATGCCTGCGGCTCGGGCAAGTCGATCGCGCGCATCGTGAGCGGTCTGGCGCCGGAGGTGGATTTCGCGTTCACGGGGCTGCCCCGGCCCGTAGCGGGCGTGGCGCGGCCCGCGCTGGGCTGAGCTTCCGAAAGAAGGCGGACGCTCAGTCGTCCGCCGTGAACACCGTCAGCACACCCGTGTAGCCATACACGTGGTGCCGCGCGATCTCGCCCGCGGCGAAGAAACCGACCAGCGGCACGTCGCCCAGCGCGTGGCGCACGATCTGCAGCTCGGCGCCCGGTGCGCCGAAATGCGGGCCGCCGCGGCCCGAGCAGCTCACGTAGACGGCGCCGGCGATGCGGCGCGCGGGATGCGGCGCCGCCTCGGCCTCGCCGGCGGCGACGGCGCGCGCGGTGGCCAGGGTCTGTTCCTCGGGCTCGAGTTCCTCGCGGATCTCGGCGCAGATGCGCATCAGGTCGGCGCGCGCAGCCTGGGCGTTGCGGCGGCAGAAGCTCAGGCGCATGCCGGCCTCGGCCACGTCGGCGATCGCGATGCCGCGGCGCGTGGGGTCGAGGCCGATGATGTGGCGCACCAGCACGTCGGCGCCGAGGTCGCCCGTGCGGCGGATGCCGTCGCTGCCGGCATCGACCAGGCCCACCAGGGTGGCGCGCACGGCCTCGATGGCTTCCTGCGGCCGCTCGAGCGAGACCTGCAGGTCGGCCAGCAGCACGTCGAGCGCGGGCTCGCCGTCGAGCTGCAGCACCAGGTTGCCGTCGGCCTCGGTGATCTCGCGCTCGCGCGCGCTGCCCGAGCGCAATGGCTGGCAGCCCTGCGTGACGCGCGACACCAGCCGCACGCCCTCGCCGAACACCACGCCCGACAGGCCGCCCGAGAACACGCCGCCGGCCGCA
Organism: Variovorax sp. GW821-FHT10D07; assembly: GCF_059415325.1. Classification (NCBI taxonomy): domain Bacteria; kingdom Pseudomonadati; phylum Pseudomonadota; class Betaproteobacteria; order Burkholderiales; family Comamonadaceae; genus Variovorax; species Variovorax sp. GW821-FHT10D07. Next base: position 13,060 of record NZ_JBWKMZ010000012.1, on the reverse strand, counting down.
CCCTGGCCGCGGATGTTGCCGTTGCCGCCGACCGCGAACTGCAGCGCGCCGCCGCGGCCCGAGGAGAGGCCGCCGAACAGGTAGCCGGTGTCGGTGCGCCCGGCCATCTCGCCGATGAGCTCGGTCAGGTCGGGGGTGGCGGGGTCGGCATGCACCAGCGCCGTGTGAGCCTCGAAGCCGCTCATCTCGGAACTCGCCAGCGGCGCCACGCCCGAGAACACGCGGTACTGGTCGCTCGGCAACGCGCAGAGCATCAGGCTCAGGCCGGGCTCGTCAAAGTACTCGGCATTGTTGGCCGACACGCCGACGCCCACGGTGCCGGCCCAGTCGGTCACCTCGGGCAGCTCGGCGCTCAGGTGGTCGAGGATCTCCTGCGCGTCGACCGCATAGTGGTCGGTGATGTAGAGCAGCCCGAGGGTGGGTGCCGAGGCGTAGTCGGGCAACGCCATCTGCGCGCGCAGCTGGGCCAGCACGAGGCCGGCCGCCATGCGCCATTGCGGATGGGTGGCGTGACCGGAGGGAAACAACTTCATCGTGCCAACCTGCTTCGTTCGATGGTCAAGACAAGGCGGCTCAGCGTCGGCCGCCCGTTCGCTTGCGGGCCGCGGGCGCCGCGGCCGGCTTCTTCGCCGCCGGTCGCTTGGCGGCCGTCGAGGCCTTGCGGGGGGTGGACTTGCGCGAGGCGCTCGCGGTTCCCATGGCCTTGCCGACGGCGTCGGCCAGCGGCTGGGTCACGGCCGGCATCTTGAGCTGAGCCGCGTCCTGCAGCGCGGTGCTCGCGATCTGCTGGAACTGCTCGGTCAGCGAGCCCCACCACTTGAGCGGGTCGACCGCGCCGCCGGCGGCATCGCCCGTGGCGGATTTGGCCGAGGCCTTGGCGGCCGGCCTGGCCTTGCGGCGCGGCGGCGGAGCCTCTTCCTCTTCTTCCTCCTCCTCGTCGAGTTCCTCTTCGTCCTCGAACTCGACCTCGGGTTCGGGCGCCGCGGCCGGCGCGGCTGCCGGCGCCGGGCTGACCGCCGCGGCCGCCGCATTCGCCTGCCGCGTGAACACGCCCGCGAGGTCCTCCATGCGCACGTTCATGCCGCGCAAGGTGGACAGCGTCATCTTCTGAACCTCCAGCGCCTGGATCGTGGCCTTGAGCGCGTGGCCGTTCTGCTCGAGCCAGTACTGCACCGTCTTGAGTTCCTGGATGCGCTTGTCGACCTCCTCCACGCTCATGGTGGGCGCCACCCAGCTCGCCAGGCTCGGGATGCCGGGCACGGAACCGGCGCCGCTCGCACCGGCCGCGAGGTTCTTGAGGAAGTCGAAGCCGGGTACGAACTGGCTGAAATCGAAGGGTTGGCTGGCTTTGTTCATGCGGCAGGTCTCCGGTCTGGCGGGTGTTGTGCTGCCAGCTTACTCCAAGGCAGGGCCCGCCCCGCCCCGGATCAGAGCTCGTCGCGCGTCTTGGCGAAGACCTTCCAGAAGCTCGCGTCCTGCGAGCTCGCGAAGTTGATGCGCATCAGCGTGGTGGGCGGCCGGCGCGCATGGAACAGCGAGCCCGGCGCCAGCAGGTAGCCCTGGTCGAGCATGCGCTGGGTCAGCATGTCGGTGTCGACGCCGGTGTCGACCCAGCCGAACAGCCCCGCGGGCTCGGACGCGAAGGTGCAGCCGTGCGCCAGCACCAGCTTGGCGGCACGCGCGCGGGCGCCCTCGAGGCGGATGCGCACGCGCTCGGCATGGCGGCGCAGTTGGCCCTGGTCGATGCACCACGAGAGCGCCCGCTCGAACAGCGCGGGCGAGGTCAGCGTGGCCAGCAGCTTGGTCTCGAGCAGCCGCTCCTTGAGCGCGGGCGAGGCGGCCAGGAAGCCGATGCGCCAGTTGGGCGCGAGGATCTTCGCGAAGCCGCTGACGTAGATGGTGCGCTGCAGCCCGTCGAGGGCGCTGAGCCGCGTCGCGTGCTCGGGCGCGAGGTGGCTGTAGGTGTCGTCCTCGACGATGTGGAAGTCGTGCTCGTTGGCCAGCTTGAGCACGCGGTGCGCGCTGTTGGGCGACAGGCTGTAGCCGGTCGGGTTGTGCAGCACGCTCACGCTGACGAACAGCTTGGGGCTGTGCAGCGCGCAGTACTGCGCCATCACGTCGAGGTCGGGCCCGTCGGCGCGGCGCGGCACCGGCAGGATGCGCATGCCCAGCGCCTCGAGCCGCGCGAACTCGAGCGCCCAGCCGGGCTCCTCGACCATCACCGGATCGCCGGCGCGCAGCATGGTGCGGCTCACGATGTCCAGCGCATGGGTGGCGCCGATGGTGGTCACGATCTGGTCGGGCGCGGCCGGCACGTTGATGCCCACCAGCTTCTGCGACAGGCTGCGCCGCAGCGCCGCGTCGCCCGCGGGCTCGCCGTACTGCAGCGACAGCTCCTGCAGCATCGCGGTGCTGGTCATGCGCCGCACCGCCGTCGGCATGAACGAGGAATCGAGCCAGTCGGGCGGAAACACGCCCATGCCGGGCTGCGGCTTGTCGCTCGGGCGGTGGAACATGCTGCGGATCAACGAGCTGGCGTCGGCCGGCGTGCGCGAGGCCATCATCTGCGTGACCATCGACAGCGCGCTGATCTGCAGCGGGTCGCCCGCCGGCTGGGCCGGGTCGCGGCCGGGATCGCGGCCCGAATCGCGCACGAAGAAGCCGCGCTGGCGCCGCGCCTCCACCAGCCCGAGCGCCAGCAGTTGGTCGTAGGCGGCCACCACGGTGTAGGGGCTCACGCCCTGCTGGCGCGCGCATTCGCGCACCGAGGGCAGGCGCGCGCCCGGCAGCAGCAGCCGGTTGCGGATGCGTTCGGCCAGGCGATCGGCCAACTGGGCGGTCAGCGACTGGGACGAGGTTCGTGTCAGCATCGGCGTTCGATCTGTGTTGTACGCAAGGCCGATACAGATTGACTGTGTGTACGGCCATCTGTACTGGAACTGTAATGGTCCAAAGTTTAGAGTGTGTGTCATGAACTGGCAAGAATTCACCGCGCTGCTGGTGCTGGCCACGGCGATGAGCTTCTCGCCGGGCCCGAACACCACGCTGTCAACCACCCTCGCGGCCAACGGCGGCCTGCCGCGCGCGATGCGCTTCGTGGTCGCGGTGCCCGTGGGCTGGACCCTGCTGCTCGCGCTGTGCGCAGCCGGCCTGGGCGCGCTGGTGATGGCGGCGCCCGCGCTGCGCTGGGCGATCAAGGCGCTGGGCATCGCCTACCTGCTGTACCTCGCGTTCAAGCTCGCCACCAGCACCACGCTGGGCCGCGCCGACGATGCCAACCTGTCGGTCGGCTTCGTGCAGGGCGTGGCACTACAGTTCCTCAACATCAAGGCCTGGCTGCTCGCGCTCACGCTGGTGGCCGGCTGGATCGCGGGCCAGGCCGAGCCGCTGCACCGCTTCGCGATCGTCGCGCCCGTGATGCTGGTCTACGCCTTCGCGAGCAACTTCACCTATGCGCTGGCCGGCGCGCTGCTGCGCGAATGGCTGTCGAAGGGCAAGCGCCTGGCCTGGTTCAACCGTGCGATGGCCGCCGTGCTGGTGCTCACCGCCTGGTGGATGCTGCGCGTCTAGGGCCGCCATGAAGATCAAGGACGAAACCCTCGGCATGTGGCTCGGCGTGATCGGCGTGGCGCTGTTCGCGGTCACGCTGCCGATGACGCGGCTGGCCACCGGCACGCAGGCGCAGCCGCAGCTCTCGCCGTGGTTCGTCACGCTCGGCCGCGCCGCGCTCGCGGGCCTGCTGTCGGCCGTGTTCCTGCTGGTCACGCGCTCGCCGCGGCCCGCGCCCCACCAGTGGAAGCCGCTGGGAATCGCGGTGCTCGGCAACTGCGTCGGCTTTCCGCTGCTGCTGGCCTATGCACTGCGCGTGGTCACGGCCAGCCATGCGGCGGTGGTGACGGCGCTGCTGCCGCTGGTCACGGCCGCGGTCGCGGCCTGGGTGCTGCACCAGCGCGCGCGGCTCGGCTTCTGGCTCTGCGCCATCGCGGGCAGCCTGCTGGTGGTGGTGTTCTCGCTGGTGCGCGCGAGCCAGAACGGCCACGGCTTCGGTTTCGAATGGGCCGACCTGCTGCTGGTCGGCGCCGTGATCGCCGCCTCCTTCGGCTACATCTACGGCGCGCAGGTCACGCCCGCGCTCGGCGCCGAGCGCGTGATCTGCTGGGTCTGCGTGATGGCGCTGCCGGTCACCCTGCCGGCCACGCTCGCGCTGTGGCCCACGCAGCCGATCGCCACCGCCTCCTGGCTGGGCTTCGTCTACGTCGGCATGTTCTCGATGTGGATCGGCTTCTTCGCCTGGTACCGCGGCCTGGCCCTCGGCGGCGCGCTGCGCGTGAGCCAGACGCAGCTGCTGCAGCCCTTCCTCTCGATCCTGGTGTCGATCCCGCTCCTGGGCGAGCCGCTCGACGTGGTCACGCTGGGCTTCGCGGCCGCGGTGGTGGCCACGGTGGTGGTCGGCAAGCGGCTGTCGCAGCCGTCGGCACCGGCCGCCCCGGTCCTGCGCGCGCCGGTCGGCGCCGTGGACTGATCGCGCCCTCCGTCTTACCCTCGCATCCGCACTCCGTTCGTTCGCATCGCTCCTCACCGTCAGAAAGAAGACTCCCATGAACTGGAAACTCGCCGCCCGCGCCGCCAAGATGAACCCGTCGGTGCTGCGTGAAATCCTCAAGGTCACCGAGCGCCCCGGCATCATCAGCCTGGCCGGCGGCCTGCCCTCGCCCAAGACCTTCCCGATCCAGGCCTTCGCCGACGCCTGCGCCGAGGTGCTGCACAACGACGGCCAGGCCGCGCTGCAGTACGCCGCCAGCGAGGGCTTCGCGCCGCTGCGCCAGGCCGTGGCCGACATGCTGCCGTGGAACGTCGATCCCTCGCAGGTGCTGATCACCACCGGCTCGCAGCAGGGCCTCGACCTGGTCGCCAAGGTGCTGATCGATCCGGGCAGCAAGGTACTGGTCGAGACGCCGACCTACCTCGGCGCGCTGCAGGCCTTCGGCCCGATGGAGCCCAACCCCGTGGGCGTGGCCAGCGACGACGACGGCGTGATCGTCGAGGACCTGGTCGCCAAGGCCAAGGACGCGCGCTTCGTCTACCTGCTGCCCAACTTCCAGAACCCCACCGGCCGCACCATGACCGAGGAGCGCCGCGCCGCCGTGTCGGCCGCCGCCGCCGCGGCCGGCCTGCCGATCGTCGAGGACAACCCCTACGGCGAGCTCTGGTTCGACGAAGCCCCGCCGCCGCCGCTGGCCGCGCGCAACCCCGAGGGCGTGATCTACCTGGGCTCGTTCTCGAAGGTGCTGGCACCCGGCCTGCGCCTGGGCTTCCTGGTGGCGCCCAAGTCCATCTACCCGAAGCTGCTGCAGGCCAAGCAGGCGGTCGACCTGCACACGCCGATCTTCACGCAGCGCATGGTGTCGGCCGTGATGAAGGACAACTTCCTCGAGCGCCACGTGCCCACCATCCGCGCGCTCTACAAGCGCCAGCGCGATGCGATGAGCGCCGCGCTCACGCGCGAGATGGCCGGCCTGGACGTGAAGTTCAACGCGCCCAAGGGCGGCATGTTCCTGTGGGCGCGGCTGCCCGAGGGCATCGACACCGTGACCCTGCTGCCCAAGGCGGTCGAGCGCAACGTGGCATTCGTGCCGGGCGCGCCCTTCTATGCCGGCGAAGGCGATGCGCGCACGCTGCGGCTGTCGTTCGTGACCGCGAGCGTCGAGGAGATCGACACCGCGATCGCCGCGCTGGCGCAGACCGTGCGCGAGGAACTCGCGCTGGCCGGCGACAAGCAGCTCGCGGCCGCGCAGATCTGAGCGCGCATTCACCGGAGCCTGCCTTGATCGGCCTCGCAACGCTCTCGCTGTTCCTGCTCGCGGTGCTGGCGCTGTTCCTGTCGCCGGGCCCGAACATGGCTTTCGTGCTCTCGCACGGCGTGGCCCATGGCCCGCGCGGCGGCTTCGCGGCGGCGCTCGGGATCTCGGCCGCCGACCTGGTGCACACGCTGTTCGCCGCCACCGGCGTGACCGCGCTGGTGGCGGCCTGGCCGCCGTCCTTCGACCTGCTGCGCTATGCCGGCGCGCTGTACCTGCTGTGGCTCGCCGTGCAGGCGTTGCGCAGCAGCGGCGGCCTGCGGCTCGGCGCGCACGCGCGGCCGGCAGGCTTCGGCCGCATCGTGCGCATGGCCTTGCTCAACAACCTGGTCAATCCGAAGGCGCTGCTGTTCTTCATGGTGTTCCTGCCCCAGTTCGTCGATCCCACGCGCGGCAGCGTGCCGCTGCAGCTGGTGCAGCTCGGCATCGTGCTGTCGCTGGCGGCGCTGGGCTTCAACACCCTGCTGGGCGCCTGCAGCGGACAGGTCGGCCGCTGGCTGCAGCGCCGCCCCGGCGCCGAGAAATTCCAGCGCGGCCTGCTCGCCACCGTGATGCTGGCGCTCGCGGTACGCCTGCTGTTCCTCGACCGGCCCGTGCCGCGCTGAAGAGGTCCCCATGAATGTCCTGAAGATCGCGGCCTTCTCGGATGGCGAGCAAGGCGGCAATCCCGCCGGCGTCGTCATCGCCGAGGCCCTGCCGCCCGAGGCGCAGATGCAGCGCATCGCCGCCGACGTGGGCTTCTCCGAGACCGCCTTCGCCGCGCGCACCGGCGACGGCTGGCGCGTGCGCTACTTCGCGCCGCAGTCCGAAGTGCCGTTCTGCGGCCACGCGACGATCGCGCTCGGCGCGGCGCTCGCGCTGCAGCAGGGCGACGGCGTGTTTCCGCTCACGCTCAACCAGGCGCGGATCACGGTCGAGGGCCGCCGCAACGGCGCCACCGTCGAGGCCGCGCTGCAGTCGCCGCCCACGCGCAGCGCCGCCGCCGTGCCCGCCCTGCTGTCCGCGGCGCTGGAGTTGTTTGGGCTCGACGCGGCCGCGCTCGATGCGCGCATCCCGCCGGCCGTCGCCCATGCGGGTGCCGATCATCTGGTGCTCGCGCTCGAGAGCCGCGCGGCGCTGGCGGCGATGCACTACGAGCTCGAGGCCGGCCGCGCACTGATGGCCCGCTTCGATCTCACGACCATCGTGCTGCTGCATGCCGAGAGCGCGCAGCGCTTCCACACGCGCAATCCCTTCGCCTCGGGCGGTGTCTACGAAGATCCCGCGACCGGCGCCGCCACCGCCGCGCTGGCCGGCTACCTGCGCGATATCGGCTGGCCGCACGACGGCGCGATCGACGTGGTGCAGGGCGAGGACATGGGCATGCTGTCGCGCCTGCATGCCGACATCCCGGCCGCGCCCGGCAGCTCGATCCGCGTCTCGGGCACCGCGCGCATCATGCGGGACTGACTCGAACACGAACACACAAGCTTCAAGGAAAGACGACGACATGCTCAACATCTGGGGCCGCATCAGCTCGATCAACGTCCGCAAGGTGGTGTGGTGCGCACAGGAACTCGGGCTGGACTTCCAGCGCACCGAGGCCGGCGGCCGCTTCGGCGTGGTGCAGACCGACGAGTACCTGGCGCTGAATCCCAACGCCATGGTGCCCACCATCGACGACGGCGAGGGCGCGGAGCGCGTGGTGCTCTGGGAATCGAACGTGATCGTGCGCTACCTCTGCGCCAAGTACTCGCACGGCGCCTTCTACCCGGCCGACCTGCCCGCGCGCTTCGACGCCGAGCGCTGGATGGACTGGCAGCAGACCACGCTCAACCGCGCGAGCCGCGATGCCTTCGTGCAATGGGTGCGCACGCCGCCGGCCGAACGCCAGCCGGCGCTGATCGACGCCTCGGTGCGCGAGAGCGAGGCGCTGTTCGGCCTGCTCGACGCCCACCTCGCGCGCCATCCCTACATCGCCGGCGAGCGCTTCACCATGGCCGACATCCCGATCGGCTGCGAGGCGCACCGCTGGTTCAACCTGCCGGCCGCCGAATACCGCCGGCCCGGCTGGCCGAATGTCGAGCGCTGGTTCAACGACCTGCTCATCCGTCCGGGCGCGCGCGGCGTGCTCGATCTCCCTCTCGAGTAAGAAATGAAAACCCGCCCGTTCAAGCAAGTCGACGTCTTCACCCCCCATCCCTACTTCGGCAACCCGCTGGCCGTGGTGATCGATGGCAGCGAGCTCGACGATGCGGCCATGCTGCGCTTCGCGCAGTGGACCAACCTGTCCGAAACCACCTTCCTGCTGCCACCCACCGACCCCGCGGCCGACTACCGGGTGCGCATCTTCACGCCCGGCGGCGAGCTGCCGTTCGCGGGCCATCCCACCATCGGCAGCTGCCATGCCTGGTTGCAGGCCGGCGGCAAGCCCAAGGCCTCCGGCCAGGTGGTGCAGCAATGCGGCGCGGGCCTGGTGCCGCTGCGGCGCGAGGGCACGCGGCTGGCTTTCGCGGCGCCGCCGCTCAAGCGCAGTGCGCCGAGTCCCGCGCTGCTGGCCAAGGTGGCCGGCGCGCTGGGCCTGAAGGCGCAGCAGGTGATCGCCGCGCAGGTGCTCGACAACGGCCCGGTCTGGTTCGGCCTGCTGCTCGAGGATGCCGACGCGGTGCTCGCGCTCTCGCCCGACCATCGCGCGCTCAAGGAGCTGGGCGTGAAGGCCGGCGTGGCCGGCGTGCCGACCGTACACGACACCTCGCTGCTGATTGGCCGCTCGAACCGCGAAGCGCGCGCCTTCGGCAACCGCCCCGCCGTGCCGCTGGACGACGGCGCGAAGATCGACCTCGAGGTGCGTGCCTTCGCCGAACCGATCGGCGTGCAGGAAGACCCGGTCACGGGCAGCCTCAACGCGGGCCTGGCCGAATGGCTGATCGCCGACGGCCACATGCCCGCGCGCTACCTGGCGGCGCAGGGCCAGTGCCTGGGCCGCGCGGGCCGCGTCCACATCGAGCGCGACGCCGAGGGCCGGATCTGGGTCGGCGGCGATGCCGTGACCTGCGTCGACGGCAGCGTCGCGCTCTGAACGGAGACACCGCGATGCATGCCGAAGTCGACCACCTCGTGATCGCCGCCGCCTCGCTGGCCGAGGGCGTGGCGTGGTGCGAGGCCACGCTGGGCGTGGTGCCCGCGCCCGGCGGCACGCATCCGCTGATGGGCACGCACAACCGGCTGCTGAACGTCGCGAGCGAGGCCTTTCCGCGCGCCTACGCCGAGATCATCGCGATCGAACCGGGCCAGGCGCCGTCGCGCCCGAACACGCGCCGCTGGTTCGACCTCGACGATGCCGAGCTGCAGGCCGGGCTCGCGCAGCACGGCCCGCGGCTGATCCACTTCGTGGCGCGCGTACCCGATGCGCGCGCCGCCATCCAGGCCCTGGCACGCGAGGAGCATGCGCAGATCGACCGCGGCCACCTGCTCGAGGCCTCGCGCGACACCGCGGCCGGCCGGCTCGAATGGCAGATCGCGGTGCGCGACGACGGCCAGCGGCTGTTCTACGGCGCGCTGCCCACGCTGATCCAGTGGGGCCCGGTGCATCCGGTCGATGCCATGCCGGCCTCGGGCCTCGCGCTGCGTTCGCTGCATGCCACCCATCCGCGCGCGCCGGCGCTGTCGGCCGCGCTCTCGGCCATCGGCCTGCGTGCGCTGCAGGTCGATGCCGGCGCACCGAACCTCGTGGCCGTGTTCGACACGCCGCGCGGCCCCGTCACCCTGGAATCCCGAGGACTCTGACATGCTGACCCTGACCGAAATCGCCTGGTTCGCCTTCGCCTCGCTGCTGCTCGCGCTCACGCCCGGGCCGAACATGATCTATTGCGTCTCGCGCACCCTGATCCAGGGCCGCCGTGCCGGGCTGATCTCGCTGGGCGGCGTGCTGATGGCCTTCCTGGTGCACCTGTGCGCGGCCGCGCTCGGGCTCACGGCGCTGCTGCTCGCGGTGCCGCTGGCCTTCGACGCGATCCGCTTCGCGGGCGCGGCCTACCTGCTGTGGCTCGCCTGGCAGGCGGTGCGCCCCGGCGGCACCGCCCCCTTCGAGGCCCGCGCGCTGCCGGCCGACCCGCCGGGCAAGCTGTTCCGCATGGGCTTCCTCACCAACCTGCTGAACCCGAAGGTGGCGATGTTCTACCTCTCGTTCTTTCCGCAGTTCATCCATCCCGAGCGCGGCTCGGTGCTGCTGCAGAGCCTGCAGCTCGGCGCCGCGCAGATGGCGAGCAGCGCCGTGGTCAACACGACCATGATCGTCGGCGCCGCGAGCATCACGGCCGTGCTGTCGAAGAGCGAAGGCTGGCTGCGCGCGCAGCGCTACGTGATGGGCAGCGTGCTGGCCGCGCTGGCGGTGCGTGTCGCATTGACCGAAAGAAAGTGATCACCATGCGATTCACCCGCGAAGAAATGGAAGCCGCGCTCGCCACCGTGCACGCGGCGATGCCGCCCACGCCGCAGTACGCCTGGCCGCTGCTCGAGCGGCGCATGGGCGCGAAGCTCTGGGCCAAGCACGAGAACCACACGCCGGTCGGCGCCTTCAAGATTCGCGGTGGCCTGACCTACTTCGAGACGCTGGCGCGCGAGCAGCCCGGGGCGCGCCACGTGATCAGCGCCACGCGCGGCAACCATGGCCAGTCGCTCGGCTTCGCGGCGCGCCGCCACGGCCTGGCCGCGACCATCGTGGTGCCGCACGGCAACTCGGTCGAGAAGAACGCCGCGATGCGCGCGCTCGGCGTCGAGCTGGTCGAGCACGGCGAGGACTTCCAGGCCGCGTCCGAGCATGCGGCCGTGCTGGCCGAGCGCGACGGATTGCACCGCGTGCCCTCGTTCCACCGCGAGCTGGTGCGCGGCGTGTCGACCGCCTACGTCGAGTTCTTCGAGGCGCTGAAGCACGCGCCGCCCGACGTGCTGTTCGTGCCCATCGGCCTGGGCTCGGGCTTCGCGGGCGCGGCAGCGGCGCGCGCGCACTGCGGCGTCGCCACGAAGATCATCGGCGTGGTGTCGGCCCATGCCACCGCCTACCTCGATTCGTTCCGCGCGCGCCATCCGGTCGAATCGCCGGTCAGCACGCGCCTGGCCGACGGCATGGCCTGCCGCGTGCCGGTGCCCGAGTCGCTCGAGGTGCTGCTGCGCGAGGCCGACGACGTGGTCGCGGTCAGCGACGAAGAGGTGGCCGAGGCGATGCGCATCCTTTTCAGCGACACCCACAACGTGGCCGAGGGCGCGGGCGCCGCCGCGCTCGCCGGTGCGCTTCAGCAGCGGGAGCGCTGGCGCGGCAAGACGGTGGGCATCAGCCTGACGGGCGGCAACGTCGACTCGGGCATGTTCGCCGAGGTGCTGGCGAAGGCCTGAGCGGTCGCCGCTCTTCTCTCACTCTTTTTTCAGGGCAGCGGACCGGTGTTCGCGGTGCTCAGCGGCAGGCGCGACACCTCGGCCAGCAGCAGCGCGAGTTGCGCCGCCGCGGCATCGACGACCGCCTGCCCCGCTGGCGCCGTGGCCGCCGCCGCATTGCCCGCCGCACCCTGCGCGTTGTAGTCCTCGATCGCCCAGCCCAGCTTCGCGCTCCTGCCGTTGCCGAGGATCGCGTAGTCGGCCGCGCGCTGCTCGGAGCTGGAGCGGAAATCCTGTGCCGCGTCCATGCGCACCAGCTGCGGCGCGAGCGCCAGCATCATCGAGGTCTCGATCTCGCCCGCATGCACGCCGAAGCGGTGCTCGTGCGCGCTGAACCGGGCACCCGCCTCGCCCAGCGGCAGGTTGAACCAGCTCGCGGAATAGACGATCAGCCCGTGCGCGGCGCGCAGTTCGCGCGCCACGATGTCCATCGCGCCCACGTGGCCGCCATGCGCGTTGAACAGCACCAGCTTCTTCACGCCGGCACGCGCCACCCCGGCGCCGATCTCGCTCCACACGCGGATCAGCGTCTCGGCCGACAGCGTGAGCGTGCCCGCGAAGCGCGCGTGCTCGGGACTCAGGCCGATCTGCTGGGTCGGCAGGAACAGCACCGGCAGCTCGGCCGGCAGCAGCGGCAGCGCCGCCGCGACGATGCCGTCGGCCAGCACCGTGTCGACCCCGAGCGGCAGGTGCGGCCCATGCTGCTCGGTGGCGCCCAGCGGCAGCACCGCCACCGTGGCTGCCACATCGAGCGCGGCGAAGTCGCGCGTGGACAGCTGTGACCAGAAGCGGGGCAGGGATACCGTGGGAGCGTTCATCCGGCGATCTTAGAGCGGTGATTCAATCCACGCGACTCCGCCAACCAACCCAAGGACACCTTCATGGATCTCGAACTCCAGGACCGCCACGTACTCATCACCGGCGGCAGCAAGGGCATCGGCCTGGCCTGCGCGCTCGGCTTCCTGCGCGAGGGCGCGCGCGTGAGCCTGGTGTCGCGCGATCCGGCCAACCTGGAGCAGGGCCGCCAGGAACTGCTCGCGGCCCACGCGCAGGCCGAGGGCCGCGTCTCGCTGCACGCCGCCGACCTCAAGGACCCGGCGGCCGCCCTGGCCGCCCTCGACGCCGCCGAGCAGGCCTTCGGCCCCGTCGACGTGCTCGTCAACTCGGCCGGCGCCGCGCGCCGCACCCCGCCCGACGACCTCACGCCCACGGCCTGGCACGACGCGATGGACGCGAAGTACTTCAGCTACATCCACATGATCGACCCGGTGGTCAAGCGCATGGGGCAGCGCGGCAGTGGGGCCATCGTCAATGTCATCGGGCAGGGCGGCAAGGTCGCGAGCCCTGTGCACATGGCCGGTGGGGCCGCCAATGCGGCGCTGATGCTGGTCAGTGCGGGCATGGCTGCGGCTTATGCCGCCAAGGGGGTGCGCGTGAATGCGGTGAATCCTGGACTCACGCTGACTGCTCGGCTTGCCGAAGGGATGAAGGCGGATGCGAAGCTGCAGGGTATCGGTACCGAGGAGGCGCTGCAGCGGGCTACCGCGCGGCTGCCGCTGGGGCGCATTGCTACGCCGGAGGAGGTGGCGAATACGGTGCTGTTTCTGGCTTCGGGGAAGGCTAGTTATGTGACGGGGGCTATCGTGGCTATGGATGGGGCGGTTACGCCGATGATTTGAGTTGCGTTTGGCGGGCTGGTTGTCAGTTTTTTTGTTGAGGCTGTTGGCCGGGTCTCGCCCCGGCGGGCGAGTCACTTTCTTTTGCTTCGCCAAAAGAAAGTAACCAAAGAAAAG
>NZ_JBWKMZ010000011.1:0-327449 GCF_059415325.1 Variovorax sp. GW821-FHT10D07 | reverse complement strand
GGGGTCGCCTTTTCTTTGCCTACTTTCTTTTGGCGAAGCAAAAGAAAGTAGGTCCGCCGCCGGGCGGAATTCCCGGCTCCTGCCTCAGCAAAAGCAAACCGCTATTTAGAAGAAGCAGCCCCCAATGCAGCAGGCTCAACAGCAACACGCACCTGCCGCCGCGCATACCGCTGCGCCAACACAGCACAAACCATCAACTGCATCTGATGAAACAACATCAGCGGCAAAACGATGGCGCCAACAGCATGCGAGGCGAACAGAACCTTAGCCATGGGAATCCCACTAGCCAGACTCTTCTTCGACCCACAGAACACGATAGTGATCTCGTCCTCCGTATCGAAGCCAAGCTTGCGCGCCAACAAGGTAGTAAGGCTCAACGCCAAAGCCAGGATCACCGCACACACCACCAGCAACCCCACCAGCGCATGCCCCGGCACCTGCCGCCACAACCCCTCGATCACCGCCGCACTGAACGCCGTATAGACCACCAGCAGGATCGACCCCTGGTCCACGAACTTCAGCACCGAGGCACGCCGCTTCACCCAGCCCCCGATCCACGGCCGCAGCAGATGCCCCGCCGCGAACGGCACCATCAGCTGCAGCAGGATCCGCCCGATCGCATCGAGCGACGACGACGCCGCATGCCCACCATGCGGCAGCACCACCAGCCCCACCAGCACCGGCGTCACGAACACCCCCAGCAGCGTCGAGGCCGAGGCGCTGCAGATCGCCGCCGGCATGTTGCCGCGCGCCATCGCGGTGAAGGCGATCGCCGACTGCACGGTGGCGGGCAGCACGCACAGGTACAGCACGCCGGTGTAGAGCTCGGGCGTGACCAGCGGCACCAGCACCGGCTTCAACGCCAGCCCGAGCAGCGGGAACAGCACGAAGGTGCTCGCGAACACCAGCAGGTGCAGCCGCCAGTGGGTGATGCCCTCGAGGATCGCCTCGCGCGAGAGCTTGGCGCCGTGCAGGAAGAACAGCAGGCCGATGGCCACCGTGGTCAGGCCCTCGAAGAACTGGGCGGGACGGCCGCTGGCGGGGACGAGGCTCGCGAGGGTGACGACCGACAGCAGGGCGAGGGTGAAGTTGTCGGGCAGGAGACGGGAACGGGACATGGAAAGGCAAAGCGCGACCGGCCCCTGTGCAGGGACGATCGCTCGAATAAGGGATTACCCGTATTTTCGCGCTAGTGCGCCGTCGAGGCGGCGGGGCGCGAAGAAGGCGACGCGGACGGTGGGGGATAGCTCGCGGCGGCCGTCGTGAAGCGCGCCTGCCGGCGGCGCAGGCAGTAGTCGATCAGGTCGTCGACCTCGGTGGCCTTGTCGAACACGGCGTCGGCGCCGAGCTGCAGGCAACGGCGGCGCATGTCGGGCGTGGCATGGTTGCTCAGCACCACCATCTTCTGGGCCGGATCGCGGTGGCGGCAGGCCTGCAGCACGCTGAGGCCGGTGCCGTCCTTGAGGAACAGGTCGACGATCGCCAGGTCCCACAGCGCCATGTTGCGCGTCAGCCAGCGCGTGCTCTCGGCCTCGGTGTCGGCCAGGCCGACCGGATCGACCCGCGCCACCTCGCGCAAGGTGCCCACGAGGTTCTCGCGGATGGTGGGGTTGTCTTCGACGATGAAGGTGCGGACGGTGCTCATGGCGGCATGCGGCCATCCCTGCGGGCGGCGAAGCGAGGCATCCGCTTCGGCCCGATAAAGAACGGCTGGCTGGACTTTGTTGGCAACGAGGCTACAAAGTGCACCCCCCACAAGACGCAGGCATGACACCCCTGCCCGGGTAGGACAAGGCCGGGGTGCCGCCACGCCCGGCTTCGGGGCCGCTCAGAGCGTGAAGATCGTGCAGCCCGTGGTCTTGCGCGCCTCGAGGTCGCGGTGCGCCTGCTGCACGTCGTCCAGCGCATAGCGCTGCACGATCGGGATCTTCACCGCGCCGCTTTGCACGATGGCGAACAGGTCGTCGGCCGCCGCCTGCGTGCTGTCGCGCGTGGCCAGGTGCGAGAACAGCGTGGGACGCGTCAGGTACAGCGAGCCCTTCGAGGCCAGCACGCCGAGGTTCACCGGCGGCACCGGGCCCGAGCCGTTGCCGAACACGGCCAGCAGGCCGAAGGGACGCAGGCAGTCGATCGAGCCTTCGAAGGTGTCCTTGCCGACCGAGTCGTAGACCACCTTCACGCCCTTGCCGCCGGTGATCTCCTTGACGCGGGCGGCGAAGTTCTCGCTGCTGTAGTTGATGGCATGCGCCGCGCCGTGGTCCAGCGCGAGCTGGCACTTGGCGTCGCTGCCGGCGGTGCCGATCAGCTGCAGGCCCAGCGCCTTGGCCCACTGGCAGGCGATCAGGCCGACGCCGCCGGCCGCGGCATGGAACAGCACGAAGTCGCCGGGCTGCAGGCCCTCGGCCGGCAGCGTCTTCTTCAGCAGGTACTGCGTGGTCAGGCCCTTGAGCATCATGGCCGCGCCGGTCTCGAAGGAGATGTCGTCGGGCAGCTTGCAGACGCACTTGGCGGGCATCACGCGCAGCTCGCTGTAGGCGCCGGGCGGCTGGCTCGCATAGGCGGCGCGGTCGCCGGCCTTCAGGTGCGTCACGCCCTCGCCCACCGCCTCGACCACGCCCGCGGCCTCCATGCCGAGCTGCAGCGGCATCTGGAACGGATAGAGCCCGCTGCGCTGGTAGGTGTCGATGAAGTTCAGGCCCACGGCCTTGTGACGGATGCGGATCTCGCCGGGGCCGGGCTCGCCGACCTCGACCTCGACGATCTTCAGTTCCTCGGGACCGCCATGGCGGTCGATACGAACGGCTTTGCTCAACATCGGTGCTGTCTCCACGCGCGAAAAAAGAAGAGGCGCATCCTGCCATGTTTGGGGTTTCCACGGCGACACGGGTCATTGCCGCCAGCCGCTAGAGTCGGCGCCCATGCAATCGCCACAGCGCCTCACGCCCCTGACCATCCTCCTGCTCGTCGTGCCGCCGCTGCTGTGGGCCGGCAACGCGGTGGTCGGCCGCCTGGTGCGCGAGCTGGTGTCGCCGCTCACGCTGAACTTCGTGCGCTGGGTCATCGCCTTCGTGCTGCTGCTGCCGCTCGCGGCCCCGGTGCTGCGGCCCGCGAGCCCGTTGTGGGCGCACTGGAAGCGCTACGCGCTGCTGGGCCTGCTGGGCATCGGCCTGTACAACGCCTTCCAGTACCTGGCGCTGCAGACCTCCACGCCGATCAACGTAACGCTGGTGGGCTCGAGCCTGCCGCTGTGGATGCTGGCGGTGGGCAGCCTGTTCTTCGGTGCCCGCCCGCATGGGCGCGCGATCGGCGGCGCGCTGCTGTCGATGCTCGGCGTGCTGCTGGTGCTCAGCCGCGGCGAGTGGCGCCAGCTGCTGGCGCTGCGGCTGGTGCCGGGCGACCTCTACATGATCCTGGGCACCATCGCGTGGGCCTTCTACAGCTGGCTGCTCGCGCGCACGCACGAGCCCGCCGCGCTGCGGCGCGACTGGGCCGCCTTCCTGATGGCGCAGCTGGTGTTCGGCGTGGCCTGGTCGGGCGCGCTGGCGGCCGGCGAGTGGACGCTGACGCCGGCCCATCTCGACCTGGGCTGGCCGCTGGTCGCCGCCATGGCCTTCATCGGCATCGGCCCGGCCGTGCTGGCCTACCGCTGCTGGGGCACCGGCGTGCAGCGCGCGGGGCCGCAGGTGGCCGGCATCTTCATGAACCTCACGCCGCTGTTCGCCGCCGTGATGTCGGCGGCCTTCCTGCGCGAGGCGCCGCACTGGTACCACGGCGCGGCCTTCGTGCTGATCGTGGGCGGGATCGTGGTGTCGACGCGGCGCTGAACGAGCGCTCGTGCGCTGCTCAGGGCTTGCGGAACAGCCCGGTCAGCAGGTCCTTCTCGTCGAAGCGGTCGTCCTTGAAGCACTCGATGGTTTCCAGTCCCGCCGCTTCCATCGCCCGCGCCAGGCTGGCCTCGGTGTAGAAGCCCACGTGGCAGGGATCGGGATAGGCGCGGTCGTAGGGCATCGAGATCACGAAGTAGCCGCCCGGCACCAGCGACCGGCACGCCGACGAAAGGAAGTCCGCCACGTCGTCGGCGTAGATGTGCTCCAGCGTATGGAAGCTCACGACGGTGTCGGCCGGCGGAACGATCGGGCCGTCGGCCGTGAGGTCGTGCTCGACGAACAGGCTGGCCAGGGGCACGGCCTCGAAGAGTTCGCGCGCCAGCGACAGCGCCTGTTCGTTGAGGTCCACGCCGACCACCTCGCTCACCCGCGGGTTCTCGCGCAGCCAGTAGGTGCTCGCGCCGTGGTTGCAGCCGATGTCGAGCACGCGGCCCTGGATGAAGGGCGCATAGGCCTGCAGGATGCGGCGGTTCGCATGCCGCTCCCAGAAGCCGAACGGGCTCGGCTCGACCGTGAGGTACGACTCCTTGGCATAGCGCATCGGCGGCGGCGCGGCGGGCGCGAACAGGTGCGCCAGTTCCGGTTGGCTCGCCAGCCAGCGCGGCGCCTCCTCGCGGCCCACCAGTTGCCACGCATAGCCGGGCCGGTCATAGAGGTCGCGCCCCGAGGCCAGCAGCGCGGGGATGTCGAGCGCATCGAGCAGCTCGGGCCGGTTGTATTCCTGGTGCGCGAAGCCGCGGATCTTGGCGCGCACCGCCTCCTCGTCCATCGCGAGGTACGACAGGTGCCAGCCCGCGTCGTCGATCAGCCGCGCGGGCTGGGCGCCGTTGCGCACGCGCAGGCGCAGCTGGTCGGGCGTGAGACCGTCGAGCCGCGCGCGCGTGGCCGCCACGGTCCAGACCGACGCGGCCTCGGGGCCCTGCACGTTGCGGTAGTTGGCGTAGAAGTAATAGAAGGCCTGGCGCAGCCCGAAGACCTCGTGGCGGCGGTCGTCGCGCATGGCGCGCACGGTGTCGGCGCGCGGTATCTCGTCGGCGTCGGAGATCATCACCAGGTCGTGCGGCGCCGCGTCGTGCAGGCCGCGCAGGATCTGGTTGCGCTGGAATTTCTCGCGGATCCAGAAGCCCGATTTCGGCGTGTCGGCATGCCAGTCGCCGGGCACGGCCATCGCATCGGCGGCCGCGTCGACCTCGGGCATGTCGTGCACCGCCACGTGGCGGATGCGCGGCAGGAAGGCCGCGATGCGCGGGTCGGCGGCATCGAAGCGCAGCGGCTTGGGCACGCCGGTGAAGCTGCGGTCGGCCTCGACCACGACGAAGCAGTCGACCACCTCCTCGAGCTCGTGCAGCCGCGCCGCGAGGATGTCAGCCTCGCCGTTGTAGGTGAAGCAGTCGTAGACCCTGCGCGTGGGGCCCGGCGACACGGCCGCTGCCTGCGCCTCGGACGGAAACTCGATGCGGTAGCCGCGGCGCTCGAACATCGTCAGCAGGTCGCGCTCGCCGTACCAGCCGTCGAGCTCCGACAGTGGCACCAGCGAACGCACCGTGGGCGGCGACAGCGACACCAGCCGGCGCACCTTCGAGTGATGGCCGAAGATCCTCAGCGCATCGAAGCCATGGTGCAGCTGCGGGCCCGCATGCTCGATCGCGAACTCGCGCGCCAGCTCGACCGGCGCGAAACGCAGGCCCTGGGCCTCGAGCGCGGGCCGCAGCACGCCGGTCAGTTGCACGTCCTCCAGCAAGGGGTCGTGATGCCAGTGCATCCGCAGCGGCTCGCCCTCGAGCGCATCGGGCGGCGGAATCTCGACGCGGATCTGCGGATGGTCGACCAGCGCGCGCAGGAAGCGCCGGCTGCGCAGGCTGAAGCCGCCATTGAGCACCGGCGTGACGCGGTGGTCGGGCCGCGCGTACTCGTCGGCCCATTCGAAGCGGGTGCGCCAGTACGCCGGCCCCTGCGGCGGCTCGATGCGCGCGAGGTGGATCGGCGCGCCGATGCAGTCATGGTCGAGGAAGGCCTCGTTCCAGTTGGCCGCGTCGAGCACCCAGCCGTCTTCCTGCACGATCAGCACGAACTCGGTCTGCACCACGCGCCAGAGCGCGAACATGATGAACCAGCTGTACTCGTGGTAGTTGAGCGGCGCGATCGCGCGGTGCGCGATGCCGCGGCCCAGATCGGCCGGCGCCTGCGGGCTGCACAGCAGCGCGCGCGCGCCGGGCATCTGCGCCAGGCTCAACGCGAGCGCCATGGCGGCGCCGCGCGCGTCCGGCAGGCCGGTGACGGACACCAGCGTGATCTTCTCAAACGACTCCCTGCTCATCTTCTTCTTGCCCCGCGAATTCTTCGTTCCGCGTGATGCCCGGTCCGGCTCAGTAGGTGCCCGGGTAGGCACCGCCATCGGCCAGCACGTTCTGCCCGGTCATGTAGCCGGCCTGCACGCTGCACAGGAAGGCGCAGATGGCGCCGAACTCGGCCGGCGTGCCGAAGCGGCGCGCGGGCACGGACTTCTTGCGGTTCTCCCACACGGTGTCGAAGTCCAGGCCCGACTTCTGCGCCGCGCCGCTCATCGTGCCCTTGAGACGGTCGGTCTCGAAGGAGCCGGGCAGCAGGTTGTTGATGGTCACGCCCTTGGCCGCGACGCCGCTGCGCGCCACGCCGGCCACGAAGCCGGTGAGGCCGCTGCGCGCGCCGTTCGACAGGCCCAGCACCTCGATCGGCGACTTCACCGAGCTCGAGGTGATGTTGACGATGCGCCCGAAGCCGCGCTCGGCCATGCCGTCGACCGTGGCCTTGATGAGCTCGATCGGCGTGAGCATGTTGGCGTCGACCGCCTTGATCCAGTCCTCGCGCTCCCAGTTGCGGAAGTCGCCGGGCGGCGGGCCGCCGGCATTGGTGACCACGATGTCGAAGGCGTGGCCCAGCGCGAACACCGCGGCGCGGCCGGCCTCGGTCGTGATGTCGGCCGCCACGGCCTTGACGAAGGGAGCCGGCGTGCCCGCCGCCGTGGCCGCGTCGGCCAGCTGCTTGGCGGCCGCCTCGAGCGCCTCGGCGCCGCGCGCCACGATCACCACGTTGACGCCCTCGCGCACCAGCGCCTCGGCGCAGCCGTAGCCCAACCCCTTGCTCGCGCCGCACACCAGCGCGGTCTTGCCTGCAATGCCCAGATCCATTTGTTCGACTCCAGAAGAGAAAGAAGAAAAGCGCGATGGCCTCAGCGGCCCTTGCGCGTGAAAACGAAGATGCCCGCGATCACCAGCGCCGTGCCGGCGGCGATCCAGGCGGTGAACGGCTCGCCGAGTATGACCACGCCCATGAGGATGGTCGACAGGGGTCCGATCATGCCGGTCTGGGCGGCGATGGCCGGCCCGATGCGCTCGATGGCCATCATCACCATCAGCACCGGCACCGCCGTGCACAAGGTGGCGTTGAGCACCGACAGCCAGATCACCTCGGGCGCCACCTGCAGCGCCGCGTCGAGCGGGCGCAGCAGCGCGAACTGCGCGAGGCAGAACAGGCAGGCCACCGTGGTCGCGAGGCCCACCAGCCGCAGCGATCCGAGGCGCTGCACGAATTCGCCGCTGTAGACCAGGTAGCCCGCATAGCTCACCGCGCTGAGGAAGACCAGGAACGCGCCCCAGGCCGCCGCGAGGCCGCCGCCCTTGCTCTCGCCGGCCAGCAACTCGTGGCCGAACACCAGCAGCACGCCCGCGTAGCTGATGACCATGCCGACGAGCTGCGGCCGCGTGACGCGGCGGCGGTACAGCACCCAGCCGAAGAACAGCACCAGCGTGGGATTGAGATAGAGGATCAGCCGCTCGAAGCTGGCCGAGATGTAGGCCAGCCCGGCGAAGTCGAGGAAGCTCGCGAGGTAGTAGCCCGAGAAGCCCAGCCCGATCACGCCGAGCCAGTCGCGAAAGCTCAAGGCGGGCTTGCCGCGGCCCGCCCACCAGGCCATGAGCGCGAACAGCGGCAGCGCGAACAGCATGCGCAGCATGATCAGCGTCACGGCATCGACGCCGTGGCGGTAGGCCAGCTTGACGATGATCGCCTTGCCGCTGAACGCGATCGCGCCCAGTGAGGCGAGGACGAGGCCGGGCGCGATGCTCTTCGCGCCGTCTTGAAGGGGAATGCCGGTGCTCGCGGCCGTCTTGGTCATCCCCCGATCATCGCGTGAAAGCTCAATACCCTGCTGCCGCTCCGTCTCGGCGCGGATCGCTGGCGGCCACGTAGCCCTCGACCGAAGGATCGCCCGCGCGCCAGATGAACTGGCCGGCGCCGAAGTCCTGGTAGGAGTCGTTGATGACTTCGAGGTGATGGCCCAGGCCGCGCAGGCCCTGCACGGTGGCGGGGTTCATCGCGGCCTCGACGTTGATCTCCATGCCCGCGTTGAAGCGCCAGCGCGGCGCGTCGCAGGCGGCCTGCGGGTTCTGCTTGTAGTCGAGCATGCGCACCAGCGTCTGCATGTGGCCCTGGGGCTGCATGTTGCCGCCCATCACGCCGAAGCTCATCACCGGCTGGCCGTCCTTGGTGAGGAAGGCCGGGATGATGGTGTGGAACGGGCGCTTGCCCGGCGCCACCACGTTCGGGCTCTCGGCCTTGAGGCTGAAGCCGTGGCCGCGGTTCTGCAGGCTGATGCCGAATTCGGGCTCGACGCAGCCCGAGCCGAAGCCCATGTAGTTGCTCTGGATGAAGCTCACCATCATGCCGCTCTCGTCGGCCGCGGTGAGGTAGATGGTGCCGCCCTTGACGGGGTTGCCGGCCTTGAAGTCCTGCGCCTTGTTGCGGTCGATCAGCCGCGCGCGCGAGGCCAGGTAGGCATCGTCGAGCATCTGCTCGGTCGTGACCTCCATGGTCTTGCGCTCCGACACGTAGCGGTAGACGTCGGCGAAGGCCAGCTTCATGGCCTCGATCTGCAGGTGCTGCGACTCCACCGAGTCGACCGGCAGCGAGGCGATGTCGAACTTCTCGAGGATGCCCAGCGCGATCAGCGCCGCGATGCCCTGGCCGTTGGGCGGGATCTCGTGCAGCGTGTGGCCGCGGTAGTCGCGCGAGATCGGCGTGACCCACTCGGGCTGGTAGGCCGCAAGGTCGGCCACGGTGAGCGCGCCGCCCTGCTGCTGGGAGAACTTCGCGAGCGCCTCGGCGATCTCGCCCGTGTAGTAGGCCTCGCCCCTGGTGCGGGCGATGGCCTTGAGCGCGCGCGCGGCGGCGGCGAAGCGGAACAACTCGCCGACCTCGGGCGCGCGGCCCCAGGGCAGGAAGGCCTGGGCGAAGCCCGGCTGCGATTGCAAGAGCGGCGTGGCCGCGAGCCACTTGCCCTGCACCACCGGCGGCACCAGGTAGCCGCGCTCGGCGATGTCGATGGCCGGCGCCATCAGGTCGGCGAAGGGCAGCTTGCCGAAGCGCTCGCTGAGCGCGGCCCAGCCGCGCACCGCGCCCGGCACGGTGACCGAGTCGATGCCGCGCATCGGCGGGGTGGCGGCGTCGGCACCGTACTTGGCCCTGAAGTACTCGGGCGTCCAGGCCTTGGGCGCGGGGCCCGAGGCATTGAGGCCGTGCAGTTCCTTGCCGTCCCACAGGATGCAGAAGGCATCGCTGCCCAGGCCGTTGCTCACGGGCTCGACCAGCGTCATGACGGCCGCGGTGGCGACCGCCGCGTCGACCGCATTGCCGCCCTGCTGCAGGATGCGCAGGCCGGCCTGCGCGGCCAGCGGGTGCGAGGTCGACACCACGTTGCGCGCGAACACCGGGATGCGGGTGGAGGTGTAGGGGTTGCCGAAATCGAAGTTCAGGGCGGTCATGGCGGTCGTGCTCTCGTGTCTTCAGTCGTTGGTGATCTTGCGTTCGACGACGATCTTCTTCCACTTGGCGGCGTCGGCGGCCACCATCTTCGCGAACTGCTCGGGCGTGCCGGCGATGGCGGGCTCGATGCCCAGGCGCGACAGCTTGTCCTTGACCTCGGGGTCGGCCAGCGCCTCGTTGGCGGCCTTGTTCACGCGCGCCACGATGTCGGGCGGCAGGCCCTTGGGGCCGTAGAAGCCGAACCAGGTGTTCGATTCGAAGCCCGGCAGCGTGTCGGCGATCGGCGGCAGTTCGGGCGCGAGCGGGCTGCGCTTGAGCGTGGTCACGCCGAGTGCGCGCAACCGGCCGTCGCGCACGTGCGGCATGCCGGTGGGCAGCGAGTCGAACAGCACCTCGACCTTGCCGCTGATCAGGTCGGGGATCGCGAGCGCCGTGCCCTTGTAGGGAATGTGGGTGACGAACACGCCGGCCTGCGCCTTGAACAGCTCGGCCGTGAGCTGCACGATGGTGCCGTTGCCGCTCGAGGCGTAGTTGAGCTTGCCGGGGTTCTTCTTCGCGTAGTCGATCCACTCGCGCACCGTCTTCGCGGGCGAGTCGACCGGCACCAGCATGATGCTCGGCGCGTCGCCCACGTGCGCGATCGGCGTGAAGTCGCGCACCGTGTCGTAGGGCAGGCGGCTGGTGATGGCCGGGCCGATCGAGTGCGTGCTGGTGGTGGCCAGCAGCAGCGTGTAGCCGTCGGGCGCGGCCTTGGCCGCGAGGTCGGAGCCGATGGCGCCGCCGGCACCGGGCTTGTTGTCGACCACCAGCGTGGTGCCCAGCTTCTCGCCCATCTTCTGGCCCAGCGTGCGCGCGAACAGGTCGGTGGCGCCGGCCGCGGGAAAGGGCACGACCAGCCGGATCGGCTTGTTCGGGTAGCCCTGCGCGAGGCCGGTGGCCGGCGCGGCCAGGCACAGCGCGGCGAAGGCGGCCGCGAGGCCGTGGAGAAACTGGTGGCGTTGCATGGTGCGGGATTCCCTTCGCAAGATGGCGAACATTCGATGCTAAGCAGCGCGGGCGCATCAAGCCAGATAATCCCGCTTATTCAACTATGAGCACAATTTATGGCACGGATCGCCGCCGAGGAGGTTTCGCTGCAGCAGCTTCGCGCGCTCGCGGCGGTGGCCGAGACGGGCAGCTTCACGCTGGCCGCCGAGAGCCTGCAACTGACCCAGCCGGCCATCAGCCACCTGGTCAAGCGCATGGAGGAGGACCTGGGCCAGCCGCTGGTGGTGCGCGGGCGCCGCATCCGCATGACCGATGCCGGCCAGATGATGGTCGACACGGCCGTGCGCGCGCTGCGGCTGATCGATGAGTCGGTCAATGCCTGCCGCTCGCAGGCGCAGTTGCGCGAGGGCCGCGTGGTGCTGGCGGTGGGCCATCTCACGGCCGGCGCGCTGATGCCGCCGCTGCTCGGACGCTTCGCGCAGAAGCACCCCAAGCTGGCCACCACGCTGCTCGACAGCACCGCCGAGCAGATGATCTCGCGCATCCTGTCGCAGGAGGCCGACCTGGGCTTCGGCTCCGACATCGGCCAGGCGCATTCGGAGCTCGCGACCGAGCCGCTGTTCGTCGAGCGCATGGCGCTGTTCGTGCGCGAGGACCATCCGCTCGCGCAGCGCAGCAGCATCGAGGCGCGGCAGCTCGACGCCCTGCCCTTCATCCACGTCAACCCCGACGCCAACGTCTGGCGCGCGGTGAGCCGCCAGCTCTCGAGCGTGGCCAATGTCTACCCGCAGGTGGCGCACCACGTGTCGATGCTCTCCACCGCCTTCGGCCTGATCCAGGCCGGCGCGGGCGTGGCGCTGCTGCCGCGCTACGTCGAGGTGCTGATGCCGCCGAACCTGCGCGCGCTCGCGGTCACGCGGCCGGTGCTCGAGTACCCGCTGGTGGCGGTGCGGCTGGCCAAGCATCCGCTGAGCCCGGCCGCGATGGCCTTCCTCGACATCGCGCGGCAGCACCTGAAGCCGCGCACGGCGAAGGGCTGAAAGGCCTTCGCCCAAAACAAACGGCGCCCGCAGGCGCCGTTGGCTGGAGCGAGCCCGGCACGCGTGCCGGGCGGTCGTCGATCACTCCTCGACGAAGGCTTCCTCGCGCTTCGACTTCACGGCCGGCAGCAGCACGATGACGAGCAGCAGCAAGGCGGCAGCCAGCAGGCCGGCGGAGATCGGGCGCGTGATGAAAACGGTCCAGTCGCCGCGCGACAGCAGCAGCGAGCGGCGCAGGTTCTCTTCCATCATCGGGCCCAGGATGAAGCCCAGCAGCAGCGGCGCGGGTTCGCAGCCGAGCTTGAAGAAGGTGTAGCCCACGAAGCCGAAGATGCCCACCATCCAGATGTCGAAGGTGTTGTTGTTGGTCGAGTACACGCCGATCGCGCAGAACAGCACGATCGCCGGGAACAGGTACTTGTAGGGCACCGACAGCAGCTTGATCCACATGCCGATCAGCGGCAGGTTCAGGATGATCAGCATCGCGTTGCCGATCCACATCGAGGCGATCAGGCCCCAGAACAGCTCGGGGTTGCTGGTCATCACCTGCGGGCCCGGCTGGATGTTGTGGATCGTCATCGCGCCCACCATCAGCGCCATCACGGCGTTGGGCGGAATGCCCAGCGTCAGCAGCGGAATGAAGGAGGTCTGCGCACCGGCGTTGTTGGCCGACTCGGGAGCCGCCACGCCGCGGATGTTGCCCTTGCCGAAGGGCACTTCGCCCGGCTTCAGCTTGGTCTTCTTCTCGATGGTGTAGGCCGCGAAGGCCGCCAGCAGCGCGCCGCCGCCGGGCAGGATGCCCAGGGCCGAACCGAGGGCCGTGCCGCGCAGCACCGCGGGCACCATGCGCTTGAAGTCTTCCTTGGTCGGGAACAGGCCCTTCACCTTGGCGGTGAACACTTCGCGCTCTTCATCGGGACGCGAGAGGTTCGCGATGATTTCGCCGTAGCCGAACACGCCCATGGCGATGGCCACGAAGCCGATGCCGTCGGTCAGTTCGGGGATGTCGAAGCTGAAGCGCGCCACGCCCGAGTTCACGTCGGTGCCCACCAGGCCCAGCAGCAGGCCCAGCACGATCATCGCGATCGCCTTGAGCAGCGAACCCGAAGCCAGCACCACGGCGCCGATCAGGCCCAGGATCATCAGCGAGAAGTATTCGGCCGGGCCGAACTTGAAGGCCAGCTCGGTCAGCGGCGGCGCGAAGGCGGCCAGGATCAGCGTACCGACGCAGCCCGCGAAGAACGAGCCCAGGCCCGCCGCGGCGAGTGCCGGCCCCGCCCGGCCCTTGCGTGCCATCTGGTAGCCGTCGATCACTGTCACCACTGATGATGACTCCCCTGGCAGGTTCACCAGGATGGCGGTGGTCGAGCCGCCGTACTGCGCGCCGTAGTAGATGCCGGCCAGCATGATCAGGGCCGACACCGGGGGCAGCGCGTAGGTCGCGGGCAGCAGCATCGCGATGGTCGCGACGGGGCCGATGCCGGGCAGCACGCCGATCAGCGTGCCCAGGATGCAGCCGACCAGGCAGTACAGCAGGTTCGTGAAGGTGAACGCGACGCCGAAGCCGGTCGAGAGGTTCT
Source organism: Variovorax sp. GW821-FHT10D07 (assembly GCF_059415325.1). Taxonomy (NCBI): domain Bacteria; kingdom Pseudomonadati; phylum Pseudomonadota; class Betaproteobacteria; order Burkholderiales; family Comamonadaceae; genus Variovorax; species Variovorax sp. GW821-FHT10D07. The sequence continues at coordinate 314,156 of NZ_JBWKMZ010000011.1, read as the reverse complement.
GAAAGAGTTCCATGGTGCTTGCGTCCTCAGCCGATGAAGGTCGGCCAGACCTGGATCTGGAGCTTGAGCGCCCAGATGAAGGCGATGTAGCTGCCGACCGCCAGCACGGTGGCCAGGATCAGCACGCTGGGCAACTTGAACTCGTGGCCCGCGAGGCTGGCGATGATCACCAGCGCGTAGATCGCGATGATCAGGCCCATGGCCGGCACGCCGAAGCTCGGCAGGCCGCCCAGCAGGATGCCGAACACGAGGTTGGCGCCAAGAATCAGCACCACCTGCCGCCAGGCCCACTTGCCGATCTTGTCGCCCGTGGTGGTTTCGACGGTCATGCCGCTGAACATGATGCCCAGGCCGATCACCGCCATCAGGATACCGAGCACCAGCGGGAAGTAGCCGGGACCCATGCGAGCACCGGTGCCCACGCTGTAGTTGGTGGCGCCCCAAGCGAAGGCGACCCCGACCACGGTGAACATCAGTCCCGAGAAAAAGTCTTTCTGACTTTTGATTTTCACGAACAGTCTCCTCGAACAAATTTCGATGCGGGATTGTGGAGTCAGGTGGAAGTCAGCCCCATGTGGGTTCCACCTACCGAGAACTTAGGGATAACCCCGGTGCACGAGGCGCCTCGGATGTAGGTGGTTCGTATTCGGCGCGGGGCTGCGCCGGGGTGCGATCAAGCGTCGAGCGGCGGCGTGGCGCTCAGCACTTCCTCGATCGTGGTCAGGCCCTCGGCCACGCGCAGCGCGCCCGCGAGGCGCAGCGGCCGCATGCCGTCGACCACGGCCTGGCGCCGCAGCGCCGAGAGGTTCGGTTCCTTCGTGACCTCGGAGCGGAAGGTCTCGCTGATGCTCAGCAGTTCGTACAGGCCCATGCGCCCCATGTAGCCGGTCATGCGGCAGTCGACGCAACCCACCGGCTTGTAGGCGCGCACCGAGCCCGTGATCTGCCACGGCTTGACGATGGCCTCGAGCTTCTCGCGCGTGATGCCATCGTCGGGCTGCTTGCAGTGCGGGCACAGGGTGCGCACCAGCCGCTGCGCGAGCACGCCCAGCATCACGGCGTTGATGAGGTACGAGGGCACGCCGAGTTCCATCAGCCGCGTGATGGCGCTGGGCGCGTCGTTGGTGTGCAGGGTGCTGAACACCAGGTGGCCGGTCAGCGCGGCCTGCACCGCCATCTCGGCGGTGGCGAGGTCGCGGATTTCGCCGACCATGATGATGTCCGGGTCCTGCCGCATCAGCGCGCGCAGGCCCTCGGTGAAACCGAAATCGAGTTGCGGCTGCACCTGCGTCTGGTTGAACGCGGGCTCGATCATCTCGATCGGGTCCTCGACGGTGCTGACGTTGACCTCCTCGGTCGCCACGCGCTTGAGCGTGGAGTACAGCGTGGTGGTCTTGCCCGAGCCCGTGGGGCCGGTCACGAGGATGATGCCGTTGGGCCGCGTGACGAGTTGCTCCCAGCGCTGCGCATCGTGCTGCGCGAAGCCGAGCGCATCGAGGTCCTTGACCGCGGTGTCGGGGTCGAAGATCCGCATCACCATCTTCTCGCCGAAGGCGGTGGGCAGGGTCGACAGCCGCATCTCGACCTCTTCGCCGCGCATGTTGCGGGTCTTGATGCGGCCGTCGAGCGGACGGCGCTTCTCCACCACGTCCATGCGGCCCAGCAGCTTGATGCGCGCGACCATCGCGTTCATCACGCCCATCGGCATCTGGTAGGCCGGATGCAGCACGCCGTCGATGCGGAAGCGGATCACGCCCTGGTCGCGGCGCGGCTCGAGGTGGATGTCGCTCGCGCGCTGGTCGAAGGCGTACTGCCACAGCCAGTCGACCACCTGCACCACGCTCTGGTCGTTGGCATCGAGCTGCTTGTTGCTCTTGCCGAGCTCGACCAGCTGCTCGAAGCTCGCGCCGCCGGTATTGCCGCCGGCCTTCTGCGCCGCGCGCACCGACTTCGCGAGCGCGAAGAACTCGGCCGTGTAGCGCTGGATCTCGGCCGGGTTCGCGACCACGCGCCGCACCGTGCGCCGCGACTGGCGCTCGACCTCGGAGATCCAGTCGGTGAGGAAGGGTTCGGCCGTGGCCACCACCACCTCGTTGGGCAGCACCTGCACCGGCAGCACCTTGTGGCGCTCGGCATAGGCGGCGCTCATGGTGTCGGCCACCTTGCCCACGTCGACCTTGAGCGGATCGATGCGCAGATAGGACAGGCCCGCGCGGCCCGCGAGCCACTGCGCGAGCATCTCGAGGTCGAGCGGCTTGCTGTCGCTCTCGCGCGTCATCGCGACATTGGCCAGCCGCACCAGCGGATGCTGGCGGCTCTCGGCCTGGGCGCAGCGCGCGATGGTGCGCTTGGCTTCCATCGGCGAGATCACGCCGTCGGCGGCCAGCCATTCGATGAGGCGACGCAGGTCGAGCGGCCCTTCGGGGCGGGTGGCCGGTGCGGCGGAAGCGGGAACGGCGCTCATGGATTCAGATGGAAAGGACCGGCTTGAAGACCCGCAGCCACTTGGGCGCGGGCAGGCCCCAGCGAGTCTGGATGGTTTGGGCACGCTCGGCAAGCGCCTCGCGCTTGGGCCGGCTGGGCTGGCGCTGCGCGAGCACCACCGTGTTGCCCTCGCGCGTCGGCTTGAAGGCCCAGACCGCGTCGGCGCCGAAGACGGCCTGGATCTTCTCGAGGCTGCGCTCGTAGCTCGACGAGCGGCCGAAGAGGTTGACCGTCATCGCGCCGTCCTCGGTGAGCAGCGCGCGGCAGTCGGCATAGAAGTCCTCGCTGTCGAGCACGGGCGCCGCGGCCTCGTGGTCGTAGAGGTCGACCTGCAGCGCATCGACCGTGCCCTGCCATTCGGGTCGGCGGATCTCCTCGGCCGCGTCGGCGATCACCACGCGCAGCTTGGCGTCGTCGGGCGGCAGCTTGAACCAGCCGCGGCAGGCCGACACCACCTGCGGGTTGAGCTCGACCGCGGTGGTGCGCATGCGCAAGGTCTTGCGGCAGAACTTGGTGAGCGTGGCCGCGCCCAGGCCGAGCTGCATCGCATGGCGGTTGCCGATGCCGGTGCCGTCGACGAACAGCAGCCAGGCCATCATGCGCTGCACGTACTCGAGCTCGATCTCGTAGGGCGCGTCCAGCTTCATCGAGCCCTGGACCCATTCGGTGCCCAGGTGCAGGTAGCGGATGTCGCCCCAGTCGGAGAAGTTGACCTCGGGCAGTTCGGCGGGAAGGCGGGAAGTGGATTGCTTGCGTGCGGCCATCAGACCAGTCCATGGACAGAGAAGACCTCGCGCCATGCGGCGAGCTTGCGCTCGAAGCTCCACGACGCATTGGCCGGGCTGGTGGAAGGCAATTGGTAAACCGGCACGCCCAGGGTTCGGGTGTGCCGGGCGTGCTTGAAGCTCTCGCCGCCGTTGTGGGCCACGGCCGCCAGCTTTGGCAGGTGCAGCGCCGCGATGTCGTTGGGCACGGCCGCGCGGATCGCCGAGTCGAGGCTGCCCTCGCGCTCGCAGGCCGCATAGACGTCCCACACGCCGAGGCCGTGCGCCAGCAGCCAATCGCTACGCTTTTGATAGCTATCGACTCCCGTGGGGAGCGGGTCGTGGGGCCACAGGGCTTGCAAGATTTTCCAGAACTGGTTTTGCGGGTGCGCATAATACTGCCGCTGTTCCAGCGATCTCGCGCCCGGAAAGCTGCCGAGGATCAACACCACGGTGGCGGGCGAGACGATCGGTGCCAGCCCCGTGAGCACGGCGCCCGCTGCCGCAACGGCGGGTTTCGCCGCTGCTCGTTTGTGAATGGGGGCGCGGTCGGACCGGGTCGAAGGTTTTTGGGGTTTGGATCGAGTCACCGCGCCTGTACCGGAGGATGGAGATTCATGAACACGGAAGCCGTCTGGACTTTTCTCAGTACGCAAGGCGCCGATTTTGGCCTCAAGGTGCTCGGCGCGATCGCCGCCTGGCTGGTGGGCCGCTGGTTGATCGGATTCGCGCTGCGCTTCGTGCGCGTCGGCCTCGAGCGCGGCCGGCGCGTCGATCCGACGCTGAGCCACTACCTGGTGTCGATCCTCAGCGTGCTGCTGAACATCGTGCTGATCCTCGCGATCCTCGACATGTTCGGCGTCAAGACCACCTCCTTCGCGGCGCTGCTCGCGGGCGCGGGGCTGGCGATCGGCACCGCCTGGGGCGGGCTGCTCACGCACTTCGCGGCCGGCGTGTTCCTGCAGGTGCTGCGGCCGTACAAGGTGGGCGACTACGTGACCATCGGCGGCGTGAACGGCACGGTGCAGGAGCTCGGGCTGTTCGGCACCACGCTGATCACGCCCGACAACGTGACCGCCACGGTGGGCAACAACAAGGTGCTCTCCGACACCATCCAGAACTTCAGCACCCTCGCCTTCCGGCGCGTCGACACCACGGCCAAGGTGGCCAACGGCGTGGACGTGAACCAGGCCATCGAGCTGCTGCGCCAGGCGGTGCAGGCCATCCCCAACGTGGCGACGCAGCCGCCGCCCGACGTGGAAATCCTGCAGTTCACGCCCGAGGGCCCGCTGCTGGCGGTGCGGCCCTACACCCACACCGACCACTACTGGCAGGTCTACTTCGACACCCACAAGGCGATCGTGAAGACCTTCGGCGCGGCCGGCTACCCGACGCCCGAGACGCCGGTGCTGCATCGCACGGTGCCGGACACGGCACCCAAGCCGGCCTGAGCGGGCCCAAAAGAAAACCCGCCGAGGCGGGTTTTCGTTGCGGTCGCGGCGCGACGGCCTGCCTGCTTACTTCTTGGCGGCTTCGTTCTCGGCCGTGCCCGGGATCTTCTCGCCGATGGCGTGACCCGTGCTGCGCATGCCGTCGGCCGTCTTGTGGCCGGCGTTCTCGACCACTTCACCGGTCTTGGTGGCGGCCTTCTTGGTGGCGTGGGTCGCCTTCTTGGTGGTTTTCTTGGTCGCGTCCCAGGTCTTTTCGGCGCCCGACTCGGTCGCGTTGGCGGCCTTCTTGGTCGTGCGCTTGGTCGCGTCCCAGGCCTTCTCGGCGCCGCGCTCGGTCGCGTTCACGGCGCGCTTGGTGGTGTCCTTGGTCGCGTCGTAGGCGTCCTTGCCGGCTTCCTTCACCTTCTCGGTGGTCGAGGGTTCGGCCGTCGCGGGCGCGGTGGTCTGTGCCACGGCGGAGATGCCCACGGCACCGAATGCCAGTGCGAGCACGACGGGAAGGGTGCGAGCGAAAGTTGCTTTCATGGATGAACTCCTTTTCTTGGATGAAATGCTGGGAGCCGGTGTCGTTCGACATCGGTGACGAAGGTCGTCACCCCTGTCCAACGAAGCTCCACGGTTCAAGGATGACAGCAAATGCAGGCCTGGAAAGCACTTGGACCCAAGTCAAGGCATTGGCCTACGACCTGAGTAAGGACCCCTCCGACAGGTCCAGCAGACTTTGGAGCTTCGGCATCGCTTCGATGGCATTTCGCGTGGTTTTTTCGGCCAGTTCATCGACCCCGATGCCGCGCAATCGAGCCACCACGTCGGCGATGCGCGGCAACTCGCCGGGCTCGTTGCGGCCCTGCGCCTCGCCCGCGTCGCGCTGCGCCTGCGTGCGGTAGAGCCAGTGCGGCTGGATGTCGGGCGCGTCGGTCTCCATCACCAGCGCCTCGATCGGCAAGGTGGCCGCGAGCCGGCGCAGTTGCAGCGCGCGCTCGAAGGTCACGGCGCCGCCGAAGCCCAGCTTGAGCCCGAGCGCGATGCAAGCTTGCGCCTGCTGCTCGCTGCCGTTGAAGGCATGCGCGATGCCGCGCCACGGCTGCCCGCCGGCAGTCTGCCGCAGATGCTTGAGCACCTTGTCGACCGAACGCCGCACATGGATCAGCACCGGCAGCCCGTGCTTGCGCGCCAATTGCAACTGAGTGTGAAAGAAGTGCTGTTGCTTGTCGTCGTCGAGGTGCTCGACGAAGTAGTCGAGCCCGATCTCGCCGACCGCCACCAGCCGCGGGTCGTCGCGCCTCGCGCCCAGTTCGGCGTCGAGCAGGGCCAGGTCCTCTTCCTTCGCATCGCCCGTGCACAGCGGGTGGATGCCCAGCGCATAGGCGTCGCCCTGGCGCTCGGCCAGCTCGCGCACGGTCGTGAAATTGAAGGCGGCCACGGCCGGGATCACGCACAGCGCGACGCCGCGCTCGGCCGCGCGGGCGCGGATCCCGGGCATCTGCGCACCGAACTCGGGCGCGTCGAGGTGGCAGTGGGTGTCGACGAAAAGAGCCATCGCGTCATGATGCCCGAAGGGATGCAAGGCAGAAGAAAGCGTGCTACCGTGCTTTTCATCACGCCCATCGCGTGACACCCACCACGCGACAGCCTTTTGCCGGAGGTGAACCCATGCGCAGGCCCGCCATGTACAGCCGCTCGCCACGCACGCCGATCGAGTCCGACGACGGGGCCTCCGGGCAGGTCGCGGCCGATCCCGTGGCGCCGCAGCCCGCCGCCACGCGCGAGCGCTGGCAACCCGGGCGCCGCAGCTTCGCGCTGCTGAGCCTCGCTCTGTGCGCGGCCCTCGCGGCCGGCGGCGCGGCCTGGTGGCAGCGCGGCAATGCGCGCCAGCTCACGCAGAAGGACATCGACGCGGCCGTGCTGCGCACGCTGCAGACCAACACCCTCCCCTCGCCCGCCGCCAAGGCCGCCGACATCGTGCGGCCCTCGGTGGTGCGCGTGGTCGGCTACGGCCCCGAGAAGGCCACGCCCGAGGCCAAGACGCAGAAGCGCGGCCGCAACATGGCCAAGGGCAAGTCGCCCGAGGCACCGGCCGACGACGGCCCGCCGGGCCAGGTCGAGCGCGGCGTGGGCACCGGCGTGGTGATCGTCGACAAGGGCGTGATCCTCACCAACCTGCACGTGGTCGCGGGCTCCGAGACCATCAAGGTGACCTTCGCCGACGGCCTGGAGGCGCCGGCCGTCATCACCGGCGTGCAGCCCGAGAACGACCTCGCGGTGCTGCAGGCGCAGAAGATTCCCGACGACCTGATTCCCGCCGTGATGCGCTCGACCGCCGACCTGCGGCCCGGCGACCAGGTGGCCGCGGTGGGCTTTCCCTTCGGCATCGGCCCCTCGGTGTCGGCCGGCGTGGTGTCGGGCCTCAAGCGCTCGTTCCGCTCGCCCGAGGGCAAGCAGGAGCTCGGCAACCTGATCCAGTTCGACGCGGCCGCCAACCCCGGCAATTCGGGCGGCCCGCTGGTCAACATGGACGGCGAGGTGCTCGGCATCGTCACCGCCATCCTCAATCCCACGCAGCAGCGCACCTTCATCGGCATCGGCTTCGCGGTGCCGATAGAGAACGCCGCCTCGGCGGCCGGTTCGCCACCGTTCTGACCCCCTCTTCCTTTTTTCGACCCAGAAAGAGCCCCGAATGAGCAGCACCGAGACCTCCTCCTTCGCCACGCCCGCCAGCACCGCCGAGCTGATGGAGCAGATCCTCTACCAGGTGAAGCGCGTGGTGGTGGGCCAGGACCGCTTCCTCGAGCGCGTGATGGTCGCGATGCTCGCGGGCGGCCACCTGCTGGTCGAAGGCGTGCCGGGCCTCGCCAAGACGCTGACCGTGAAGACGCTGGCCGACACCGTGCAAGGCCAGTTCAAGCGCATCCAGTTCACGCCCGACCTGGTGCCCTCCGACCTCGTGGGCACGCGCATCTACAACCAGAAGACCGGCGACTTCAGCACCTCGCTGGGCCCGGTGTTCGCCAACCTGCTGCTGGCCGACGAAATCAACCGCGCGCCGGCCAAGGTGCAGAGCGCGCTGCTCGAGGTGATGCAGGAACGCCAGGTCACGATCGCGGGCGAGACGCACAAGGTGCCGCGCCCCTTCCTCGTGATGGCCACCCAGAACCCGATCGAGACCGAGGGCACCTATCCGCTGCCCGAGGCGCAGGTCGACCGCTTCATGATGAAGGTGCTGGTCGACTATCCGACCGACGAGGAGGAGTTCGTGATCGTGCAGCGCGTGATCGGCCCGCCGGTCGAGGCCGTGCCGGTCGCCACCACCGAGCAGCTCGCGGCGCTGCAGGCCGAGGCGCGGCGCGTGTACGTCGATCCCTCGCTGATCCAGTACGCGGTGAAGCTGGTCTCGGCCACGCGCACGCCCGACAGGCACGGGCTCAAGGACATGGGCCGCTTCATCACCTTCGGCGCCAGCCCGCGCGCGAGCATCAGCCTGACCGAGGGCGCGCGCGCCCTGGCGCTGCTGCGCGGACGCAGCTACGCGCTGCCCGAGGACATGACGGCGCTGGTGCCCGACGTGCTGCGCCACCGCGTGACGCTGTCCTACGAAGGCCTGTCCGAGGGGCTGACGCCCGACGGCCTGATCGAGAAGATCATGCGCGCGGTGCCCGCACCGCCGAAGCCGCTCGAGCACGAGAAGCTCGCCGCCTGAACCCGGATCACCCCACACGACCCGCCATGAAGAAAAGCTGGTGGCGCAAGGCCCCCGAGGCCGCCGCGAACGACGAACGCCCCGCGCTCGAGGCGGGCGGCGCCGAGCGCGCCCTGCGCCGCCTCGAATGGACCGTGATCCGCCGCCTCGACGGCCTGCTGCAGGGCGACTACCGCACGCTGATGCGCGGCACCGGCCTCGACCTGGCCGACCTGCGCGAATACCAGTTGCACGACGACGTGCGCCACATCGACTGGAACGTCACGGCGCGGCTGCAGACGCCGCACGTGCGCGTCTTCACCGAAGACCGCGAGATGTCGGCCTGGTTCGTGCTCGACCTCAGCCGCTCGGTCGACTTCGGCTCGGGCCTGAAGGCCAAGCGCGAGATCTCGGCCGGCTTCGTCGGCGTGCTGGCGCGCCTGCTCACGCGCCACGGCAACCGCGTCGGCGCGCTGGTCTACGGCCACGACCTCGAGGCCGTGATCCCGCCGCGCAGCGGCCGGCGCCATGTGCTGCACCTGCTGCATGCGATGGAGCGCCGCGCCGACCAGGCCGACAAGGCGCCGCCGCAGAAGGGCATGACCCGGCTCGACGACCTGCTGAAGTCGGCCGCCACCCTGATGCCGCGCCGCTCGACCGTGTTCGTGGTGTCCGACTTCCTGAGCGAGCCCGGCTGGGAGAAGCCGCTGGGCCAGCTGGTGCAGCGCCACGAAGTGGTGGCCGTGCGCCTGTTCGACCCGCTCGAGCTCGACATGCCCGACCTGGGCCTGGTGCCGCTGCGAGATGCCGAGACCGGCGAGCAGCTCTGGGTCGACACCCACGATGCGGGCTTCCGCCGCCGCTTCGCGCGCATCGCCCGCGAGCGCGAGGATGCGCTGCGCGGCGCGCTGGCCCGCGCCGGCGTCGACACGCTGGAGCTGTCGACCGCCGACGACCTGGTCGAGGCGATCGTGCGCTTCGCCGACATGCGCAAGCGGCGCGTGCGCACTTCGGGTGCCTCGCGTCCTGTAAAGGCGGTGGCCGCATGACGACCATCGGGTATATCGAGTTGACGTTGGCGACGACGAGCGCGAGGATTTCGCCGTGACCTTCCTCTGGCCCCAATTCCTCTGGCTGCTGCTGGCGCTGCCGCTGCTGGTGCTGCTCTACCTCTGGCTGCTGCGCCGCAAGAAGAAGCTCGCGGTGCGCTACGCCAGCCTCTCGATCGTGCGCGAGGCGATGGGCACCGGCCAGAGCATCCGGCGCCATGTGCCGCCGTTCCTGTTCCTGCTCGCGCTGGCCGCGATGCTGGTGGCCGCCGCGCGGCCGATGGCGGTGGTGATGCTGCCGTCGAACCAGCAGACCATCATCCTCGCGATGGACGTCTCGGGCAGCATGCGCGCCGCCGACGTGCTGCCGAACCGGCTGGTGGCGGCGCAGGATGCCGCCAAGAGCTTCATCAAGGACCTGCCGCGCAACGTGAAGGTCGGCATCGTCGCCTTCGCGGGCAGCGCGCAGGTGGCGCAGCTGCCCACCACCAACCACGACGACCTCGTGACCGCGATCGACAGCTTCCAGCTGCAGCGCGCCACCGCCACCGGCAATGCCATCGTGGTGTCGCTCGCCACCCTGTTCCCCGAGGCCGGCATCGACGTCTCGCAGTTCAGCGCGCCGAGCCGCCAGCGCGGCGTGGCCATCGACCAGGCCGACAAGCCGGCCAAGGAATTCACGCCGGTCGCGCCGGGCTCCTTCACCTCGGCCGCGATCATCATGCTGACCGACGGCCAGCGCACCACCGGCGTCGACCCGCTCGACGCGGCCAAGGCCGCGGCCGATCGCGGCGTGCGCATCTACACCGTGGGCATCGGCACGGTCGACGGCGAGACCATCGGCTTCGAAGGCTGGTCGATGCGCGTGCGGCTCGACGAGGAAACCCTCAAGGCCGTCGCCAGCAAGACCCAGGCCGACTACTTCTATGCCGGCACCGCCGCCGACCTCAAGAAGGTCTACGAGACGCTGAGCTCGCGGCTCACGGTCGAGAAGAAGGAAACCGAGATCTCGGCGCTGTTCGCGCTCGGCGCCGCGGTGCTCACGCTGCTGTCGGCCGGGCTCTCGCTGCTCTGGTTCAACCGGATTCTCTAGGGCGGCGCCCTCTCAGGCTTTCGCCATTCCCTCGATCCCCGCGAGCACCTCGCGCAGGATTTCCTCGGACAGCGCCTCGTCGTTCATCGCGCGCGCCAGCACCAGCCCGCCGGTCATCGCCGCCACCGCGCGGATCGCGTCGCCGCGCGCGTCGGCGTTCTTGCGCGTACGCCAGGGAAAGAACTTCGCGAAGCGCTCGATGCTCGCCTTCATGTGCGCGGTGAGCGAAGGCGCGGTGACCTGCTTCTGCGCCGTCTGGGCCGAGAAGGCCGCGAGCAGGCAGCCGTCGCCGGGCGCATCGCGGTGCGACACGCTGAGGTAGGCGCGCACGTAGTCGACCATGCCGTTGGGCAGCTGGGTGGCGGCGTCGAGGTCGGCGAGCGAATGCGCCGACGCATGGTCGACGCACTCGGCCATCAGCGCTTCCTTCGAATCGAAGTGGTTGTAGAACGGGCCGTGCGTGAGGCCCGTGGCCTTCATGATCTCGCTCACGCTCACGCCGCCGAAGCCGCGCTCGCGGAACAGGCGCGAAGCCTCGCCCAGGATCTTCTGATGCTTTTCGGCGGTTTCCGCTGCGGGGTATCGCATGTGACCTCATCCTCTTTCCGGGTACTTCCAGACCCTGGTTGACGCTATTCATGATAGGCATCATGCTTCGCACCGTCAAACATGATCACCATCATGCTTAACGACGAAGGGCCTTTGGAAGCGGTCGCCGACCGCGCGGGCACCCCGACTTCTTTTTTGGAGAACGACATGAGCGAGCAAGCGAACAACACCTCCGCCCACCCCGGCACCGCGGTGGTGACCGGCGCCTCCGCCGGCCTGGGCCGGCTCTTCGCCGACCGGCTGGCGCGCCGCGGCCACGACCTGCTGCTGGTGGCGCGCCGCGGCGACCGCCTCGACGAAGCCGCCAAGGCGCTGCGCAGCCAGTACGGCGTGACGGTGAACACCCTGGTGGCCGACCTCGGCGCCGCCGCCGACCTCGAGCGCGTGGCGCAGGCCATCGCCGCCGATGCCTCGATCACGCTGCTGGTCAACAACGCCGGCACCTCCACGCTGGCGCCGGTGCTCGCGACCGCGCCCGCCTCGGCGCAGTCGATGATCGACGTCAACGTCACCGCGCTGGCGCGGCTGAGCCTGGTGGCGCTCGCGGGCTTCAAGGCGCGCGACCGCGGCACGCTGATCAACATCGGCTCGGTGCTGGGCTTCCACACGCTGCCGATCAGCAGCATCTACAGCGGCACCAAGGGCTTCGTGCTGAACTTCACGCGCGGCCTGCAGGAGGAAGTGGCGGGCAGCGGCGTGCGCGTGCAGCTGGTGCTGCCCGCAGCCACCGCCACCGACATCTGGGAGCTGTCGGGCGTGCCGGTCACGAACCTCGATCCCGCGCACGTGATGACGGCCGAGCACTGCGTCGATGCCGCCATCGCCGGCCTCGACCTCGGCGAGCCGATCACCATGCCCTCGGTGGACGACTACGCGCCGCTGTTCGCGGCCTACGACGACGCGCGCGCCCAACTCTTCGGCGCCTCGCAGAACGGCACGCCGGCCACGCGCTACGCCGGCGCGGCGCGCTGAAGGTCCGCGCCCTCAGGCCGCCGGCTTCGGCTTCTTCTTCGCGCGTGCCGGCGGCGCTTTCACGGCGCCGATGCCGCCGAGGAACAGGTCGGCCACCACCGGCGCGATCGAGGCATGGTCGAGCTGGCCGCCGGGCTTCATCCAGGTGAACATCCAGTTGATCATGCCGAACAGCAGCATGGTCAGCGGCTTGGCGAGGTCGTCGCTCGGCGTGCCCGGGCGCAGCGCGGCCACCGCGCGCGCGAAGCCCGCGACCACCTCGCGCTCCTTGTCGAGCACGCGCTCGCGGTCCTCCTCCTCGAGGAAGCGCACGTCGTCGGTCAGCACGCGGTGCGCGTCCTGCGCGCCCGCGTACTCCTCGACGATGCGGTAGATGAAGCGCCGCAGCCGCTCCTCGTCGGTCTGCGTCGAGGCCTCCTCCTCGGCCACCAGCGCCGCCAGCTTGGAGACGTGCGTCTCGGCGATGCTGATCAGCAGGCTGCGCTTGTCCTTGTAGTAGTGGTAGAGCGTGGCCTTCGAGAGGTTGCAGGCCTCGGCCACCTGGTTCATCGAGGTGGCCGGGTAGCCCTGGCGCGCGAACAGCCGCGCGGCCCGCTCGAGGATGAGCTCGCGCTGGTCGTCGTAGCTGGCGGATCTTCCTCTGGGCATCGGTGTTCTTTCTGTTCTGGCGTTGAGAGGGTGTGACGGGCAGCGCGCGATCCTAGCTGCGCCTGGTCGCGATCAGCGGCTTGACGTCGATCGCCGGCAGCCGCGGCCGCCCGGCCTCGACCTGCGCCAGCGGCTCGACCTCGCGCATCGTCGCGAGGCTGCGCACGGCGAGCGCCTGGTAGACCTGCGTGCCCTCGAGCTTCCACGCGATCTCGGCCTCGCTCAGTTCTCTTTTCACGCGCGCGGGCATGCCCGCCACCAGCGTGCGCGGCGGCACCTTCATGCCGGCCGGCACGAAGGCGCTGGCGGCCACGATGGCCTTCTCGCCGATCTCGGCCTCGTCCATCACCACGGCATTCATGCCCACCATGGCGTCGCGCCGCACCACGCAGCTGTGCAGGATCGCGCCATGGCCGATGTGGCCGTTGACCTCGATCACCGTGTCGTTGTCGGGAAAGCCGTGCACGCAGCAGTTGTCCTGCAGGTTCGAGCCCTCCTCGAGCACGATGCGGCCGAAATCGCCGCGCAGGCTGGCGCAGGGGCCGACGTAGCAGTTCGGGCCCACGATCACGTCGCCGATCAGCACGGCGGACGGATGCACGTAGGCGGTGGGGTCGACGACGGGGATCACGCCGTCGATGGCGTAGCTGGGCATGGGTGCGGTCTCCTGTGGGGTGCCGGTCCTTCGTCTCGCGATTCAGGGTTTTCCCTGAATGCTTTGGACTTGTGCCGGATTCGTTCGCCATCCTAAAATCTACCGAACGGTCGGTCAATAGTAATTGACCCGAAGTCATCCCCCCCACAGATGAGAGACAAGCCCATGTCGGAACCCCTGGTCCTCGTCGGCAATGCCGGCGCCGTCCGCACACTGAGCCTCAACCGCCCCGCGGCGCTCAACAGCTTCACGAGCGAACTGCACGCCGAACTGCTGGCGGCGCTCGAAGCGGCGGCCGCCGATGCCGAGGTGCGCTGCGTGGTGCTGACCGGCGCCGGTCGCGCCTTCTGCGCCGGCCAGGACCTCGCCGACCCGATGGTCGCGCCCGACACCACGCCCGGCGCCGCGCCCAAGGACCTGGGCCACGTCATCGAGAAGCTCTACGGCCCGCTGGTCCAGCGCATCCGCAGCATGCCCGTGCCCGTGGTCGCAGCGGTCAACGGCGTGGCCGCCGGCGCCGGCGCCAACCTCGCGCTGTGCTGCGACCTCGTGCTCGCCGCGCGTTCGGCGAGCTTCATCCAGGCCTTCACCAAGATCGGCCTGGTGCCCGACACCGGCGGCACCTGGCTGCTGCCGCGGCTCGTGGGCCCGGCGCGCGCGCTGGGCATCGCGATGCTCGGCGACAAGCTGCCGGCCGAGGAAGCCGCGCGCATCGGCCTGATCTGGCAGGTGGTGGACGACGCCGCGCTGGCCGACGCCGCCGCCGCGCTCGCGGGCCGGCTCGCCGCCATGCCCTCGCGTGCGCTGGTCGCCACGCGCGCCGCGATGAATGCCGCCCAGACCATGGACCTCGACACCGCACTGGCCGAGGAGGCCCGCCTGCAGCGCGACCTCGGCGCCGCCAACGACTACCGCGAAGGTGTCGAGGCCTTCCGCGCCAAGCGAGCCCCCGTCTTCAAGGACCGCTGAGCCATGAGCACCGAACGCACCCCGCAACAGACCGCCGAATACGTGCGCGACGGCATGTTCGCCAACGACAACGCCTCCAAGGGCCTGGGCATGCGCATCGTGGAGGTCGGCCCGGGCCAGGCCACGATCGAGATGCGCGTGCGCCCCGACATGCTCAACGGCCATGCGATCTGCCACGGCGGCTTCATGGCCACGCTGGCCGATTCCACCTTCGCCTTCGCCTGCAACTCCTACAACGAGCTGACCGTGGCCTCGGGCTTCGCGATCGACTTCATCGCGCCCGCGCGCGAAGGCGACCTGCTGACCGCGCGCTGCTTCGAGGTTTCGAAGGCCGGCCGCACCGGCGTCTACGACACCGAGATCACCAACCAGCGCGGCGAGCGCGTCGCGATCTTCCGCGGCCGCTCCTACACCGCCAAGGGCCGCCCCGCCGTCGCGGCCTGAACCGAACGAAAAAAACGAGGACCCCGTCATGCCAGCACCCCGCCCCGCCCCCGGCGATCTCGAACCGATCGAGACCGCGAGCCGCGACGAGATCACCGCGCTGCAGGTGCAGCGCCTGCGCGACACGCTGCAGCGCGCCTACGACAACGTCCCGCACTACCGCCAGGCCTTCGACGCCAAGGGCGTGCAGCCGGGCGACCTCAAGACGCTCGCCGACCTCGCGAAATTCCCGTTCACGGTCAAGAGCGACCTGCGCGACAACTACCCCTTCGGCATGTTCGCGGTGCCGCGCCAGCAGGTCGCGCGCATCCATGCCTCGTCGGGCACCACCGGCAAGCCGACCGTGGTCGGCTACACGAAGAAAGACATCGACACCTGGGCCGACCTGGTCGCGCGCTCGATCCGCGCCGCGGGCGGCCGCGCCGGCGACCTGATCCACATCGCCTACGGCTACGGCCTGTTCACCGGCGGCCTGGGCGCGCACTACGGCGCCGAGCGCGCGGGCTGCACCGTGGTCCCGATGTCGGGCGGCCAGACCGAGAAGCAGGTACAGCTGATCCAGGACTTCCGGCCCGACATCATCATGGTCACGCCGAGCTACATGCAGGTAATCATCGAGCAGTTCGAACGCCTGGGCCTGGACGCCAAGGACAGCTCGCTGCGCATCGGCATCTTCGGCGCCGAGCCCTGGACCGAGGCCATGCGCCGCGACATCGAGGCCAAGGCCGGCATCGACGCGGTCGACATCTACGGCCTGAGCGAAGTCATGGGCCCGGGCGTGGCCAGCGAATGCGTCGAGAGCAAGGACGGCCCGGTGATCTGGGAGGACCACTTCTATCCCGAGATCATCGATCCCGAGACCGGCGAACTGAAGGCCGACGGCGAGGAAGGCGAGCTGGTCTTCACCTCGCTGAGCAAGGAGGCGATGCCCATCATCCGCTACCGCACGCGCGACCTCACGCGCCTCTTGCCGCCCACCTCGCGCGCCTTCCGCCGCATGGGCAAGATCGTCGGGCGCAGCGACGACATGATGATCATCCGCGGCGTGAACGTCTTCCCCACGCAGGTCGAAGAGATCGTGCTCGCGCACGGCGCCCTCACCGGCCTCTACCAGGTGCACGTGAGCCGCGAAGGCCTGCTCGACCAGGTCGAGGTGCACTGCGAGCTCGCGCCGCATGAAGCCGCCGCGGCCGACCGCGCGGCCATCGCCGGCTGGGTGCAGCACCGCGTGAAGACGCTGGTCGGCATCTCCACCCGCGTGGTGGTGCATGCGCCGAACGAGATGGAACGCACGCAGACCGGCAAGGCCCGGCGCGTGGTCGACAACCGCCCGCGCTGAGGCGCCGCCGCTTTCCCCGAACCGCCACCGATGACACTGAATTTCCGATCGATCGCCCTCGCCTGCGCCCTGGTGGCGCTGGCCGGCTGCGCCGCCAACTCCACCGCCCCGGCCACCGGCGCGGTTATGCCCCCGGCCGGCAAGGTCACGATCAAGCGCGACGACTACGGCGTGCCGCACGTCTATGCCAACGACGTGCGCGGCCTGTTCCACGGCTTCGGCTACGCCGTCGCGGAAGACCGCCTGTTCCAGATGGAGATGGCACGCCGCGCCGTGCTGGGCACCGTCGCCGAAGTGATGGGCCCGGCCTATGTCGCGCTCGACAAGGGCAGCCGCGCCAGCTTCGATCCCGCCTCGATCCGCGCGCAGATGGCGCGCCTGTCGAGCGACGACAAGGCCATCTTCGACGGCTATGCCGCCGGCTTCAATGCGCGCGTGAACGAAGTGCTGGCCGCGCCGGCCACGCTGCTGCCCAAGCAGTTCGCCGATGCCGGCTTCCGCCCGAAGGCCGACTGGAGCGGCTACGACGTGGCGATGATCTGGGTCGGCACCATGGCCAACCGCTACTCCAACGTGAGCAGCGAGCTCGCCAACCTGCGCCTGCTCGAGCAGCTGCGCAAGGCGCGCGGCGACGAGGCCGGCCGCCAGCTGTTCGACCAGATCCGCTGGGTGGAAGACCCGCTCGCGCCCACCACCGTGCCGCGTCCCAAGGCCGTGGCCCGAGGCGCCGCCGACGATGCGCACGCCGCCCATCGCGCGGCGCTGGCGCCGGTCTCGCCCGAGCTGCTGGTCGCGCGCAACGAGATCGATGCCGCGCAGCGCGGCGTGGCCGAGCCCTGGACCCGCCCGATCGCCAGCAACCTCTGGATCGCCGGCCCGAACAAGACCACCGACGGCAGCACCGTCTTCATCAACGGCCCGCAGTTCAACTGGTTCAATCCCTCGTACGTGTTCGGCATCGGCCTGCACGGCGCCGGCTTCGACGTGACCGGCAACACGCCGTTCGCGCATCCCGTGGTGCTGTTCGGCACCAACGGCAAGATCGCCTGGGGCGCCACCGCCGGTCCGCTCGACGTGAACGACATGTACCAGGAGAAGCTGGACCCCGCCAACCAGTACCGCTACCTGTTCAACGGCGCGATGCGCGCCATGAGCAAGCGCACCGAGCTCATCAAGGTCAAGGGCCAGCCCGACCAGAGCCTGGACGTCTACGCCACCGTGCACGGCACCGTGACCAACTTCGACCTGCCCAACGGCACCGCGTATTCGATGAAGCGCAGCTGGGACGGCTACGAACTCGAGTCGCTGCTGGGCTGGATCCACGCGATGCGCGCGCAGAACTGGGAACAGTGGCTGGCGCAGGCCTCGCGCGTGGCCATCACCATCAACTGGTACTACGCCGACACCGCCGGCAACATCGGCTACGTCTCGCCGGGCCGGCTGCCGATCCGCCCGGCCACGCAGGACATCCGCCTGCCCGCCGTGGGCGACGGCTCGATGGAATGGCTCGGCATCCGCCCGTTCAGCGAGGACCCGAAGACCTTCAACCCGGCGCAGGGCTACGTCGCCAACTGGAACAACCAGTCGGCGCCGGGCGCGGTCAGCGACGGCGGCAACTACTCGGTGGTCGACCGGGTGCACGAGTTCACGGCGCGGCTCGAGGCCAAGCCCCGGCTCACGCCCGACGAGCTCTGGGCGCTCAACCGCATCACCGCCTACGCCGACACCAACGCGCGCTACCTCGTGCCCTTCGCCCTCGAGGCGACGCGCGGCCTGCCGGCCGCCGACCCGGCGCGCCGCGCGGCCCAGGTGCTGGCGGACTGGAACATGCTCAACGAGGACCCGGCCGAGCGCGGCGTCTACGACAGCCCGGCCACCACGCTGATGACGGCCTGGCTGCCGATCCTCTACCGCAAGGTGCTGGCCGACGACCTGCCGCCCGAGGTGTTCGCGGCCTATGCGGGCACCGGCTATGCCGGCGAGACGCAGGTGGCCAGCATCCGCCCGGGCAACGGCCTGAAGCTGGTCTACAACGCGCTGCTCGGCCCCAAGGCCGGCGTGCCGCAGCGCTACGACTTCTTCAACGGCGAGGACAAGAACGCCGTGCTGCGCGCCACGCTCGCGCAGGCCGTGGCCGAGCTCGACAAGCGCTTCGGCAGCGACACCGCCAAGTGGCGCACGCCGGTGACGAAGCATGTGTTCCTCACCAGCAACTTCATCGGCGCGCCGCAGGCCGGGGCCGACGAGCTGCTGAGCCTGCCGAGCTACATGAACCGCGGCACGCAGAACGACAAGGTGGTGCTCGGCGCCAAGGGCGTCGTGCTGTGCACCGCCGCCCCGCCGGGCCAGAGCGGCTTCGTTGGACCCGACGGCCGCAAGTCGCCCCACTACGCCGACCAGATGACGCTGTTCAAGGATTTCGGCTGCAAGAGCGAGGCCCTGACACCGGCCGAGGTGGACCGCCGGGCGCAGTCCACGAAGCAGCTGAGCTACTGACCACCGATCGACGACCTCTTCACCTCTCAAGGAGAACCGCGATGTACACACAAGCCATGGACACCATGGGCAAGGACGCCGGCGACGGCAAGAAGGCCCTGCGCTCGGCCGACGAGTTGCGGCTCGAGGAACGCTTCGACGCGCGCATCGACGCCGGCGACTTCATCGAGGCCAAGGACTGGATGCCCGATCACTACCGCAAGACGCTGGTGCGGCAGATCAGCCAGCATGCGCACTCGGAGATCGTCGGCATGCTGCCCGAGGGCAACTGGATCAGCCGCGCGCCCACGCTCAAGCGCAAGGCGATCCTGCTGGCCAAGGTGCAGGACGAGGGCGGCCACGGCCTCTACCTCTATGCCGCCGCCGAGACGCTGGGCACCTCGCGCGACCAGATGTTCGACGCGCTGCACACCGGCAAGGCCAAGTACAGCTCGATCTTCAACTACCCCACGCTGACCTGGGCCGACATGGGCACCATCGGCTGGCTGGTCGATGGCGCGGCCATCATGAACCAGGTGCCGATCTGCCGCTGCTCCTACGCGCCCTATGCGCGCGCCATGATCCGCATCTGCCGCGAGGAGAGCTTCCACCAGCGCCAGGGCTACGAGGCGCTCCTGACCATGATGACCCACGGCACCGACGCGCAGAAGGCGATGGTGCAGGACGCGGTCAACCGCTGGTGGTGGCCCTCGATCATGATGTTCGGCCCGCCCGACGACCAGTCGCCCAACTCGGCGCAGTCGATGCGCTGGGGCATCAAGCGCTTCAGCAACGACGAGCTGCGCCAGAAGTTCATCGACGCCACCGTCGAGCAGGCGGCCATCCTCGGCGTGACCCTGCCCGATCCCGACCTCAAGTGGAACGAGGAACGCCAGGCGCACGACTTCGGCACCATCGACTGGAGCGAGTTCTGGCGCGTGATCGGCGGCGACGGCCCCTGCAACCGCGAACGCCTGCAGGCCCGTGTCGACGCCTGGGAAGACGGCGCCTGGGTGCGCGAAGCCGCACTCGCCCATGCCAACAAGCAACCGATGAAGGAGGCGGCATGACCGTCGAACAGAAACAAGAATGGCCCCTGTGGGAAGTGTTCGTGCGCAGCAAGGCCGGCCTGGACCACAAGCATTGCGGCAGCCTGCACGCCGCCGACTCGAAGATGGCGATCCAGATGGCACGCGACGTCTACACGCGGCGCCAGGAAGGCTGCAGCATCTGGGTGGTGCGCTCCGAGCAGATCGTCGCGAGCGATCCGGGCGACAAGGACATGTACTTCGATCCCGCCGAGGACAAGGTCTACCGCCACCCGACCTTCTACGCGCTGCCCAAGTCCGTCGACCACATGTGAGCGGCCGGCCATGCAAGCATCGATCGAACTGAACCGCACGCCCGCCGTGCAGTACCTGCTGCGCATCGGCGACACCTGCCTGGTGCTGGCCCAGCGCCTGGGCGAGTGGTGCGGCCACGCGCCCGTGCTCGAGGAGGACATCGCGATGGCCAACATCGCGCTCGACCTCGTGGGCCAGGCGCGCGCGCTGCTCACCCACGCCGGCAAGCTGGAAGGCGCCGGCCGCGAGCACGACGAGGACCAGCTCGCCTACCTGCGCGAGGAGCGCGACTACTTCAACCTCACGCTGGTCGAACTGCCGCGCGGCGACTTCGCCTTCTCGGTGGTGCGCAACACCATGATCGCCACCCTGCTCAAGCTGCTGTGGCAACGGCTGGCGAGCTCGAACGACGAGGAAGTGGCCGCCATCGCCGGCAAGGCGCTGAAGGAAGCGCGCTACCACCAGCAGCATTCGGCCGACTGGGTGGTGCGCCTGGGCGACGGCACCGAGGAGTCGCGCCGCCGCACCGAGGCCGCGCTCAAGCAGGCCTGGCTCTACATGCCCGAGCTGTTCGAGGCCGACGCGGTCGACCGCGAGGCCAGCGCCAGCGGCCTGGGCCCGGCCTGGAACGAACTGCGCGAGCCGTGGTTCGCCGAGATGCAGCAGGTGCTCGACGCCGCCGGCCTGGCCGCGCCGGCCGAGGCCAAGTTCCGCAGCACCGGCAAGCAGGGCGTGCACAGCGAGCACATGGGCTACATCCTGGCCGAGATGCAGCACCTGCAGCGCGCCTTCCCCGGGGGCGTGTGGTGACTGCCGACACCATGGCCGCTTCGCGCATCGACGCCGCCTGGGAGGTGCTGCACTCGGTGCCCGACCCCGAGGTGCCGGCCGTGTCGGTCTGCGACCTCGGCATCGTGCGCGACGTGATCGAGCACGACGACGGCCTCGAGGTGGTGCTGACGCCGACCTATTCGGGCTGCCCCGCGACCGAGGCCATCGAGCACGACGTGCTGGCCGCGATCGAGCGCGCCGGCCTCGGCCCCGCGCGCGCCACCCTGCGCCGCGCGCCGGCCTGGACCAGCGACTGGATCAGCGACGAGGGCCGCGCCAAGCTCAAGGCCTACGGCATCGCCCCGCCCGCCCACCTCACGCCCGAGCAGGCCGCCGGCACCGCGGTGCCGATCCGCCTGTTCGGCCGCCTCGCCGGCGAGCGCATCGCCTGCCCGCGCTGCGCGAGCGAGCGCACCGAGCGGCTGTCGGCCTTCGGCTCCACCGCCTGCAAGGCGCTGTACCGCTGCCTCGCCTGCCGCGAACCCTTCGAACATTTCAAGCCGATCTAGGCCCCACGCCGATGAGTACCCTGTTCCACCCCCTGCGCGTGAAGGCCATCGAGCCCGACACGCCCGAGGCCGTCATCGTCTCCTTCGAGGTCCCCGAGACGCTGCGCGAAGTCTTCGGCTTCACGCAGGGCCAGTACCTGACCCTGCGCAACGAGATCGACGGCCAGGACCTGCGCCGTTCCTATTCGATCTGCGCCGGCGTCGACGACGGCGAGCTGCGCGTGGGCGTGCGCAAGGTGCGCGGCGGCCAGTTCTCCAACTGGATCAACGCCCACCTCAAGCCCGGCGACTCGATCCAGGTGATGGCGCCGCAAGGCCGCTTCTTCGTGCCGATCGAGGGCGAGTCCGCGCGCCACCATGTCGGCATCGCGGGCGGCAGCGGCATCACGCCGATCCTGTCGATCATGAAGACCGTGCTCGCGCGCGAGCCGAAGAGCCGCTTCACGCTGATCTACGGCAACCGCCAGCTCCAGTCCACGATGTTCAAGGAAGAGATCGAGGACCTGAAGAACCGCTACATGACGCGCCTGGTGCTGCAGCACGTGTTCTCCGACGAGCACACCGATTCGCCGCTGGGCTTCGGCGTGATGAACCGCGAGAAGATCGGCGAGTTCCTGCAGGGCCTGGTGCCCGCGGGCAGCATCGACCACGTCTACATCTGCGGCCCGTTCCAGATGAACGACGAGGCCGAGGCCGCGCTGCTGGCCGCGGGCGTGCCCGAGGAACGCATCCACATCGAGCGCTTCGGCGTCGCGCTGCCCTCGGCGAGCTCGACCGCCCAGGTCGGCGCCGTGGTGCACGAGGCCCTGCCCGGCGACGCCAAGCGCGCGCGCGTGACCATCGTGCGCGACGGCCTGCAGCGCGAGATCACCTACACCGAAGGCCAGCCCAGCATCCTCGACGCGGCCTCTGCGGCCGGCCTCGAGGTGCCGTTCTCGTGCACCTCGGGCGTGTGCGGCACCTGCCGCGCCAAGTGCGTGGACGGGGAAGTCCGCATGGAAAGAAACTTCGCGCTCGACAAGAATGAAGTGGCCGCGGGCTTCGTATTGACCTGCCAGGCCCACCCCCTTACCGAACGCGTCACGCTCTCGTTCGACGAGCGCTGAGATACTTCAGGCCTCAACCTTTTTTCAACCGGAGACAAGCCAACCATGAAATTCTTCAAGCCCCTGCTGATCGCCGCCCTGTGCGCCACGGCCCTGTCGGCCTGGGCCGACGTCAACGTCGGCGTGACCATCTCGGCCACCGGCCCGGCGGCTTCGCTGGGCATCCCCGAGAAGAACACGATCTCGCTGATGCCCAAGACCATCGGCGGCCAGAAGATCAACTACATCGTGCTCGACGACGCCTCCGACACCACGGCCGCCGTCAACAACACGCGCAAGCTGATCGCCGAGAACAAGGTCGACGTGATCCTGGGCTCGACCACCACGCCGGCCTCGCTCGCGATGATCGACGTGGCCAGCGAGGCGCAGACGCCGATGATCTCGGTGGCCGCCTCGGCCCGCATCATCGAGCCGATGGACGCCAAGAAGAAGTGGGTCTTCAAGACGCCGCAGAACGACATCATGATGTCGCTGGCCATCGCCGAGCACATGGCCGCCAACGGCGTGAAGAGCGTCGCCTTCATCGGCTTCTCCGACGCCTACGGCGAAGGCTGGTCGCAGGAATTCGCCAAGGCCGCCGAACTCAAGAAGATCAAGGTCGTGGCCAACGAACGCTATGCGCGCACCGACACCTCGGTCACCGGCCAGGCGCTGAAGATCATGGCCGCCAAGCCCGACGCGGTGCTGGTCGCCGGCTCGGGCACGCCGGCCGCGCTGCCGCAGAAGACGCTCAAGGAGCGCGGCTACACCGGCAAGATGTACCAGACGCACGGCGTGGCCAACGCCGACTTCCTGCGCGTGGGCGGCAAGGACGTGGAAGGCACCTTCCTGCCGGCCGGCCCGGTGCTGGTGGCCGACCAGCTGCCCGCCGGCCACCCGGTGAAGAAGTCCGCGCTCGCCTACGTGGCGGCCTATGAAGCCGCCTACGGCAAGGGCTCGGTCTCGACCTTCGGCGCGCACGCCTGGGACGCCGGCCTCCTGATGAGCTCGGCCGTGCCGGTCGCGCTCAAGAAGGCCCAGCCGGGCACGCCCGAGTTCCGCGCCGCGCTGCGCGACGCGCTCGAGCAGACCAAGGACGTGGCGGGCGCGCACGGCGTGTTCACCATGAGCGCGAGCGACCACCTGGGCCTGGACCAGCGCGCGCGCGTGATGGTCAAGATCGAGAACGGCGCCTGGAAATTCCAACCCTGATCGCACGGGGCTGAACGACGGACACCGCGGGCCGGCGCCACCGGCCCGCGGTGTTCCTGCAAGAGGGGCACGGTTTTTCTCTCGCCCCTGGTCTTCTGAAGGAAAGTTGGTCGTATGGATTTGCAGATCGCCCTGCTGCTCGGGCAGGACGGCATCGTGAACGGCGCGGTCTACGGACTGATGGCGCTCGCGTTGGTGCTGGTGTTTTCGGTCACGCGCGTGATCTTCATCCCGCAGGGCGAGTTCGTCGCCTTCGGCGCGCTGTCGATGGCCGCGCTGCAGGGCGGCCGCGCGCCGTCCACGCTGTGGCTGCTGCTGGCGCTGGCGCTGGCCGTGCTGGCGATCGAGGCCTGGCGCTGGAAGCGCGGCGCCACGGTCGACTGGCGCTCGGCGCTGACCTGGTGCGTGGCCTTCCCCGCGGTGGCCGCCGCGCTGGTGCTGGTGCTCAAGCCCACCTCGCTCGCGACGCAGGCGCTCACCGTGCTGGTGCTGATCGCGCCGCTGGGCCCGCTGCTCTACCGCCTCGCCTACCGCCCGCTGGCCGATGCCAGCGTGCTGATGCTCCTGATCGTCTCGGTGGCGCTGCACGGCGTGCTGATCGGTCTCGGGCTGTTCTTCTTCGGCGCCGAGGGCTCGCGCACCAGCGCGTTCTCCGAGCTGCGCCTCGACCTCGGCGGCATTCCCGTCACCGGCCAGTCGCTGGTGGTGGTCGGCGTCACGCTGGTGCTGGTGATCGCGATGTTCTGGTTCTTCGGCCGCTCGATGATCGGCAAGGCGCTGCGCGCCACCGCCATCAACCGCGTCGGCGCACGGCTGTCGGGCATTCCCACCGAGCTCTCGGGCGACCTGAGCTTCGCGCTCGCGGCCGTCATCGGCGCGGTGTCGGGCCTGCTGATCGCGCCGATCACCACGGTCTACTACGACACCGGCTTCCTGATCGGCCTCAAGGGCTTCGTGGCCGCCATCGTCGGCGGGCTCGCGAGCTATCCGCTGGCGCTCGCGGGCGCGCTGCTGGTGGGCCTGCTCGAGGCCTTCTCCTCCTTCTGGGCCAGCGCGTACAAGGAAGTGCTGGTCTTCACTTTGATCATCCCGGTGCTGTGGTGGCGTTCGCTGCGCAGCCATCACGTGGAGGACGAGGAATGAACCCGTCTTCATCGACCCCTGTGGCTTCTTCTTCCGCCAACGCCGTGCCCGAGGGCCGTCCGCTCGTCACGCCGCGCGTGCTCACGCTCGTGTTCATCGTCGCGCTCGCGCTGGCCTGGGGCTGGCTGCCGCCCTTCACCGTCACCGTGCTCAGCAACATCGGCCTCTATGCGCTGGTGGCCGTGGGCCTGGTGCTGCTGACCGGCGTCGGCGGCATGACCTCCTTCGGCCAGGCCGCCTTCGTCGGCATGGGCGCCTATGCCACGGCCTGGATCTGCACCTCGCCGACCGCGGCCGGCTGGCTCGGCGGCCTCGCGGGTTCCGCGCTGGTGCCCTGGCTCGGCCTGCTGCTCGGGCTGGTGCTGACCTTCGCGCTGGCCTGGGCGCTCGGCGCGGTCACGCTCAAGCTCTCGGGCCACTACCTGCCGCTGTGCACCATCGCCTGGGGCCTGAGCCTGTACTTCCTGCTCGGCAACATGGAGTTCCTCGGCGGCCAGACCGGCATCACCGGCATTCCGCCGCTGGTGATCGCGGGCGTCTCGTTCGCCACGCCGCGCATGCTGGGCGTGGTGATCTGGGCCGTGCTGCTGCTGGCGCTGTGGGCCATGCACAACCTGCTCGACTCGCGCGAGGGCCGCGCCATCCGCGCGCTCAAGGGCGGCCGGCTGATGGCCGAATCGATGGGCGTGGACACCGCGCGCCACCGCATCAAGCTGTTCGTGCTGGCCGCGCTGCTGGCCGCGATCTCGGGCTGGCTCTACGCCCACATGCAGCGCTTCGTGAACCCCACGCCCTTCAACCTCAACATCGGCATCGAGATGCTGTTCATGGCGGTGGTCGGCGGCGCGGGCCATCTCTGGGGCGCGGTGCTCGGCGCCACGCTGATCACGCTGCTGAAGGAAAAGCTGCAGGACATCCTGCCCGCGCTGCTGGGCACCAGCGGCAACTTCGAGGTGGTGGTGTTCGGCCTGCTGATGCTGTTCGTGCTGCAGCGCTTCGCCGACGGCCTGTGGCCCACGCTGGCGCGGTTGTCGCGCCGCTGGGTGCGCGAACTGCCGCGCGCCGCCGGCGCCGGCCCGGCCGTCTCGAGCACCGAGCAGCTCGCGCAGCGCGCGCTGCCGGCCAGCGGCAGCCTGCTGCTGCAAGCCGACGGCGTGAGCAAGCGCTTCGGCGGGCTGGTGGCCAACAACGACATCTCGATGACCCTCAAGGCCGGCGAGGTGCATGCGCTGATCGGACCCAACGGCGCCGGCAAGAGCACCTTCTTCAACATGATCTCGGGCGTGGACGATCCCACCACCGGCGAGGTGCGGCTGGTCGGCCAGCCGATGTCGGGCAAGCCCTCGCGCGCCTTCGCCGCGCTGGGCCTGGGCCGCACCTTCCAGCACGTGCGCCTGCTCGGCCAGCGCAGCGTGATCGAGAACGTGGCGCTCGGCGCCCACCTGCGCGCCAGGCGCGGCTGGGTGTCGGCGATGCTGCGGCTGGACCGCGCGGAGGAAGCCGCGCTGATGGCCGAGGCACGGCGCCAGATCGAACGCTGCGGCCTCGGCGCGCATGCCGACACGCCCGCGGCCTCGCTCTCGCTGGGCCAGCAGCGCGTGGTCGAGATCGCGCGCGCGCTCGCGGGCCAGCCCTCGGTGCTGCTGCTCGACGAGCCCGCGGCCGGCCTGCGCCACCTCGAGAAGCGCGCGCTGTCCGAGCTGCTCGGCCAGCTGCGCGCCGAAGGCCTCGGCATCCTGGTGGTGGAACACGACATGGAGTTCGTGATGAACCTCGCCGACCGCATCACCGTGCTCGAGTTCGGCACTGTGATCGCCACCGGCTCGCCCGCCGAAGTGCAGGCCAACCCGCGCGTGCTCGAGGCCTACCTCGGCGGCGCCGACGACGAACTGCTCGAGGACGCATCGCGATGAGCCAACCCCTGCTTCAACTCGACGGCTTCTGCGTCGCCTACCGCGAGGTGGAGGCGGTGCACAGCGTGCGCCTGCACGTGAACGAAGGCGAGATCGTCACCGTGATCGGCCCGAACGGCGCCGGCAAGACCACGCTGCTGTGCGCGGCGATGGGCCTCCTGCCCTCCACCGGCAGCCTGTCGCTGCAGGGCGAGCGCATCGCGCGCCCGGGCGTCGAGGCCATGGTGGCGCGCGGCGTGGCGCTGGTGCCCGAGCGGCGCGAGCTGTTCGGCGAGATGTCGGTGGAAGACAACCTGCTGCTCGGCGGCTTCTACCAGTGGCGCAAGGGCAAGCGCGACCAGCGCGCGCGCATGGACGAGATCTTCGAGATCTTCCCGCGCCTGAAGGAACGCCGGCCGCAGATGGCCTCCACGCTCTCGGGCGGCGAACGCCAGATGCTGGCCATCGGCCGCGCGCTGATGGCGCGCCCGCGCCTCTTGATGCTCGACGAGCCCTCGCTGGGCCTCGCGCCGCTGGTGGTGCGCGAGGTGCTGCGCGTGGTGGCGCAGCTGCGCAAGCACGGCGTGTCGGTGCTGCTGGTGGAGCAGAACGCGCGCGCCGCGCTGCAGGTGGCCGACCGTGCCTACGTGCTCGAGATGGGCGCCGTGGCGCTCGAGGGCCCGGCGCGCGAGCTGCTGCACGACCAGCGGATCATCGATACCTACCTGGGCATCGGCAAGAAGGACGACGCCCACTGACGAATGCCTCCCTCCCCCGCCGGGGGAGGGCCGGGGTGGGGGCACGACGGCCCCGACCTCCGCGCAGCCCCGAGCTCCGGGGTTGCACCCATCCCGACCTTCCCCCGCAGGGGAAGGCCCAACACAGAGATAGCAAAGGACCCAGCACCATGAGCACCACCCTCCAAAGCTACATCGCCGGCCGCTGGATCGGCCGCGAGGCCGCGCAGTCGCTGCGCAGCGCCGTCAACGGCCAGGCCATCGCCAGCACGCACGCCGAGGCGATCGACTTCGCCGAGGCGCTGGCCCATGCGCGCCGCGTCGGCATCCCGGCGCTGATGGCGCTCGACTTCCAGCAGCGCGCCGAACGCCTCAAGGCACTGGCCAAGTACATCGCCGCGAACAAGGAAACCCTCTACGCCGTCTCGGCCCACACCGGCGCCACGCGCGCCGACGGCTGGGTCGACATCGAGGGCGGCGCCGGCACGCTGGCGGCCTACGCGGGCATCGGCAGCAACGAGCTGCCCTCGGGCAACCTGGTGCACGAGGGCCCGGCCTTCCCGCTCGGCAAGAAAGGCGGCTTCGCGGGCACCCACATCCTGGTGCCGCGCGGCGGCGTGGCGGTGCACATCAACGCCTTCAACTTCCCGGTCTGGGGCCTGCTCGAGAAGTTCGCGCCCAGCTTCCTCGCGGGCATGCCCTGCATCGGCAAGCCGGCCACCGCCACCAGCTACCTCACCGAGGCCGTGGTGCGGCTGATCGTGCAGTCGGGCATCCTGCCCGAGGGCAGCCTGCAGCTGGTCATCGGCGGCACGGGCGACCTGCTCGACCGCCTCGAGGGTCCCGACGTCGTGACCTTCACCGGCTCGGCCGACACCGCCGCCAGGCTGCGCGTGCATCCGAACCTGGTGCGCCAGTCGATCCCGTTCAACGCCGAGGCCGACTCGCTCAACTGCGCGATCCTCGCGCCCGACGTCACGCCCGACGACGAGGAGTTCGACCTGTTCGTGAAGGAGGTGGCGCGCGAGATGACGGTGAAGGCCGGCCAGAAGTGCACCGCCATCCGCCGCGCCATCGTGCCGCGCCAGCATCTCGACGCCGTGGCCGAGCGCCTGCGCGCGCGGCTGGCCAAGACGGTGGTGGGCGATCCCTCGCGCGAGGAAGTGCGCATGGGCGCGCTGGCCTCGCATGCGCAGCAGGCCGACGTGGCCGAGCGCGTGGCCGAGCTGCGCAAGGGCGCCGAGCTGGTGTACGGCGGCGGCGACGGCTTCTCGCCCGTGGGCGAGGGCACGGCCGAGGGCGCCTTCTTCGCGCCCACGCTGCTGCTGAGCCGCAAACCGCTCGAGCACGACGCGGTGCACGACATCGAGGCCTTCGGCCCGGTCAGCACGCTGATGCCCTACGAGGGCATCGACGAGGCGCTGGCGCTGGCCGCGCGCGGCCGCGGCAGCCTGGTCGGCACGCTGGTCACGCGCGATCCCGCCACCGCCGCCAAGGCGATTCCCGTCGCCGCGGCCTGGCACGGCCGGCTGCTGGTGCTCGACCGCGAGGCCGCCGCCGAATCGACCGGCCACGGCTCGCCGCTGCCGCCGCTCAAGCACGGCGGCCCGGGGCGCGCCGGCGGCGGCGAGGAGCTCGGCGGCCTGCGCGCCGTCAAGCACTACTTGCAGCGCGCCGCGCTGCAGGGCTCGCCCACCATGCTGGCGGCCGTCACCGGCGAGCACGTGCGCGGCGCCAAGGTGCGCGAGAGCGAGGTGCATCCGTTCCGCAGCCACTTCGAGGACCTGCAAATCGGCGACTCGCTGCTGACGCACCGCCGCACCGTGAGCGAGGCCGACATCGTGGCCTTCGGCGGCCTGTCGGGCGACTACTTCTACATGCACTTCGACGAGATCGCGGCCAAGGAGTCGCCGTTCGGCAAGCGCATCGCGCACGGCTACTTCGTGCTGTCGGCGGCCGCCGGCCTGTTCGTCTCGCCCGCGCCCGGCCCGGTGCTGGCCAACTACGGCCTCGACACGCTGCGCTTCGTCAAGCCCGTGGGCATCGGCGACACCATCCGCGCGCGCCTGACCTGCAAGCGCAAGATCGACCGCAACCGCAAGGACGCCAACGGCCAGGGCCAGGGCGTGGTGGCCTGGGACGTCGAGGTGACGAACCAGGACGGCGAGCTGGTCGCGAGCTACGACATCCTGACGCTGGTCGCGAAGAAGCCGGTGCCGGCGGCGGCGGCCTGATGTTCGACCTCGGCGGCAAGGTCGCGCTGGTCACCGGCGGCAACGGCGGCCTGGGCCTCGGCATGGCCCAGGGCCTGGCGCAGGCCGGCGCGCGCGTGGTGATCGCCGCGCGCAACCCCGAGAAATCGGCCGCCGCGGTCGAGACGCTGAAGGCGCTCGGCAGCGACAGCTTCGCCATCGCCATCGACGTCGCCGACGAGGCCTCGGTGCAGCAGGCGGTCGACGACGTGGCCGCGCGCTGCGGCCGGCTCGACATCCTGGTCAACAACGCCGGCACCACCGTGCGCAAGCCGGTGGACCAGCTCACGCTGGACGAGTGGAACCTCGTGCTCCAGACCAACCTCACCAGCGCCTTCCTCGTGAGCCGCGCGGCGCACCCGCACATGAAGCGCGGCGGCGGCGGCAAGATCGTCAACGTCGGCTCGATGATGTCGATCTTCGGCGCCGCCTACTCGCCCGCCTATGCCGCGAGCAAGGCCGGCGTGGTGCAGCTCACCAAGTCGACCGCGCTCTCGTGGGCGGCCGACAACATCCAGGTCAACGCGATCCTGCCGGGCTGGTTCCAGACCGAGATGACCGACGGCGCGCGCGCCCAGGTCGCGGGCCTCTACGAGCGCGTGGTCGCGCGCACGGCCGCGGGCCGCTGGGGCCGGCCGGCCGACATCGCGGGCACGGCCGTGTTCCTCGCGAGCCCCGCGGCCGACTACGTGACCGGCGTGTCGATCCCGGTGGACGGCGGCTACTCGACGATGGGCTGACAAGGTGTGAGGGCGCCGGCGGCCCGGCGTGTAGATTCGGGCCCCATGCCTTTCGCCTGGATCCAGATCGCCCTCTTCGTCGTCGTCTCGGCCGCGCTGCTGTACGTCTCGCGCGGCGCGCTGCGCCGGCGCGGCTCGCACGGCTTCTACCGCTTCTTCGCCTGGGAGTGCATGCTGGCGCTGATCCTGCTGAACCTGCCCGTGTGGCACGTGGATCCGCTGGCGCCGCACCAGCTGCTGTCGTGGCTGCTGCTGGCGCTGTCGGCCTGGCTGCCGGTGCATGCCTGGCGCCGGCTGCAGGCCGCGGTGCGGCCCGGCGCGGCGCGCGACGACGATCCCGCGCTGCTCGGCTTCGAGAAGACCTCCTCGCTGGTCACCGACGGCGCCTTCCGCTACATCCGCCATCCGATGTATACGGCGCTGATGCTGCTGGCCTGGGGCGCCTGCCTCAAGGACATCGGCGGTCCCGGCCTCGCGCTGGCGCTCGCGGCCACGGTGCTGCTGGTGCTGACGGCGCTCAGCGACGAGCGCGAATGCATCGCGCATTTCGGCGACGCCTACCGCGCCTACATGCGCGGCACGAAGCGCTTCCTGCCCTTCGTGGTCTGACACCGCCCCCCGGTTGGGGGAGGCGCCGGGCCGGCGGCAGCGGCTAACATGCCCGCCACCTTTGCGCAGCGCCCATGCCCTCCCCGAACCGCCCGGCCTTCCCCTCGGCGACGCAGGCCGTCCTGCTGTACCTCGCCCTGTTCCTCTGCGAGCTGGTCGTGGGCGCCGCGCTGCGCGACGGCAACCGGCTGTTCGGCCTGAGCACCATGCAGATCGGCGTGCTGTCGTCCGTGCTGGGCAACGGGCTGGTGTTCGCGGTCGTGATGCAGCAGCAGAAGCTGGGCTGGCGCGCGCTGTTCCATCCCTCGAATGCCTCGATGCGCGCCACCTTGATGCTGGTGGTGCCGCCCACGCTGCTGCTGGTGCCGGCGCTGATGCTGGCGATCACCTGCGCGATCAACCTGCTGACGCTGGCGCTGCCGCTGTCGGCCTGGGAGGAGGCGATGTTCAGCCGCATGGCCGACGGCAGCGTGGCGGCGGTGCTGGCGGTCTGCGTGATGGCGCCGCTGCTCGAGGAGATGCTGTTCCGCGGCATCGTGCTGCGCGGCTTCCTGCAGCGCTACGGGCGCGGGCAGGCGATCTTCATGTCGGCGCTGCTGTTCGGCGCGGCCCACATGAACATCTACCAGTTCGTGGTCGGCGTGGCGATGGGCGCGGTGCTGGGCTGGCTCTACGAGCGCACGCGCTCGCTGATCCCGTGCATCGCGCTGCACGCGGCCTACAACAGCGCCACGCTGCTGGTGGCCGGCTGGCTTGAGGACGCCTCGCCGGCCGGCGTGCTGAGCTTCGTGCTGCTGGCCGGCGCGGCCGCGCTGTGCGGCGGGGTGGTGCTGCGGCAGCTGCTGGTGGCCTCGGGCCGGACCAGCGACGGCTGATTCAGCGCCCGGCCTGCGCCAGCGGCTTCGCGTCCACCGCCTCGCCGTCGACGATGAAGTGCCCGCCCGCCACGTGGTGCAGCGTGCGCAGGTCGTCGTGGCCCTCGAAGTGCCAGCGGCCGTTCGAGAACACGCGCGCATCGGCCTGGGCCGCGATCACCTCGCCGAGGAACAGGTCGTAGCGCTGCTGGATCGGCGGCTCGGGCAGCAGCCGGCATTCGAGCCAGGCCGCGCAGCCCTCGAGCAGGGGCGCCCCGGTGGCGCTGCCCGCGAAGCTCTGCAGCCCGTAGGCCTCGAACTTGTCGCGGCCGTCGCGTTCGACCATCTCGCGGCCCGAGCTGCTGCCCAGCGCCTCGGTCAGGTCGAGCTGCGCGCGCACCGGCACCTGCAGCGCGAAGCTGCCCGCGCCCTCGAGCAGCACCCGGGTCCAGGTGCTCTTGTCGAGCACCACCGCCACCTTGGGCGGATCGAAGTCCAGCGGCATGGCCCAGGCCGCCGCCATGATGTTGCGCCGGCCCGCGTGGGCCGCGCTCACCAGCACCGTGGGGCCGTGGTTGAGCAGGCGGTAGGCCTTGGCGAGAGGAACGGGCTGGCGGTGAGCGGCGTTGGAGGTCATGCGCGGAGCAGATCGGAGAGCGGAAGGCGCCAGCCTATCAAAGCGGCGCCCCGCGCGCTTCAGGCCTCGGGCAACGCCACGGGCACGCGCCGCACCGCCACCTCGCGGATGCGCTGCGCGTCCACGCCCGTGACGACGAATTCCCAGCCGTCGTGCACCCAGGTGGCCTCGGCCGCGGGCAGGCCGCCGAAGCGGTCGAGCAGCAGCCCCGCCACCGAGGTGTAGCTGTCGTCCTCGCTCGCCAGGCCGTCGGTCTGCAGCGCCTGCTCGAGCAGGTGCGGATCGGCGCTGCCGGCCACGGTCCAGGCCTCGGGGCCGGTCTGCTGGATCTCGAGCGCCTCGTCCTCGTCGGGGAACTCGCCCGCGATCGCCTCCAGCACGTCGATCGGCGTGACCACGCCCGTGAGCGTGCCGTGCTCGTCGGCCACCAGCGCGAGCTGGCCGCGCGCGCCGCGCAGGGTGTCGATCAGGCGGATCACGCGCGTCGACTCGGCCACGTAGATCGGCGCGCGCAGGCCATGGCCCTCGTCGATGCGGCCATGGCGCAGCAGCTGGCCCAGCAGGTCCTTGGCGCGCGCCACGCCCACCACCTGGTCGAGCGAGCCGCGGCACACCGGGAAGATGCCGTGCGGCGTGTCGAGCAGCTGCTCGCGCAGCGCCTCGGGATCGTCGTCGAGGTCGACCCAGGAGACGTCGGCGCGCGGCGTCATCACCGAGCGCACGTTGCGCTCGGCCAGCGAGAGCACGCCGCTGACCATGTTGCGTTCCTCGATGCCGAAGGCGGGTTCGTCCGCGGGCGCATCGGCATCGGCCGCATCGCTGCCCGCGGGCACCGGCTCGCCGCGCGTGCGGCCGCCGAGCAGGCGGATCACCGACTCGGCCGTGCGCTCGCGCAGCGGCCGGCGCGCCTCGTGGCGCAGCGCATTGCGGCGCACCCACTGGTTGAGCGCCTCGATCAGCACCGAGAAGCCGATCGCGCCGTAGAGGTAGCCCTTGGGAATGTGGAAGCCCAGGCCCTCGGCCACCAGGCTCAGGCCGATCATCAGCAGGAAGCTCAGGCACAGCACCACCACCGTGGGATGGGCGTTGACGAAGCGCGTCAGCGGCTTCGAGGCCCACAGCATGATCGCGATCGAGATGATCACCGCGGCCATCATCACCGGCAGGTGGTCGACCATGCCGACGGCCGTGATCACCGCGTCGAGCGAGAACACGGCATCGAGCACCACGATCTGCGCCACCACCACGCCGAAGCTCGCATAGGCCGCGCTGCCGGTCACGGCATGGCTCACGCCCTCGATGCGCTCGTGCAGCTCGGCCGTGGCCTTGAACAGCAGGAACAGGCCGCCGAACAGCAGGATCAGGTCGCGCCCCGAGAAGCCCTGGCCGAACAGGCTGAACAGCGGCGTGGTCAGCGTCACCAGCCACGAGACGATGGACAGCAGCCCCAGGCGCATCAAGAGCGCCAGGCTCAGGCCGATGAGCCGCGCGCGGTCGCGCTGGTGCGGCGGCAGCTTCTCCGCGAGGATCGCGATGAAGATCAGGTTGTCGATGCCCAGCACGATCTCGAGCACGACGAGCGTGAGGAGACCGATCCAGACGGCGGGGTCGGACAGCAGTTCAATCATGGAAGGTGGCGCGCGAGCGCAGGCGGCCCGGCATGGCGCGAACCATGGCGGGCGATGAGGGGGGAATCGGGAGGAGAGAAGCAGCCGTTGGACGCGGCGGAGGCCGTGTCAGGGGCGGGGACAGCACGCGCGGAAAGCGGCGGCGAAGAAGCGGGAGGCTGGCGCAGGCCAGCGACGGACTGGGAGGCTCTGAGGAGGAAGTCACCCGCGCAGTCTATCGAAGCCCGCGCGCGGCCCCACGTTTGCAAGGGCTTTGCCGACGCGGCTCAGCCCTCGAGGAAGTCGGGCTGCCTGAACTTCTTCTCGAGGAACTGGCCGTTGGCCACCAGCGCCGCGGCATCGCTCGCGGCCAGGTTGGCGACCACCTCGCGCAGCTTGGCATCGAGCAGGCCCAGCTGCTCGCCGAGCAGTTGGCGCGCGGTCTTGCCATCCTTCAGCGGCTGCGTGACGCGAAAGGCCGGCGGCAGCGCCACGTAGTTGGCCAGGGTCTCGGGCAGGTAGCGCAGCACGGTCTCGCGCACGGTGAACAGGTCGTCGCCGCCGGTGCCGGCATCCATCAGTTGCGGCAGCACCTCGACCACCAGGCCGCGCACGCTCTCGAGGCTGTGCCGCATGTCCTCGGTGAGGTGCGGCGATGCGCGCGCGACCACCTGCTCGAGCCGCCGCAGCGTCTCCTCCAGGCTCAGGCTGTCCTCGATGCGGCGCTCGAGCTCGGGCGCGCGCCGGCCCAGCAGCCAGCCGCCGACGTAGAGGCCGGCGGTGATGGCGAGCCAGCTGCGGTCGATGACGCCCGCGAACAGCAGCGCCGGACCGGCCAGCGCGAGTGCGCAGCCGAGGATGTTGCCGTTGCCGTAGAGGAACAGCAGCGCGCGCAGCTTCAGCGAATGCCGCGCCACGTCGGACCTTTGCGCGGGCTCACTGATAGCCCCGGATTTCCTTGAACACCTGCGCCAGCACCAGCCGGCGGCCGTCGAACTCGCGCCCGCCCGAGGACTTCGCGAGCTGGTGCATCTCGGCCGCGTTGCCCTCGCCGAACAGGATCGGGAAGATGCGCGCCGGCAGCCCGCTCGCATAGCGCGCCTGGAACTCCTCGGGATTCAGGCCCGCGTTGTTCTGGCCGTCGGTCAGCAGCACGATGCTCACGAAGCGATCGGGATCGCTGCGCTGCTCCTCGCGCGCGAGGTCCTCGGCCACGGCCAGCGCCGAATAGATGGCGGTGCCGCCATCGGCCTTCATCGCGTCGGCCTGGCGGCGCAGCTCCTCGCGCGCGGCGCCGATGCGCTCGGGCTCGAAGCGCACCCACACCGGTTCCGACACGCGCGTGGCGAACGGAATCAGCACCACGCGTTCGCGGCTCTGGAAGGCGCTGTAGCGCACGCTCGCCGCGGCGCCGGCCTCGGCCCCCGACAGCCGCTTGAGCGCCTCGCGCATGGCTTCCAGGCGCTGCCCCTGCATCGAGCCGCTGAGGTCGAGCACGAAGATCGAGGTGGAGGGCTTGCGCCAGCGCGCCTGGTAGGTGCCGAGCACGGCGTCGATCACCTCGAGCCGGTTCGGAAAGGACAGCTCCGACACCGCCGCCGTGGGCAGCGCGCTCGCGGCCTGCACCTCGGGATTGGCCGGGCGCAGGAAGGCGGCCGACAGCGCGTCGCGCTGGAACGCGGCCCCCTTCCAGGCCGCCACCAGCCGGTTGTAGGGCTCGCGCCGGGCCTCGTCGAGCAGCATCAGCGGATAGTCGGCCGAGATCATGCCGTCGCGCGGATAGATCGGCAGCAGCCGGTCGGCCGCGGGCAGCCGCTCGTTGAGGCGCAGGATCACGGCCTCGTAGTTGACCATCGCATCGATCGCCGCGGGATCGGCCAGGTAGGCATCGGCCAGCCAGCCCGAGCTGCCGGCCGTGAGCTTCTGGCCCGAGAGGAAGGCCTTGAGCGTCTTCTCGTCCACGTCCTGCGCCGTCAGATCCTCGGTCTTGCCCGCGAGCGCCGAGGCGACCGCGAACAGCGCGCTCATGCCGGTGTTGGAGCTGGTCGCGTTGGTCATGCCGTAGCGAAGTTGGCCCGTGCTCGCGGCGCGCGCGATGTCGGCCCAGCCGGGTGCGCGCTTGTCCCAGCCGAGCCTCGCGGCCTTGGCGGCCTTCACGCCGAGCGCGATGCGCGAATAGAAGAGCTTCTCGCGCGCCACCGCCGGCTTGGCGAGCGCCAGCGCGGGGTAGGCGCCGTTGGGCGGCAGGATCGCGTCGAAGCGCTCGCCGGCATTCACGCGCTCCACGATGTCGAGCGTGCCCGCGTACGACAGCTGCAGCTCCACCCCGGCGGCGCGCGCGGCCTCGACCAGCGGCGCCTCGAGGTCCTTGAGCTCGGAGCCCGCGAGAACGGTGAAGGCGGCCGATGGCGGGCTGGCCTGCGGCGCGGCGGCGGTGGGCGTGGCAGCCTCCTCGCGGCCGCAGCCGGCCAGCCCGAGGGCCAGCGCCAGCAGCGCGCCGAGCGCGAAGCGCCGCGCCGGCGCCAGGCTCACAGCACGACCCCGCTGCCCGCCGACGGCTCGCGCAGCGCGGCGGCCGAGGTCTCGCGGCGCGCGCGGTCGAGGTAGCCGCGGCTGCGCGCCACCTCGTCGCTCAGCGTGTCGACCGTGGTCTGCATCGAGTCGAGCGCCTTGAGCTTGAAGTCGGCGATCGCGTCCATGGTCTGGTAGATGTTGGCGAAGGCCTGCTGCAGCTTGGCGATCTCGATCGTGCCCGAGGCCGCCTGCTGGTGGATCTGGCCGGTCTGCTCGCGCAGCAGCTCGCTGGTGGTCGCGATCAGGTTGCCGGTGGTGGCATTGAGCGCGCCGATCTGGTCGAGCACCAGCTTCTGGTTGGCCAGCGCCTGCGCCACGATCACCGCGGTGCGCAGCGCCGACACCGTGGTGGTGGTGGCGCGGTCCACGCCCTTGGTCAGCTCGAGGTTGTTCTTGCGGATCATGTCGAGCGCCAGGTAGCCCTGGATGTTGACCGCGAGCTGCGTCAGCAGGTCGGTGACCTTCTGGCGCGCATAGAACAGCATCTCCTCGCGCACCACGCGCGCCTTCTCGGGATCGGTGGCGTCGAACTCGCGCGCCTTGGCATCGAGCCGCGCGTCGAGCGCCTTGCCGATGTGCACGTACTTCTCGAGCCGCTCCATCAGCGTCCAGAGGTTGACCTTCTCCTGCTCGATGGCCGCGTTGTCGCGCAGCAGCTCGTCCTTGCCGCGCTTGAGCGACTCGATGATGGCGTTGAGGTGCGACTGCGAGGACTGGTAGCGCTCGAAGTAGGCGACCAGCTTGTTGCCCAGCGGGATCAGGCCCAGCAGCTTGCGCGCCGAGAACAGGTCGCCCTGCTTCGAGGGATCGAGGTCCTCGACCTGGTGGCGCAGGTCGATCAGCGACTGGCCGATCTGCGAGCCCTGGCCGAACAGGCCGTTGCGCAGCGAGCCCACCGGGCGTTCGAGCATGCGGTTGGAGACCGAGGCCGAGGCCTCGATCTCCTTGCTGCCCATCGAGTGGATGCGCGCCACCGCCTCCTTGAACTGCGGATGCTGGCTGTCGTGCGCCGTGATGTCGTCGATGAAGCGATCGACCTGCGCATCGAGCTCGCCGACCTCCTCGGGCTTGAGCCGCACCCGCCCGCTGGCGGACTCGACCGGCACCGGCGCGACGGGCGCCGGCGGCTCCAGCACGAAGGACTGCGGCGGCTGCAGCACGTCGGGCGCGGCAACGGCGACCGCCGTGGCGGGGGCGGACTCGGGACGGGAAGTGTTCATGGGTTCCTCGGGTTCACTTGAAGCGGCCTTCGATGGCGGTGGTCATGCGTTCGAGCCATTCGAAGCTGGGCGGGTCGATCACGTCGACCAGCACGTCGGGCACCTTGACGCCGCGGCCGGCCCAGTTCTCCGGCCCCTTGGCATCGCCACCGGTGCGAAAGCCGTACTCGTGCGCGAGCTCGCGCAACTTGGGATCGTTCTCCAGCGCCGCGCCCAGGCGCGCGCCGCCCGGCGTGTAGGGCACCAGCACGTGCTTCGAATAGACCGTGGGCCGCGGATAGAGCAGCACCATGTCGCCGCGCAGCCGGTCGGGATGCTTGAGCCAGAACTCCACCAACTGCGATTCGTAGGCCACCAGCAGCGGCGCCTTGCCCATGCCGAGCGCGAGGTAGTCCTCGAACGGCCCGGCCGAGGACTGCTCCTGGAAGCCCTGGCGCAGGAACAGCGGCGCCACCGTCGGCAGCACGCGGTCCACGTCCTGCTGGCTCTGCACGATCTGCTGGCCGTTCGCGAGGTAGCTCGCCAGCGCCAGGTACATCGCCGCCGAATTGGAGGTGCGCACGTCGGTCGAGTTGATCAGCAGCGACTTGCTGGTGGAGAACGCGGCGCTGGCCTTGAGCTCCTTCCAGCGCGTGCCCTTCTCGATCATCGCCATCAGCTTCGGCAGGTCGACCACGTAGTAGAAGTCGCCCTGCTTCTCGGCCACGCCGTTGGCGATCAGGATCTCGGCGATCGGCCGCCAGCTCGCGAGCACGATCGGCGTGTAGAAGGGGTTGTAGACGTTGGGCGCCTTCGCCAGCTCCTTGAGCCGCTGCGCGGCCGGCGCGCCCGAGGGAAAGCCGAAGTCGAACTTGGCGGCGTCGTAGCGCTCGGCGATGGTGCGCGAGCCGGCCTTCTCCACCGTGACCGTGATGCCCTGCGCGGCCAGCGCCTGCTGCACGCGCTCGTCGGCGAAGAACGATTCCTTCTCGGAACCGATCAGCCCGCGCAGCGCCACATGGCGCGCCTGCTCGATCCGCGCGGCGTTGCCGGCCGTGGTGTCGTCGCGCACGCGCTGGTTCGAATACCAGACGCCGCTCGCGACCGCGGCCAGCAGGACCACGGCCAGCGCCGGCGCGATCAGTTTGCGGATTTCCAACGGTGCTGCTCCTCGGCCCCTTCATCGGGGTTCGAAGAACATCCTAGCCACGCAATATGACGGTTCGTGACAGTCCGATGACAGCCGCGGGGCGGCCGCCGCGCTCAGGTGCCGCGCGTCAGCATGCGCCCCGCGCGCGCCAGCACGCGCGCCTCGTCCACCGTCGCGCCGCCGCGA
Organism: Variovorax sp. GW821-FHT10D07; assembly: GCF_059415325.1. Classification (NCBI taxonomy): domain Bacteria; kingdom Pseudomonadati; phylum Pseudomonadota; class Betaproteobacteria; order Burkholderiales; family Comamonadaceae; genus Variovorax; species Variovorax sp. GW821-FHT10D07. Next base: position 274,968 of record NZ_JBWKMZ010000011.1, on the reverse strand, counting down.
TAGGCCAGCACGCCGTTCACGAACACGCGCTCGATGCCCAGGCTCAGGCCCTTGGGCCGGTCGTAGGTGGCGGTGTCGGCGATGGTCTCGGGATCGAACACCACCACGTCGGCCATGTGGCCCGCGCGCAGCAGGCCGCGCTCGGCAATGCGCAGGTTGCGCGCGCTCATGCCGGTCATCTTGTGCACCGCCTGCTCGAGCGTGAACAGCCGGCGCTCGCGCCAGTAGCGCGCGAACACGCGCGGGAACGCGCCCCAGAGCCGCGGATGCGGATGGCGGTCGTGCGGCAGGCCGTCGCTGCCGATCATGGTCAGCGGATGCGCGATCACGCGCTCCACGTCCTCTTCCTGCATCTGGAAGTAGCAGGCGCCGCCGGGCTTCAGCCGCAGGCAGGCCGCCTGCTCGCTCACGCCCCATTCGCGCGCGATGTCCGACACCAGCCGGCCGGTCATCTCGGGATGCGGGTCGGACCAGGTCAGCAGCACGTCGATCACGCCGTCGACCAGGTCCTCGCGCAGCACGGTGGAACCGGCGACGTAGGGGTAGACGTCCATCGCGATCTTCTGGCGCTGCGCGAGCGACTCGATCAGCGGCAGCGTCTCCCTGGTGCGGCCCCAGTTCGCGGGCCCGGCGCACTTGTGGTGCGAGATCACCAGCGGCACGCCGGCGGCAAAGGCCGAGTCGCCGGCCTCGTGCAGCGCCTCGACGATCTGCTGCATCTCGCTGCGCAGGTGGGTGGCGTAGACGCCGCCATGGCGCGCCACCACGCGCGCGAGCGCGGTCACCTCCTCGGCGGGCGCGGCGAAGGCTTCTTCATAGAACAGGCCCGAGGACATGCCGTGCGCGCCCTCTTCCATGCAGGCCTCGAGCAGCGCCGCCATGCGCGCGAGCTCGTCGGCGTTCGCGGGCCGGTCGAGCGCCTCCATGGCCGCGAAGCGCAGGGTGGTGTGGCCCACCAGCGCGGCCACGTTGAGCGCGGGCTGCGTGGCGTCGACCGCGGCGCGGTACTCGACCATGCTCGCATGGCGGAACGAATCGGCGCCCAGCAGCGTGAGCGGCGGCTTCGACTGCGGCGTGCGGTAGGGCGCGAGCGAGATGCCGCAGTTGCCCGTGACCACGGTAGTGATGCCCTGCGACACCTTGGGCAGGCACAGCGGGTCGCGCAGCACGATCGCGTCGTCGTGCGTGTGGGCGTCGATGAAGCCCGGCGCGATCACCTTGGCGCGGCAGTCGACGACCTCGACATCGGCCAGCTCGAGGCCCTCGGGCAGGCGCGCGCGCAGGCCCTCGCCGAGCGCGAGGATGCGGTCGCCGCGCAGCAGCACGTCGCCGGGCCACGAGGGGCCGCCCGAGCCGTCGACCACGAGGCCGGCCTCGAGCAGCACGGCTTGGGGTGTGCTCACGATCGGCGTCCTTTCTCGTTGATGCCGCCGCCGTCCCAGCTCTGCAGCGGGTGCGTGGTGGCGTCGATGCCGTGGCGCTGGAAGGCTTCGCGCGCGCGCTGCAGGCGCTGCACCGCCGGCTCGCCGCGCCGCTGCGCGACCAGCACCGTGAGGATCTCGATCGCCGTGAGGTGCGTCAGGTAGGCATCGATGCCCACGTGCATCACGGCGTCGTCGGGCACCGAGAGCCCGAGCAGGAAATCGGCCTTGGCCGCGAGCGCGGTGCCGGGCCGCGTGAGCGCGACCACCTTGGCGCCCTGGCCGCGCGCGATGTCGACCGCGTCGAGCAGCGAGGGCATGCCGCCCACGTGCGAGATCGCGATCACCACGCCGCCCGGGCGCTGCGCGGCACCGGCCACCTGCTGCAGGTGGTAGTCGGCCCAGGCATTGGCCGACAGGCCGAGCCGGAACAGCCGCGCCTGCAGGTCGTTGGCCATGAACCACGAGGTGGCGCCGGCGCCGTAGAGGTCGACGTGCGGCGCGGCCGCGATGGCCGAGACGGCGCCGTCGAGCACCTGCATGTCGAGCTGGCCGCGCACGCCCGAGACCGAGGCGGCCGCGCTGCGCGCGATCTTCGACACCACCTCGTCGGCGGCGTCCTCGATGTTGACGCGGCGGTGCAGCGGCGAGCCGCCGAGCGCGAGCTCCTGCGCCAGCGCCAGCTTGAACTCGCGCAGGCCCGCGAAGCCGAGGTCGCGGCAGGTGCGCATGATGGTCGGTACCGAGCTGCCGGAGCGCTCGGCCAGCGATTCGAAGCTCTCCTCGAGCACCCGGTCGGGGTCCTCGAGGATCAGGTCGAGGATCGCGCGCCGCGTGGCGGGCGCGCCCTCGCGGGTCTGCGCGATCTTCTGGAGCAGCGAGGGAGTCATCGGCCGCGCGGTCAGAAGTGCATCGCCACCGCGTCGCTCACGCGGTAGTCGTTCTCGACCACGGGCATCCAGTGCCACTTGTCGAAGGTGGTGCAGGGATGCGAGATGCCCAGGCCCACGCGGTCGCCGACGGCCGGCGCACGCGCCTCCTCGTCGGCTTCCCAGCGCAGGTAGGCATGCTGGTCGTTGAGCGCCGTGATCTTCCAGCCCGCGGGCACGGCCTCGGGCGCGAGCGCGCCGCGCGCCGCGCGCGCGATCGGCACCGGCAGCGAGAGGTCGAAGGAGATGTCGCGCTTGCCCACGGCCAGGATCGCGAGGCCGGGCTCGGGCCGCGACTGCACCGTGGCCCAGACCTCCATCGCAGGCACCAGGGTCTCGCCGCAATCGCAACCGAGGCGCTCGTCGACCGCGCTGACCATGCGCTTGTAGAAGCCATGGTCGTGCGTCACGTAGCAGCCCGAGCGCAGCAGGCCGCGCACCGGCGACGCCAGCGCGGGCTTCAGCCGCCCGGCCACGAGGTCGAAGATGGCCGAGCCGCCGGCCGAGACCAGCACCTCGTCGGTCTCGAACAACTGCTGCGTGTCGCAATGGCGCGCCACGGCTTCCACGCGGTCCATCAGGGTCGCGGCATAGGCCGCGTCGGGCTCGCTGGCGCCGGTGGCGCCCTGCCCTTCGTAGGTCTCGATGCCCACCAGCCGCACCGCGTCGCTCGCGCGCAGCCGCGTGGCGAGCGCCACCGCCTCTTCATGCGTACGGCAGCCGGTGCGCGCGCCCTGCACACCGATCTCGAGCATGACCTCGAAGGGCACGCTGTTCGGGTGGCGGCGCGCCCAGTCCTCGATCAGCGCGAGCTGCGCCAGCGAATCGACCAGGAACACGATGCGCAGGCCCGCATGGTCGCGCAGCAGCAGCTGGATGCCGGCCAGGTCCTCGTCGCTCACCACCTGGTTGGCGATCAGGGTGCGGCGCGCGCCGGCGGCCACGCCCACCGCGAGCTGGGTCACGGTGGCGAAGGTCAGGCCCCAGGCGCCGGCGTCGAGCTGGCGCTGGAACAGCTGCGGCGACATGGTGGTCTTGCCGTGCGGCGCGAGGTCGATGCCCCATTCGCGCACGCGCGCCTGCATCCAGGCCAGGTTGTGTTCGAGCGCCTCGCGCTTGAGCACGGCCAGCGGCAGCGGCAGGTCGCCCGCGAGCACGTTCCAGCCCGCGGCGCCGATCTCGCTGCGCCGGCGCGGCGCCTGGGTGCGCGGATAGCCCTTGAAGTTGCTGCCCAGCAGCGGGTCGTCGAAGGAGGGAGCGGCGGTGTCGGTCATGGTCATGCGGCGATGGGGGAAAGCAGGTCCTTGCGGATGCAGGCGCTGTAGTGTCCGCTCGAAACCTGCTCGAGCGGCGGCACGGTCTGCGCGCAGGCCTCGATGGCATGCGGGCAGCGCGTGCGGAACACGCAGCCGGAAGGCGGCGAGATCGGACTGGGGATGTCGCCCTTGAGCGCGATGCGCTCGGTGGCGAGCTCGGGATCGGGCTTCGGGCTCGCGGCCAGCAGCGCCTGGGTGTAGGGGTGCGAGGGCCGCGCGAAGAGCTCGTCGGTCTCGGCCACCTCCATCACCTTGCCCAGGTACAGCACCACCACGCGGTCGCACAGATACTCGACCACGTCGAGGTCGTGCGAGATGAACAGCATGGTCAGGCCCAGGCGCTCGCGCAGGTCGGCCAGCAGGTTGATGACCTGCGACTGGATCGACACGTCGAGCGCCGACAGCGGCTCGTCGGCCACGATGAACTCGGGCTCCACCGCGAGCGCGCGCGCCACGCCGATGCGCTGGCGCTGGCCGCCCGAGAACTCGTGCGGGAAGCGGCTCGCATGCTCGGCGCGCAGGCCGACGGTCTCGAGCAGCTCGGCGATGCGCTTGTCGCGCGCGGCCGCGCCCTTGTGCAGGCCGTGCGTGGCCAGCGCCTCGCCGAGGATCGCGCCGATGCGCATCTTCGGGTTCAGGCTCGCATACGGGTCCTGGAAGATGATCTGCAGCTTGCTGCGCAGCTTGCGCATGCGCTCGCCCGACAGCGCGCCGATGTCGTCGCCGCGGTAGAGCACCTGGCCCTCGGTGCGCTCGAGCAGGCGCAGCACGGTGCGGCCGATGGTGCTCTTGCCCGAGCCCGATTCGCCGACCAGGCCCAGCGTCTCGCCGGGCTGGATCGCGAACGACACGTCGTCGACCGCGCGCACGGGGCGCTCGCCGCTGCCAAAATACTTCTTGAGTCCGCGGACTTCGATGAGAGGGGAAACGACGGCGTTCATGCGAGCCTCGCGAAGTGGGCGTCGGGCTGCACGCGGGTGCAGCGAGCCTGGCGGTCCAGGCGGATGTCGATCAGCGGCGGCATCGCCGTGGCGCAACCGGCCTGCGCATGGTCGCAGCGCGGCTCGAAGGCGCAGCCCGGCGGCGGCGCCAGCGGGCTCGACACCTGGCCGCGGATCGCGAACAGGCGCTTGGGCTTGGGCTGCCCCGGCTGGCGCGCCTTGCCCGGCAGGCAGGCCAGCAGGCCCTGGGTGTAGGGATGCTCGGGCTGCGCGAACAGCGGGCGCACCGGCGCGCTCTCGACCACGCGGCCCGCGTACATCACGACCACGTCGTCGGCATGGTGCGCGACCACGCCGAGGTTGTGCGTGATGAACAGGATGCTCATGCCGGTCTCGGCCTGCAGCCGGCGCATCAGCACCAGGATCTGCGCCTGGATGGTCACGTCGAGCGCGGTGGTGGGCTCGTCGGCGATCAGCAGCGTCGGGTCGCAAGCCATGGCCAGCGCGATCATCACGCGCTGGCGCATGCCGCCCGAGAGCTGGTGCGGGTACTCGTGGAGGCGCTGCGCCGCGGCCGGGATCTCGACCAGGTCGAGCATGCGCTTCGCATGGGCCAGCGCGGCCTGGCGGTCGAGCCCCTTGTGCAGCCGCACGCTCTCGGCGATCTGCTCGCCGATGGTGAACACCGGGTTCAGGCTGGTCATCGGCTCCTGGAAGATCATCGAGAGCTGGTTGCCGCGCAATGCGCGCATCTCGCGCTCGGGCAGGGTCAGCAGGTCGACGGTCCTGCCTTCGCGCGTGACGAAGCGCGCGCCGCCGCTGACCTGGGCGTTGGCGGTCCTGGGCAAGAGGCGCATCAGCGTGAGGCTGGTGACCGACTTGCCCGAGCCCGATTCGCCGACCAGCGCGGTGGTCTTGCCGGGCTGGATCGCGAAGCTCACGTCGGCCACCGAGCGGATCAGGCCATCCTCGGTGGGGAAGCTGGTGCTCAGGCTGTCGACCACGAGGCGCGGGGAGGATGTGGCGGTCGTCATCACGCGGTCTTTTTAAGCTTGGGGTCGAGCAGGTCGCGCACGCCATCGCCGAGCAGCTGCAGCGACAACGCCGTGAAGATGATCGCGAGCCCCGGGAACAGCACCACCCAGAAGGCCTGGTGCGCGTACTGCTGGCTGCCCGCGACCATGGTGCCCCAGGTCGGGATCTCGGGCGGCACGCCGACGCCGAGGAAGGACAGCCCCGCCTCGGCCAGGATCGCGTAGGCGAAGATGAACGAGACCTGCACCAGGATCGGCGACATCAGGTTCGGCAGGATGTGGCGCCACAGGATGCGCGAGGTGCGCACGCCGAGCGCGCGCACGGCCTCGACGAACAGCAGCTCGCGCACCACCAGTGTGGAGGCCCGCACCACGCGCGCCACGCGCGGCGTGTAGACCAGCACCAGCGCCAGCACCGTGTTCATCAGCGAGGGCCCGAGGATCGCCACCAGCGCGATCGCCAGCAGGATGTCGGGGAAGGACATCATCGCGTCGACCACGCGCATCAGCGGCGCGTCGAGCCGGCGGAAGAAGCCGGCCATCAGGCCCAGCACGGTGCCCGCGACGACGGCACCGAGCGCGGTGAGCGCCGCGATCGCCAGCGAGTAGCGCGCGCCGTGCACGATGCGCGAATAGAGGTCGCGGCCCAGCTCGTCGGTGCCCAGCAGGTGCTCGGCGCTCGGCGCCTTCAGGCGTTGCAGCACGGCCGTGTCGTTGGGATCGATGGAGGCGAACAGCGGCGCGCCGATGGCGAGGATGGCGATCGCCAGCAGCACCAGCGCGGACAGCATCACGATGCGGCGGTGCATCAGTTGGCGCAGCATTCTTGGCATCCGCATGGCTCAGACCTTCACGCGCGGATCGACCACCGCATACAGCAGGTCGATAGCGAAATTGATGAGCACGTAGATCGCGGCGATCACCAGCAGCGCGCCCTGGATCACCGGGTAGTCGCGCCGCAGCACCGCGCTGACCACGAGGTTGCCCACGCCCGGCAGGCCGAACACGGTCTCGGTGATGACGGCGCCGCCGATCATCAGCGCCACCGTCAGGCCGATCACCGTGACGATCGGCACCAGCGCGTTGCGCAGCGCATGCTTGAGCACCACCACCGTCTCGCTCAGGCCCTTGGAGCGGGCGGTGCGCACGTAGTCCTCGCCGAGCACGTCGAGCATCGAGGCGCGCGTGAAGCGGATGATGAGCGCGGAGTTCAGGAGGCCCAGCACCGCGGCCGGCAGCACCAGCGCATGCAGCCGCTCGGCCAGCGCCGCGTCGGGCGCGCCGTAGCCCGAGACCGGGAACCAGCCGAACGAGACCGCGAAGATCTGGATCAGCACGATGCCGAGCCAGAAGCTCGGGATGCTCGCGCCCAGCATCGCGATGCCGGTGAACAGCTGGTCGACCGCGCGGCCGCGGAACACGGCCGAGACGATGCCGCAGGGCACGCCGATCAGCGCGGCGATGGCCACCGCCATCAGCGCGAGCAGCGCGGTGGGCTCGGCGCGCTCCCACAGCGCCTGCGTGACCGGGCGCTGCAGGAAGATCGAGGTGCCGAGGTTGCCCTGCAGCACCTCGCGCAGCCAGTAGCCGAACTGCACGGGCAGCGGCTTGTCGAGGCCGTATTCCTTCTGCACGCGCGCGATGTCGGCCGCGGTGGCCTGGTCGCCCAGCAGCACCGAGACCGGGTCGCCCGAGGCGGCGCGCGTGAGCACGAACACCAGCACCGCCACGATGGCGAGCACGATGAGCATGCCGCCCGCGCGCGAGGCGATGTAGCGAAGCGAGGCGTTCTTCTTCATGCCGAGAACTCGATCGCTGCCGCGCTGCCCACCGCCACGTACTGGCCGGTGAACGCGATGTCGCCGTTCTTCACGCGGAAGACCGTGACGTTGTCGCCCTGCTTGTTGTGGCAGACGTAGAGGAAGCGCCCGCTCGGGTCGAGCGTGCAGCTGCGCGGGTAGTTGCCGCGCGTCCATTCTTCGCGTACCAGCGTGGGCGCGCCGGTGCGGGCATCGATCGCGAACAGCGAGATCGAATCGTGCAGCCGGTTGAGCGACACGAAGTGCCGGCCGCCGGGCAGCATGCGGATGCCCGAGGCGTAGCTGGTGCCCTTGAAGCCCTTCGGCAGCGCCGAGGTCTCGCTCACGGGCGCGAGCACGCCGGTGGCGTCGTCGTAGCGCATGAAGGCGATGGTCGAGGCCTCCTCGTTCACGAGGTAGAACCAGCGGCCGTTCGGATGAAAGACGAAGTGACGCGCGCCCGAGCTCTCCGACACGGCCACCGTGCCGGGCTGGCTCAGCACGCCGGTCGCGCGGTCGAAGCGGTAGGAGATGACGCGGTCGAGCCCCAGGTCGGCCACGAGCACGAAGTTGCCTTTGGGATCGGACTGCACCATGTGCGCATGCGGGCCGTCGTGGTCAGAGGTGGCGAAGCCCTCGTGCGAGCGCGCGGCCGCCGGCACCACGTCGGCGCCGGGCTTGCAGGGCGTGGCGCCGCAGGCGGCCGCGTCCGGGTAGACGACGGCGGCACGGTCGGCCTCGAAGCCGCCATCGGCGCGCAGCGCGATCACGCTGACGTCGCCGCTCGCGTAGTTGGCGGTGAACAGGAAGCGGCCTTCGGGATGCACGCTGAGGTGCGCCGGGTCCTTGCCGCCGCAGGGCATCTCGGCCACGAAGGACAGCGCGCCGTTCGCGCCGATGCGGAAGGCCGAGACCGAGCCGGCCTCGAACTCGTTGGCCGCATAGAGCAGCGGCAGGCTCGGATGGCGCGCGAGCGAGGCGGGGTTGCGCAGCTTCGCGCCCTCGCCCTGGCTCGCCACCGCGGGCGGCGCGCCGGGAATGGGCGTGAGCGCGCCGGTCGCGCCGTCGAGCACGAACTGGTGCACGCCCAGGCCGCGCCCGCCGCGCCATGGCTTGCCGCCGTCGCTGTAGGTGCCGACGTAGGCGTACACGGGCCCCGGCGTGGCGGCCTGGACGGTGGAGGCCGTGAGGCCCAGGGCTCCGAGACCGGAGGCCCATGCGGTGGCTTGCAGAAGCTGGCGACGCGATGGCATGGCGGGAGTCCTCGCGGCCTTACTTGATCTTCGCGTTCCAGAAGAAGGGCCAGGTCGCGGGCTGGTAGTTGTCGAGCGCCGGGCTCTTGGCCGACAGCCCGTTGAACTTGCCGACGTTGATGTACGGCACCTCCTCGTAGACCACCTGCTGCACCTTGCCCCACAGCGCGCCGCGCCTGGCCGGGTCGCTCTCGACGTTGAAGGCCTGCAGCGCCGCCTTCTTGGCGGGCGTGTCCCACCAGCCGGGCGCGCCGTCGCCGAGCTGCGGCGGCGAGAGCATCGGCTCGGGGAACTGGCCCGAGTGGGTGACGTAGATGTCCCACAGCTTGGCGTCGTTGCGGCGCTGCACCAGCGTGGCCCAGTCGACCACGTTGAGGTCGACCTTGAAGCCGGCGCGCTTGAGCTGCTCGGCCATCAGGAGCGACATGTTGTAGTGGAAGTCGTACTGGCGGCTCGTGAGCACACGGATCGGCTCGCCCTTGTAGCCGGCCTTGGCCGCGGCCTCCTTGGCCTTGGTGGCGTTGCGCTGGTTGTACTGGTCGGCGCCTGCCGTCGAATAGAAGGGCGAGCCCTTCGGGAAGTGGTTGGCCTCGGCCACGAAGAAGCGCGTGTCGCCGAAGCCGGCCGCGAGCATCTCGCCCTCGCCGAGCGCGGTCTGGATCGCCTGGCGCACCGGCTGGCTCGCGGCCACGCCTTCCTTGGTGTTGAGCACCAGGTAGGGGAAGCCGAACGAGGGCGTCATGATCGGCACCGTCTTGCCGCCCGACTTCTCCAGGCGCGGCAGCGCCTCCACCGGCAGCAGGTCGGCGAAGTCGTACTGGCCGGCCAGCGCGCCCTCGACGCGCGTGCTGGCGTTGGGCACCGGCACGAAGCGCAGTTCCTCGATCGCCGCCTCGCGCTTGCCGCCGTAGCCGCTCGCGGGCTCCTTGCGCGCCGCGTACTTGTCGAAGCGCGTGAGCAGCACGAACTGGTCGGGGCGGCGTTCCTTGAACTTGTAGGGGCCGGTGCCGACGAAGTCCTTGAGCGGCGAGGCGATCGATTCCTTGGCCATGATCGCGGCCATGCCGCTGGGCAGCGCGAGCTGCGACAGCAGCGGCGCATAGGGCTCCTTGAGCACGATCTCGACCGCCAGCGGGCCCTTGGCCTTGAGGCTCTCGATCTCCTTGCCCACGGCCTTGCCGCGCGGCGACTGGTCCATCCAGCGCTGCAGGCTCGCGACCACGTCGTCGGCCGTGAGCTCGCGGCCGCTGTGCAGCATCACGCCCTTGCGCAGCGCGATCGCGTAGGTCTTGCCGTCGGCCGAGATCTTCGGCATGCCCTCGGCCAGCATCGGCACCACGTTCCACTTGGCGTCGAAGGTGTAGAGCGTCTCGTAGACGTGCTGCATGATGGTTCCGACCAGGTCGGCGGTCGAGGCCATCGGATCGAGCGTCTGCGGCTCGGCCACCATCGCCAGCGTGGCGAAGTTGCGCGGACCCTGCGCCTGGGCGTTCAGCGGTGCCACGGCATACAGCGCCGCGAGCAGGGTGGCACCCAGAAGGGTGCGCTTCGACAGCATGGGCAGGCGCGGGAAAGAGCCGGCGTGGGGCATGGAGTTCTCCTTCATGGGGCGAGACGCGTTTGTGAAAAAAACTTTCGTTGCGGGCCGCACTTTGAAGCAGTATCTATGCCAAATCATCCGTGAAAACCCTTGATTCAGCGTTATCACTGAAATAGATTTTCAGTTTCGGCCGATACTGGCGGCCGTTTTCACCCCCTCCCCTTTCATTTCCCTTCTTCAGACAGGAGCTCGTCCATGCCTCTCGAATACCTCGGCGCCCCGCCCACCGCTTCCGACCGCCAGGTGCGTCCCTTCTCGCCGGCCGTGCGCGCGGGCGATTTCATCTACGTGTCGGGCCAGGTGCCGGCCAATGCGCAGGGCGAGATCGTGGCCGGCGGCATCGAGGCGCAGACGCGCCAGGTGATGGAGAACCTGAAGACCGTGCTCGCGCTGGCCGGCGCCACGCTCGACGACGTCTGCAAGACCACCTGCTGGCTCGACGACGCGCGCGACTTCGGCGCCTTCAACCGCATCTACATGAGCTACTTCGGCGAGAACAAGCCCGCGCGCTCGACCACCGAGGCGCGGCTGATGGTCGATGCGAAGGTGGAGATCGACGTGGTGGCGTACAAGCCGAAGGCTTGAGCGGCGCCTGAGCGGCGCTTCGACGGCTCAGGAAGCGTCGCGCAGCAGCGCGACGATGTCGCCATGCTGCTTCTCGAACGCGAGGTCGAAGGCGGTGTGGCCGGCACCGTCCTTGAGCAGCTTGTCGGCGCCATGGATCATCAGCGCGCGCACGGTCTCGTAGTGGCCGCGCGCCGCGGCCTCCATCAGCGCGGTGCGGCCGTTGGCCAGGCGCGCATCGGGATCGGCACCCTTCTCGAGCAGCGCGGTCACGGCCTGCGTCTGGCCGAGGCGCGCGGCCTGCACGAGGTTCGGCACGGCCGCCGCCTGCGCCGCGGCCCAGGGCACCATGGTGCATCCCATCAGCGCCACGCAGGCGTGGATCAGCAGGTGCTTGAGCGGGTTCATGGCGTGTCCTCGGAATCTGCGATGGCGGTCGATGATGGGCCTGCGCGGCGCACGAGCATCGTGCGGGCACATGTCGCTTCGAGCAAGCGACGTGCCATGGCCGCAGGCATGCGCGCATGCTGGCATGGATGCTGCGTTGTCGGGGGTTCAACTCCACTCCGACACCAACGATGACCTCCACGCTCGCGCGCCGCAAGCTTCCTGGCTTCTTCTCCTCGTCCTCGCGCGCCACGCGCTTCGCCTGCACGCTGATGTTCTCCGCCGTGCTCGCCGCCTGCGGCGGTGGCGGCGACAACAGCGTCTTCTCGTTCACGCCCGTGGCCGGCACGCCGCCGACCACGCCCGAGACGCCCGGCGATGCCGTGGTGCTGCAGCCCGACCGCGCGCCCTTCCCGCTGGTCGAGGCCACCGTCGAAGGCTTCCATGCGGCGATGCGCAAGGGCCAGGTCTCGTGCCGCGACGTGGTGCAGGGCTACCTCGACCGCATCGCGGCCTTCGATGCCGATGCCTCCGATGCCTACCCCGACAGCCCCGGCCTGCACAGCGTGATCGCGGTCAACCCGGCCGCGCTCGCGCGCGCCGACGAACTCGACCGCCAGTTCTTCAAGACCGGCCAGATGGCCGGCCCGATGCACTGCGTGACGGTGCTCGCGAAGGACAACATCGACACCCACGACATGAAGACCACGGCCGGCTCGCTGGCCCTGGCCAACAACCAGCCGCCCGACGACGCCTACATCCTGCGCAAGATCCGCGAGGCCGGCGGCATCGTCATCGGCAAGGCCAACCTCGACGAGTTCGCGTTCGGCTTCACCGGCAGCTCGTCGGTCGGCGGCAAGACGCGCAATGCCTACATCCCGGCCAACAGCGCGGGCGGCTCGTCGTCGGGCACCGGCACCTCGATCGCCGCCAGCCTCGCGATGCTGGGCCTGGGCACCGACACCGGCGGCTCGGTGCGCGTGCCCTCGGCGGTCGAGGGCCTCTACGGCCTGCGGCCCACGCTGCGGCTCGTGAGCCAGGACGGCATCGTGCCGCTGGCCCATGGCCAGGACACGGCCGGCCCGCTGTGCCGCCAGGTGCAGGACTGCGCGCTGGTGCTCGATGCCATGGCCGGCTACGACGCCGCGCCCGGCAGCGGCCAGCGCACCGCCAAGGCCTGGGACGCCCCGCTGGTGGCCGATGCCGCCGCCTATGCGGCGATGACCGCGCAGCCCGCGAGCTACACCGCGACGCTCAAGGCCGATGGCCTGCGGGGTGCGCGCATCGGCGTCGTGCGCGCGATGTTCCCGGCCGCGACCGTGGCCAACCAGCGCTTCCTCGACACCCTCGATGCCGCGCTCGACCGCATGAAGGCCGCGGGCGCGACGATCGAGGACGTGCAGATCCCCGACCGCGCGACCATCCTGACCGGCTACGCCAGCCTCTCGTCCTACGAGTTCCGCGACAACCTCACCGAGTACCTCGGCAGCTGGAGCTCCACCGCCGACGGCCATCCGCGCACCACGGAAGACGTGGCGATCGCCATGGCCACGCTGGAACCCACGCGCGTGGCCAACTTCCGCTCGTACATCACCTCGGGCACCAACAAGGAATCCAACCCGACCTACCAGAACAACCTGAAGCCGCGCGACGCCTTCGTGATCCCGCGCGTGACGGCCGCGCTCGACAACCTCGACTTCGCCACTGGCGCGAGCCTGGGCGCGCCCTACGACGTGCTGGTCTACCCGGTGCTGCAGGGCTTCAACAGCACCAGCGTGAACTCGGGCTCGAACAACCGCCTGAGCCCCTTCTCCGGCTTCCCGGCGCTGGCCTTCCCGGCCGGTTTCGTGAAGGCCACCGATGCCTCGAGCTCGGTCGAGCCCGTGACCTTCGAGATGATCGGCCGCGCCTTCGCCGAGCCCACGCTGTTCCGCCTGGCCTACGGCTGGCAGGCCAGCGCCACGGCGCGCGTGCCGAGCCCGCTGGCGCCGGAGCTCAAGAAGCCCGACGCCTCGGCGCTCTAACCGCGCAGCTCGCTCTTGCGCTGCACGATGCGCGAGACCAGCCCGTAGTCGACCGCCTCCTCCGCCGACAGCCAGCGGTCGCGCTCGATGTCGGCCAGCACCACCTCGAGGGGCTTGCCGGTCTCGCGCGCGATCTCGTGCGCGATGCGCTGGCGGGCCTTGACGATCTCCTGCGCCTGGATCGCGATGTCGGTGGCCTGGCCGCCGGCCCCGCCCGAGGGCTGGTGGATCAGGAAGCGGGTGTTGGGCAGGCACACGCGACGCTCGCGCGGCGCGGCCAGGAACAGGTGGGTGGCGGCGCTGCCGACCCAGCCGGTGCCGATCATGTGCACCGGCGCGGCGATGAAGCGCACCACGTCATGGATCGCATCGCCCGATTCGAGATGCCCGCCGGGCGAACTCACGAGGATGTCGATCGGCTTGTCGGCGCTGTCGGCGTCGAGCGCGATCAGCCGGCGCGTGACGTCGGCGGCCACGGCGTCGGTGATGCTGCCGAAGATCAGCAGCGTGCGCGAGCGGAAGGCCTTCTCCTCGAGGTAGGAATTGCGCGGCTCGGCGGTGGCGGCCGGGCGGGTGTCGTCTTCGGATTCCATAGCGAACATGGCGGTCATGGGAAAGCTCCTGCGGGTTGGACGGTTCGAACTGTCTTGACGAACAAGCCCACGCTTTCGTGACATCGCCGGTCGTGGCAAGCTGCGCCGATGCTCGACGAACGCTATCTCTCGCAATTCCCGGCCCTGCGCGGCCGACTGGTGCGCGCGGCGGCGCGGCTGCTCGGCGGCACGGCGCAGGCCGAGGACCTGGTGCAGGACACCTACCTGCGCGCGCTCGAGGCCGGCGAACACGCCGGCATCGACACCGCACAGGCCTGGCTCACGACGGTGATGCAGCACCTCGCGATCGACCGGCTGCGGCGCGAAGGCTGGATGCGGCGCTGGCTCGACGAGGCCGGCGCGACGACGGAGACGGCGGAATCGGCCGAAACCGAGGCCGCGCGCGCCGAAGAGACCGGGCAGGCCTTGCGCCTGCTGGCCGAGCGGCTGAGCCCCGCCGATGGCGCCGCGGTGCTGCTGCGCGAGGTGTTCGAGGTCAGCTTCAAGGAACTGGCCGAGGCCACGGGCCGGACCGAGGCCGCCTGGCGGCAGCAGATGCACCGCGCGCTGCTGCGGCTGCGCGAGCCGCGCGAGAAGGCATCCGACAGCATCGGGCGCGACGCCGTCTTCCCGCTCTACCAGCAGGCGCTGCGCGATGCCGATGCGCGGCTGCTGTTCGCGATGCTGCGCCAGCCGCCGGCACGGGCGATCGGACTGTCGGCCCATGCCGCGCCGCCGCCGGCCTCGGGCTCGCCGCGCGCGGCCTGCCAAGTGGTGCAGATCGGCGGCCGGCTCGGGCTGGTGCTGACGCTGGGCGGGAAGCTGTTGTGCGTGCTGCCGCTGGAGGCGCGGCAGGAAGAGGCGGAAGCGCTCTCGCTCTGAATCGCGGTATTTGCTCCTTCCCCCTCTGGGGGAAGGTCGGGATGGGGGCACGCTGCGATGGCAAGGCCAAGGCCCTATCGACCGCCCGCGGCCCCCACCCCTACCCTCCCCCAGCGGGGGAGGGAGAAAGACACTCAGGCCAGCCGCCCTGCCACCAGCTGCAGCACCCGGTCGCAGCGCCGCGCCAGGTCCTGGTCGTGCGTGACCATCACGAAGGCCGTGCCGTGGCGGCGCGCGAGGTCGAGCATCAGCTCGAACACGGTGTCGGCGGTGCTGCGGTCGAGGTTGCCGGTGGGCTCGTCGGCCAGCACGCAGGCCGGCTGCGTGACCAGCGCGCGCGCGATCGCCACGCGCTGGCGCTCGCCGCCCGACAGCTCGGCCGGCCGGTGATGCAGCCGCTCGCCCAGGCCCACGCTCTGGAGGATCTTCGTCGCCGACTGCGCGGCCGTGGCCGGGTCGACGCGGCGGATCTTCAGCGGCATCGCCACGTTGTCGAGCGCGCTGAACTCGGGCAGCAGGTGATGGAACTGGTAGACGAAGCCCAGGTGCAGGTTGCGCAACCGGCCCTGCTCGGCGGGGTCGGCATGCGCGATGTCCTTGCCGAGCAGCTCGACATTGCCCGAGGTCGGCGAATCGAGCCCGCCCATCAGGTGCAGCAGCGTGCTCTTGCCCGAGCCCGAGGCGCCGACGATGGCCAGCGTCTCGCCGGCATGCACGTCGAGGTCGATGCCGTGCAGCACGGTCAGGTCGAGGCGCCCTTCGTGGAAGCGCTTGGTCAGACCGCGCGCCTTCAATACGACTTCACTCATAGCGCAGCGCCTCGGCGGGATTCACGCGGCTGGCGCGCCAGCTCGGATACAGCGTGGCCAGGAAGGCCAGCACCAGGGAGATGATCGCGATCGGCATGATGTCGCTGCGCTGCGGATCGCTCGGCATCTTGCTGATCAGGTAGATGTCCTTGGGCAGGAAGCTCGCATGAAACAGCTGCTCGAGGAAGGGCACGATCACGTCGATGTTGTAGGCGATGCCCAGGCCCAGCAGCAGGCCGGCCACGGTGCCGATCACGCCCACCATCGCGCCCTGCACCACGAAGATGCCCATGATGCTGCGCGGCGAGCTGCCCAGGGTGCGCAGGATCGCGATGTCGGCGCGCTTGTCGGTCACCGTCATCACCAGCGTCGACACCAGGTTGAACGCGGCCACCGCCACGATCAGCGTGAGGATGATGAACATCATGCGTTTCTCGACCTGCACGGCCGCGAACCAGGTCTTGTTCTGGCGCGTCCAGTCGCGGATCAGGAACTGGCCCGGCAGGGTGACGGCCATCTCGTCGGCCACGTCGCGCGCCTGGTTGAGGTCCTTCAGGCGGATGCGGATGCCGGTCGGGCCCTCGAGCCGGAACACGCGCGCCGCGTCCTGCTCGTTGATCAGGGCCAGCGCCGAGTCGTATTCGTAGTGGCCCGAGTCGAAGGTGCCGACCACGGTGAACTGCTTGAGCCGCGGCACCACGCCGGCCGGCGTGACCTGGCCGCCCGGCGCCACCAGCGTGACCTGGTCGCCGGGCTGCACGAACAGCGAGCGCGCCAGCTCGCCGCCCAGCACGATGCCGAACTCGCCGGGCACCAGCTTGTCGAGCGTGCCCTTGGGCGCGGCGGCCGCGATGTCGGTGACCTCGGGCTCGAGCTTGGGCTCGATGCCGCGCACCAGCGTGCCCTTCATGTCCTCGCCGCGCGCGATCAGCGCCTGGGTCGCGATGAAGGGTGCCGCGCCGACCACCTCGGGGTACTTGCGCGCGGCCGCCATGATGGTGTCGAGCTCGGGCAGGGCCTGGCCGTCGCGCGAGATGATCTCGATGTGCGAGACCACGCCCAGCATGCGGTCGCGCACTTCCTTCTGGAAGCCGTTCATCACGCTCAGCACGATGATCAGCGCGGCCACGCCGAGCGCGATGCCGAGCATCGAGACGCCCGAGATGAACGAGATGAAGCCGTTGCGCCGGGTCGCCCGGCCCGCGCGCGTGTAGCGCCAGCCGAGCTGCAGTTCGTAGGGGAGTCGCATCAGGTCTCCTGCGGCGCTCGGGGCGACGGCATGGGTCGGTTCATGGGGAAAAAGGGTGAAGACGAAGAGGAAGGCGGGCGGAATTGTGGCATCCCGGACAATAGGCCCATGGCCGAACCCGCTCCCGCCCGTCATCTCCTGATTCCCTTTGCCGGCCGCGGTTCCCCGTCCTGCCGCGCAGCCCTCCCAACCTTAAGGTTGCCCAAGCTCGAGGCCCTGCTCGGCCGGCTCGCCGTCACGGCCACCGACACGCAGGACGAAAGCACCCGCTCCCCGCCGCACGAACGCGCCCTGGCGCGCGCGCTCGGCATCGCCGCGGCCGACGGCTGCATCCCCTGGGCCGCGCTCGAGGCACGCCGCAACGGTGCCGCCGCGGCGGACGACACCGGCGCCTGGGGCCTGGTCACGCTGTGCCACTGGCAGGTCGGCATCGACGACGTGGTGCTCGGCGATCCCTCCGCGATCGAGATCGACGCCGAGGAGTCGGCCGCGCTGCTGGCCGCGGCGCGCCCCTTCTTCGAGGAGGACGGCATCGCGCTGCATCCGTCCGCGCGCCCCGGCCGCTGGCTCGCGCGCGCGCCGATCTTCCAGGACCTCGCCACCGCCGCCATCGACCGCGCCGTGGGCCACCCGATCTCGCAGTGGTCGCCGCTGGCCGATGCCGCGCGGCCGCTGCGCCGGCTCCAGAACGAGATGCAGATGCTGCTCTACACCCAGCGCGTGAACGACGACCGCGCCGCGCGCGGCGCGCCGCCGATCAATTCCTTCTGGCTCAGCGGCACCGGCGTGCTCCCCGCGGGTGCCATCAGTCCCGAAGGCCCCGCACCGCAGGTCGACGATTCGCTGCGCACCGCCGCGCTGCACGACGACGGCATCGGCTGGGCCGAGGCCTGGCAGGCGCTCGACGCCGGCCCCGTCGCCGCGCTGCTCGACCACTACAACGCGGGCGCCCCTGTCACGATCACGCTGTGCGGCGACCGCACGGCGCAGCGCCACGAGATCCAGCCGCGCGGCTTCGTGGGCTGGGCGCGCAGCCTGTTCGACCGGCCGCGCGCCGCCGCCGTGCTGGAGGCGCTCTGATGAAGATCCATCCCCGCGACATTCCCCCGCGCAGCGCCTGGGCCCTCGAGCAGGCCGGCGTGCATCCGCTGCTGGCGCGGCTGTTCGCCGCGCGCGGCGTCAGCGCCAAGGACGAGCTCGACGACGGCCTGGCGCGCCTGCTGCCGCCCGACACCCTGCGCGGCACGCACGAGGCCGCGGTGCTGCTGGCCGACGCGATGGCCGCCGACAAGCGCCTGTGCATCGTGGCCGACTACGACTGCGACGGCGCCACCGCCTGCGCGGTCGGCGTGCGCGGCCTGCGCCTGCTGGGCGCGAAGAACGTGAGCTACCTCGTGCCCGACCGCGTGGTCGACGGCTACGGCCTCACGCCGCCGATCGCCGAGCGCGTGGCCGCGAGCGGCGCCGACATGCTGATCACGGTCGACAACGGCATCGCCAGCGTCGACGGCGTGGCCGCGGCCAAGGCGCGCGGCCTGCAGGTGCTGGTGACCGACCACCACCTGCCCGGCCCCGAGCTGCCGGTGGCCGACGTGCTGGTGAATCCCAACCATCCCGACTGCGGCTTCGAGAGCAAGTGCATCGCCGGCGTCGGCGTGATGTTCTACGTGCTGCTCGCGCTGCGCTCCGAGCTGCGCCGGCGCGGCGTGTTCGACGTGGCGACACAGCCCAAGCTCGACGCGCTGCTGCCGCTGGTGGCGCTGGGCACCGTGGCCGACGTGGTGAAGCTCGACGCCAACAACCGCCGGCTGGTAGCGCAGGGCCTGCGCCGCATCCGCGCGGGTGCCATGCCCGCGGGCGTGTCGGCGCTGTTCAAGGCCGCGGGCCGCGTGGCCGCCGCGGCCACCACCTTCGACTTCGGCTTCGCGCTCGGCCCGCGCATCAATGCCGCCGGCCGGCTGGCCGACATGACGCTGGGCATCGAATGCCTGCTGACCGAGGATGCCGCGCGCGCCGACGAGCTCGCGCGCCTGCTCGACGGCATCAACCGCGAGCGGCGCGACATCGAGGGCGGCATGCGCGACCAGGCGCTGCTGCTGGCCGAGTCGCTGTTCACCGTCGACGGCGAAGGCACCGAGACCGTGCCCGCGGCCATCAGCGTGTTCGATGCCGACTTCCACGAGGGCGTGGTCGGCATCGTGGCCTCGCGCATCAAGGAGCGCTTCCACCGGCCCACCTTCGTGTTCGCGGCCAGCGGCGCGCCCGGCAAGGAGCACGAGCTCAAGGGCTCGGGCCGCTCGATCCCGGGCTTCCACCTGCGCGATGCGCTGGACCTGGTCGCCAAGCGGCATCCGGGCGTGCTGCTGCGCTTCGGCGGCCACGCGATGGCGGCCGGCTGCACGGTCGCGCGCGAGCAGTTCCAGACCTTCGAGCGCGCGCTCGCGCAGGTGGCCGACGAATGGCTCGATGCCGCCACGCTCACGCGCCGCATCGACACCGACGGCCCGATCTCGCGCGAGTACTTGCGCGTGGACCTGATCGACACCCTGCACCGCGAGGTCTGGGGCCAGGGCTTCGCGCCGCCCACCTTCAGCGAGGAGGTCGAGGTGGTGTCGCAGCGGCTGGTCGGCGAGCGGCATCTCGCGCTCAAGCTGCGCCACCAGGGCCAGCCCATCGACGGCATCTGGTTCGGCCACACCGACCCGCTGCCGCCGCGCGTGAAGCTGGCATTCCGGCTCGACGCCGACGAATGGCAGGGCGTGCGGCGCGTGCGCTTCCTGGTCGAGGGCGCGGAGATCTGAAGCGTTCGAGCCCCGGCCACAGGTTACGCCGGGGTTTCCGCTGCAAGCAATTGCGTGCGCTGTCCCGCCACGGCGGGCGCGCGGTCGGTACACATTCCTACAAGGAAGGCGCGCGGGCCTTCTACGCTGGCTTCCATGCACGGCGCGCCACGGCCGATTTCCGGCAGCGTCCACGCGGTGCAACGCAGGAGACCGGCATGCAGACACCCTCCCCCGACGTGTTCCCCGGCGCCGAGCGTCGCCCGCTCGCGCTGGTGACCGGCGCCTCCTCGGGCATCGGCTACCAGCTCGCGCGGCGCGCGGCCGAACATGGCTACGACCTGCTGATCGGCGCCGACGAATCGCTGGCGCAGGCCGAGGCCGACCTGCGCGCGCTGGGCGCGCGCGTGTTCGCGGTGCGCGAGGACTTCGCCACGCGCGACGGCGTCGACGCGCTGCTCGCGGCCTGCGAGGACCGGCCGATCGACGTGCTGTTCGCCAACGCGGGCCACGGCCTGGGCCATGGCTTCCTCGACCAGGAATTCCACGACGTGCAGCACGTGATCAACACCAACGTGACCGGCACGCTCTACCTGGTGCAGCGCGTGGGCCGCGCGATGCGCGAGCGCGGCCAGGGCCGCATCCTCATCACGGGCTCGATCGCGGGCTTCCAGCCCGGTGCGTTCCAGGCGGTCTACAACGGCACCAAGGCCTTCATCGATTCCTTCGCGATGGCGTTGCGCAACGAGCTCAAGGACACGGGCGTGACCGTGACCTGCCTGATGCCCGGCGTGACCGACACCCACTTCTTCGCGCGCGCCGACATGCTCGACACGCGCGTGGGCCAGCAGTCCGACAAGGCCGATCCGGCCGAGGTGGCGAGGGAAGGTTTCGAGGCGCTGATGAAGGGCGAGAGCGGCGTGATCGCGGGCTGGCGCAACAAGATGCAGGTGGCGCTGTCGCGCGTGATGCCCTCGCCCGCGCTGGCCGAGCAACACCGCAGGATCGCGGAACCGGGCAGCGCGCACGCGCCTTCCTGAGCCGTCCCGGACCGTCGACGCGCGAACGTCGGAACCTTCTTCGTACATTCCCGACGCCCTACGTAGCCTTGCGACTTTTGGAGGTGCACGCGAGCGTGCCTCGCGGGCATGATCGCGCCCATGCGTTGTCCTTTCCCGATCGCTCCGGCGCGCAGCATGCGACTGCCGGGTGCCCATCGGGCGCCTGCGTCTTGAACCCCCGCGCCCTTCGATGCGCCGCTGGCACGCGGCGTTCACATGGCGCGCCTATCCTGCCTCCAGGCTTGCGTACGGCAACGCTTCTTGATGTCCGCTCACCGACGAACCCCAGGAGGATTTTCTTTCCATGCGCCGTTTTGAACTGATCGAGGGAACCGCCAGCAAGTTCTGGGAAGTGGAACAGGCGGAGAACGATCTCAACATCCGCTGGGGCCGCATCGGCACCGCGGGCCAGAGCCAGACCAAGTCCTTCGCCGATGCCGCGAAGACCGCCACCGCGCTGACCAAGCTGGTGAGCGAGAAGACCGGCAAGGGCTACAAGGAAGTCGGCGTGAGCGCCGATGCGAGCATCGGCAAGACCGAGGCCAAGCCGAAGGCGGAAGCGCCTGCCGCCGCACCCGCCGCGGCGCCTGCGGCTGCACCCGTGGAGGCAGCGACGAAGGTCACCGCATCCGCCCCCGCACCCGCCACGCCGGCACCGCCGCCCGTCGCGAGCGAAAGCCTCGACAGCCAGTGCGAGCGCGTCGTCGAGGCCGTGCGCATCGCGATCGAGGACGGCAGCGTCAAGACCGGCGACAAGTTCTCGGCCGCCGCGCTCAAGCGCCAGTACGGCGTGAGCGAGCAAGGCGCCACGATGGCCTTCGAGGAGCTCAAGTCCCATGGCCTGCTGTCGGGCTGGGGCACCACCGCCGAGGTGCGCGAGAAGGCACAGGATGCGGCGCGCGAGCTCGCGCAACGCGCGGTGGCCGCGCACGGCGAGACCCCTGCCCAGCCCGTGACCGAAGGCGCGCCGCCCTGGCTTGCGCAGGGCGCGCCGCTGCGCATCACGGCGCAGACGCGCGAGTTCGCCTATGCCTCGCGGCGCTTTCCCTCGACCCGGCCGGTGCTCGACCTGGCGCAGGCCTGGAAGCGGGCCTGCAACGACCTCGAGCTGCCGCTGGACCTGGCCGCGACCGATGCCGCGCTGCGGCCCGCAGCCGAGCGCATGCTCGCGCGCGACAAGCCCGCCACGCCCGCGCCCGATGCCGAGGCCGATGCGCTGCTGCTGGCCTTCATGGACCACAACACGCGCCGCGACAAGGCCGGCTCGGTGGTGTTCCTGATCCAGTACCTGGTCGCGCAGTACGGGCTGGCCGGCGCGATCGAGGTCTACCTGTCGGCGCTGCGCCTGCAGGTGGAAGGCAGCTACGACCAGCAGGCCAAGAAGTGGCGCAGCCGCTTCTCGGGCAACCCCGGCCAGGCCGTCAACCACGGCTGGTACGGCGCCGTGGGCGATGCCGAGGAAGTGCTGCGCGAGCAGCTCTCGACCGCACCCGAGGCCGAGTGGCAGCAGTGTGCCGACCTGATCGAGGCCGCGCTGCCCTCGCTGCATCCGAGCCGCCAGCCACTGGCCGCACTGCTGCTGCCCGAGCGGCCTGAACTCTCGAACGCCCTCGCGCTGCGGCTGGCCGGAGAGAAGGACAGCGGCGAGACCTTGCACTGGCTGCTGCTGACCATCACCGATGCCGCCGCCGCCGCGCAGGCCGCCAAGGTGCGGCTGAGCTATTCGAGCGGCTTCTGGGGCCACTACAAGATGACGGCCACCGCGCTGCTCGAACGCGGCACCGAGGCCGTGGCGCTGCTCGAGCGCGGCGCGGCCGAGGAACACGCGGGCGAGACGCTCGCGGCCATCGGCACGCCCGAGGCGGTGGCGGCGCTCGCCAAGGTCGCGAGCGGTTCGAAGGCGGCGCTGGCGCGGCTGTCGCTCGCGGTGGACCGCTGGCCGCAGGCCGCCATCGTCGCGCTGGCGCGGCTGGTGGCCGCCGGCGGCAAGGACGCGGGCCTGCTCACGCCCAGCCTCACGCGGCTGCTGCGCGCGCACGGCGGCCTGGTCGACGGCCTGCGGCCCTGGCTCGATGCCGGCGCGCAGGGCGCGATCGACCGCCAGCTCGCGCTGCTGTCGGGCCCGAGCGAGGTCGCCGATGCCAGCGAGCTGCCAGGCGTGCTGGCCTCGCCGCCCTGGCTCGCCAAGGTGCAGAAGAAGGCAGCCGCGGTGCTCGCGCTCGAGCCGCTCGCGCTGGCGCCGGTCGAGCAGTGGGCGCCGGGCGCGCGCGAGGAGGCGCAGCGGCCCGGCACCTCGTGGCAGGTGAACCGCTTCGCGACCGCGCGCACCGACGTGCAGGTGATGCTCAAGGAGCTGGGCTTCGAGAGCAAGGCCAGCAAGCTCGCGCACGAGGAGCAGGTGAAGCTGATGCAGGCCGCCTACGAGGCCGAGGACATGCCCGATGCCGCGGTGCTGCAGGACATCCACCAGCGCGGCGAGGCGCGCGAGAAGGAACTGCTCGCGAGCCTGCGCGACCCGATCCTCGACACCGCGCGCGAAGGCATCCGCAGCGGCGATGCCAGCAAGCTGATCGCCGCCTGGCGTGGCATGCTGGCCGCGCGCAAGCAGGAGCGCTACTACTTCTTCTGGTTCGATGCGCGCTATGCGGCGCTGCTGCCGCCCGAACTCGGCGTGCCGTTCTGGAACGCGGTGGCCGGCCAGGCCGAGACCCAGGGCGCCGACTTCGTGATGGCGAACTTCGGCCTGCCCGCGCTGCCGGGGCTGCTGTCGGTGGTGCGCGCCAAGCCCGGCGAGAACCTGCAGCTCGCGCTGAACTACGGCGCGGTGGAACTCGCG
Organism: Variovorax sp. GW821-FHT10D07; assembly: GCF_059415325.1. Taxonomy (NCBI): domain Bacteria; kingdom Pseudomonadati; phylum Pseudomonadota; class Betaproteobacteria; order Burkholderiales; family Comamonadaceae; genus Variovorax; species Variovorax sp. GW821-FHT10D07. Next base: position 251,490 of record NZ_JBWKMZ010000011.1, on the reverse strand, counting down.
GCACCGGCCGCGCGCGCCTTCGCCAAGCTCAAGACCGTGCGCCAGGCCGGCCGCGACTGGCTGCTCAAGTACCCCGAACACGCGGCCTGCGGCCTGATCGCGCCCGCGCTCGGCAAGGCCGGCGAGGCGCGCGACGCGGCGGGCTCGGCGCTGCGCCTGCTGCAGGCCGAGGGCCATGCCGAGCTGCTGCTCGAAGTGGCCGGCCGCTACGGCAAGGACGAAGCGGTGCAGGCGCTGCGCGCCGTGCTCGAGGAAAGCCCGCTCGACCGCTTCCCCACCAAGCGCGCGAAGCTGCCCGAGTTCTGGCAGCCGCGCGGCTGGCGCCGGCCGGTGCTGCGCAACGGCAAGGCGCTGCCCGACGAGGCGCTCGACCACCTGGGCCAGATGCTCACCTTCCCGACCAACGAGGAGGTCTACGGCGGCATCGCGGTGGTCAAGGAAGCCTGCGCACCCGAGTCGCTGGCCGACTTCGCCTGGGACGCCTTCAGCGCCTGGCTCGAGGCCGGCGGCCCGAGCAAGGAAGGCTGGGCGCTCACGGTGCTCGGCTTCCTCGGCAACGACGACACGGCGCGCCGGCTCACGCCCTTCATCCGCGCCTGGCCCGGCGAGGCCGCGCATGCGCGCGCCGTCACCGGCCTCGACGTGCTGGCCGGTATCGGCTCCGACGTGGCGCTGATGCTGCTCAACGGCATCGCGCAGAAGGTGAAGTTCAAGGGCCTGCAGGACCGCGCGCGCGAGAAGATCGACACGATCGCCGAGGCGCGCGGCCTCTCGACCGAGGAACTCGAGGACCGGCTCGCGCCCGACCTCGGCCTCGACGAACAGGGCACCCTGCTGCTGGACTTCGGGCCGCGCAGCTTCAAGGTCGGCTTCGACGAGGCGCTCAAGCCCTATGTGCGCGAGCGCGCCGACGGCGTGGACGGCGCGCGCCTGTCCGACCTGCCCAAGCCCAAGAAGACCGACGACGCCGAGAAGAGCAAGGAGGCGGTCGAGCGCTTCAAGCTGCTCAAGAAGGACGTGCGCACCATCGCGAGCCAGCAGCTGCTGCGGCTCGAGGTCGCGATGTGCGTGCGCCGGCGCTGGACGCCCGAGGTGTTCCGCACCTTCCTGGTCGAGCACCCTCTCGTGCGCCACCTGGTGCAGCGGCTGATCTGGGGCGCCTACCGCGTGCAGGGCGAGGCCAGCTACGGCGGCGAGCTGCTGGCGTGTTTCCGCGTGGCCGAGGACGGCAGCTTCACCACCGCCGAGGACGATCCCTTCGAGCTGCCCGCGGGCGAGGACATACGCATCGGCGTGCCGCATGCGCTCGAGATCTCGCCGGCCGACGCGGGCGCCTTCGGCCAGGTGTTCGCCGACTACGAGCTGCTGCAGCCCTTCGCGCAGATCGGCCGCGACACCTACGTGCTGACCGAGGACGAGAAGAAGAGCCAGAAGCTCGAGCGCTGGAAGGACGCCACCGTGCCCACGGGCCGCGTGCTGGGCCTGGTCAACAAGGGCTGGCGCCGCGGCGAGGCGCAGGACGGCGGCGGCATCTGGTACTTCAGCAAGCCGCTGGGTCCGAACCGCGTGATCGAGCTCTACCTCGACCCCGGCATCATCGTCGGCATGGTCGACGAGTACCCCGAGCAGAAGCTCGGCGAGGTGCAGGTCGGCAAGCCCTCGGGCTGGGGCAACATGCAGAACGCCGAGACGCTGGACCAGCTCGATCCGATCTCGGCCAGCGAGCTGATCCGCGACATGGAAGGGCTGCGCGCTTGAGCGCGGCGGCCGCGCGGCCGAGGTCCTGGCTGCTGGCCGCGGGCCTGCTGCTCGCGGCGCTGGCCCCCGCGGCCGCGCGTGACGTGGCGCCCGAGGTGCCGCCGCAGGTCGACACCGTGGCCACCGGCGGCGAATGGCGCACGGCGCGCGACGGCGGCGTGCTGCGCATCGTGATCGTCCACCAGGGCTTCGAGCACGTGCACTCGCGGCTGTGGCTCGAATGGCTCGCGAGCGGCGAGCGCGGACCGGCGCGCCGGGTGGCGCGGGTGCTGGTCAAGGAGCTGTCGGGCGGCATGAACGTGCTCGCCGTCGACGAGCGCGCCCGCACCTTCGAGGGCCCGCGCATCCGGCTGCGCAGCACCCACAGCTATTCCCACGAGACCACCGACATCGCGATCGAGGCCGGCGCGCCCGGCCGCTACCAGCTGCTCGAGCAGCCCTCCAGATGACCGCTTCCAGCTTCGCCCTGCCACCCGAACTCCAGAACGCGCTGCCGCCCGGCGAGCCCGGCGCGAAGCCCCCGCCCAAGGCCGCCTCGCTGCCCACGCTGCGCAAGCGCGTGCTCGACAAGTGCGGCGAGTACGCGGTCGACGCGCTGCTGCCCGAGCCCTTCGAAGTGCGCTCGCCCGCCACGCGCGGCTGGCTCGAGGCCGCAATGGACGCGGCCGACACGCGACTGCTGGGCCTGATGATCGCGCGCTTCCGCGAGCAGGCCTACACCGGCCGCGACGAGCCGGCCGAGGCGCTGGTGCACTGGCTGGTGCTGCAGCACGGCCTGGCCACCGCCTTCGACGCGCTGCTGCATGCGGCGCGCTGGCGGCGCGAACGCATCGGCCACAAGCCGCTGCGCCAGGATGCGCCGCCCGACGATGGCGCCCATTCCTTCTGGGGCCAGCCCGCGAGTTCGCTGTGGCAGTTCCGCGGCCACTGGATGGAGGCCGACGCCGCAACGCGCGCCGCCTGCATCGAGCGGCTGCGCGCGCTCGACCCGCAACTGCCGCTGGCCGCGCGCGCCCGCTTCGCGATCGCGCTGCCCGAATGGCGCCCGCACGCGCGGCAGCTGTTCGACCAGGCCACGCCCGAGCAGCTCGAGCGCTGCGGTCCCTGGCTGCGCTGGGCTGCCGGCCTGCCGCTGGCCGAAGTGGCGGGCGACGGCACGCGGCTGCTCGACCAGCCGTCGCTGCTCGCGCTGCTGCTGCGCGAACACGGCGAGGCGCTGCTGCCCCTGCTGCTGGACCTCGGCGCGCGCCAGCGCAGCGTGGCCGTGGCCTGGACGCTGGCCGCCTTCGGCACGCCCGAGGCCACCGAGGCGCTGGCGCGCATGACCGCCGCCGACGCCGCCTGCGCCAAGGCGCTGGGCTGGGTCGCGGGTGAACGCCCCGAGCGCTGCTTCCTCGCGCTCGCGCAGGTGCTCGAGGACGGCGGCCTGCCCAAGGCCGGCGCCGCGCGCCTGGTGCCGCAGCTCAAGACCCTGGCCGGCACGCTCGGCGAGCGCTTGCCCGCGCTGCTACCGGCACTGCCGGCCGCCGTGCGGCGCCAGCTCGGCGCGGTCGCCGACCAGGCCGGCGCGGCGCCCGAGGCCTTCGCCGACCGCGCGCGCTGGCCCGCGGTGCTCGCCGACCCGCCCTGGGCGCGGCGCGCGGCCGATGCGGCGCCGCCGCTGGTGCTGGCCGGCCTGCCCGTGCTCGAGGTGCCGCCCGAGGAGGACTGGGGCGACGAGGTCCGCCAGGACTGGATCGACCGCGACACGCCCTATGTCTACCGCCAGCCGATGGAGGCCGAGCGCGCCATCGGCGAGCGGCTGCGCGAATGGACGCCGGAACGCGTCGCCGCGCTGCACACGCAGCCGCCGCAGGCGCTCGAGCGCTTCATCGCCGACTGGCAACGCGTGCACGACGATGCCGCGCCCGACCGCCGCCAGTACGGCAACTTCATTGCGGTGCAGGCCGCCTGGTTCCTGCCGCCGGCCACCGGGCTGGCGTTCTGGAATGCCGTCGGCAGCGGCAAGGAAGCGCCGCGCGCCGGCGGCTTCGTGGCGCGCTTCGGCGCCGCCGCGCTGCCGGGCCTGCTGCAGGCACTGGCCAACGATGGCGACGAGCATTTCGTCGCGCGCTTCATCGGCGCCACGCAGCTCGCGCCCTTCATGGCGCAGGCGCTCGCGCGCCGGCCGACGCGCCGCGCGCAGGCACGCCAGTGGCTGCTGCGCTTCGCGTCGCATGCCGCCGCCGGCCTGCTGCCAGCCGCGCTGGGCCCCGAGGGCGAGGCACGCCAGCAGGCCCGCGCCGCGCTGCGCGCCATGGCCGCGCTGGAACAGGCCGAGGCGCTGCGCGCCATTGCGCGCCGCCATGACGACCCGGCCGTGGCGACCGCAGTCGATGCGCTGCTGGCCGAGGATCCGTTGCGCGACTTCCCGTCGCGCATCCACGCACGCAGCAAGCTCCCGGCCTTCTGGCAACCGGCCGGCTGGCGCAAGCCGCGGCTGCGCGACGACGGCCTCGCGCTGCCCGACGAGGCGCTGCAGCCGCTGGGCCTGATGCTGAGCTTCGCGGCCGACCTGCCGCAGGGCTATGCGGGCCTGGACGCCGTGCGCGCCGCCTGCGAGCCCCAGAGCCTGGCCGACTTCGCCTGGGACGCCTGCGAATCGTGGGAGGCCGCGGGCGCCGGCGCGCCCGGCAACTGGGCGCTGCGCGCGCTCGGCCTGGTCGGCACCGACGACACGGCGCGCCGGCTCGGCGCCCTCGTGCGGCGCTGGAGCGCTCCGGGCGCGGGCGGCACCGCCACGCGCATCGGCTGGGTGCTCGAGGCGCTGGCGCGGCTGGGCAGCGACGTCGCGCTGATGCAGCTCGACGCGATCGCGCGCAAGAACCGCATCGCCACGGTGCGCCATGCGGCCGCCGAGAAGCTAGCGCAGGCCGCGGCCGAACGCGGCCTGAGCGGCGACGAACTCGAGGACCGGATCGCGCCCGACCTCGGCCTGGACGAGCGCGGCGGCCTGCTACTGGACTTCGGGCCGCGCCAGTTCCATGTCGGCTTCGACGAGGCGCTGGTGCCTTTCGTGCGCGAATCGGTCGAGGGCCGGCCGGGCGCGCGCCTGGCCACGGCGCCGCGGCCACGCGCGAGCGACGATGCCGAACTCGCGGCCGCGGCCGCGGAACGCTTCAAGGCGCTCAAGCAGGATGCCGCCACCGTCGCGGCCCAGCAGCCGCTGCGGCTGGAACGCGCGATGCGCACGGGCCGCGGCTGGCCGGTGGAAGACTTCCACCGCTTCATCGCCGGGCATCCGCTGATGCGCCACCTGGCCGAGCGGCTGGTGTGGGGCGTGACCGAGGGCGGGCGCGACGCGCGCGGCCTGACGCTGCTGCGCGCCGCCTTCCGCGTGAGCGCCGAAGGCGAATGGGTCGATGCCGACGAAGCGCCGCAGGCCTTCGACGACCACGATGCCGCGCGCATCGTCGTCGCCCATCCGCTGCAGCTGAGCGCCGCGCAGATCGCCGCCTTCGCACAGCAGTTCGCCGACTACGAGCTGATCCAGCCCTTCGAGCAGCTGCACCGCGCCGTGCATGCGCCGCGCGAGGACGAACGCGCGCTGACCGCGCTCACGCGCTGGTCGGGCCGCATCGCGCGGCCCGGCCCGCTGTGGGCGCTGGAGTCGCGCGGCTGGCTGCGCGGGCGCGGCGGCGGCGGTGCCTACGACCATGCCTGGCTAGGGCTGGGCGGCGGCCGCGCGCTCTCGTTGCGCTTCGGGCCCGGCCTCGACAACGCGGGCGCCGGCGAGGACCAGACGCTCGACGTGCTGCACCACGGCCACCCGTTCGGCGAACTCGATCCCATCGTCTTCAGCGAGGCGGTGCGCGACATCGACGCGCTGGGCGCGCGCTGAGGAGCGCTGCGCCGTCCTGCCATCGCTCTGCTATGTTCATTCGCGCGGGCACCATCCCGCGCCCTTTTCAGATCCGACACCGATCCAGACCATGGCCACCTCCCGCAAGCCGACAGACACCCCACCCACCGGTTCCCCTGCCCTGCAGCGCCCGCCTGCCGAGATCCAGTACGCCGCGCAGATCGCGCAGCTGCAGGCGCAGGACAAGGACCCGCGCCCGCCGGGCTGGGCCATGAGCCTGAAGGCCGCGCGCGCCTTCATCCTCGGCGATGCGCAGCTGGGCATCGCGCCGAAGATCGTGGCGCCGGTCGCGAGCATCGAGCGCATGCTGGTCACCCTGGCCACCGGCCGCGGCCTGATGCTGGTGGGCGAGCCGGGCACCGCGAAGTCGATGCTCTCGGAACTGCTGGCGACCGCGATCTCGGGCGTGTCCACGCTGACCATCCAGGGCGGCGCCTCGATCACCGAGGACCAGATCAAGTACGGCTGGAACTACGCGCTGCTGATCAACGAGGGCCCGAGCCCGCGCGCGATGGTGCCGGCGCCGCTGTACATCGGCATGCAGCAGGGCCAGGTGGTGCGCTTCGAGGAAATCACGCGCGCGCCGCTCGAGGTGCAGGACTGCCTGCTGGGCATGCTGTCCGACCGCGTGATGGCCGTGCCCGAGCTCTCGGGCGAGCATGGCATGCTCTATGCGCGCGAGGGCTTCAACATCATCGCCACCGCCAACACGCGCGACCGCGGCGTCAACGAGATGAGCGCCGCGCTCAAGCGCCGCTTCGACTTCGAGACCGTGTTCCCGATCCTCGACTTCGAGCGCGAGCTCGCGCTGGTGCGCGAATCGTCGGCGCGGCTGCTCGCGCAGAGCGGCATTCCGAAGACGGTGCCGCAGCCGGTGCTCGAGCTGCTGGTGGCCACCTTCCGCGACCTGCGCGGCGCGCCCGCTTCCTCCGAGAAGAACGGCGGCGGCAGCGACGCCGCGATGGACCGGCTCACGGCCGTGATGTCGACCGCCGAGGCGGTCAACGTGGCGCACGCGGTGGGCGTGCGCGCCTGGTTCCTCGAGCAGCGCGAGGGCTCGCCAGCAGACCTGGTCGACTGCATCGCGGGCACGGTGGTCAAGGACAACGCCGACGACCGCGCCAAGCTGCGCCGCTACTTCGAGCAGAAGGCGGCCAAGCGCAGCGGCGAGCACTGGCGCGCCTACTACGAGGCCCGCCACCGCCTGCCCTGAGATGAACGCGCCCCACATCGTCGGCGTGCGCCACCACAGCCCCGCCTGCGCGCGGCTGGTGGCCGAGCGCATCCGCGCGCTGCGCCCGGCCCATGTGCTGATCGAAGGCCCGGCCGACTTCAACGCGCGGCTCGAGGAGCTCTACCTGCCGCACCGGCTGCCGGTGGCGATCTACAGCTACCTCTCGGCCGGCGAGACGCACCACGGCTCGTGGTCGCCGTTCGCCGAGCACTCGCCCGAATGGCAGGCGCTGCAGGCCGGCCGCGAGGTCGGTGCCGAAGTGCGCTTCATCGACCTGCCCGCCTGGCACGACGCCTTCTCGCGCATGGAGAACCGCTATGCCGACGTGGCCGACACCCAGCACGAGGAACGCGCCGCGGCCTACGAGCGCGCGCTGACCGAGCAGCTCTCGGTGCAGGGCCGCGACGCGCTGTGGGATCACCTGTTCGAGGACGGCTGCGACAGCGCCGAACTCGCGCAGCGGTTGTCCACCTACTTCGAGCACCTGCGCGGCGAGGACCCGGGCTCGCTCGGCAACCAGGCGCGCGAGACCATGATGGCGCGCTGGATCGCCTGGGCCATGGCGCAGCCCGCGGTGCAGGCCGGCGCGCCGGTGCTGGTGGTCTGCGGCGGCTACCACGCACCCGCGCTCGCGCGCTTGTGGCCCGGGCTGCCGGCGCAGATGCCGGAGACGCCCGAACCCGAGGTCGAGGACACGCCCGATGCCGGCCCAAATGCCAGCGACCAGGACACCGTGGTGCGCTACGGCTCCTACCTCGTGCCCTACACCTTCAAGCGGCTCGATGCCTTCGCGGGCTATGCCTCGGGCATGCCCTCACCGGCCTACTACCAGTGGATGTGGGAGCTCGGCCCCGAGGGCGCCGCGCACCGCGCGCTGCAGCAGGTGATGCAGCGGCTGCGCGACAGGAAGCTGCCGGCCTCCACCGCCGACCTGATGGCGGTGCACCTGCGCGCGCAGGGCCTGGCGCGGCTGCGCGGCCACGAGAAGCCGCTGCGCTCCGACTGGCTCGACGCGCTGGCCGGCGCGCTGGTCAAGGAAGCGCTGGACGCGCCGCTGCCCTGGACCTACCGTGGCCCGATGCGCCCCGGCACCGCGCCGGTGCTGGTGCAGGCGATGGACGTGCTGGCCGGCGACATCGCGGGCCAGCTCGCCGACGGCACACCGCAGCCGCCGCTGGTGAAGTCGGTGCGCGACGAGCTCGCGGCGCACGGCATCGAGCTGCGCGGCCAGCGCAAGCTCGACCTGCTCGATGCCGCCGACCGCGCGCGCAGCCGCGTGCTGCACCGTCTCGCGCTGCTGCGCCTGCCCGGCGTGGTGCGCAGCCAGGGGCCGAAGCTCGCGATGTCGGGCGAACGCACCGAGGTCTGGACCCTGGGCCAGCCCTTCGAGCAGCAGGCCGCGCTGATCGAGGCCGGCGCCTGGGGCGCCAACCTGCACGATGCGGCGCGCGCGCGGCTCGAGGACGAGCTGCGCCATGCGAAGGGCCGCATCGGTCCGCTGGCCGAGGGCCTCAACCAGGCCGCCTGGGCCGGCCTGCCGGCGCTCAGCGGCGCGTTGCTGCGCGAGCTGCAGCAGGCGATGGCGCAGGAGCCGCGCTTCGAGGCCATGGGCCCCGCCCTGGCGGTGATGCATACGCTGCTGCGCCACGGCCAGTTGCTCGGCATGGCCGACGCGCCGGTGCTGCGGGTGGCGATCGAGGCCGGCTTCGACCGCGCGCTGTGGTTGCTCGAGCCGCCCGCCGCGATCGCGCCGTCCGACATCGACGCGCACCTGCAGGGCCACCTCGCGCTGCGCCGCATCGTGGCCGACGTGCTGGCCGACCGCGAGGACGCGGCGCAGGCCGAGCCGCTCGACGTGGAGCCCGCGCGCGCGCTCGCCGTGTGGCAGCGCAAGGCGGCCGATGCCGGCGCGGCACCGCTGAGCCGCGGCGCGGCGCTGGGCGCGACGCTGAGCCTCGCGCACCGCGTGCCGCAGGCCCCGCAGGCCGGCGTGGCCGATGCGATGCAGCTGCTGCACGCGATGCCCGCGCCGGTGCTCGGCGATGCGCTCACGGGCCTGCTCGCGCTGGCGCGCGAGACGCTGTCGTCCGAGCCCGCCTTCGCCGCCGGCATGGACCGCACCGTGCAGGCACTGGACAATGCCGACTTCGTGCGCGCCATGCCGAGCCTGCGCGCGGCCTTTGCCTGGCTGCCGCCGCAGGAGCGCGGCCGGCTCGCCGACCAGGTGCTGGCGCTGCACGATGCCACCCACCTGTCGCGCCGCGCGCTCACGGCGCGGCGCGAGGGCGAGGCCGCGCCCGAGGCGCTGGCCGCGGCGCGCGCCGCCGAGGACGCGGCGATCGCGCGCCTGGCCGGCTGGGGCCTGAGCCTCGATACGGAAGAGCAGCCATGAGCCTCGACATCCCCGATCCGCTGCAGCGCTGGCGCCTGCTGCTCGGCGATCCGGCCGAGCGGGCCTGCGGCGGCCTGAGCGCCGAGGCGCAGGCCGCCGACGCCGCGCTCGACTGGCTCTACGGCCGCGATGGCGACCGCGCCGAGCGCGGCGAACGCAGCGCCGGCCTCGGGCCCTCGGCGCTCAGCACGCCCGACTGGATCAACGCCATCCACACGCTGTTTCCCAAGGAAGTGATCGAGCGGCTCGAGCAGGACGCGGTGGAGCGCTACGGCATCGACGAGGTGGTGACCAACCTCGAGGTGCTCGAGCGCATCGAGCCTTCCGAATCGCTGCTGCGCGCCGTGCTGCACACCAAGCACCTGATGAACCCCGAGGTGCTCGCGGCCGCGCGCAAGCTGGTGGCCGAGGTGGTGCGGCGCATCATGGAGAAGCTCGCGACCGAGGTGCGGCAGGCCTTCAGCGGCAGCCGCGACCGGCGCCGGCGCTCGCGCATGAAGGTGGCGCGCAACTTCGACTTCAAGCAGACCCTGGCGGCCAACCTGCACCGCTACGACCCGCAGCGGCGCAAGCTCTACGTGGAGCGGCCGGTGTTCATCAGCCGCACCAAGCGCCATGCCGAACCCTGGGACATCATCCTGCTGATCGACCAGAGCGGCTCGATGGTCGACTCGGTGATCCACAGCGCGGTGATGGCCGCCTGCCTCTGGCAGCTGCCGGGCATGCGCACGCGGCTGGTGGCCTTCGACACCGCGGTGGTCGACCTCACGGCCGACGTGTCGGACCCGGTCGAGCTGCTGATGAAGGTGCAGCTCGGCGGCGGCACCGACATCGCGAAGGCCGTGGCCTATGCGCAGTCGCTGGTGGCCAATCCCGCGAAGACCATCGTGGTGCTGGTCAGCGACTTCTACGAAGGCGGCAGCCCCTACGAGCTGGTGCGCCGCGTGAAGGCGCTGGTGGAGGCCGGTGCCAAGGTGCTGGGCCTGGCCGCGCTCGACGCAAAGGCCGAGCCGAGCTACGACCGCGAGATGGCCGCGCGGCTGGTGCGCGAGGGGGCGCAGATCGGCGCCATGACGCCGGGCCAGCTCGCGGGCTGGCTGGCCGAGAAGGTGCAGGCATGACGGCGGCGCGCGGCGACCTGCTCGAACTCACGCCCGAGGCGCTGACCGCGCTGGCCAACGCGGGCTTCGTGAAGCGCGCGCAGAAGGACGTGGCGGCCGGCCTGCTGCCGCTGCTCGAGACCGCCGACGACGGCACGGTGAGCGCGCGCTTCGACGACGGCGTGCGCACCAGCCTGCCGCCGGGCCGCACCCTGCGCGATGCGCAGTGCAGCTGCCCGGCCAGCGGCATGTGCCGGCACCGCGTGATGCTGGTGCTGGCCTACCAGGCGCAGGCGGCGAGCGCCGCGCCCGCGCCCTCGGCCACGCCGGCGGAGGACGAGGTCGACGCCTCGGCCGCGGGCGGCGAATGGAGCCCGGCCCATTTCGACGATGCCGCGCTCGCCGCGAGCTTCGCGCCCTCCGTCATCGAACAGGCCCAGCGCCTGGCCGCCGCGCGGCCCGTGGTCGCGGTGCAGGCCTGGCGCAGCGCGAGCGCGCCGCCGATCGCGCGGCTGCCGATGTGCAGCGTGCGCTTCTTCTCGCGCAGCTCGCTGGTGCATGCGCGCTGCGACTGCAAGCAGGGCAGCGGCTGCGCCCACGTGGTGGTGGCGCTGTGGGCCTTCCGCCAGGCCGGGCCGCTGGCCGCGGGCTCGCCCGAGCGCATGGTGGAGGTGCACGCGCCGGCCGACGGCGACGCGGCCGGCGACGGCCACCGCCCCGCCGCGCTGATGCAGGGCGAGGCCGCGCGCGCTCTGCAGGCGCAGCTCGAGGCACTGAGCCTCTCGCTCTGGCTCGATGGCTCGAGCCAGCCGCTGATGGCGCTGGCGGCGCGCTTCGAGGCCGCGCGCGAGCAGGCGCGCGCGCTGGGCTGGCGCTGGGTCGAGGACGGCATCGACGAGCTCTGGCTGCTGCTGCAGGCGCAGCAGGCGCGCAGCAGCCGTTTCGATCCGCGGCGGCTGCTGCACGTGATGGCCGAGCTCTGGGCGCGGCTGCGCGCGGCGGCCCATGCCGACAGCGCGACCGGGCCGCCACCGCTGCCCGCGAGCCAGATCCTCGGCGTGGGCGTGAAGGGCGAGGTCGCGCTCGACCACCTGCGGCTGGTGTCGCTGGGCGCCGAGCTCTGGTCCGACGAGAGCGGCGAAGGCGCGAGCGTGATGTTCGCCGACCCCGACACGCAGGCCGTGACCGTGCTCGAGCGCCAGTGGTCGCGCGCCGACGATGCCACGGCCGGCGGCACACCCGCCAACCTGCTGGGTCGGCGCGTCGCGGGCTTTCCGCTGCGGCAGCTCGCGAGCGGGCAGGTCATCACCAAGACCGCGACCCGGCGCGCCAACGGCCAGATCGACATCGCGCCGGGCGCGCGCCAGACCGGCGTGATGCCGCTGTCGCCGAAGTCCTGGGACGACCTCGTCGCGCCGCTCAAGCAGCCGAGCGTGCAGGCCCTGGTCGCGCACCTGCGCGAGACGCCGCCCGACTTCGTGCGGCCGCGCCAGGCGGCGAGCGGTGCCGCGGCGGGTGCCTCGGGCCAGTTGCATGTGGCGGCCTTCGAGCACATGGCGGTGCTGGCCAGCCACTGGGATGCGGCGGCGCAGGTGCTGCATGCGCGCATCGGGCGCGCGGCGGACGAAACGGAAGCCGACGCGCCTGCCGATGAAGTCCCGCCGCTGCACCTCGCCCTGCCCCATCGCGCGGCCGCGCCCGGTGCCGTCGACGCGCTCGCGCGCGCGCTCGCCGGCGAATGGGGCGCGCTGCGTGCCGTGGCCGGCAGCGTGCGGCTGCAGGACGGAGAGCCCGTGATGCAGCCGACGGCCCTGCTGACGGTGCAGCGCGCCGTGGTGCTGCAGGCCGAGGCACCCGCGCCGCAACCGCTGCCGCTGCAGGGCGAACACGAGGAGCCGCCCGCGCTCAACGCGCTCGCCACCGACACGCTCGACCTGCTCGCGCTGTGGCTGCGCCAGGGCCTGCGCCACCAGGGCGGCGGCGCCGCCTCGCGCGCCGAGACGCAGGCCGCGCAACTCGAACGGGCCGGGCTCGCGCGCAGCGCCAGGCTGCTGCGCGGCGTGCTCGGCCAGTTGCGCGCGGCACAGCGCGGCGCGCTGGTGGGCCGGCTCGCGCTGCTGAGCCTGTGGATGCAGGGCGTGGGGCAATAGCCCCGTTCGCGCGCTAGACAGCGCAGCAGTTGCGGTATTCGAGCGCCGTGCGCCGCTCCACCTTCTTGAAGGTGTCGGCGAAGTGGCTGGGACTCGCGAAGCCGCAGCGCAGCGCGATGTCGGTCACCGGTAGCCGCGTGAGGTGCAGCATCTCCTTCGCATGCTCGATGCGCGCGCGGATCAGGTACTGGTGCGGCGTCACGCCGGTGCTGCGCTTGAAGGCGCGCAGGAAGGCATACGGATCCATGTCGAGCAGCGCGGCCAGCGCGGTCAGCGACACGCCGATCTCGAGCCGGCCGCGGATGTGCTCCTTGACGCGATCGAGCGCGGCCTTCGACAGCAGGCCCTCGGCCTGCGCCTCGCTGGCCGCGGCCGTGTGCGTCTGCCGCAGGTGCGCGAGCAGCGCGATCAGCAGCGTCTCGCCATAGCCGGGCCCCTCGGGCTGGCCGGTCTTCGCATCGGCATGCAGCGCGAGCAGCAATTGCGCGATCAGCGGGCTCGACACGTTGCAGCAGGGCACCAGCGCGCGGTCGCCGCCATCGCTTTCGCCGGCATTCTGGAAGTGGCGCGGATCGATGCTCAGCGTGAGGGCCTCGCACGGGTCCCAGGTGCGTCCCTTGATCTGCGCGCCGGCCGGCAGGATGCTGATGCCCAGCGGCTGCGCGGTCGCGGACCAGAAGCGCTCGTCGTGCAGGCGCATCTCGAAGCGCGTGGGACCGCCGAGGTTGACCGAGACGCAGTGGCGGATCAGCCCGCCCTCGACGTTGTCCATCGGGTCGGCCTCCTCGTGCTCGAGGAGCATGCCTTCCCAGCGGGCCTCGAAGAGAAGCCTGCCGCAGCCGCGGTCGATGCCGACCGGCTGGCCGCGGCCTTGCACGCGCTGCCGAACGCCCATGGCCTGGTCCTTGTGGTTGTATGTTGTCTCCGGGCGGCGATGGTTTGCGAGCGGACTTACAGCGCGCTGACGGGTCGCCGACGCGGCGCCGCTGCAATTTTCCGGAAGCCGCACCGCCGCCGCGCGGGGCCGGCGCGGCACGCATGCGCCTGCAATTCCCCGGAAGCGCCGAAACGCCCTGCCGCGAATACTTCTCCCACACGCAACGAAGCGCGGCGGCCTGCGCCGCGCGAACGGTGCGTGGATCACAACAACGGAGACACGCAGGAATGAAACGCGCAAGACTCATCGGCGCCGCCGCCTCGGCGACGGCACTTCTCATGGCATGCGGTGGCGGCAGCGGCGGGGGCGCGGTGCTGCCCATCCTGCCGCCGCCCAGCAGCGTGGCCGAGCCGCCCGCGCCACCGCCGCCACCCGCGGGTCCGCCGCCGCTCACGGTCGCGAAGGCCGTCTGCACCGAAGGCGGCACGCCCGAATCGGCCCTGCAGGGCCAGGTGCCGGCGGCGATGCGCCAGGGCTTCAAGGGCTTCTCGTGCAACCTGCAGTTGGTGGGCCAGTTCGAGGGCGAAGGCGGCAACTGGTCGGCGGCGTCGTTCCGCGATCCCGGTGGGCGCACCTGTGCGTACCACGCGACCGCATACCCCGTGGGCTTCGATGGCAAACCGCGCGGGCGCGTGAACCCCGGCGTGCCGGTGATCGACATCACCGACCCGGCCAAGCCCTGGCGCAGCATGTCGCTCACCACGCCCGCGATGCTCGATCCATGGGAATCGCTGCGCGTGAACGCGCGGCGCCAGCTGCTGCTGGCCGACAACGGCAACAACGGCAGCGTCTTCGCCGGCTTCGGCGGCGCGGAGATCGACATCTACGACCTGTCCGCCGACTGCCGCACGCCACAGCTGCTCGCGAGCATGGAGGTGGGCACGGGCAAGGACGGCGGCATCGTGCCGCCCGAAAGCCCCAAGGGGCACGAAGGCAATGTGTCGCCCGACGGGCTGACCTACTACATCGGCGACATCGCGACCAGCCGCTACCACGCCGTCGACATCACGAACTCGACCAAGCCGCGCATGGTGGCTTCGTTCGACATGAAGAGTGTGGACCTCGGCGGCACGCACGGGCTCTCGGTCAGCGAGGACGGCAAGCGCGCCTACGTGGTGTCGACAAACATCCCGACGGCCAGCGAGTTCCTGGACCCCGACGCGAAAACGCGCAACGGCTTCCTGATCCTCGACACCTCCGAGGTACAGGCGCGCGTGCCCAATGCGCAGATGAAGGTGATCTCGGCCACCACCTTCAAGGACGGCAGCGTGGCGCAGCACACCATTCCCGTGACCATCGGCGGCAAGCCCCATCTGGTGATGGTCGACGAAGGCGGTGCCGCGGGCCTGAGTGACACGGCCAACGTCAAGCTGGCCTGCGAGGCGAAGATGGCGCCCTACCCGATGGCGCGCATCTACGACATCAGCGACGAGAAGAAGCCGGTGCTGGTGTCGAAGCTGATGCTCGAGACCCACGATCCCGCCAACTGCGACAAGGTGCTGCCCGACATCGCGGGCCTGTCGACCTTCACCTACGGCAGCCACTACTGCTCGGTCGACAACCGCAGCAACGGCACCGCGCTGGCCTGCTCGTATTTCAACTCGGGCGTGCGCGTGTTCGACATCCGCGAACCCGCGCGGCCCAAGGAGATCGCCTACTACAACCCCGCGGGCGCGACCGTGCCGCGCGCCGGTTCCTTCCACAGCCAGCTGTCGGTGGCCGGCAGCGGCGGGCCCGACTGGTGCGCGTCGCGCGCGGACTTCGATTTCGATCGCGGCCTGCTCACGACCATGTGCCAGGACAACGGGCTGCTGGTGTTGAAGTTCGCGAAGAACACCTGGCCCTTCTCGCAAAGCACGCCTTCGACCTTGCAGAACTGACGACGGATGGCGCGCGGCCATTGCAATTCGATGAATTGCAATGCCACGCGCATTCGTGATTGCATTTCTCCGCAATGGACAATGAGTCGTTGTTCGACTCTTCCATTGCAGACATGAAGAAAGCGCGCCTTGCCCTCCTTGCATCCATTCCCTTTCTCTTCTCGATCGCCACATCGGCCAGTGCGGCCGACGACCCGGGCATCGTCGGCCGCTGGAAAAGAACGAAGGACAACGGCGAGTGGGTCGTGTACGACTACAGGCGCGACGGGCGTCTGTTCCGGGCCACGCCTTCGCACGCCGAGCCGGTGCCGTTCGGCCGCTACAGGCTGGCCGGCGACGTCATCCACTTCGAGGATTCGCCCGAGCACTACACGCCGGTGCGCTTCGTGGTCGAGACGGGCAGCTGCAGCGGGCACACCGGTGCGACCTTGTTTCTCCACGACCAGGCCACGGGGGCCGCGTATGGCTGTTACTTCAGGATCGACCCGGCGCCTGCCGGGGATGAGCGTCGAGACATATCGCGCATTAATTAATGCTAGTAATTCAATAACAAATAATCCGAAACATCATCGTCATCCCTTATTCCTGCTCGCTATCGCAGTAAGAGTGCAGTAAGTGCCGATCTCAAGACTCCCCTGGAACCGGGCGCGATTCCCAATTCATGCGCATTCGAAGACGCAGTGCCCGGCTCATCGAAGGAGACAAACCATGAGATTCCAGGGACGACTTCCTGCCGTCGCCACCGTCGTGGCCACGGCATTCCTCGCAGCCTGCGGAGGTGGGGACGGCGGCACGGCGGTGCTGGCGTTTGCGCCGCCACCGTCACTGCCCACGGGCATCGGCGAGCCGCCGGCACCACCACCGGTCGCCGAAGTGCCGCCACCGCTCACGGTGCCGAAAGCCGTGTGCGCCGAGGGCGACGTTCCCGAATCGGCCTTGCAAGGCCAGGTGCCCGCAGCGATGCGGCAGGCCGGGTTCAAGGGCTTCTCGTGCAACCTGAAGCTGGTGGGCCAGTTCGAGGGCGAAGGCGGCAGCTGGTCTTCGGCCTCGTTTCGCGATCCCGGCGGGCGCACCTGCGCCTACCACGCGACCGCGTACCCCGTGGGCTTCGATGGCAAACCGCGCGGGCGCGTGAACCCAGGCGTGCCGGTGATCGACATCACAGACCCGGCGAGGCCCTGGCGCTCGATGTCGCTCGCCACGGCCGCGATGCTCGATCCCTGGGAATCGCTGCGCGTGAATGCGCGGCGCCAGTTGCTGCTGGCCGGCAATGGCCGCAACAGTCGCCTCGGCGGCCCGGAGATCGATGTCTACGACCTCTCGGCCGACTGCCGCACGCCGCAGTTGCTCGCGAACATGGAGGTGGGCACCGGCAAGGACGGCGGCATCCAACCGGCCCAGGGCCCGAAGGGACACGAGGGCAATGTCTCGCCCGACGGACTGACCTACTACATCGGCGACATCGTGGCCCGGCGCTACCACGCGGTCGACATCACGAGCTCGACCCGGCCGCGCATGGTGGCCTCCTTCGACATGGCGCCCTCGGGCCCGGTGACCTCGCACGGCTTGTCGGTGAGCGAGGACGGCAAGCGCGCATACGTGGTGTCGGTCGGCGCCCCCCAGCCCGGCGAGGTGCTCGATCCCGATGCGCAGACGCGCAACGGCTTCCTGATCCTCGACACCTCCGAGGTGCAGGCGCGCCTGCCCGATGCGCAGATGAAAGTGATCTCGGCCACCACCTTCAAGGACGGCAGCGTGGCGCAGCACACCATTCCCGTGACCATCGCAGGCAAGCCGCACCTGGTGATGGTCGACGAAGGCGGCTCGGCGGGCCTGAGCGAGACCGCCAACGTCAAGCTGGCCTGCGAGGCGAAGCTTCCTCCCTATCCGATGGCGCGCATCTACGACATCAGCGACGAGACCAAGCCCCTGCTGGTGTCGAAGCTGATGCTCGAGACGCACGATCCCGCCAACTGCGACAAGCTGCTGCCCGATATCGCGGGCCTGTCGACCTTCACCTACGGCAGCCACTACTGCTCGGTCGACAACCGCAGCAACGGCACGGCGCTGGCCTGCTCGCACTTCAACTCGGGCATGCGCGTGTTCGATATCCGCAATCCCGCGCGGCCCAAGGAGATCGCGTACTTCAACCCCGCGGGGACGACGACCACACCCGCGGGCTCCAACCACCTCCAACCGCGCGCGGCCGGTGTCGCCAGCCCCGACTGGTGCGCCTCGCGCGCGGACTTCGACTTCGAGCGCGGCCTCTTGACGACCATGTGCCAGGACAACGGCCTGCTGATGCTGAAGTTCGCCCAGAACACCTGGCCCTTTGCGCAGAGCACGCCTTCCACGCTACAGAACTGACGATGACGCGAACACTGGATCGACATCTGCGCGCATGGACGGCCGCCGCCGCCATGCTGGCGAGCGCCCTGCCCTTCAACGCCGCCGCCTGGGAAGCCGACGTGCATTTCGGCCTCACGCGCTGGCTCGCGGTGCAGGCGGGCTTCAGCGCGCCGCAGGCCGATGCGATCGCGACCGGCAACCAGCGCGTGGACTTCGGTGCGATGGAGACCATGCTGCTCGTGACCGAGTACGCCTGCACCGGCGCCGATGCCGAGGGCCGCGCGGAGGCGGCACGCGCGGCGCGGCGCCTGCACGCCCCCGGCGGCGGCGAGGCTTCGACCGAGGCACTGCGCACGCTGCTGCGCGATGCGGGGCCGAAGGCGGGATTGCTGCTGCTCAAGTTCGGCGAGGCGCTGCATCCGCTGCAGGATGCATCGGCCCATGAAGGGACGGACGCGGCCGGGATCGGCGCGCCCGCCATCGCGGGACTGCCCTGCGACCTGCCGTCGATGACCGTGTCAACGGGTGGCGAGCAGGCCCATCGCGCCGACCTCACCGCGGCGCGCCCGGCCGCCGCGCTCGCGATGGCGCGCGCGAGCTTCGAATGGCTGCAGCGCTATCCACCGATCGCGGACGCAGCGCGCGTGGCTGCCGACTGGCCGCGCGTCGAGGCACAACTCGGTGGCTTCGTGACGGCGTCCACCAAGGCGGCGAAGGCCGCGTGGTTCCGCGAGCACGGCATGGAGGACACGGGCTTTCTCGAAGGCATCAGCCTGCCCGATGGCGCGCAGCCCTGGACCGCGACCTGGTCCGGACGCCGGCTGCCGCGGCTGCAGGCGGCGGCCTCCACGCAGCATGGCGTGCCCGAGGAGGTGCGCCGCTTCTTCGACGACTTCTTCGCGGCCTGGCTCGGCGACGGCGACCCTGCCGCCGCGCTGGGCCTGGCCAAGGGCGAAGGCACGCCCGCGCAGCGCGATCTCGCGGCGCGGCTGCGCCTGTGGCGCCTGCACGATCACGGCGCCGCGGCCGCGCTCGCGCATGCGCCGTCCGCGCTCACGCGCGCGCAGCTGCAGCGCGTCGATGCGCTCGCGCGCGACCGCGCCGCCTACGCGCGCTATCCGCGGCTGGCCGATGCCTTCTTCCCGCTGATGGCGATCGAGTCCTATGCGCCGCCGCTGCTGCCCTACATCGTGCGGCCGCTGCCCGCGCTCGCGGACGGCGAGGCCCGGATGCTCGCGATCGCGAAGCTGCGGCACGCGCCCTACGACGAGCTGCTGCTGGTCGCGCAGCGCCGCGCGGGGCGTTGGTCGGTGGTATCGCTGCAGGGCGTGAGGGACCACTGATGACGATGGATGCGGTGCAATGGATCGGCCGGCATGCGGTCGCGCTGATGCTGATCGTTGGATGGGCCGCGCTGGCGGGCCTGCTCGCGCTCGGGCTGGAGCGCGCGGACCGCGATGCGCGCTTTCTCTACCTGGTGGAGACGCAGGTCTGCCATGTGCCCGGGGCGGAGGCACCGCCCCTGGCCTTGTCGGCCGTAGCCCGCGTTGCCGACCCGCGGAAGGCTTCTCGCTGATGCGTTCGCTCGTCCGCTGGCGCCCCACCCTTCTTCTCGCCGCCGCGACCGTGCCGGGCCTCGCATGCGCCCATTCCTTCGGCGTGCAGTACACGCTGCCGGTGCCGTTCTGGATGTATGCCTATGGCGCGACCGCGGCGCTGGTGCTGTCGTTCGTGATCGTGGGGATCTTCGCGGCCGTGCCGCCCGCGCGGAGCGATACCTCGCCGAACGCGCGCCGCGTGGGCACGCATGTCTTCGTCCCGGCTTTCGTCGTGCATGGCCTGCGCACCCTGTCGGTGGCCCTGCTCGTGCTCACCATCGCCTGCGGCTTCCTCGGCACCGACAACCCCTTCCGCAACCTCAACATGACCCTGTTCTGGATCGTGTTCGTGCTGGGCCTGACCTATGCCACCGCGGTCGTCGGCGACCTGTTCGTGTTCTGCAACCCGTGGCGCGCGCTCTGCGAACTGCTGCGCGCGCGTTGCGGCATGCGCTTCGGCGGACGCATCGCCTATCCCGCGTGGCTCGCCTACTACCCGGCGCTGGCGCTCTACATCGCCTTCATCTGGATCGAGCTGTTCGGCCACAGCACGCCGCGGCAACTGGCGCTGATGCTCACCGCCTACACGCTGCTGACCGTGGCGATGGCCTGGCTCTTCGGCAGCGCGGCCTGGTTCCGGCATGGCGAGTTCTTCGGGTTGTTTCTTTCGCTCGTGGGCCGCATGGCACCGATCGCCTGGCGGCGCGCCGGCTGCCGCGGCGTGGCGCTGCGCTGGCGCCTGCCGCTGTCGGGGCTGCTCGAGCGCCATCCGACGCATGTGAGCCTGGTGCTGTTCATCCTGTTCATGCTCTCGTCGACCGCCTACGACGGCGCGCACGAGACCTGGCCCTGGAGCCGGCTGTTCTGGAAGACCCTCTATCCGCTGGTCGAGCCGGTCGTGAAGGCCCACAGCGCGCAGCCCTATGCGACCGCGGCCAGCCTGTTCCATGGCTGGCAATGGCTGGCGCTGTGCCTCTCGCCCTGGGCCTATCACGGCGTCTACCTGTTCTTCCTCGCGCTCACGCGGCGCGTGGCGGCCTCCGAGCTCTCCACGCGCGAGCTGGCCTGCCGCTTCGCGCTCACGCTGGTGCCGATCGCCTTCGTCTACCACGCGACGCACTACTACACGATGCTGTGGTCCCAGGGCGCGCAGCTGCTGCCGCTGCTGTCCGATCCGCTGGGGCGGGGCTGGAACCTGTTCGGCACGGCACGCGCCGCGATGCCGCCGCGCATCATCGATCTCAACATCGTCTGGCACACCCAGGTCGGGCTGATCCTGGCCGGGCACATCGCCAGCGTGGTGCTGGCCCATGCGGAAGCGCTGCGGATCTTCCGCCACACGGGCCGCGCGCTCGCGAGCCAGGTGCCGATGCTGCTGCTGATGGTCGCGCTGACGGCCGTGGGGCTGTGGATTCTTTCGCTGCCGCTGGCGGGATAGGCGCCGCGTCCTTTTTCATTTCCCCCTGGATCCGCCCATGAAATCTTCACTGGTCTACGCCTTCGGCGGCTTCGCCATCGTCGCGCTGATGGCGCTCGGCTATCTCGCGGCGCGGCCGTCGACCGACCCGGCCACGTCCGCCGCGGCCCCTTCGCGCACCGGCACGCAGTTCGAGGTGCGGATCGGCGCGGCCGCCGAGGCCGAGGGCACGCCGCTGCCGGTGCTGCCCGTCACGCGCGGCGACATCGTCTCGATCGCCGTGAGCTCGGCGCAGGCCGGCCAGCTGATGATCCACGGCTACATGCAGGAGATGGTGCCCGTGGCCGCGGGCCAGACCGCCACGCTGCGCCTCGCGGCGCTGCATGCCGGGCGCTATCCGCTGCACCTGCATGGCGACGACCAGAGCCACCGCGAAGTGGCCATTCTCGAGATTCGGCCGTGACGCCACGGCGTGTTGGCATACTCGGCCCCCATGACGGTCGAAACGGTGGGCGGCGAGCGCCCCTATGTCATCGAAGTGCAGGGAGAGGAAGTCACCGTACAGGACACGATGGTGGCCGGCTTCACCTATCGCATCCAGCTCGAGTCGCAACTCGGCACCTCGGCGCGGGTGGTCCAGTGCTTCAAGGCCTGGACCCGGCTGCAGCGCGAAGGCGCCGCGAATCTGCAGGGACCGGAACTGGAGCACGCGGCCGCCTGGCTCGAGGCGCATCGGCAGGCGCGCTGGCAGGCAAGGCGCTTCTTCCTCGTGCCGAGCGCGAAGACCTTCGTGCTGCGGCTGCGCGAACAGCCCAAGCGCTGAGCGGGCCGGCGCCGGACTGGAGGGGGTGTTTGGTGCCGCTTGTCCGAATCGAACGGACGACCTTCCGCTTACAAGGCGGGTGCTCTACCAACTGAGCTAAAGCGGCCGAAAAGAAAAATCTGCAGCGGATTCTAGTGGGGTGCCCACCAGGGTCCGGAAACGGGCGCGTCGTGCAGGCCTGGGCCGGTTACTTGACGCGCTTGAGCGAAGGCCGTGCGCCGCCGCCGGCTGGAGGGCGCGGCGGTTCGTCGGTCGGGTCGGCCTCGGGGCCATCGCCGATGTCGGTCACGTCGCTGCCCGCATCGTCGGCCGTCACCAGGTGCACGACCCGGTTGGCCTCGCTCTCGCTGCCGCCGCGCGAGGCATCGCGCAGCGCCGAACGCACCGGGCTCGCCGGCGCCGGCACGCCCGTGGCGGCTGGCGAGTCGAGTCCCATGCCGGTGTCGGCCGCGGGAGGCGGTGCGGGAAAGGCCATGCCCTGGCCGTTCTCGCGCGCATAGATCGCGATCACGCGGCCCACGGGCACGCTGATCTCGCGCGCCGTGCCCGCGAAACGGGCCTTGAACTCGATGAAGTCGTTGCCGAGCTTGAGCGAGCTGGTCGCGTCGAAACTGATGTTCAACACGATCTCACCATTCTTCACGTACTCGCGCGGCACCTGGACGGTGTCGTCGACCTGCACGGCGACATAGGGCGTGAACCCGTTGTCGGTGCACCATTCGTACAGCGCCCGGATGAGGTACGGGCGGGTGGAAGACGACTCGAGCGCGTTGATCATGAAAAATTTTCTACCGTGCAATCGCAAACGTCGGACTTTTCGCGAAACACCGCGGAACCGGCTTGGCCGGGCCGCAGGTGTTGCCCCCGGAAGGGGGTTGGCGAAGCGACACGAAGTGCGCGAAGCCTGGGGGAGAGCCTGTTACTTGCGCATGACCTTTTCGGAAGGAGTCAGCGCTTCGATGTAGGCCGGGCGCGAGAAGATGCGTTCGGCGTACTTCAGCAGCGGCGCGGCGTTCTTGCTGAGGTCGATGCCATAGTAGTCGAGGCGCCACAGCAGCGGCGCAATGGCCACGTCGAGCATGGAGAAGTTGTCGCCCAGCATGTACTTGTTCTTGAGGAACACGGGCGCGAGCTGCGTGAGGCGGTCGCGGATGTGCGAGCGTGCCTTTTCGAGCGCCTTCTCGTTGCCCTTGGCGGTGCGGTTCTCGAGCGTGGACACGTGCACGAACAGTTCCTTCTCGAAGTTGAGTAGGAACAGGCGCACGCGCGCGCGGTCGACCGGGTCGCCGGGCATCAGCTGCGGATGCGGGAAGCGCTCGTCGATGTACTCGTTGATGATGTTCGACTCGTACAGGATCAGGTCGCGCTCGACCAGGATCGGGACCTGGCCGTACGGGTTCATCACGCTGATGTCTTCAGGCTTGTTGTAGAGATCGACATCGCGGATCTCGAAGTCCATGCCCTTCTCGAACAGCACGAAGCGGCAGCGGTGGGAAAAGGGGCAGGTCGTACCTGAATACAGCACCATCATGGCGAAAGACTCCTAAAAATCAAAAAGAGTGGGTTGCGTTGGCAACCCACTCCACGGGACCGGCGCACTTGACGCTCCGGTCGGCAAGGATGGAACTACTTGACGTCTTTCCAATACGAGGCGTTCAGTCGCCACACGAAAATCACCGACATCGACAGGAACAGCAGCACCCAGACACCGATGCGGATGCGCGTGTTCTGCGCGGGCTCGGCCATCCACTGCATGTAGCTCACCAGGTCGCCCACGGCGGTGTCGAACTGCAGCGGGGTCATGGTGCCGGGCGTGACCTGTTCCCACTTGCCGGTGAACACATCGGCCTCGTGGCCATGCTGCTCGACCTTGGCGTGGATCGGACGGCGCTCGCCCTGGAGCTCCCACAGCGGATTGGGCATGGCCACGCTCGGGAATGCGAGGTTGTTCCAGCCGGTCGCCTTGGTGTCGTCGCGGTAGTAGGTGCGCAGGTAGGTGTAGAGGTAGTCCGCACCGGTGCCGCCGTGGCCGGCGCGCGAGCGTGCCACCAGCGTCAGGTCGGGCGGCGTGGTGCCGAACCATTCCTTGGCCTGGCGCGCGTCGATGTTGGCCTTCATGGTCTCGCCGACCTTCTCGGTCGTGAACAGAAGGTTGTCCTTGATCTGCTGCTCGCTGATGCCGATGTCCTGCAGGCGGTTGAAGCGCATGAAGGCGGCCGAGTGGCAGTTGAGGCAGTAGTTGACGAACAGCTTGGCGCCGTTCTGCAGCGCGGCCACGTCGTTCGTCTTGTTCGGGGCCTTGTCCCAGGCGAGGCCGCCGGATTCGGCCGAAGCGGCTGCGGAGAAGGTCAGGCCCAGTGCCAAGCCCAGGGCCGCGAGCCAGCCGGAAATGCTTTTCTTCATCGTGTGTCTCTCGAGCTGTCTTGCGCTTTTCAATGGGCGGCGAAGGTCACGCGGTCGGGCACGGTCTTGAACTCGCCCTTGCGGCTCCACCACGGCATCAGCAGGAAGAAACCGAAATAGAACAGCGTGCCGATCTGCGAGATGGTCTGCGCGATGTCGAGCGCGAACGAGCCTATCACGAGGTTGCCCCAGACGCCGGGCGGCTGGATGCCAAGGTAGCCCAGGATCAGGAAGAAGAAGACGAACACGCCGTACACGTACTTGTGCCAGCCCGGACGGTAGCGGATCGACTTGACTTCGCTGTGGTCGAGCCACGGCAGGAAGAACAGGATGATGACCGAGCCGCCCATCACGACCACGCCCCAGAACTTGGCGTCGAAGGTCTTGAGCAGGAAGATCGCCACGGCGGCCACGACGATGATCGCGACCTTGAGCGCCACGCCCGACTTGCCCTTGACGAAGTTCCAGATCGCGGCCGCGCCGATGATCAGCGCGAACACGTTGACCATGTCGTCGGTGGTCGCACGCAGCATCGAATAGAACGGCGTGAAGTACCAGACCGGCGCGATGTGGTTCGGCGTCTTCAGCGAATCGGCCGGGATGAAGTTGTTGTACTCCAGGAAGTAGCCGCCGGCTTCGGGGGCGAAGAAGATCACCGCCGAGAAGATCGTGAGGAACACCACCACGCCGAAGATGTCGTGCACCGTGTAGTACGGGTGCGACGGGATGCCGTCGAGCGGATGGCCGTCGGGACCGCGCTTGGCCTTGATCTCGATGCCGTCGGGGTTGTTCGAACCCACTTCGTGCAGCGCGATCAGGTGGGCCACCACCAGGCCGAGCAGCACCAGCGGCACGGCGATCACGTGGAAGCTGAAGAAGCGGTTGAGCGTGGCGTCGCTCACCACGTAGTCGCCGCGGATCAGCAGGGCCAGGTCAGGACCGATGAACGGGATGGCGGCGAACAGGTTCACGATCACCTGGGCGCCCCAGTAGGACATCTGGCCCCAGGGCAGCAGGTAGCCCATGAAGGCTTCGGCCATCAGGCACAGGAAGATCGCGCAGCCGAACACCCAGATCAGCTCGCGCGGCTTGCGGTAGCTGCCGTACATGAGGCCGCGGAACATGTGCAGGTAGACCACCACGAAGAACGCTGACGCGCCCGTCGAGTGGATGTAGCGGATCAGCCAGCCCCATGGCACGTCGCGCATGATGTACTCGACCGATGCGAACGCCTGGTTCGCGTCGGGCTTGTAGTGCATGACGAGGAAGATGCCGGTGACGATCTGGATCACGAGGACCAGCATCGCCAGCGAGCCGAAGATGTACCAGAAGTTGAAGTTCTTCGGCGCGTAGTACTTGCCCCACTGATCGTTCCAGAGCTTGGTCAGCGGAAAACGGTTGTCGACCCAGTTCAACAGCTTGGCGCTGGCCGGGGCGTTGGGGGAGATTTCGTGGAATTCAGCCATGTTCTTCTTCTGCCTCAGGCCTTCTTGGAGTCTTCACCGATCAGGAGCTTGGTGTCCGACAGGTACATGTGCGGCGGCACAGGCAGGTTGTCGGGCGCGGGCTTGTTCTTGAAGACGCGGCCGGCCAGGTCGAACGTGGAACCGTGGCAAGGGCAGAGGAAGCCGCCTTCCCAGTCGTTGGGCAGCGAGGGCTGCGGGCCGGACTGCAGGCGGTCCACCGGCGAGCAGCCGAGGTGGGTGCAGATGCCGACCACGACCAGCACGTCGGGCTTGATCGAGCGGTGCTCGTTCTGGGCGTACTTGGGCGTGAACTCGTCGGGATGACGCTTGGACTGCGGGTCCGCGAGCTGCGCATCGAGCTTCGGCAGCTCGGCGATCTGCTCCGGGGAGCGCTTGAGGATCCAGACCGGCTTGCCGCGCCACTCGACGGTGACTTTCTCGCCGACCTTCAGGCCGGAGATGTCGACCTCGACGGCAGCGCCGGCGGCCTTGGCCTTTTCGGAGGGCTGGAACGTGCTGACAAAGGGAATCGCGGTGGCCACGCCTCCCACTGCACCGGCACAGCCGGACGCGATCAACCAGGTCCGCTTGCTTGTGTCGATCCGGGGGGAGCCGGCGGTCATGTCACTCATGGGGATCCTCTATCTTCTTCGCTGGAGCAGGGTCAACCGACGATTGTAGCGGGGCGCAACGTGCGAATTCAACGGTTGCAAGACCGCGCGGTCGCGCGAATGACGCTCCGATCCGACATCGGCGGGGCGCCGTCCGCGTGTCATCGACGCTTCGTCGATGGACGGAACGAGCGCGCGCGAAAGCGCCCGCGGCTTGGGACCGCGGGCGCTTCACGAGGGGAGATTCAGTTCAGCAGGCCGTGCTGCATCGCTTCGCGAACGGCTTGCGTGCGCGACTTGACCGCGAGCTTGCGGTAGATGCTCTTGGCGTGGAACTCGATCGTGTTGATCGAGAGGTAGAAGGCCTCGGCGATCTGGCGATTGCTCCAGCCCTGCGCGATCAGGTTCAGCACCTTGAGCTCGCTGACCGAGAGCACCGACTTCGGCGCTTCGGTTTCGGCGGCGGCCGACGGCACCTGCGTGCTGCTGCTGGCCGGCGCGCGGCGCGCGGTGCCGAACATGCGCTCGAGCACGCAGCGCGCGACGCGGGGGTCCATGGCCGCACCGCCGCGCTCGAGCGAGCGCAGCAGGAAGACCAGCTCGGTGTCGAGCGCATCGGTGAGCAGATAGCCCGCCACACCGGCCGAGACCGCGGCGCGCACGCGCTGCGTATCGGGCAGGGCCGAGACGGCGATGCGCTCCATGTGCGGATGCGCTTCGCGCAGATGCAGGATCGTCGAGACACCGCCGTCCTCGGGCAGGTCCATGCCGACCAGCGCCAGCGAGCAGGAACTGCGCGCCAGGATCTCGCGAGCCTGGGCACACGAGCGGGCGACCAGCACGCGGGCCCTGGGCTCGAGCACCGACACCACGCTGCGCAGACGTTCGGTCACCTGAAGATCGTCATGGACGATCAGCACGCTCTGGAACTTCGAATTCCTCGCCATCACGCTGGCGTCGGTCTTTTCCAACAGAATTTCCACCTTGAGTCTCCCGGTGCGGCAACTGGGTTGCGGGTCTGAAAAAAGTTAACGTTGGTTTACGCAAACGCAGGATCGATGCCTGCGCAGGGCGCCGGAGCCAGCAACCCGTACCCAGGAGAACTAAGCGGTTGATTTCATTGGCCTTTTTTGAGGCGAATTTGCTCGGACGCCCCCGGAACACGGTGGATTTCGGGCGTTTCGGAGGCCTCGTTACGGTCGACGTCACGCCTGTCGCTACGTAACATCAGATGCGTAACCTTTTTCACGGACCCGCACCGCGTCGGGTAACAAAGAAGAAACCGAGTGCAAACGGGTTGCGACCCACTTTCAATGCTGCTACTCTCGAATCGATTGCATAAAAATCTTTGAGAGGATCCCTTATGAAAACCAACCAACTGCTTGCAGCTGTCGCTCTGTCCGCCCTGGCGGTTTCGTCTGTGTTCGCTCAGACCGCTCCTGCTGGCGGCACCAATGCCACCAACAATGCGCAAGGCAGCTTCACGACCGAAGAGAAGATCGCTGCCGGTGCAGGCGCGGCTCTGTTCGTCGCTGCCGTCAGCGGCAATGGTGGCAATTCGGGCGGCGGCTTCGGCCTGATCCCCGGCACCGGCACCACCGGCACGACTGGCACCACGCGCTGATGCCGCGAGCCCTCCTTGACGGAGGGCATTCGCTGAAAAGTCCCCGCGTCGGTATCGCCACGCGACTTATAAAATGTTGCCTTTTGGCAACGTTTTTTTTGGGCGTTGGCGGTTGTTCTTCCGGTTCTTCCGCGATGCTGGATACAGCACGCGCCCTCTATAGAGGGCAATCGTCGGCCCCGCCGCCGACTTTCAACCCCAATTTCGCCTACCTGCGCGCCAACATCTCTGGCCGCACCGTTTACATGGTGCTTGGCTACCTGGATCAGCGACCCGAGGGCGCTGTCGAAGTCTGGTACAGCGGCGGCGGCGAAGTCATTCGGTTGCTGGATGGCCGTCTGATCGGCACCACCGGGCTTTCCACGGACTGGCGCGCGGTTCGCATTGCCGACTGGCCCGCATGGCCTACCACAGCTTCGAACGCCGGCAGCGCCCCCGTGCAGCGCTACGAACGCGAGCGCGACGTCATGCCCGGTTATCGCTTCGGCATCAACGACGAAATCACCCGCATCTCCATACCGGCACCCGGCGACAGCGCGATTGCCGGCACGGATCCGAAGTCGCTGCAGTGGTATGAGGAGCGCAGCGTCTCGCGCCCGGCGAACGCCTCCCTTCCTGCCGCCCGGTTCGGAATCTCGAACAAGACAGGCACACCTGTTGTCATCTATTCCGAGCAGTGCATCTCCAACAATCTGTGTATGAGCTTCGAGCGCTGGACACCCCCCACGCCGGCAGCCGGCGCCCCGGCGAGCGCTGGGACATGACCTCGCGAGGTCCGCACCACCGGCATTCCCACTGGCCTCGTCATATCGCGGCGGCATGCGCGCTGATCGTCACTTGCAGCGCCTGGGCTCAGCAACCCAATCCGGCGCCGTCGAGCGGCCAGGCCCCTCGCTCAGACGCCGATGTTCGCGCTGGCGAACGCTTCAGTACATGGTTGCTGCGGCAGCCGCCGGAGACGGCCTCTCCGGGGCTTTCGTGGCGCGTTCCAGAGGAGCGGCTGGCCCAGCAGTTCCTGAAGAACACTCTGCTGGTCCGCCTCGAGGCGGAAGCTCGCCGCGCCCCGCGCGAGAACCAGGTCGACCGGCTCGCGCTGATCACCTGGCTGCAAGGCCTGCCCGTGACCGGCCGCGTGGCCCTCGGCATCGTCGATCCCCGCTGGCTCGAGACGCATCCCGAGGAGGATCCCGTCCTGTCGGCCGGCCAGCAATTCGTGCCGGGTCCGCCAGAACTGAAGACCATCGCCGTGGTGCGTCCCAATGGCGAGCTCTGCCATGTCCGCCATGAGGCCGGCCGCAGCGCCTGGGACTATGCCAAGGCCTGCGATCTTCCCGCCGCCGATTGGGCCTGGGTGGCGCAGCCCGATGGTCGCACTGCGCGCGTCGCTGTGGCGCCCTGGAATGCGCAACCATCGGACGAACCCGCGCCTGGATCCTGGATCTGGGCTGCGCCGCGAGCGATGCCGGATCTGGTCGCGGCGTCGGAGGGGATGATCAAGTTTCTGGCGACCCAGGGACCGTCGCCCCAGGTGCTGGATGCCGCGGCGCTCGATGCTGTCACATCGGCGCCCGCCGCCGACAAGCGCACGCCGCTGACCACATCCCTCGACGCACGCAAAGGCCTCGACGCAGCCCACTATGCGCCCGTGCGCTCCGTGCTGCCCGAGCCGGTGCCCACGCCCAAGGTCTTCAGAACCAGCACGAACGACTGGGGCGAAACCGGCCTGCTCCAAACGCCCACGGCCCGCATGGGCGAGCTCGGGGACTTCCGGCTCTCGCTCACCAACGTCTATCCCTACTCGCGGCTGAACTTCATGTTTCAGCCTCTGGAGTGGTTCGAAGCGGGCTTTCGCTACACCTCCATCAGCAACCAAGCCTACGCGGCGAGCACCACGGGCCAGTCGAACAAGGACAAGAGTATCGATTTCAAGGTCCGACTCGCCAAGGAGTCGGCCTACGTGCCGGAGCTCGCTCTCGGATTCCGCGACTTCGGCGGTACCGGCTTGTTCTCGTCCGAATACCTCGTCGCCAGCAAACGCTATGGCGACTTCGATTTCAGCCTCGGCATCGGCTGGGGCTACATGGGCAGCAGCGGCAACATCAAGAATCCGCTGATCGCCATCAGTAATCGCTTCAGAACACGACCCGGCAGCACAGCCACCACCGGCGGCCAGGCCAACTTCAACAGCTTCTTTCGCGGACCTGCCGCGCTTTTCGGCGGCGTCGAATGGCGCACCCCTTGGGACCCGCTGACCCTGAAGCTCGAG
The DNA here is from genome assembly GCF_059415325.1 of Variovorax sp. GW821-FHT10D07. Lineage (NCBI taxonomy): Bacteria > Pseudomonadati > Pseudomonadota > Betaproteobacteria > Burkholderiales > Comamonadaceae > Variovorax > Variovorax sp. GW821-FHT10D07. Next base: position 221,581 of record NZ_JBWKMZ010000011.1, on the reverse strand, counting down.
TACGACGGCAACGACTATCAGCACGAGCCTTCGGGCATCAACCAGCGCCAGCGCACCCCTTTCAATGTGGGGCTCGAGTACCGCTACGCGCCCGGACTGTCGTTCTCCCTGGGCTTCGAGCGTGGCGACAAGGTCATGCTTGGCGTGTCGCTCTCGACCAATCTCGCCAAACTCCAGTCTCCCAAAGTGGCCGATGCGCCGCTGCCGCGTTTCACGCCCGAGGCGCCCAAGTCGCCACCTGGTTGGCCGACCACCGCAGCCGACATCGAGGCCCGCACCGAATGGACCGTGCAGCGCATCGCCCCGCAAGACGACAAGCTGCATGTCTGGATCAGCGAAAGCTTGACGGTCTATCGCGAAGCGCGCGTCGAGACCATCACCGCATTGCTGCATCGCGACGCGCCGGCTTCAATCAAGTACTTCGTGCTCCACTACCGCGAACGCGGGCTCTCGCTGCATGCGCAAGTGATCAATCGCGACGAATGGGTCAACGAGCACTACAGGGCAATGACGCCGAGCGAGAAACGTGCTGTCGGCCAGCGCGAATACGCACCCAATGTGGACAGCAGCGAAGACATGCAGCCGCTGCGAGCAGTGGCTGCCACGGCGGCAAGCGCATCCGTCAATGCGCCGCAGAATGCGGGGAATGGCTCGCCGACCGGTGTCGCCGCCACCACAGCTGCAACGGCCATGCCGCCGATGGCACCATGGGAACGCAAGCGCGAACGCTATACCTTCGGCATCACGCCCAGCACCTCGCAGATCGTCGGCGGCCCAGACGCCTTCCTGCTCTACCAAATCGGCGTTCAAGCAGTTCTCGAGTACCGATTCACCGACAGCACCTGGTTCAACGGCGCCCTCAACTGGCGCATGTTCGATAACTTCGACAAGTTCAGCTATACGGCGCCCAGCAATCTGCCGCGCGTACGAACCTTCCAGCGCGAGTACGCCACGACGAAGCGGCTCACCTTGCCGGTGTTCCAGCTCACGCATGTGGGCCGTCTGGCAGAGGATCAGTACTACAGCGTCTACGGCGGCGCGCTCGAGCCCATGTTTGCGGGCGTCGGCGCTGAATGGCTCTATCGCCCGTCACGCAGCCGTGTCGCTTTCGGCATCGACATCAATCATGTGCGCCAGCGCGACTTCGCCCAGGACTTCGGTCTGCGCGACTACAAGGTCAACACGGGCCACGCCACGCTGTACTGGGACACGGGCTGGAACGGCGTTCGCGCGACCGTCAGCGTGGGCCAGTACCTCGCTGGCGACAAGGGCGTCACGCTCAACGTCAGCAAAAGCTTCGACAACGGCGTCGTGCTCGGCGCTTACGCAACCAAGACGAACGTGTCTTCGCGAGAGTTCGGCGAAGGCAGCTTCGACAAGGGCATCTACGTGGCGGTGCCTTTCGACGCCTTCCTGCCGAAGTCGAGCAAGTTCACTGCGGCCTTCAATTGGTCGCCGCTCATTCGGGATGGTGGTGCGAAGCTGGGGCGGATCAATCCGCTGTACGACATGACGTCGATCAGGGATCCCAAGGCCTTCTCGATCGGGGCGCCGGAGAGCAATCCGGCGCGGGCGGGGGACAATATTCTGAACTTCGAGGGTGCTCGCTGAGACGGAAGATGTGCTACCTCAGGCTGAGGAGCAGGCAAAGCACCGTGGTCCTCTCCGCACCGTGCTCGAAGGTATTCACATCAGAAACAAGGCCGCCCATTGCTAATGCAATGGGCGGCCTTGTCGCTTGCCGTCAGTCGTCCTGAGTGGATCAAGCAATCCGATTCAGGCCACCAGAACGGCTCCGGCAACCCGAGTCGAGCTATCCAGCAGTACCTCATCACCAACGATGTTCGAATCTTCATCGACGTCACGCAACAGCACCGCGTTTGCCGAGTGCCTTTCTAGATGCACCCAGTCGACCACCTCCGCATGCGGCTGGTATCCGGGCAGCATCTGCGCCAGCGCGTGCTTGAGCGCTGGCACATCGTTGCGATCGAGGATGGCTCCCAACATTGCGAACTGCCGCCATAGCTCCTCGGCCGGTGGGCAAGGCTCATGGGCCTTCATCACCCGAGAGTGACTGGTCTGCATCGCGTTGTTCCCGATGAGAAGTTCTTCATAAAGCTTTTCACCTGGTCGCAGGCCTGTAATGCGAAGTTCGATGTCTCCGTCAGGGGCGCTCTCGTCGCGAACGGTTCGCCCCGAAAGCTCCACCAGTCTTCGGGCCAAATCGATGATCCGAACAGGCTCACCCATGTCGAGAACGAAGACGTCTCCGCCTTGAGCCATGGCGCCAGCCTGGATCACCAGTTGCGCCGCCTCGGGGATCGTCATGAAATAACGGGTGATGTCAGCATGCGTCAGGGTAATCGGACCACCAGCCTCGATCTGCCGGCGGAACAACGGAACCACAGAACCACTGGAGCCCAGCACATTGCCGAAGCGCACCATCGAAAAGCAGGTGCCCGAAGGCTGCTGCGCTAATCCTTGCAGAGCAAGCTCGGCCAAGCGCTTGCTGGCTCCCATGATGTTGGTCGGCCGCACCGCCTTGTCGGTGCTCACCAGCACGAATCGGCGAACCTGGCATTCCATCGCGACTTGGGCCGCCATGAGCGTACCCAGCGAATTGTTTCGCACCCCTTCGACGGGGTTGTGTTCCACGAGCGGTACATGCTTGTAGGCAGCCGCGTGATAGACGGTATCGGGCCGCCAAGTGCGCATGATCTCGCGCAGACGCGCTGGGTCACGCACCGAAGCCAGGAGGGGAATCACTTGGACATCGGGGCACATCGCCTCCAATTCTTGATGGATCGCGTAAAGCGCGAATTCCGTCAGCTCCACCAACAGCAGCTTCGATGGCGCTAGCTTGATGATCTGCCGACAAAGTTCGCTGCCGATCGAACCGCCAGCCCCAGTGACCAGCACCACCTGATGCCGTATGTGCTTGTGCAACAGATCGTCGACCGGCGCGACAGGATCACGGCCCAGCAGATCCTCGATATCGACTTCGACCAGATCGTGAACCTGCACGCGGCCATTGGCCAGATCTGCGAGCGCGGGCAGCGTGCGCACGTGCAGATGAAGCGGCAACAGATCATGCAGGATCTCCGCGCGCCTTGCCCTGCTGGTGGAGGGCATTGCCAGCAAGACATCCGAAATTCCGAGCATTGCGGCGTTATCTCGCAACCAGCCCGGCGGCTGAATTCTGACGCCGTTGAGAGTGCTGCCGTGAAGGTGCTTGGCATCATCGATGAAGGCTCGCACCAGCATGTCGCGACTTTGCGCGAGTGCAGCCGCAAGTTGCAGCCCCGCACCGCCGGCGCCATAGATAACTACCTGCGGCAACGACTTGCGCTGGACAGCACTCATGTACATGCCACCGAGCCAGTATCGTGCAAGCATGCGCAGCCCGCCAATGCACATGAAGAGCAACAGCGGAACCACCAACCCGACCGTGCGTGGCACAGTGCTGACACCAACAACGGTGAAAAGCGCAGCGTAGGCAAGCCCGAACAACGCACACGCCCGCAAGATAGCCAAAACCGCCGGCGCCCCCGCGTAGCGAAAAATTGCACGATACAAGCCGAACACGGTAAACAGTGGAAGTGCAATCAGCACCGCCATGGCCCCCGCCCACCATTGCGATCCGCGAGGAAGCATCCACTGCTCGAAGCGTAGGCTCAACGCAAAGCAGACACACAGCACGCACACGAGTGCGTCCACGCTTAACGCCAGTAACCGTTTGGCAGGCCTAGGCAATCCGAGCAACTGCTCAGCCAGACGATTGATCACGCAAGAACTCCTACCCGAGCCGCGCTCGGACATTGCGAAGAATTGTGCCTCTCATGCTTCAAGCCACTCTCCGCGCTCAACACTTTGATTGTTATGAAGTGTACGAACTACTACGTTTGTAGGCGACCCCCCAAAAGACATAAGAAGTTCGACCACTCAACCTTCGAAAGTAGGTCCCCCTCTCTACAAGGGAGCACCTACGTCCCCAAATATTAGTCCGCCTGTTTGTACTTGTACTCGGTATAGCGATAGCCGCCGTATTTGTAGCCATAGCTACCATAGTGCCTGCGTGAGAGATCCATTCCGTTGAACACCACCCCGCTGACACGCTGGTTAGCATGCGCCAACCGCTTGACGCTTTCGCTCAGCTCTCCGATTTGCGTCAGCCCATCTCTGGCGACCAGCAAAATTGCCCCGACATGAGCAGAGACTGCCGCTGCGTCCGCTGCCACGAGAACCGGCGGACTGTCGATTACGACCAGATCGTATCGCTGTGCCGCCCCATCCAAAATATCTCCCAGCATGGCCGACAACATCATGTTGGCGGGATTGAAGGGGTAAAGTCCCGTCGTAAGAACGTCGAGATTCGGAAGCACCTGCGAATGAATGGCCTGATCAAAAGCCATGTCGCCGGCCAATACATCCGCAAGCCCTCCTTGGCGTGGAAGGCCAAAGGACTTATTGATATGGCCTTTACGCAGGTCCGCGTCAATAAGGAGCACACGCTTCCCAGCCTGAGCCATGATGACGGCATAGTTGCTCGACACAAAGCTCTTGCCGACGCCCGGTGTTGCACCTGTTACCAACACCCGATTGCTTCCAGACTCAAACATTGCTAACTGCAAAGATATCCGCAAATTTCTCAGGCTCTCGATCGCTAGACTCTCAGGCGCAGTCACTGCGAGGACTTGCGCACCACCAGCACCAGTTGCAATGAGCTGTAGCAGCGCATCCTGCTCAACCGCTTGAGGCACTACCGAAAAAACGCTCAACCCGAGACGATCTTCAATCTCTTGCGGGTTATGAATGCCGCTGGCCATCTTGCTTCGAGCAATTGCTAATGCAATCCCAGACAATAGACCCAACAGCAATGACAACGCGACAATAAGCGACTGCTGTGGTTTTACGGGCCTCCTGGGTTCAATCGCTTTATCAAGCACGCGAACATTTCCCACCTTTCCCTCTTTTACGAGACGCAGTTGAAGGGAGCTATTGAGAAGAGATTTGTAGAGCTCCCCATTTACGCGCACATCTCTCTCGAGACGCAAGGCGTCGCGCTGAAGCACTGGCATTGCGCTCACCCGACGGTCGACGCCGTCGAGCTCATGACGAAAAGCCGCTATTTGGCCATCGATGACACGAACTTTCGGATTTGCTTCCGTGAAGCGGGAAAGAAGATCGCGACGAAGCTGTTCCGACTCAAGTAGCTTTGTTTGTAGCTGGACAGCTTGACCAAGAATTGCCTTGGCCTCTTCATCAAATGCAATAGTTCCATTTTTATTACGAAATTCCGCGTAAATATCCTCCGAGTTTTCAAGTTGCTTTTTGAAATCGGGCAATTGCCTATCAAGGAATTGAAGAGTCTTCTCTGCTTCCGCAGCCTTGCGGTCTACATTTTGGCGCACGTACTGCGCTCCAATTTCATCGAGAATACGGCGTAGTCGATCACGATCGCTGTCTTCCAACGTCACACTTATCACATTGGATTGCTTTCCCTGTTCATTGAGCTGTACGCGCTTTTGTAAATCCTCTGTCGTGGCGAGCACAGAAGCCCGCGATACAAGAAACTGCGCCCCAGGCTTTCCATCGAGCTGAGACACCATCAGCACGAGAGCCCCTGCGGGCAATTTCTGGGTTAACACCTTACCGACGCTTCCAACTATTGGCTCATCTAGATCAGGATGCGCGAGAGTGTATTGATTATCGCCCCCCACCGTAATTGTAAAAGGAGATTGATCCTCAAACGCCACGGGCACGTCAAATTTTGCAATGCTTATAGCCTCTTTGCCAGAAACATATCCATTCATCCCGAGGAATCCAGGTTCAGAGATCCCCTTGGCACGCCGCGCAAGCCACTCCCCGATGAATGGTATATATCGCGGGCGCGCGTTTATGTACAGCCGTGTGGCTTCGACTGCACCACCCATAATCATTCGCGACCGAATAATCTGAATTTCACCGGTCGCTGGCGTCTTCACATCGAACAAATTGGCAGTATCGCCAAGAAAGTTCTTCGCGTCCGGCGCAGAGTCCTCAACCTGAATCAAAAGATTTGATTGATAGACTGGCGTCGAAAGCAGTGCGTATGCCATCCCAAAAGCGACTGCAACACCTGCGATGACTGCGACGAGCCACTTACGGTCAATCAAGATATCCAAATACTCCGACAACCGAATTACGTCGTCGTCATGCGAAGGCACCGCAACGCTAGCAGATGATGCGGATGAAGTAGCAAAGGCGTTCATGAAAGTTTTTTTATGCGCTCGGCCCAGGCGGCCGCACCAGCATCAATGAGTTGCAGAGCTTGGTCAAAGGCCGTTCGACCTAAGCGATAAGGGTCGGGAATGTCTACACGGGCCGCCTCGCCCAGACGGAACAATTTGCCGCGAGTGAACGGATGACGCTGATTGATATGCAAACGCTGATCTTCGTCCATAACCAAAATCAAGTCAGCCTCTTGACACATATTGCTAGTCAGTTGGCGCGCCCGGTGGGACTCGATATCAAGGCCGCGTTCAGCCATCAAGGCACGCGCCAAAGGATCCGCCGACTGACCTACGAGCGCACCGACACCGGCAGACGACACACTCAAATGTGGCAAGGCAGCAGCAATCAACGCCTCGCCCATTGGGCTACGGCAGATATTTCCAATGCACACAACTAATACGGATTTCATGTCGCCCGATAACCCGCTGAATTGAAGATGGCCAACAGTCGCATCAGATTTTTATTCATAGTAATTTCTTCCCTTTTTTTAGATTTTGGCTGATCACTGCCATGCACGGATATCAAAAAAACCAAGATGACCAAGACGCTTCGCATGCACGCCACGACTCCCGACGAACTGCGCCATTGTCGCCCACATAACAAGCGCGCCCCATGAGATGAACATTGCAGAACGAGGACAGCAGTAGTTGCCCGCGATCCATACGTCGACCATGCCGCTCAACCCGTCGCCTCCGCCAGCACTTGAGAGATGACACTGCAGCTCTTGTCGATCTCGAGGGACGTCAACGTTGGATGCACCAGAAACATCAGGCTTGTTTCGCCGAGTACACGTGCGACAGGCAGTGGCTGCAGCGGGCGCCAACTGGTGCCATCGAACGCACGCTCCAGATACACCTCGGAACAGGATCCCTGATAACAAGGAACCCCGTTACCTTGGATGATGTCGATGATGCGATCACGGGTCCAGCCCTCCGCCAACCGTTCTGGTTGCACATACATATAGCACTTGTAGTGCGCATGAACGCTCGCGGCGACGTCGTCGTGACTCGCGAAATCGGGAACACGGACCGCAGCATGAGGGCGAGCCGCTACCCACAAAGCCTTTGCATGACGCGTACGAATAGCCGTCCATTCCTTCATCCGCTGCAGCTGGATGCGACCGATGACGGCCTGTATCTCAAGCATGCGCCAATTGGTACCAAAGCTTTCGTGCACCCATCGAAAACCGGGCGGATGCTTGCGCTCGTACACAGCCTCAAAACTCTTACCATGATCCTTGTACTCCCACATGGCACGCCACAACGGCTCATCATTGGTAGTGACCATGCCACCTTCGCCGCCCGTAGTCATGATCTTGTCTTGGCAGAAGGACCAAGCACTCGCATGCCCGATGGATCCGACCGAACGCCCCTTGTAGCGCGCACCGTGCGCCTGGGCGCAGTCTTCGATAACCTTGAAGCCATGCCTGCTCGCCAGCGTCATGATCGGATCCATATCGCAGGGCCAGCCAGCGAGATGCACGCAGATCACGGCCTTGGTACGTGGTGTGACGACCTGGGCGATGGTTTCCGGCGAGAGGTTTCCACTGACCGCATCGACATCCGCGAATACCGGTGTCGCCCCAGCATTCACCACACAAGACACGCTGGCGATGAAGGTACGCGGCGTGACGATCACCTCGTCGCCCGGCCCGATGCCCATGCCCTTGAGGATCACATCCAGGGCCAACGTGCCATTGGCTAGCGCCAGCGCATGCGAAGTGCCCGCCCATGCCGCGAATTCCTTCTCGAAGGTACGGCACTCTTGCCCGGTCCAATAATTCACCTTATTGGAAAGCAGCACGTTCCGCACCGCATCGGCCTCCTCTGCGGTGAAGCTGGGCCAGGGGGAAAAAGGAGTATTCAACACAACAGTTCAGCCTTTTTTGAAAAAGGGTTTGGCCGGGTTTCCGGCCACGGTAATGCCGGGTGGCACATTGCGCGTGACCACCGCGCCCATGCCGACCAGGGCACCTCGACCAATTACGAGGGGGTGGCCCGGCGTGCCCTGCTTGATGACGGCTCCAGCGCCGATGTAGGCGTGGTCCTCGATATGCACATTCCCATTGCACTTGGCCCCAGGGGCAAAAGTAACGAAATCGCCGATCACACAATCGTGCTCTACATAGCTGTAAAGGTTGGCGTGAAAATGCTTGCCGATGCGAATGTTGGAGGTAAGCGTGACGAACGGGCTGAGAGCAGCCCCCTCGCCCAGCAAAACATCGTCCATGACCACTACATTGGCGGCTTGAATTGTCCAAGGCTGTACACCGTCGACCGCGCAGCGGTCAGCCAGTTTTTCACGAACCTTGCTGTTCGCGATAGCAATCACGATCTGCCTTGTACTTGCCTCGGCCCGTAAGAATTCTTCATAACGCAACACGCGATGGCCATTGACGGTCAGGGCGTCGGGCTGGTCGTCCACGAAGACCAATTGCGTTGCCGGAATGCCTTCGCGCGCCAGTTGCGCGCGAGCAAAGGGCATCACTCCGCGACCACAGCCACTGGCTCCGAACACAGCAAACAATGGCAAGCTCATTGTTCGCGCTCCAACTGCGATCCCGTAAAGCGCGGCATCGTGGCGTCACCTGCCGCACTGATGCCATCACGCACCAGCACCTTACGGACAGTGAGCCACAGAATCTTGATGTCGAGCCAGAGCGACCAGTTCTCGACGTACCAGACGTCGAGCTTGAATTTCTCCTCCCAACTCAATGCATTGCGTCCATTGATCTGGGCCCAGCCCGTGATGCCGGGCCGCACCTCATGACGACGCGATTGCTCGGCGGAATAAAGCGGCAGGTAATCCATCAGCAACGGACGCGGGCCAACCAGGCTCATGTCTCCCTTGAGCACGTTCCAAAGCTCGGGTAGCTCGTCAAGACTGCTGGCACGCAGAAAACGGCCGAACGGCGTCAAACGGTCCGCATCGGGCAACAGTTCGCCACGAGCGCCACGCGCATCGGTCATCGTGCGGAATTTGATCATGTTGAACGGCCGCCCACCCAGACCCGGTCGCCTCTGGCGAAAGAACGCAGGGTTACCCAGCTTGCGGCGCACCTGCCACGTCAAAAACAACAGCGGAAGGCTAAGGAGCAGCAATGCCAAGCAGGCAAGCACGATGTCGAAAATGCGCTTCATTTCGCCATCACCCCCCTGCCAATCGCTTGAAAATGGTACCGAATTTGGAGACACCAACCTGCAAGGCCAGTTGCTCACGGTAATAGCCTTGAGCTTGGCGTCCCATGGAGGACAAGGCCTCGGGCGGCATCGCCGCCAATGCTTCTGCAGCATCGGCGAGCGCCAGCGCGTTTTCGGATTCAACGACTACGCCACCACCCGACCGCGCAACCAGCTCGGCCGCGTTGCCATCGACCGCCATCAACAGCGGCTTGCCCACTGCCATATAGGCCTGCGTCTTAGAAGGGATCGTGATCTCGAACAGCGAATCCTTGCGCAGGTGGACTAGCAGGACCTCGGCCGCATTCAGCAGGGCACCTACTTCCGACATGGGGACGGGCGGCAAAAAGATCGTGTTGTGCAATTGCAGGTCGGCGGCCCGCTGCTGGAGTCGAGCCACTTCGACACCGCCTCCTAGCAGCACGAAACACACCCGCGCGTTGCGCGCCTGCAGGACAGCAGCCGCTTCCAGCACGGTATCCAGGGCTTGAGCCTTGCCCATGTTTCCCGCAAAAAGGATGCGAAGTCGCTCCGGCCCTGGAAAGTTCGCGGGAGGATGGCCTTGAGGTGAAGCCAGCGCGGCCTCATCGGCCCAGTTGTAGATCACGTCCACCTTGGCGTCGGGCACACCACGCTGAAACAGCAGGCGCTTGAAACCCGGTGAAAGCACTGCGATGTGGTCCGCACGCCGATATACCCATCGGCACACTGCCGCTACTACGCTCAAGGCTCGCGCGTTGCTAACCATGCCGGTGGCACGCAGGGTGTCGGGCCACATGTCCTGGATGTCATAGACCACTGGGACGCGGCGCAGGAGCCGTAGCAGCCCGGCAGTTACGCCCACCGTCAGCGGCGGATGATAGGCATAGATCACATCGGGGCGCCGCGCCATGAACAATCCATACACAAGCGATGAAGCGGCGAAGCTCGCGTAGTTCAGCACTCGTTTAATTGCCGACTGGTCATGGTTAGGATAGAGAGGAACACGCGTCACCTGCACGCCGTCGATCACTTCACGCTGCAGCAGCTTGATCCGGTAACCTGGGTACACCTTGCCGCCAGGGTAGTTGGGGAAACCCGTCAACACCTCGACCTCAAAACCTTGGCGCACCAATTCGCGGGCGAACACGATGCCCTTGAAGGTAGGTTCGGGATCGAACCACTGCGTCAGCAACAACACGCGAATTGCCATGCGTCAGTACTTCTTCCAGACCACGCGATTCACGTAGTCGGTGTAACTGTGGACGATACGCAGCACCTTGTCCGACACATTGGGCATGCTGTAGTCGGCCACTTGGCGCAAACCGCGTACTTCCCCTCGCGGCTGGCTCTCCAAAATTGCTAGGCCTTGGCGTACTCGGTCTACTTCGAGGCCCACCATCATGACGGCAGCTTCTTCCATACCTTCGGGACGCTCATGCGCTTCGCGCAAGTTGAGCGCAGGAAAGTTGAGGATCGATGACTCCTCGTTGATGGTCCCGCTGTCGGAGAGCGTGACGCGCGCCGAAAGCTGCAGCTTGACGTAATCATGGAATCCCAGCGGCTTCAACAAGCGTACCTGCTTGTGAAATTGCGCCCCCGTCGCGTCGATGCGCTTTTGCGTGCGCGGATGGGTGGATACGATGACTGGCAAGTCATGGTCTTCGGCAACAGCATTCAAGATTGCCACCAGTTTGGCAAAGGACTGCGGAGACTCGATGTTCTCTTCACGATGGGCGCTCACCACGAAGTACCGCCCAGCTTGCAAACCCAAGCGTTCGAGCACATTAGATTCGTCGATGCGTGGACGATAGTGCGTCAGCACCTCGAACATCGGGCTGCCGGTCTTGATGACCAGGTCGGGCGACAGCCCCTCGCGCAGGAGGTAATCGCGCGCGATGGTGCTGTAGGTCAAGTTGACATCCGCCGTGTGGTCCACGATGCGCCGGTTGGTTTCCTCTGGCACACGCTGGTCGAAGCAACGGTTGCCTGCCTCCATGTGAAAGATCGGTATCTTCCGACGCTTGGCCGGAATCACCGAAAGACAGCTGTTGGTATCGCCTAACACCAGCATGGCCTCGGGCTGCACCTCGTTCAACACCTGATCCATCGCGATGATGAGGTTGCCGATGGTGTGTGCCGCGCCGGCAGCATTGGCCGCGCTGTTCAGGAAATGGTCGGGCTTGCGCACGCCCAGGTCATCGAAGAAGACCTGGTTGAGTTCGTAGTCGTAGTTCTGGCCGGTATGCACCAACACGTGATCGCAGTGCTCATCCAGGCGAGCTAACACGCGCGAAAGGCGGATGATTTCTGGTCGGGTGCCGACCACTGTTATGACTTTGAGTTTTTTCATAGAGAGAGATCCAAAGTCCCCGAGCTACAGCGGACAGGCGAAAGTGTCCGGCCGCGCGCGATCAAACACCTCGTTGGCCCAGAGCATGACGACCATTTCTTCAGTGCCGATGTTGGTGATGTCGTGCGTCCAGCCGGGAACGGTCTCGACGATTTCGGACTTCTCGCCCGTTGTCACCAATTCATGGGTCTCACCGGTCTGCATGTGCCGGAACTTGAAACGTGCTCGCCCCTTGATGACGAGGAACTTCTCGGTCTTGCTGTGATGGTAGTGACCGCCGCGCGTGATGCCCGGGTGCGCGGTGAAGAACGAAAACTGGCCGGCGTCCGGCGTCTTCAGCATCTCGACGAACACGCCGCGAGCGTCCCCATGCTGCGGTACGACATACGAGAACGATTCCGGCGGCAAATAGCTCACGTAGGTGGAATAGAGGGCACGTACCAGCCCCGTTCCAACGCGGTCAGTTATAAGAGTGTTGCGACTGTCCTTGAATGATTGGATCTGCCGAGCCAGTTCGCCCACCGTGGTGGTGTATTTCGGCGTAACGGTCGCGAAGCCGTCCATATCCCTAGTCGCGTCGACGCCATCCATAAGCTGGACAAAGCGCTCGATAACATCATCCACATACACCAGCGTGACAGCCGCAGCCGGGTCGTTGACTTGGATAGGGATATCACGGGCGATGTTGTAGCAAAAGGTGGCCACCACGGAGTTGTAGTTCGGCCGACACCACTTACCAAACACATTGGGCAAGCGGAAGACGTGCACTGGAATGCCATGACTAGACTCCACCGCTTGCAATGCCTCTTCCGCCTCACGTTTGCTATGACCATATGGGTTATCGAACGCAGCTTGGGAGGATGAGGTGTAGACAATTGGAACCCTTCTGCCAGTATCCTCGGCCAAAGTGCAAACGGTACTCCCTAGACTACGTGTCAGTTCTGTATTGCCAGTGGCGAATTCCCGTGAGTCTACCGGGCGGTTCACGCCTGCTAGATGGAATACGATATCCACGTCTCTCAGCAACGCCGGGAGTTGCCCCAAGCCCTCATCCCGGGTGTAGCAAACCACCTGCACGTCCCTACGTTGAGACAGGTGCAATTGCAAGTTCTTACCCAGGAAACCGCGGGCACCGGTGATCAACACCTTCAAGATTTTATTCCTGCGACAGCGCCATCTCGCCGCGAGCGATACGCTGCATGAAGTCAAGCTTAAGGAGCAATGCCTTCATACCCGTAACATCAAGCCGCGTGGTGTTGTGCGAATTGTATTCGTCGCGATGCGCGCTTTGCGTCAGCCGCTCCTCTCCTTGATCAACGAATTTAGCGTAGTTCAGATCGCGTCCATCCGGCGGCACGCGGAAGTAATCACCCATATCTTCGGCGCAAGCCATCTCCTCTCGGCTAAGCAGCGCCTCATAAAGCTTTTCGCCGTGCCGCGTACCCAGTACACGAATCGGATGATCAGGCTTTTGCATCAACTCTAGAATGCTTTGAGCCAATACCGCCACCGTCGCGGCAGGAGCTTTTTGCACAAAAATGTCGCCACTATTACCATGCTCGAATGCATAAAGCACCAGATCCACAGCATCCGCCAGCGTCATCATAAAACGCGTCATGGCCGGATCGGTTACCGTAATAGGCTTGGCAGAAAAAATCTGGTCAACAAACAAAGGGATCACCGAGCCGCGCGAGGCCATCACATTGCCGTAGCGAGTACCGCAAATCACCGTTCCAGCTAAATTTCGGCTCGTGGCTACCATTACCTTCTCCATCAACGCTTTAGATATGCCCATGGCGTTAATTGGATACACCGCCTTATCGGTGCTCAGGCAAACCACGCGCTTCACGCCAGCAGCGATAGCGCCTTCCAGAACATTTTCCGTGCCCAACACATTTGTGCGCACAGCCTCCATTGGATGGAACTCGCATGAAGGCACTTGCTTTAGGGCCGCTGCATGAAAGACATAATCCACCCCTCGCATGGCTTGGGCGACACTTCGTGCATCACGCACGTCACCGATGTAAAACTTGAGTTTTTCGCTATTGCAGCGCTTTCTCATGTCATCCTGTTTCTTTTCATCTCGGCTGAAAATTCTGATTTCAGCAATATCCGTATCAAGAAATCGCTTAAGCACCGCATTCCCGAAAGAGCCAGTACCACCAGTAATGAGAAGGGTTCGACCCGAAAATACATTAATCGTCATTGCAAGCCCAGATTTGTAAAGAGTTGCCGATTTTGCTCAACGGCTTCTTTTCCGCCAATATTTTCCACCGCCCAAAGACGGATTTTTTTCCTCCAATCTTCGTATTCCTGCGGGGACTTCTTAAAACACCATTCAATATTAGCCAAAAATTCCTCCGCTCGCTCCAAAGGAATATCCCATCCAATTGATTTTTCCGCCAAGTTTCGCCACGGAGTTTTGTCGCTGACCAACACCGGCAATCCCGCCGACAGAGCCTCGGCAATAACATGACCAAAGTTCTCACCAAGAGTAGGAAAGAAAAATAAATCATATTTCGAAAGAGTCGTAATCACTTCATCAGGTGGCAAAGTTCCGCAATGCCGGAATCGAACATTTTTTGGCAGCGACTCTGCTGCGGCAACGCATCCATCCCAATAAAAGGGATCCTCAATAGGCCCGTAAATATCAAAAACAATATCAGCCGTAACACCCCTAAGCATTTCAATCGCACCAAGAAGATTTTTCTTTGGGGATATACGGGAAAGAAAAACCAAACGTAATGGTGCCTTGGGCACTCTTGAAGGAGAAAACACCCCATCGCCCGGCTTTGCAATGTCCATTGCGACTCGAACACAAACATCATCGCCTATGGTGTGACGGATATCAGCTTCCTCGTAACTCGAAGACGCAAGCCACAGTACACTTTTATGCAACCCAAAAAATTTGGAGATTTGCAGAAAAAACTTCTTTTTAAACCTCTTCAACCCAAGAGCGTTGCCAGAAAATTCTCCCCGCGGCCCAAGGACCAAGGGAAGCGAGCCACGAAAAATCTTGCAGAACAAAAGAGGAAGGATGCTAAATTTAAAAGAAAAGAAACTGTTTAATAAAACAGCATCATATTTTTCTTCACTCATCAATCGAATGAGCTTAACCATCCCACGCAGGCTTGGGGGGACATAGAAAACTTCGGCCTTCCCCTGAGGATTCCATTCATTCAGGCGGATAGACGAATACATTAATTCTTCCCCAAGATCGCGGTCCGCCGAAACAACCCGGCATTCAATAGAGTCACCGACGACCTCAATCATATTCGAAATTGTTCGAATAGGCCCTCCTCCTTTGAATCCAGGAAGGTAAAATCCAGAAAAAATCAAAATCCGACGCATGGCCCACCCCAGCAATTCAACATCTTATCTGGCTTAAATTTCAGAAAATCAATCACCATCTTCAAAGTCGCATGAGCGCAACGCCTGAGGCAACCGAGCGACAAAAAATAATCATTGCATGCATTCACCGCCCATCAGCAAACCCTTAAATCTCCAACCAAATGTTCATCACCTGAATTTCGTGAATCATGGGAAGAAGTGAGCAGCGAATGAACTTTCACGGCCAACAATTTTGCAGCCTCCCCTTTCAAAGTTAGGTTCAAAGGCACCGGCTTGGTTGACAAATAATAAGCGCACACAAAATCGAGGTTGTATTTTTCATCAACATCAACCTGCCGCCCCAACTCACCCCTCAAAACACCAAACAACTCAGAAGGGTTATTAATACGCACCACACTCTTATGGAAATCATAAAAAACCTTCCCAAACACGAAGGCCTTCTTTCCCATCAAGATTGCTTCGTAGCCAACCGTGCTGGTTAAGGTAATGACCGCCGCTGACTGCTTAATAAGTGCTTTTGTCTGCTCACCCGGATGAAGCAAACGAACATTCGGCAGCTTTCGTATCTTTTTATAGAATTCAAGCGACGGATAGCCCCATGCGCTTATATGATCTTTAACATAGAGCTTTAGCCCTTGAGGCAAGTTAAAGGCTATATTGCGAATAACCTCGTATTCATCCAGATAAGTTCCCGCCAAAATCGACGTAGAAGACTCAGGATGAAAATGTATAGGATATAATAAAAAATCCTCCCCTGCCACTGGCTCTTCATAATATGTGCCAATTGCGAAGAGTTTTAATCTTCGATGGAAATTCCGCAAGAACAAATTCAAATAAGTTCGAGCAGGATTACCAATCTGAAACGAATGATAGCTGTCATCTTGAGAATGCCTTAGCACCCTTGCAATTCTCTTTAGATTTTCGGCCTTTCCATACTTTCGAACCAAGCTGGTGTTATCAGATCCATTGGTTTTCATATAGTCCGGAACAATCGTCTCTATATTGTTCAAATACTCTTTGCACTGAGTTCGAACCTCGGGGTCGACAACTTTAACGGCAGCGCGAATTTTTCTGAACTCCTCGACCAACTCGCTATCATCAAGTGGATCAGCGGTAATAGAAAAACGCCCCGGCAATCTAGACCCTCCGATACCCACATACCGAGCGCCATACTTTTTCGCCACAAAAAAGGCAAAATAGGCAAACGCGTTCGAGACGTTTTCGTAAAGAACAACACTAATGTTGTCACGACGAAAAATATCCTCGAAATAGCTCAGCAATGCGCTTTTTAATTTTTCAAAATAATCGAACTTTTTCCTCCCCCAAAGGCCATATACCGTCGCTCGCTCAAAATCCGATAACAAAGCAAAATTGAGGTTGAATTCAGAATATTTTTCGAGTAGCACATTATCTATCTTGTGCTTGGCAAAGTAACTCGAAAACTCATAGACACTGAAGTCGAATAGTTTTAGTTCGTTGACTTCTCGCGAAAATTCACTATCGACCGCAACAACGACCCTAGAACCATCATCGCAGAACAATTGGGCCAAATTATTGAAAAAATGATGATAGTTTGGCGCGCCATTAGATAGCAAAAGGATATTCATTCAGCGTCAGCATTTTTGATATTTTTCAACTCAACAGGTGTATTTGCTTTAACGTCGTCCGTGACTTTTCTTCCAACTACATAATCATACATTTTTGGAGGCAGTCCGAATCCCGGTCTTACGCTACGCACCGCATCCGGAAGAATCGTATCTCCGGCTTTTAAATCTTTAACGAAATACAATGAACGCCGAAATTTTGCATTACCTTGCTCACTCGATTTTCGGCCATAATCTACTTTGCCAATAGCAAGCCACGCGGTCTTGCTGCTTTGACATAACGCAATCAACTCACTGGGTTCAAGAGAAAAACTATCATCGGGCCCACCGCCATTTCGATCTAGCGTAAAGTGCTTTTCAATAATAGATGCCCCCATAGCTACGCTAGTGATGGCCGTGGTGTTATCTAGAGTGTGATCCGAAAGTCCTACCGTAAGCTCAAAGCGCTGAATCATGTCTGCGACCGTACGCAGGTTGTAGTCCTCGGCAAGAGCGGGATAACCACTCACACAGTGCAAAATGGCTAATTCCTTGCAACCCCCATCACGCGCGGCTTCTATGGCCTCTTGAATTTCCTGATCGTCTGCCAAGCCCGTGGAGATAATCATTGGCTTGCCGGTGCTAGCAACATATTTGATTAGCGGAAGATCAATTGCCTCGAAAGAGGCAATCTTATACGCAGGCGCGTTCAAATCTTCTAATAAATCCACGGCCGTCTTATCGAAGGGCGAACTGAATATGGTGATACCTTGATTCCGCGCGTGCTCGAATAACGGAGCGTGCCAGTCCCAGGGCATGTGAGCTTCCTCATACAATTCATACAGTGTTCGACCGTCCCATAGACCACCGTAGATTCGAAAATCCTCCGTATCGCATTTCAGGGTGATGGTGTCGGGCCGATAAGTTTGTAACTTGACGGCATCTGCCCCTGCTCGCTTCGCGGCTTCGATGAGTTTGAAAGCGGTGTTGATGTTGCCATTGTGATTAGCGGACATCTCAGCGATCACATAAGGAGGCTCGTCGATCGCGATACGGCGTCCAGCGATGGTTATGCTAGGATAATTTATCATCCGAATTTTCCTGATTTTCAAAGCTCGAATGCCAGTTATCGCGTAGCAATCCAAGCTGAATAACATGGTGATAGCGCTCGCCATCGAAGTGATGATTTCGCAAAACATCCTCTTCCTGGAAACCAAGCGCCTTATGAAATTGAATGGAGCGTTGGTTATAAGCCAAAGCTTCACCCTTTATTTTTTTTAACTTCAGTTTGCCAAACGCATAGTTGAGTGCCGCATTACCAAGCTGCCGACCGCTGCCCTTGGGGGCATCAGGCGCCACATAAAATCCCCATTCAGCAACAACAGCACGCTCGACTTCATCAAGGCTCACAAAACCCAGTGATTGATGAGCAACTTCGAAAATAAGCAAATGCTTTTGGGGGTTTAGCAAACAACGCTCAAACCATTTCAAGTGCTCGGTCGAATCAATTTCGTGTTGCGTATACATATAGCGCCGAACATCGGGGTGATTGCGCCAAGCCAGCACAAGCGCCAAATCCGAATGAGTCATCAGCCGTATTTTTGAAAGACCCGAATCTGACTCAAGCATCATGAATTTCCATCGCGCTAATGACTTTATCGGCCCCCTCGCCGCTGACGATAGAACTCGCAGCACGACTCAATAGTAGAAGACCTTCAGAATCAAGAAACTCCTCGATCGCTCGCGGAAGCCGGGCAGCAATATCACTAACAGTCCCGATCAACCGCGCTGCATTTACCGCATGTAAAGCATTAGCACCAGTTTTCTGATTTTCAGCAATTATCACCATCAAAGTGGGGAGCCCCAAGCAACATCGCTCCCAAGAAGTACCACCTGCTGCACCAATCGCCAAATCACTAGCGGCCATTCGCTGGGCCATATCGTTGACATTAACGACCACTTCGGTGGGCCAAGGCATCTGTTCTGCAATGTCACGCACGTTTTGCAGCCACGGCGCTCTTAAACCCATTACTACAGTGATCCGACACCCCTGAGGTAAAGAAGACGTTTTGAGAGCTTGAAGAATCTTGCCTGTTGCATTGGGCTGATCAATCCCTCCCATTGTCACAAGCAATTCATTCAAGGGGGACCCCACTTGGCGGCGTTCCAGGCTGTAGTTCCGCAAGGCGGCAAACTCTGGGCGCAGAAGCGCGAAAACCGGGCCAATAAGAAGCCGACAATGAGATGGAATTAAGGCAGTGTATTCGTACGCCTGCCTTCCAAGATTCTGATCAAGTAATAAATCGCATTGATGCGAGCGATCCGCCAAATCGTCAATGACCAGCAACCGGCGGCAATATGGAGAAAGCGCTTTTTCCCACCGAAAGTCCAGGGCGTAATGATCTACAACAAGCCAGTCGGGCTGGAGCCGCGTCAAAATCGACTTTGTTTCCTCCGCATCATTCTGCCAAGCGCCTTCCAGCCAAGCCTCGTACGACCGACCTCGCTCTTCCTCCTCAATCTTTTCTGTGACTTTATGACCCTTGTTCTGCAATAGTTTCGATGAAACGAGAATACTTACAGTGTGGCCGTGCTGGCGGATAGTCTCCAAAAGGTGACCTTGATGTGCACGACCAATAAAGTGGCAATCCGCACCCCGCGCTTTCAGCCTGTCAGCCAAAGCCAAGCAACGCATGACGTGACCACTGCCAATTTGTAACGAGGCATCAGTGCGGAATGCAATTTTCATGCTTGCAGAGGCGCTCGAAGCGCCTTAAACATCCATTCAGCTCGCACCCAATCTTCAAGGGTATCGATGTCTTGCACTCGATATCGAGGCAGCAGGACCGGGGCACTAACTGGGCTGAAGATCAGTTTCCGTTCCCGCCAAGCATCCGCGCTGCCCCAGTAAAACTGGCCCGCGTCATGGTAAGCCTCCTCAAGATCCTGCGAACGACTATTGAAATGCTTAGCGTCAAGCATCTCGATCCGGCCGGCGTGAGTAATGCGGACGGCACGTTGAATCGGAAAGGCATAGCTGGTCACAGAAAAGGCATAGTCGCAACCCGTTTCATTGAGCACGTTCAACCCACGAAGCAGATCGTCTGGGGTGACAAATGGGGCTGTGGCGTAAAGGCAGCACACCTGGGTTGGGATCTGACCACGCATCGCAAACCAGTCGACAGCATGAGCAACAACTGCGGTAGTCCCAGTGTGATCATCTGATAGTTCCGCCGGCCGTACAAAGGGGACATGTGCGCCATATTGGCGAGCAACCTCGGCAATTTCGGTGTCATCCGTTGAAACCATGACTTCGTCGAAACAACTGCTTTTCAACGCAGCTTCAATCGACCAGGCAATCATCGGCTGACCGCAAAAGAGCCTGATGTTTTTACGCGGAATCCGTTTGCTGCCACCTCGCGCAGGAATGACAGCGAGCCTCATACCCCAAGAGCTTTACGCAGACAATCAACAACTTCATCCTGCTGCATTTCTGTCATCGTAGGGTACATAGGAATACTTATAGCCTCGGAGTAATAGCGCTCTGCTTCCGGAAATTGTCCAGGAGTAAATCCCATCTCTCGAAAGTAGGGCTGAGTATGAACCGGAATATAGTGCAAATTAACAATAATGTCGTCAGCGCGCAATGCCTCAAACACTTGCAGATGAGTTTTTTGAATTTTCCCCAACTGCAGGCGAATAACGTACAAATGCAGCCCTGAGTACCCATCCGGGTGCTGCCAAGGAATCGTTATTGGCAAATCTTTTAACAACTCGTCGTAACGCCGGGCTAAAGTATGGCGACGAGTGACATATTCCTCGAGGCGCTCCATCTGACTGGCACCCAAGGCACCCTGCAAATCTGTCATACGATAGTTATAGCCAAGCGTAACTTGCTGGTAATACCACGGCCCCTCCATGCCTTTGGTCATAAGAGCCGGATCGCGTGTAATTCCATGGCTGCGCAATAGGCCCATGCGTTCGGCCAAGCCCCTGTCATTCGTCAATGCCATGCCGCCTTCTGCGGTGGTGATTATTTTGACTGGGTGGAAACTAAAAACGGTAATATCGCTAAAACGACAATTTCCAATCGGCTCACCTTGATATTTTCCGCCAATGGCGTGCGATGCATCTTCGATAATCCTGAATCCAAAACGCTTGGCGAGCGCATGTATCGCCTGCATGTCACAAGGCTGACCACATAAATGAACCGGCACCACGATTTTGGGCAGAAGACCGACCTTTTCTGCGGCAATCAACTTTTTCTCAAGAGCCACCGGGCACAAATTGTAAGTACGAGGGTCGATATCCACAAAATCGACTTTTGCACCGCAATACAACGCACAGTTGGCTGAGGCAACAAAGGTATTGGGCGTAGTCCACAACCAGTCATCATGACTGAGCCCCAATGCCAAACAAGCTATGTGCAATGCGGACGTCGCACTATTAACAGCAAGGGCATGCTTGGCTTGACAATGTCTGAGCACCGCTTCTTCGAAGCGCGGAACGGCAGGCCCCTGCGTTAGATGAGTAGAGTGCAGCACTTTGATAACCGCATCGATATCTACTTGTCTAATATCTTGGCGACCATATGGAATCATAAGTTAACGACTTTCTATATTTCTCATTCGGTTAATCAGTGCACCCCGCATTGCACTCAATGATTGACCAATTACACCCGGGCAAAAATATACGATTTTGGCGTAAGCCTCAAAAAAGCCCACATCTTCCAACTGAAAATAAGTGCAAACGCCGCGCACAGACCAAGCGGAACAGCTGATGATGGCCAGTGCTGCAAAAAAAACCAGGTCGAACCGACAAAAACAAAAAGACTGGAAATATGGCTACGAATTATCGGACGATCAAGGCCTTGAGCATAAAGCGCATAATGTGGAATCATGCCCAAGGCATATAAAGTCATTGCAGCCAACACCCAGATATACAGGTATTGATGCACCAAATATAGGGGGTTGCCTATCCAGCTCAACAAAAACGGCAGCGCAATGAGACTCACCGCAGCAAATACTATAGAGAGTACGACCGTTTGCAATGACAGTAGCCGCAGGCCCTCTCGAAAAGATGCCGAATCTCCTTTTTGATGGGAACCAATCAATCCCGGATAGCTAAAAGAAAAAACCCCGGCATCAAGAAATGACATTAATGCCCCGCCAATTCCCATAAAAAGCACATATGAGCCAACAACCTCCAACCCACCAATGGACTGAAGCCAATACCGATCGAGGGTAAACAATGCACGAATCGCCAATGTGGCCAGCAACAGCGGAATCGAAATCTTCAATCCGCTCAAAATCCATTTCCAATCGATTTTCCCTTGCCACCCGCCAATATCAAGCTTTCTCAAGCGATCGAACCCAATTAAAGCAGCAAAGAAGGCGCCTGCCACCCAAGCACCAAACACGTAATTCAAGGAACGCGTTGTGGCCTCTGCATTCATCAAGAAAATGATCGCGATTGCCCATGAGCCCTGCCTGAGAAAAAGCATAATGCTCGCCAAGAGTTGTTCTGAAATTGTTATTAACAACCGACTCAACTCTTGATTCAAATGCTCCAACACTAAAAGTATGAAAAACCACCCTACCAATTCCCAAGGCAGCAGTTCGCCAAGAAATATCAGGCTTAACAAAGGCATGAAAATGGCATACAAAACCAAAGACAATGCCGCCTGATTTTTTAGTATTTCTCCCCAATCTTGGCGCTCACGCTTAAGTACTTCTCGAGTAGTGAACGTATAAAAATCAAATCCCAACAGATACAACGAGTAACCTACAGTGGCAGTAAGCAATCCATATAAGCCCAACTGCGCGGGATCGAGAAATCGAGCCAAGAAAAAGATCAAAAAAAACCGAGTGGACAAAGTTGCTATGCGCAAACCTATGTTCAGTACTCGAGCCTTGTTGGAAGCAACCATTCTTTTACAAAAAACCCACTTGGGGTCGCTTGGAAGACATACTTTTAAAGATTAATTTCTACAAAAAATCCAAGATTTGGATGACATTTCGAAAATGCCTCACCCATCGGACCAATGGTCTATCGCTACCTCATCAAAATGGCATAAGAATTTCTAATTACCGATGCCTGATGTATATTTCACTGGCAGTGTTGACTACCTGGGCAGAAGGCAAAATCAAACTAACCACCCGATTCCATTTCACCAAAGGAACCGGGTCGATATAGACAACGTCTTGAGGCTGCAGGCGGAATTGACTCGCGATAGCAAGTGCTGCAGGATTTTTGGCATTGAGATTGAAGATCGCGGGGGCGCCCGTTGCGCCTTGCCGAATGACATAAATCTGTCCAGCGCTGGCCGTGGCACTCATTGGTCCCCCCGCCTCACCCAGAGCCTCACTCAAGCTAAGGCGTCCATTGCTACGCATGGGCAATGCCAAGGGCGCCAAAACCTCTCCCATGAGAAAGACCTTAGAGTCCTCCCTGTTCGCCACGCGAACGGTATCCTCGCTTTTCAGGGGGATGCTGTTACCGTCATACCCGGACTCCCTCAGATTGACCAAGTCAATTAAAATGGATCGACCATCCCGAATAAGCGTGACTGCTGATCGATTTCCCGCAGCGGTAATGCCCCCAGCTCTATTGATGGCTTCGTTCAGAGTCATTGGCACGTCCGTGAAGATCTGCGAGCCAGGGTTGCGGACTTCTCCTTCCACGTACGCACGACGACTTCTAAAAGATTGAATTCGCACCGTGACCTGCGGATCGCGGATGTGCGGTCTCAGCAACTTGATCAGTAGATCCGAAGCGTCGCCTTCGCTCAGCCCTGCCACGCGCACACGACCGATATACGGAAATGCGATCTCGCCGTCGGCGTCGACGATGAACCCCGGAGCAACCTGCACGCCTGTCGGATCTACAGACTGGGCGATGACGGCGCCCGCATTCGGCAACAATTCTGGGTGGTCATACACGATGACACCCACCACATCGCCCGACCCGATTGTGTAACGCGCACCCTTGCCAAACAGCGCCTGCACCTCCTGCGGCACACCCTTGGGCGCGGTTTCCGCCAGGGTACGGACCAGTGCAAGAGAAATAGGAGTGATCTCTCCTTCGGGTGCACCATCCGGCAGATAGCGGAAGTCGTTTGGCAATGGGCCCGCGGCATCGTAGGGCTCCACCGCTCCCAGCCCAGGCGCAACCGCACAAGCCTGCAACGCTGCCGCGGACATCAACAAAACCCACTTCAAAAAATTCGTTTCTTTTTTCAATTCCAACCCCCACGGGAAATCAATTTTCGCCATCGTCAATTTCGAATTCGGGACAAGCCCTACCTCAACAAAACCCGAACCAAATGATTGGCTGGCCCAATGGGGTGCACATAGCGTCTTCTCAAAACGATCCTCGTCGCGCGACTGATTGATTGTTGAACAACCCAGACCCCCAGGCGCATCTGCGCCTGGCCTCTGACGCGGTGGTCAGACAGCCTCCCTGTTTGGCTGTTGGTCAAGAGACCCGCGGGATTTCCCTCCCCCAGGCCAACCCGGCATTGTCGCTGCACGTGACGACTGCTATCCCGGCTTGTGAGTTGCAAAAGATTGTGTCCAACCCTTGCTCGACAGGTCGATCATAGGCGAGTCCTTTGGTCTCTCTCGTTTCAACACCCCCTGCCCAGCAAACCAATCTACTCGATGAAGAAGACTTTTTTATAACCTTCGTAGCATTGCCAAAGTGTTAGCGATCCCCACGTCGTTACCGTTTTCCGTGGGGAAACGTTGTTCGACACCCACGAAAAACCTCGCCGAGAAGGCCGCCCGCGTGAATGTAAAGTTGCGAAAAAGTTCGCGCATCCCCCGCTTGAGGGAGTGCCAAGAGGCAAAGGCTTGCCTCAGTCCGAGCAGGGCTGGAAACAACTAGCAACAAGTTGGGCTCAGTCGGGTCACCGAGCGATCTGTCGCGCCGGCAGAAATCCAGATTCGATTCAGCTTTGTGAAGGACTTCATGAGGCTCAGGCACCACGCCACGCGGAACACCACGGCCTCCCGTGCATACTGGCGCCTCTCTCAACCCCAGTGCTCCCGCACCCTCCCAACCATGACCATCCTCAGCGAATTCAAGGAGTTTGCCGTCAAGGGCAATGTCGTCGACCTGGCGGTCGGCGTGATCATCGGCGCAGCCTTCGGCAAGATCGTCGACTCGCTCGTGGTCGACATCATCATGCCGGTCATCGGGCTGGTGTTCGGCAAGCTGGACTTCTCGAACCTCTATGTGGTCCTGGGCACGGTGCCCGCGGGAATCGCCAACAACCTGGCGGAGCTCAAGAAGGCCGGCGTGCCGGTGCTGGCGTACGGCAACTTCATCACCATCGTGGTCAACTTCGTGATCCTCGCCTTCATCATCTTCATGATGGTCAAGCAGATCAATCGCCTGCGCCGCACGGAAGAAGCCGCACCGGCCGCTCCGGCTGCACCGCCCGAGGACATCGTGCTGCTGCGCGAGATCCGCGACAGCCTCAAGCGCTCCTGACGCGCAGCGCGGCCCGGCACGGGCCGCGCATCTCCCTCAGATACCGGCCAGCGCGCGCGCCATGCGCAGCGCCTCGATCAAGCTCGATGCATCCGCCCGCCCGGTGCCCGCGATATCGAACGCCGTCCCGTGATCGGGGCTGGTCCGCACCAGCGGCAGCCCGAGCGTCACGTTCACGCCCTTCTCCACGCCCAGGTACTTCACCGGGATCAGACCCTGGTCGTGGTACATCGCCACCACCACGTCGAACTCGCCGCTATCGGCCGCGCCGGGCTGCTTCGCGCGGGCACGCATGAAGACGGTATCGGGCGCATGCGGCCCATCGGCGGCGATGCCTTCGGCGCGTGCCGCGGCGATGGCCGGCACGATGACCTGCTGCTCCTCCAATCCGAAGAGTCCGCCCTCCCCGGCATGCGGATTGAGCCCTGCGACACCGATGCGCGGCGCGCGTCCCAGGGTGCGCGAGAGCGCATGGTGAGTGATGCGCAAGGTCTCGAGCACGCCATCGAAGGTGACGGCCTCGATCGCCTGGCGCAGCGACATATGGATGCTGACGAGCACGGTGCGCAGCTCGTCGTTGGCCAGCATCATGCGCACGGGCACCTCGGCCACGCTGCGGCCCAGATGCGCCGCGGCCTCGGCCTGCAGCAGTTCGGTATGGCCCGGAAAGGGAAATCCTGCCGCCGACAACGCTTCCTTGTGCAAGGGCGCGGTGACGATGGCGGCGATCTCGCCGCGCAGCGCGGCCCGGGCCGCCCAGACCACCGCATCGCCCGCCGCGCGCCCAGCCTCGGCGCTGATGCGGCCATGGACCACACCTTGCGGCGGCGCGATCACCTGCAGCACGGGCACACAACCGGGCGGAACCTCCAGCGCCTCGGCCGATGAAGCAATTTCGACCACGGGCCATGCCGGATTCCCGGGCGCCGACAGGGCCTGCAGCGCCTTCCGCATCGTCCCCACATCACCCGCCACGAAGGCGCCACGCGTGGCCTCGGGCGCATCGCGAAATGCCTTGCCGATGATCTCCGGCCCGATGCCGGCCGGGTCACCGAGCGTGATGGCAACGGGCTTGCCGCCCGCAGAACCGGCGCCCGTCATGCCGGGTTGTCGATGTCGATGAACTCGTGCTGGAGCCCGAGCTGCGCAGCCACGTGTTCGGCCACGGCGGGCGCGCCATAGCGCTCGGTGGCATGGTGCCCGCAGGCCAGGAAGGCCACGCCCATCTCGCGCGCGTAGTGGGCCTGCGGCTCCGAGATCTCGCCGGTGATGAAGGCGTCGGCACCGGCCGCGATGGCGGCCTCGAAGTAGCCCTGCGCGCCGCCGGTGCACCAGGCGATGGTCTTGATCGGACGATGGGCGGTATCGACCAGCGTCACGGGCCGCTTGAGCACCTTCTCGACGTGGACGGCGAGCGCCTTCGCGTTGGCCAGGGTCTCGCCGTCCTCGAGGCCGCCGAGAAAGCCCAGCTCCTGCTCGCCGAAGCGCCCGGCCGATCCGGGATGCGCCAGCAGGCCGAGCTGCAGGCCGAGCTGCGCGTTGTTGCCGAGCTCGGGATGCGCGTCGAGCGGCAGGTGGTAGGCGAAGAGGTTGACGTCGCGATTCAGCAGCAGCGCCAGCCGCTGCTTCATCCAGCCGGTGACGCGGCCGTCCTGGCCGCGCCAGAACAGGCCGTGGTGGACGAAGATGGCATCGGCCTCGGCGCGGATCGCGGCCTCGATCAGCGCGCGGCTCGCGGTCACGCCCGAGACGATCTTGCGCACCGTGGTGCGGCCCTCGACCTGCAGGCCGTTCGGTCCATAGTCCTTGAAGCGCTCGGGAGCGAGCAGCAGGTCGAATGCGTGAAGCAGTTCGTGGCGGGTGGTGCTCATCGCGACATTGTCGCGCCGCCGGCCGGCGCCACGCCAGCCCGCATGGGGTGGCCGCGGGCCGCCAGGGGGAAGAACGCGAGCACGAAGCCCAGCGCGGCGAGCACCGCCACGTAGTGCGCGGGCGCCATGCTGTCGTGCTGCAACCAGAGCGTGAGGACCACCGGCGTGAGCCCGCCGAAGACGGCGTACGACATGTTGTAGGCGAATGAAAGCCCGGTGAAGCGCACCGGCGCGGGGAAGGCGCGCACGCCGGCGATCGGCACGGTGGCGATGGTGCCCACGAACAGGCCCGTCAATCCGTAGTGCCAGAACAGCGTGGCCGGCGTACCGGGCAGGCCGGTGTAGAACAGGTAGGCGGTCACGAACAGGCCGCCCCAGCCGATCAGCATCACGGCGCGCGTACCGAGGCGGTCGCTGGCCCAGCCGGCGATCACGCAGCCGATGGTCAGCGTGAGGGTGGCGAGTGCATTGGCCTCGAGCGCGAGCGCGGCCGGGATGTGGTGCACCTTCTGCAGGTAGGTGGGCGTGTAGAGAACGATCACCACGATCGCGGCCGACAGCACCCAGGTCTGCAGCGCGACGAACACGCTGGCGCCGCGGTGCTCGCGCAGCACGGTGCGCAGCGGCAGCTCGCGCGCCACGCTGCGGCGGTCGGCCAGTTCGCGGAACACCGGAGTCTCGTGCAGAAAGCGGCGCAGGTACACCGACACCAGCCCGAACACGCCGCCGAGGATGAAGGGGATGCGCCAGGCGAAGTCGCTCACCTGCTCGGGCGCGTAGTGCCGGTTGATGGCCACGGCCACCAGCGAGCCCAGCAGGATGCCGCCGGTGATGCCCGAGGTCAGCGTGCCGACGCCGAAGCCGTAGCGCTGCGCGGGCACGTGCTCGCCGACGAACACCCAGGCACCGGGCATCTCGCCGCCGATGGCCGCGCCCTGCAGCACGCGCATGGCCAGCAGCAGCAGGGGCGCCGCCACGCCGATGCTGGCGTAGGTGGGCAGCAGGCCGATGACCAGCGTGGGCGCGGCCATCAGGAAGATCGACAGCGTGAACATGCGCTTGCGGCCGAGCAGATCGCCGAAGTGCGCGATCACGATGCCGCCGACCGGCCGGGCCAGGTAGCCGGCCGCGAAGATGCCGAAGGTCTGCAGCTGGCGCAGCCAGTCGGGCATGTCGGCCGGGAAGAACAGCGCGCCCAGCACGGTGGCGAAGAAGACGTAGATGACGAAGTCGTAGAACTCGAGCGTGCCGCCGAGGGCGGACAGGGCGAGCGTCTTGTAGTCGCGGGCGTCGAGCGCGCGTGCCGGGGCCGGCGTGGTGCCGTCCGGGGTGATGGCGTGTGAAGTCATGGCGGGCGGAGAGTCATGGCTGCGCACCGGGGCCGCAAGGCCGGATGGGAAGCGAAAGCGGTACGCCGACGAAAGTGCCGGGCCGCGTCCACCGGGTGGGCGGTGCGGCGGCGAAGGAGAGCCGGGTTGGCAGGATCCCGATGCTAAGGGTTATCCCTTATATGCACCTCGAGCCTCCAGGAATCTCGACCGGCCGGCGCGGTCTTCGTCCTCTGCCGTTGAGAGACAATCTCCCGCAGCGCCGCGCTCCGCGGCCTTTCCCCCTCAGCGCCCTCGCCCTTTCGCGCCTTTTCACCAAGTTTTCATGAAACGCACCTGGCTGCTCTTCGCCCAAGCCGTGACCGTCCTGCTGGCGGCCTATTTCGTGGTCGCCACGCTCAAGCCCGAATGGATCAACCGGCGAACGACCTCGCTGGGCGGCGTGGTCTCGATCATCGAGGCGCCCGCCAGCTCGACGCCCGGCGTGCCCGCGCCCGGCAGCCTCAGCGCCGCGGCCAAGAAGGCCTCGCCGGCAGTGGTGAGCATCAACACCAGCAAGGCGGCGCAGCGCCATCCGCGCAGCAACGACCCCTGGTTCCGCTTCTTCTTCGGCGACCAGGACGACCAGCCCCAGGTGGGCCTGGGCAGCGGCGTGATCGTGAGCACCGACGGCTACATCCTCACCAACAACCACGTGGTCGAGGGCGCGGACGAGATCGAGGTCACGCTCAACGACAGCCGCCACGCGCGCGGCAAGGTGATCGGCACCGACCCCGACACCGACCTGGCCGTGCTCAAGATCGAGCTCGACAAGCTGCCGGTGATCGTGCTGGGCAGTTCCGATGAGCTGCAAGTGGGCGACCAGGTGCTGGCCATCGGCAATCCCTTCGGCGTCGGCCAGACCGTGACCAGCGGCATCGTCTCGGC
Source organism: Variovorax sp. GW821-FHT10D07 (assembly GCF_059415325.1). NCBI lineage: Bacteria > Pseudomonadati > Pseudomonadota > Betaproteobacteria > Burkholderiales > Comamonadaceae > Variovorax > Variovorax sp. GW821-FHT10D07. The sequence goes on along the minus strand of NZ_JBWKMZ010000011.1, from coordinate 192,241 downwards.
GCTGGGCCGCAACCAGCTCGGCATCAACAACTTCGAGAACTTCATCCAGACCGACGCGGCCATCAACCCCGGCAACTCGGGCGGCGCGCTGATCGACGTCAACGGCAACCTGCTGGGCATCAACACCGCGATCTACTCGCGCTCGGGCGGCAGCATGGGCATCGGCTTCGCCATTCCCGTGTCGATGGCCAAGATCGTGCTCGAGGGCATCGTGAAGGAAGGCCAGGTGCGCCGCGGCTGGATCGGCGTCGAGCCGAGCGACCTCTCGCCGGAGCTGGCCGAGACCTTCGGCGTGAAGGCCGACGCGGGCGTGATCATCACCGGCGTGCTGCAGAACGGCCCGGCCGCCAAGGCCGGCATCCGCCCCGGCGACGTGATCACCGCGGTGGGCGACAAGAAGACCGACAGCGTGCAGGCGCTGCTGACCGCCGTGGCCGGCCTCAAGCCCGGCAGCACCGCGCGCTTCGCGCTGCAACGCGGCAGCGACAAGATGGAACTGGACGTGATGCCGGGGCTGCGGCCGAAGAGCCCGGTGCGGCAGGTGCCGAACCAGAACGAGTGAACGAACGAGACGCGCGGGCCCCGGGTCCGCGCAACCATGAAAAAAGCGGCCGACGGGCCGCTTTTTTCATGCCGGATCCGGAAGATCCTCGCCGCTCAGGGCGGCGTGGTCGACGAGGAATCCGCTTCCTCGTCCTCCGGCGACTTCGAGACGCGCGAGAAGTACTTGGCCCCGATGATCCCGACCTCGTACAGCACGCACATCGGGATCGCCAGCGCCAGTTGCGACACCACGTCGGGCGGCGTCAGCACGGCGGCCACGATGAAGGCCACGACGATGAAGTAGCCGCGGAACGAGCGCAGCTTCTCGATGGTCACCATCTCGAAGCGCACCAGCAGCATCACGACGATCGGCACCTGGAAGGCGACGCCGAAGGCGAGATAGAGCGACAGGATGGCCTCGACGTACGAGGAGATGTCGGGCGTGGCCGCCACCGCGGCCGGCGTGAACTTCTGGATGAAGCCGAACATCTTGTCGAGCACGAACAGCTGCACGAAGGCGATGCCCGCATAGGCCAGCAGGCTGCCGAAGATGATCAGCGGCAGCGCGAAGCGCTTCTCGTGGGTGTAGAGGCCCGGCGCCACGAACATCCAGGCCTGGTACATGAGCCACGGCAGCGCGAGCAGCACCGCGGCCATCATCAGCACCTTGAGCGGCACGAAGAAGGGCGAGAACACGCCCACGGCGATCAGCTTGGCGTCGGGCGGCATGTGGGCGCGGATCGGCATCGCGATGATGTCGATCAAGCCGCCCGGGCCGGGCCAGACCGCCAGCAGGATGCCGGCGATCGCCATGCCGTAGACGCAATAGAGCAGCCGGTCGCGCAGCTCGATCAGGTGCGCGACGAAAGGCTGCTCGGTGCCAGCGAGCTCGTCTTCTTTGTTCTTGGAGTCGGAATCAGCCATTGAGGAGATGGAAAGCGTGGGCTGCCGACGGGCGGCGCGCGTGGGAACGCTGGGTGGAGGGGGAAACGCGCCGCGCCGCTGCTAGCTGACCTTGTGCGGCCGGTAGCGCGCGACGCGCGCCGCGCCCGACAGTGCCTTGGTGCGCACGCCGTTGCGGGACTTGTACCACTGCGGCGTGGCGCCCTGCTTGAGGCGCCAGTTCTTGCGCGGATGCTTGTAGACCGGCACCACCGGTTCCGGTTCGGCCAGCGCCGAGAGGGTTTCGCCCGCGGGGGTGGAGAACTGCTTCTCGAGGTCGCTCACGCCCGAATGGATGTTCTGCTCCACGTCGCGCGCCGCGTCCTCGACGGTGGTCTTCATCTTGCGGAGCTCGTCGAGCTCCATCGAGCGGTTGACCTCTGCCTTGACGTCGTTGACGTAGCGTTGCGCCTTGCCGAGCAGGGTCCCGACGGTGCGCGCCACGCGCGGCAGCTTTTCGGGTCCGATGACGATCAGCGCCACGACGCCGATCAGCGCCATCTTCTCAATGCCGAGGTCCAGCACGTGTCGCCCGGATCAGGACTTGTGGCGTGCTTCGACGTCGATCGTCGGCTTGTCGGTGGCGGCCGACTGGCTCGTGACCTGGGCGGCCGGGCCGGTGGCGGTCGGCGCGTCGGTCGCGGAACCGTCCTTCATGCCGTCCTTGAAGCCCTTGACGGCACCGCCGAGGTCGGAACCCATGTTCCGAAGCTTCTTGGTACCGAAGATCATGACGACGACGAGCAGCACGATCAGCCAGTGCCAGATGGAAAAAGAACCCATGGAAGACTCCTAAGAATGTGCCGATTTTAGTCGCGGCGAATGTGACAAATTTACTTAACGGCTCAGCCGCGAAGCCAGGGGCGCGGACCGCCCATGACGTGGACATGGAGATGATGCACCTCCTGCCCCCCTTCGGTACCCGTGTTGACCACCACCCGGTAGCCGCCTTCGGGGTACGGATTGCAGCCCTGCTCGAGCGCCAGCCTGGGCGCCAGGGTCATGATCTTGCCCATCAGGGCCGCGTCCTCGGGCGTCAGCTGGGCCATCGAGGCGATGTGCTTCTTGGGCACCAGCATGAAATGCACCGGCGCCCAGGGCGCGATGTCGTGGAAGCCGAAGACGTCCTCGTCCTCGTAGACCTTGCGCGACGGGATCTTGCCCTCGACGATTTTGCAGAAGATGCAGTTCGGATCAGATGACATCGTTGGGTTCCATAGGACGGCCGTCGTTCATCCGGATCATGCCTTTCACGATCCGGTAGAGGAACCACAGCGAAATCAGGCTCCAGGCGATCCAGCCCGGGACGAAGAGCAGCAGCCAGAGCCACGAGGTGACGATGTACAGCAGCCCGGCCCAGAGCACCGAGCGGATGCGCCAGCTGAAGTGCGAGGCCTGCCAGGTGCCGGCCGCATCGTCGCGCTTCACGAAGTCGATCACCAGCGCCACCAGCAGCAGCAGCACCGAGGCCTGGGCGCCCGGCACCACGGCGCCGATGGCGACGATCAGGTGCAGGATGTAGCTGACCCAGCCCCAGGTCTTGAGCGAGTCGTCGGGCTGAACGTTCACGATGTCGTTGGGCATGGCGATGTCCTTTCGGTCGTCAGAGTCATCCCTCGGCGCTCAGGCGGTCACTCGCTGGCGGCTTCGCGGGCCTGCACCTTGCGCAGCGCCTTTTCCTCGATGCCGCTGGTGCCTTCGCGCCGCTCGAGTTCGGCCACCACCTCGGCGGGCGTCAGGCCGTAGTGCGCGAGCGCCACCATGGTGTGGAACCAGAGGTCGGCCACCTCGTAGACCACCTTCGTGCGGTCGCCGCCATGGTCGGCGTCCTTGGCCGCCATCACCACTTCGGTGGCTTCCTCGCCGATCTTCTTGAGGAAGGCGTCGGGACCCTTGTGCAGCAGCCGCGCGACGTAGCTCTTCTCGGGATCGCCGCCATTGGCGGGCAGGCGGCTTTCGATGACCGCGGCCAGGCGTGCGAGGGCGTCGTTGGTGTTCACGGTGCCGCTCATTTGTAGATCGATTCCGGGTCTTTCAAGACCGGCTCGGTCACGGTCCACTGGCCGTTCTCGTACTTGTTGAAGAAGCAGCTGTGGCGGCCGGTGTGGCAGGCGATGCCGGGCTCGTGGCCGAGCTGGGTGACCTTGAGCAGCACCACATCGTTGTCGCAGTCGAGGCGGATCTCGTGCACGGTCTGCACGTGGCCCGATTCCTCGCCCTTGAACCAGAGCTTGCCGCGCGAGCGGCTGAAATACACCGCGCGGCCGAGTTCGGCGGTCTTCTCGAGCGCCTCACGGTTCATCCACGCGAACATCAGCACGTCGTTGGTGCCTTGTTCCTGGGCGATCACCGGCACGAGGCCGTTGGCGTCCCATTTCACTTCATCGAGCCAGATCATGGGCGGGATTGTCGGCGATCGGCCGGCCGCGACCGACGCCGAAGGGTCATTAAATCCGCACCGGGATGCCGCGCTCGGCCATCCGCGCCTTCGCTTCGCCGACCGTGTGCTCCCCGTAGTGGAAGATGCTCGCCGCCAGCACGGCGTCCGCCCCGCCCTTCTGGATGCCATCGGCCAGGTCGTCGAGGTTGCCCACGCCGCCCGAGGCGATCACCGGCACGTTGACGGCGTCGCTGACGGCGCGGGTGAGCGCCAGGTCGAAGCCGCTCTTGGTGCCGTCGCGGTCCATGCTGGTCAGCAGGATCTCGCCGGCGCCGCGGCGCGCCATCTCGGTGGCCCATTCGACGGCGTCGAGGCCGGTGTTCTTGCGCCCGCCATGGCTGTAGACGTCCCAGCCCGGGCCGCGGCTGGCCGCTTCCTCGGGCGTGCGGCGCTTGGCGTCGATGGCGACCACGATGCACTGGGCGCCGTACTTGGCCGAGGCGTCGCTGATCACCTGCGGATTGGCGATGGCGGCCGAGTTGAAGCTGGTCTTGTCGGCGCCGGCATTGAGCAGCCGGCGCACGTCCTCGACGGTGCGCACGCCGCCGCCCACGGTCAGCGGGATGAAGACCTGCGAGGCGACCGACTCGATGATCGGCAGGATCAGGTCGCGGCCGTCGCTGGTGGCGGTGATGTCGAGAAAGGTCAGCTCGTCGGCGCCCTGCGCGTTGTAGCGCGCGGCGATCTCGACCGGATCGCCCGCGTCGCGCAGCTCGAGGAAGTTGACGCCCTTGACGACACGGCCGCCGGTGACGTCGAGGCAGGGAATGATGCGTTTGGCGAGCATGGTGGGGTAACTGGAAGGAAGTGGGAATCAGAGGACGCGCAGCTGCTGCCAGCCCTGCCACTCGGCGCCGGGCGCGAGCTGCACGGGCTCGTCGATGCGCGCGGCCTCGACGCAGAGCATGTGGCGAAAGCCGTCCTCGGGCATGTCGGCGAGTTTCGCACCGAGCACGGCGCCCGGGTTCCAGACCACGGTTTCGGTGCAGGTGGCGCCCTGGGAAATCTCGAGCGTGCCGCCGGGCTGCACCAGCCGCAGCGGCTGGGCGGGCGCGGCATAGACGCTGTCGAACTCGGATTCGAAGCGCAGGGCCGGCGCGGTTTCCACATGGCGGTCGTCGCGCACCGCATCCCAGCGGTTGGCGCCTTGCAGGCCCTCGAGCCGGGCCTCGGCGATGTCGTCCGCGGCCAGGTAGGTGTGCAGCGCGGCCGTGAATGCGAAGGGCCCGCCGCCGAGGTTGCGCAGGCTCAGCGCGATGCGCAGTTGCCCGGCGTCGAGCGTGAACGCGACCCGCGCCTCGAAGGCATGCGGCCACAGGGCCCGGGTGGCGTCGTCGTCGCGCAGCCGCAGGGTCAGCGCGCCCGAACCGGCATCCACGCCCTGGTTTTCCCAAGGCAGATTGCGCATGAAACCATGTTTGGGGAGCATGCCGCGTTGGTTGAATTGCGGGCAGCAGATGGGCACGCCACCGCGGATCGCGGTCTTGCCGTCGAACACGGCGCGCGGGCTCAGGTAGAGCCTTTCCCTGCCGTCGGCCGTGGTCCACGAGAGCAGATGCGCCCCGTGCAGGACCACGGTGAGGGTGCTGCCGTCGGCACCGGTGGCGCGCAGCGCGGGCTGGCCGCGGAACTCGATCGAGCTGATGTGCATGTGAAGAATTGTAGGCAGCGCGCCATGGGGCCTAAAGACTGCATGGTCAGGCCCCGATTGCAAGCCGGGGGCCTTCTTGGATACCCTGTGCCTGCAAAAAAATCGCTCACACAACCAAGCACAAGGGGAATCGAATGAAGAAGAAGTTGCCGATGGCGGCGTGGATACTGATTGCCATGGTGCTCGGCATCATCCTCGGCTACATGATCTTCGCGAGCTTCCCGGACAAGGGAACCGCCAAGGAGATCGCGGGCTACGTCTCGATCGTCTCGGACGTGTTCCTGCGCCTGATCAAGATGCTGATCGGGCCGCTGGTGTTCTCCACGCTCGTGGTCGGCATCGCGCACATGGGCGACGCCAAGTCGGTGGGTCGTGTGTTCGGCAAGGCCATCGGCTGGTTCCTCACGGCCTCGCTGATCTCGCTGGTGATCGGCCTGGTGATGGCCAACCTGCTCGAGCCCGGCGCCAACCTGGGCCTGCCGCTGCCCGACATCGGCGCCTCGGCGAACCTCGCGACCTCCAAGTTCACCTTCAAGGACTTCGTGAGCCACACGGTGCCGAAGTCCTTCATCGAGGCCATGGCCAACAACGAGATCCTGCAGATCGTGGTGTTCTCGATGTTCTTCGGCGTGGCGCTGGCCTCGCTCGGCGACAAGGCGAAGACGCTGGTCGCCGCCACCGAGGAACTCTCGCACGCGATGCTGAAGATCACGGGCTACGTGATGAAGCTCGCGCCGCTCGCGGTGCTGGCCGCCATGGCCGCCACGGTGGCGGTCAACGGGCTGGGCATCCTGATCAAGTTCGCGGTGTTCATGCGCGACTTCTACCTCGGCCTGTTCGTGCTGTGGGGCGTGCTGATCCTCGCGGGCTTCACCTTCCTCGGCCCGCGCGTGCTCAAGCTGCTGGTGCTGATCAAGGAAGCCTTCCTGCTCTCGTTCGCCACCGCCAGTTCCGAGGCCGCGTACCCGAAGATCCTGCAGGCGCTCGACCGCTTCGGCGTCAAGCGCAAGATCTCGAGCTTCGTGATGCCGATGGGCTACTCGTTCAACCTCGACGGCTCGATGATGTACTGCACCTTCGCCGTGCTGTTCATCGCGCAGGCCTACAACATCCACATGCCGATCAGCACGCAGATCACGATGCTGCTGATCCTGATGCTGACCTCCAAGGGCATGGCCGGCGTGCCGCGCGCCTCACTGGTGGTGATCGCCGCCACGCTCAACCACTTCGACATTCCCGAGGCCGGCCTGCTGCTGATCCTGGGCGTGGACACCTTCCTCGACATGGGCCGCTCGGCCACCAACGCGGTGGGCAACTCGATCGCCACCGCCGTGGTCGCCAAGTGGGAAGGCGAGCTGCTGCCGGAGAGCGAGGCCGAGCTCAACGCGGCCAAGCTCGACGAAGAGGCGGCCGCGACGCTGGCGCATCCGGCGCATGGCTGAGGCGATGCGCAGCATGACGACGATGCTTGGCAGGGCCGGTCTGGCCTGCGCGGCCCTGTTGCTCGCGGCTGGCGCGGTGCAGGCGCAGGAACTGCTCACCGGCACGCTCGCCAAGGCGCGCGCCAGCGGCGCCATCATCATCGGCTACCGCGAATCCTCGGTGCCCTTCTCCTTCCTCAACACGCGCAAGGAACCGGTCGGCTATTCGATCGAGCTGTGCCGCGAGCTGGTCACGGCGATCGGCAACGCGGTCGACCGCACGCTCACGATCCAGTGGGAGCCGGTCACCTCCGACTCGCGCTTCGACGCGGTCACGAGCGGCAAGGTCGACCTCGAATGCGGCTCGACCACCAGCAACCTCGAGCGCCAGAAGCGCGTGAGCTTCTCGCCGACGATCTTCGTCTCTGGCACCAAGGTGCTGGTGAAGAAGGGCACGCCGATCGCCTCGTTCCGCGACCTCGCGGGCCGCAAGGTGGCGGTGACGGCAGGCACCACCAACGAGAAGACGCTGCGCGAGCTCTCCGAGAAGTTCAAGCTCGGCATCCAGCTGCAGGTGGCGCGCGACCATGCCGAGTCCTTCGCGCTCGTGAAGAGCGGCCAGGCCGATGCCTTCGCGACCGACGACGTGCTGCTCTACGGCCTGATCGCGCAGGAGAACGCCAAGGCCGACTACCGCGTGGTCGGCGACTTCCTCTCCTACGACCCCTACGGGATCATGTACCGCAAGGGCGACCCGCAGCTCGCGAAGGTGATCAACGACAGCTTCCAGGTGCTGGCCGAGGACGGCGAGATCGAGCGCCAGTACAAGCGCTGGTTCCTGCGCAAGCTGCCCACCGGCGCCAGCCTCGACCTGCCGATGAGCGCGCAGCTCGAGACGATCATCAAGACGATGTCGGTGAAGGCCGAGTAGCCGGGGCCGCTTTCAGCGCACCGGCCACTCCCAGCGCGGGATCTCGCTCATGTCGAGGTTCGCGATGCGGGTCTCGCCCAGGCGCTTCTCGAGCACCACCGACTGCAGCGCGACGCCACCCGCGGCCGCCTCCTCGAGCGCGGCGATCAGCCGCGAGGCGTGCGACACCACGATCACCTGCGACTCGCGCGCGGCATGCGCGATCAGCCGGCCGAGCGCGGGCAGCAGGTCGGGATGCAGGCTGGTCTCGGGTTCGTTGAGCACCAGCAGCGCGGGCGGCCGCGGCGTGAGCAGCGCCGCGATCCACAGCAGGTAGCGCAACGTGCCGTCGGACAGCTCGGCGGCGGTCAGCGCGCGCAGCAGGCCGTGCTGGTGCATCAGGGTCTGGAAGCGGTCGCCCGCGGCGTCGATCTCGATGCGCGCACCCGGGAAGGCATCGTCCACGGCGCGATCGAGCGCCTCGCCGTCGCCGATCTCGCGGATGGTCTGCAGCGCCGCGGCGAGGTCGGCGCCGTCGTTGGCCAGCACCGGCGTGCGGGTGCCGAGCTGCGGCTGGCGCGCCGGCGCCTCGGCGTCCGAGCGAAAGTGGTCGTAGAAGCGCCAGGAACGCATCTGCTCGCGCAAGGTGAGCATCTCGGGCGCGTCGCGCGGATCGGCATGCTCGGTCATCATGCTCGCGAAGGGCGGGATCGGCCGGCCCACCGGTTGCCAGCCGCGGCCGTCGCGCAGCCGCAGCGAGGCGCCCTTGCGGTCGACCAGCTGCGTGGATGGCCGCAGCAGCGGGCCGCTCCAGATGGCCTCGTGCTTGATCTCGGGATCGCGCGAGAAGGCGGTCGAGGGAATCGGCGGCGGCAGGCCGATATCGATCGCGTAGCCGAAGTCTTCGGCGCTGGCGCCCGCGAAGCCCAGCTTCAGCGCGACCGGTTCGCTGCGCGTGATGCCCTGCACCGGCATCTCGCCGCGCAGCATGGCGGCCGAGAAGCGCTCGGGCCCGGCCCACAGCGTGGAGGACAGGCCGCCCTCGCGCACCAGCGAACGAATCGCGCCGCCGTTGGCGATCTCGGCCAGCAGGCGCATGGCGCGGTAGACGCTCGATTTGCCGCTGCCGTTGGGCCCGGTGACCACGGTGAGCCGCGCGAGCGGCACCGTGAGCTGGCGCAGCGAGCGGTAGTTGGCGATGGCGAGCGCGGACAGCACGCGCCGCCAGGCCCTCTCAGGCGCCGGCCAGTTCGTCGGCGCGCGCCTGCGCCTGTCCGAAGTCGAGGTCGCCCGAGTAGATGGCGCGGCCGCAGATCACGCCTTCGACGCCCTCGGATTCGACTGCGCAGAGCTGGTCGATGTCGGCCATGTTCGACAGCCCGCCCGAGGCGATCACCGGAATGGACAGCACGCGCGCGAGCTTGACCGTGGCCTCGATGTTGATGCCCGACAACATGCCGTCGCGGCCGATGTCGGTGTAGATGATCGATTCGACGCCGTAGTCCTCGAACTTCTTGCCCAGGTCGGCCACTTCGTGGCCCGTGAGCTTGCTCCAGCCGTCGGTGGCGACCTTGCCGTCCTTGGCGTCGAGGCCGACGATGATGTGGCCGCCGAAGGCGCTGCAGGCGTCTTTCAGGAAGCCAGGGTTCTTGACCGCGGCGGTGCCGATGATCACGTAGCGCAGGCCGTCGTCGATGTAGCGCTCGATGGTGTCGAGGTCGCGGATGCCGCCGCCGAGCTGCACCGGGATGTCGTCGCCGACTTCCTTCAGGATCGCCTTGATCGCCGCGTGGTTCTGCGGCTTGCCCGCGAAGGCCCCGTTCAGGTCGACCAGGTGCAGGCGCCGGGCACCGGCCTCGACCCATTTACGCGCCATGGCGGCAGGGTCTTCGCTGAAGATGGTGGACTGTTCCATGTCGCCTTGTTTCAGGCGTACGCAATGGCCGTCTTTGAGGTCGATCGCTGGGATGAGGAGCATGAAAGTGACGCGAGAGTGCAACGAAAGGGCGCCGGCCGGCGGCGCCCGGTCAGGGGAACGAAGTGTTCAGGGATTCCAGTGGAGGAAGTTTCGGTAGAGCTGCAACCCGTGGTCCGCACTCTTCTCCGGGTGGAACTGGGTGGCAAAAATGTTATCGCGTGCGATGGCGGCGGTAAAGCATGCCCCGTATTCGGCTTCGCCCACGCTGTGCCGCGCATCGACCGGCCGCGCGTAGAAGCTGTGCACGAAATAGAAGTAGCTGCCGTCGGGCACCCCGGCCCACACGGCGTGCGGCTGCGCCTGGCGCACCTGGTTCCAGCCCATCTGCGGCACCTTGAAGCGGCTGCCGTCGGGTTGCAGCTGCCCTTCGAGCTCGAAGCGGACCACCTCGCCCGGGATCAGGCCGAGCCCGTCGGTCGGCCCCTCGTCGCTGCGCGACAGCAGCATCTGCATGCCCACGCAGACGCCGAACAGCGGCTTCGTCGCCGCGGCCTCGAGCACCGATTCGAGCAGGCCCGAATCGCGCAACTCGCGCATGCAGTCGGGCATGGCGCCCTGCCCCGGCAGCACCACGCGCGTGGCCTTGCGCACCACCTCGGGATCGGAGGTCACGAACACCTCGACGCCGACCTGGTCGGCGGCATGGCGCACCGCCTGTGCGACGGAGTGCAGATTGCCCATGCCGTAATCCACCACGGCGACGGTGTTGGCGTTGTTTGCTACAGTTTTCATAGCTTCAATGACAGGCGGAGCGTGCAATGGCACGCTGTTCCGCTTGCAGGATCAGAGCGAGCCCTTGGTCGAGGGAATGACACCGGCCGAACGCGGATCGAGCTCGAGCGCGGCGCGCAGGGCGCGGGCGAAGGCCTTGAACACGGTCTCGCACTGGTGGTGCGCGTTGACGCCCTTGAGGTTGTCGATGTGCAGCGTGACGAAGGCGTGGTTCACGAAGCCCTGGAAGAACTCGTAGGTGAGCTGGCTGTCGAAGGCGCCGATCATCCCGCTCGTGAAGGGCACGTGCATCTCGAGGCCGGGCCGGCCCGAGAAGTCGATGACCACGCGGCTGAGCGCCTCGTCGAGCGGCACGTAGGCATGGCCGTAGCGGCGGATGCCCTTCTTGTCGCCCACGGCCTTGGCCACGGCCTGGCCCAGCGTGATGCCCACGTCTTCCACCGTGTGATGGCCGTCGATGTGCAGGTCGCCCTGGCAGTCGATCTCGAGGTCGATCAGCCCGTGGCGGGCGATCTGGTCGAGCATGTGATCGAAGAAGCCGATGCCGGTGGCCAGCTTGGCGCGGCCGGTGCCGTCGAGGTTGACGCTGACGGTGATCTTCGTCTCGGCGGTGTTGCGCGCGACCGTGGCGGTGCGCGCGGCGAGGGCGTCGGGGGTGGCCGCGGGAGCGGCTTGGGGGGTGGTCATAGTGAGGCTTCGAGCGCCGCGAGCATCCTGGCATTCTCGTCGGCCGTTCCGACGGTCAGGCGCAGGCAGTTCGCGAGCAGTTCGTGCATTTTAGAAACGTTCTTCACCAGCACCCCGCGCGCCTTCATGCCGTCGAAGGTGCGGGAAGCATCGGGCACGCGCAGCAGGATCATGTTGGCGTCGCTGGGCCAGACCTTGACGCCCGGCAGCCGGCCGAGCCCCATCATCAGCCGCTCGCGCTCCTCGCGGATCTGACGAGCCTGGGCCTCGAACACCTCGGCATGCTCGAGCGCGAACAGCGCGCACTCGCAGTTCAGCACGCTGACGTTGTAGGGCGGGCGCACCTTGTCGATCTCGGCGATCAGTGCGGCCGGGCCCATCAGGTAGCCCAGCCGGATGCCGGCCAGGCCGAACTTGCTGAGCGTGCGCATCAGCAGCACGTGGCGGTGCTTCGCGAGCCGGTCGATGTAGCTGCGCGCGGCGAAGGGCTGGTAGGCCTCGTCGATCACCACCAGGCCGCCCTGCGCGCCCTGGGCCTCGACGATCCTCTCGAGCACCGCGTCGTCCCAGAGGTTGGCGGTCGGGTTGTTCGGATAGGCCAGATAGACGATGGCCGGCTTCTCGCGCGCGATCGCGGCCAGCATGGCGGCCTCGTCGAGCTCGAAGTCGGCCGTGAGCGGCACGCCCACGAAGCGCAGGCCCTGGAGCTGGGCGCTCATGGCGTACATGACGAAGCCCGGCAGCGGTGCCAGCACGCTGGCGCCCGGCAGGTCGCAGGCGATCGCGAGCAGCGAGATCAGTTCGTCCGAGCCGTTGCCCAGCACCAGCGAGAAGCCCTCGGGCAGGCGCGCCTGCGCGGCCAGCGCGCGCTGCAGGTCGGCGCCGCGCTCGCCCGGGTAGCGGTTGAGCGCCAGCGCGCCGAGCCGCGCGCCCAGCTCGGCCTGCAGCGCGGGCGGCAGGCCGAAAGGGTTCTCCATCGCGTCGAGCTTGACCAGGCCGCGCGCGTCCTGCACGGCATAGGCATGCATGGCGCGCACGTCGGCGCGGATGCGCTGGAGCGCGGGGACGGGGGCGGTGGTGTCGGACATCGGGGACTCGGAGGAAAGAACGTTCGTTGAAGAAAGAAAGGTTAGGACGCGCAGCGGAAGCTGTTCTGCAGCGCCGCCGACAGCACCATCTGCACCGGCATGTCGGCCTCGTAGAGCTCGGCGTTGCGCTTGAGCTCGGCCTCGAACAGCGAGCGCGCCATCGAAGGCTCGAGCCGGCGGCCGTCGACGCAGAACAGCGGCTTCTGGCCCGTGCGGCGGGCGGCGTCCCCGGCCTCGCGCAGGCCTTCGAGCACGCCCACGAGGTAGTAGCTGGCGTAGGCCTTGCCCTCCTTCTTCTCCTTCACCTCGAGGGTGTGGAACTCGCGGATGCTCATGGCCTGCACGCCCAGGCTGGCCGCTGCCAGCGCGAGCAGCAGACAGAGACGCACGCGGGGCATGGCGGCGCTCACTTCGCGTAGCGCGGCGGCGGCGCGTAGCCGGTCGCGCCGTCGGCCGGGAAGGCATTGGGCTGCGCGGCATCGGGGCCGCGGCGCGGACGGCGCGGGGCGTCGGGCTGCGCGATCTCGAACAGCGCGGCGCCGAGGATGCCGATGTTGCGCGCGTCGCCGGCCTCGGTGTTGGCGGCATAGGCGCGGCCCGGCGTGGCGAAGCGGAAGGCCGCGACCTCGGACTGGCTCTTGCGGAAGCCCTCGATGTCGAGCACCTGCAGCGGACGCAGCACGTAGCCGCCGTTGCGCAGGCTGCCGGGCTTGCCGTTGAGCACGTCGAGGCCGTCGACCGTGGCGATCACCTCGTAGCTGCGGTCGCTGAGGTTGCGAAAGCGCAGCGTGTAACGCGCGCCCTCGGCGCCCGCGAGGCGGAAGCCCTCGTCGCCACCGCTGCCGCGGCGCGCGCGCTGCAGCGGGATGGCGCGGCCCGATTCGTCGATCACCGACCATTCGACGTCGCCCTGCGCCAGCTGCAGGTTGAGCCGGCGCTCGGGATTGGCACCGACGCCGCGGCGCACGCTGGCGGCGTCGTTGTAGCCGATGGAAGCGACCTCGTCGGGCTGGTCGGGCGTGTAGCGCTGGACCTGCACGCTGCGCGTGTTCGATTCGCGGCCCTCGCCCCACTGGGTGCCCAGGCGCGGCGCCGGCGCGGCGGGCGCGGCAACGGCGGCCGCCGTGCTCGGCACCGCCTCGGCCTGGCTCTGGGTGCGCGGCATCGGGGTGCAGGCCACGAGCAGCGCGGTCCCGGCCAGCAGGCCGAGGGCGAACTTGAACAGGCGCGAACGACGCAGACGTTGATTCATCATCAGGCTTGCTCCTCCCGAGCGGGTTGTGGACGGAAATGCCATCGGAACCGGGCCCGCGGCCGCGGCCCTCAAACCTTGCGCAGCCGCATGCGCGCGGCCTCGGCGTGGCCCTGCAGGCCCTCGCCCTCGGCCAGCGTGACGGCGATCGGCCCGAGCACCTGGGCCCCGGCCTCGCTGACCTCGATCAGGCTCGAGCGCTTCTGGAAGTCGTACACGCCCAGCGGGCTCGAGAAGCGCGCGGTGCCGCTGGTGGGCAGCACGTGGTTCGGGCCGGCGCAGTAGTCGCCGAGGCTCTCGCTGGTGAAGGCGCCGAGGAAGATCGCGCCGGCGTGGCGCAGCAGCGGCTCCCAGCGCTGCGGCTCGCTGCTGCTGACCTCCAGGTGTTCGGGCGCGATGCGGTTGCTGATCTCGCAGGCCTCTTCCATGCTCTTCGTGTGGATCAGCGCGCCACGGCCGTTGAGCGAGGCGGCGATGATCGCCGCGCGCGGCATGGTCGGCAGCAGGCGGTCGATCTCGGCCTGCACGCGGTCGATGTAGGCGGCGTCGGGGCACAGCAGGATGCTCTGCGCGAGCTCGTCGTGCTCGGCCTGGCTGAACAGGTCCATCGCCACCCAGTCGGGCGGCGTGCTGCCGTCGGCCAGCACCAGGATCTCGCTCGGGCCCGCGATCATGTCGATGCCCACGGTGCCGAACACGCGGCGCTTGGCGGCGGCCACGTAGGCATTGCCGGGACCGGTGATCTTGTCGACCGCGGGAATGGTCGCGGTGCCGTAGGCCAGCGCGGCCACGGCCTGCGCGCCGCCGATGGTGAAGGCGCGCGTGACGCCGGCCACGTAGGCGGCGGCCAGCACCAGCACGTTGCGCTCGCCCTTGGCGGACGACTCGCCGCCGGCGCCGCCGGTGGCCACGCTGCCCTTCACGGGCGTCGGCACGACCATGATGATCTCGCCCACGCCGGCCACGTGGGCCGGAATCGCGTTCATCAGCAGGCTCGACGGATAGGCCGCCTTGCCGCCGGGCACGTAGATGCCCACGCGGTCGAGCGGCGTGACCTTCTGGCCCAGCAGCGTGCCGTCGGCGTCGCGGTAGCTCCAGCTCTCGCCCGAGGCCTTCTTCTGCGCCTCGTGGTAGCTGCGCACGCGGTCGGCCGCGGCCTGCAGCGCCTCGCGCTGCACGGCGGGCAGCGAGTCGAAGGCTTGCTTGAAGTCGGCCTGCGTCAGTTCGAGTTCGGACACCGAAGCGGCACCCAGGCCGTCGAAGCGGCGCGTGTACTCGAGCACCGCCGCGTCGCCGCGCGTCTGCACGTCGGCCAGGATGTCGGCCACCGTCTTCTCGATCGCGGCATCGGCATCCGCGGACCAATGCAGCCGCGCCTTGAATTCAGCATCGAAGCTGGCTGAAGTCGTGGACAGTCGGGCGGGGGCTGCTTGCAGGGTCATTTGGCGAAGTGCGGTTCGAGGGATCAGGCGGAGGGGATGGCCGACGCGAAGGCGTCGATGATGCGGCGGATGGGTTCGCGCTTGAGCTTGAGCGCGGCCTGGTTGACGACCAGGCGCGCGCTGATGTCCATGATGCGCTCGACCTCGACCAGCTGGTTGGCCTTGAGCGTGTTGCCGGTCGAGACCAGGTCGACGATGGCGTCGGCCAGGCCGGTCAGCGGTGCGAGCTCCATGCTGCCGTAGAGCTTGATCAGGTCGACGTGCACGCCCTTGCTGGCGAAGAAGTCGCGCGCCAGGCCCACGTACTTGGTCGCGACCTTGAGCCGCGAGCCCTGGCGCACGGCCGAGGCGTAGTCGTAGTCGGCGCGCACGGCCACGCTGAGGCGGCAGGCGGCGATGCGCAGGTCGAGCGGCTGGTACAGGCCCTGGTTGCCGTGCTCGAGCAGCACGTCGAGGCCGGTCACGCCGAGGTCGGCGCCGCCGTACTGCACGTAGGTCGGCACGTCGGAGGCGCGCACCAGCACCACGCGCACGTCGGGGCGGGTGGTGCCGAGGATCAGCTTGCGCGACTTCTCGGGGTCTTCCGTGACCTCGATGCCGGCCGCGGCCAGCAGCGGCATGGTCTCTTCGAAGATGCGGCCTTTGGAAAGCGCCAGGGTGATCATGCGGTGGCTCCGGTCACGCGTTCAATGTCGGCCCCGAGGCCGCGCAGCTTGGCTTCCATGCGGTCGTAGCCGCGGTCCAGGTGGTAGATGCGGTCGACCAGGGTCTCGCCCTCGGCCACCAGGCCGGCGATGACCAGGCTGGCCGAGGCGCGCAGGTCGGTCGCCATCACGGTGGCGCCCGACAGTTGCTGCACGCCCTCGACCATCGCCACCTTGCCCTCGACGTGGATGCGCGCGCCCAGGCGCACCATCTCGTTCACGTGCATGAAGCGGTTCTCGAAGATGGTCTCGGTGACCATCGAAGCGCCGTGCGCGATCACGTTGAGCGCCATGAACTGCGCCTGCATGTCGGTCGGGAAGCCCGGGTATTCGGTGGTGCTGAAGCTCTGGGCCTTGAGCTGTTCGGCGCCCTTCGAGGCGATGCGGATGCCGTCCGGCGCGCAGCCGACTTCGCAGCCGGCGTCGCGCAGTTTGTCGATCACCGCGTCGAGGTGGTCGCCGCGCGCATGGCGCAGCAAGGCCTCGCCGCCCGCGGCCGCCACGGCGCACAGGAAGGTGCCGGCCTCGATGCGGTCGGCCACCACGGCGTGCTCGCAGCCGTGCAGCGTCTCGACGCCCTGGATGCGGATGTGGCTGGTGCCGTGGCCCTCGATCTTCGCGCCCATGCGGATCAGCATCTCGGCCAGGTCGACGATCTCGGGCTCCTGCGCGGCGTTCTCGAGCAGCGTCTCGCCCTCGGCCAGCGCGGCGGCCATCAGGAAATTCTCGGTGCCAGTGACCGTGACCATGTCGGTCAGGATGCGCGCGCCCTTCAGGCGCGTGCGGCCGGCGGGCAGGCGCGCGACCATGTAGCCGTGCTCGACCACGATCTCGGCGCCCATGGCCTGCAGGCCCTTGATGTGCTGGTCGACCGGCCGCGAACCGATGGCGCAGCCGCCCGGCAGCGACACCTTGGCATGGCCGAAGCGCGCCAGCAGCGGGCCCAGGGCCAGCACCGAGGCGCGCATGGTCTTCACGAGCTCGTACGGGGCCTCGGGGCGGGTCAGGTCGCCGGCGTTCAGGCGCACGGTACCGTTGTCGTCACGCTCGGCCGACACGCCCATGTTGCGCACCAGCTTGAGCATGGTCGACACATCCTGCAGGCGCGGCACGTTGTGCAGCACCACGGGCTGGTCGGTCAGCAGGGCCGCGCACAGCTCGGGCAGCGCGGCGTTCTTGGCGCCGGAAATGAGTACTTCGCCGCGGAGCTGGCGCCCGCCGCGAATCAGGAGTTTGTCCATCGAAGGTCCAGCGAGTGGCTCGCAAAGGGCCCGCAGGCCCGGAGAGTTATTTTTCAGCCACCGCCCATTCGGACGGCGTGTAGGTCTTCATCGAGAGCGCATGCACCTCATCGGTATGCATTTTCGCACCGAGGGTGGCGTAGACCCGCTGATGGCGCTGGATCGAGCGCTTGCCCTCGAATTCGGCCGAGACGATGGTGGCGTACCAATGTCGGCCGTCCCCCTCGAGCGCGATGTGCTCGCACGGCAGGTGGGACTGGATGATGGCCTTGAGTTGGTCTGCGGTCATGGAGTGTGGGGTGGGCCGTTCAGCCTCGGATTTTGTAGCCGATCTTCAGCAGGTGGACCGCGATCGCGCTGACCACGAGCCAGGCGCTGCCGACGATCCCGAAGCTCAGCCACGGCGAGGCGTCGCTGACGCCGAAGAAGCCGTAGCGGAAGCCGTCGATCATGTAGAAGAAGGGGTTCAGGTGGCTCACCGACTGCCAGAACGGCGGCAGCGAGCCGATCGAATAGAACACGCCCGACAGGAAGGTCATGGGCATGATCAGGAAATTCTGGAACACGGCCATCTGGTCGAACTTCTCGGCCCAGAGCCCGGCGATCAGGCCCAGCGTGCCGAGCATGGCCGAGCCGAGCAGCGCGAACACCAGGATCCACACGGGCGCCGCGAAGTCGGGCACCGCGAAGAAGATCGTGACCAGGAACACGCCCAGGCCCACCGCCAGCCCGCGGATCACCGACGAGCCCACGTAGGCGAGGAACCAGCCCCAGTGCGACAGCGGCGTGAGCAGCACGAACACGAGGTTGCCCATGATCTTGCTCTGGATGATCGAGGACGAGCTGTTGGCGAACGCGTTCTGCAGCACGCTCATCATCACCAGGCCCGGGATCAGGAAGGCGGTGTAGCCGACGGTGCCGTAGACCTTCACGTGGTCCTCGAGCACATGCCCGAACACCATCAGATAGAGCAGCGCGGTGAGCACCGGCGCGCCGACGGTCTGGAAGCCGACCTTCCAGAAGCGCAGCGTTTCCTTGTAGAGCAGCGCGCGCCAACCGGTCACGGCCATCATCGCGCGACCTCCAGCGGCGTCTGCTCGCCCGCCATCAGGTCGATGAACACGTCTTCCAGGTCGGCCTTGCGCATTTCCACGTCTTCCACCGCCACGCCGGCCTGCCGGATGGCGGCCAGCAGTTGTTCGACCTCATGTGCGTTCTGCGCCGGCAGCTGCACGATGCGGCCCGTGATGCGCGCGTGCTGGGCGATCTCCCATGGCAGCATCGCATCGGTCTTGAAGCGCAGCACGTTGCTCGCGGCCGACTTCAGCAGCTCGCTGGTGCGGTCGAGCGCGATCACGCGGCCGAGCTTGAGCATCGCGATGCGGTTGCACAGCGCCTCGGCTTCCTCGAGGTAATGGGTGGTCAGGAGCACCGTGCTGCCCTGCTTGTTGAGCCGCGCGACGAACTGCCACAGCGTCTGGCGCAACTCGACGTCGACGCCCGCGGTGGGCTCGTCGAGCACGATCACCGGCGGCTTGTGCACCAGCGCCTGCGCCACCAGCACCCGGCGCTTCATGCCGCCCGAGAGCTGGCGCATGTTGGCGGTGGCCTTGTCGGCCAGGCCCAGGCTCTGCAGCAGTTCGTCGATCCAGGCCTCGTTGTTCCTGATGCCGAAGTAGCCCGACTGGATGCGCAGCGACTCGCGCACGTTGAAGAAGGGGTCGAACACCAGCTCCTGGGGCACGATGCCGAGCTGGCGGCGCGCCTCGGCGTAGTCGCGCTGCACATCGAAGCCGTGCACGCGGATCGACCCGGACGTGGGCCGCGACAGGCCCGCGAGCATGCTGATCAGCGTGGTCTTGCCGGCGCCGTTGGGGCCGAGCAGGCCGAAGAACTCGCCGGGTTCGATGTCGAAGCTGACCTCGTCGACCGCTCGCAGCCCGGCCTTGCCCTGGGCCCGCTGCTGTCGTGAGGGAGGATAGGTCTTGGAGACCGATTGGAATGAGATCGCGGGCATGGGAGGCCGGGATTTTAAGGGCGCGGGTCGCTCAGCGCAGTTCGTGCGGGAATGCAAGCCCGGCGGACCCTTAAGGACCGCGGGCCCGGTTGGGATCAGAATCGCGCCCGACGCCGGGCGGGGCACCGCCACCGCCGGCCGTCGCAAGGAGCCCTCGTGATGCGATCGTTGCACCGCCCTCCCCGGCCCTGGCTGGCCGCCGGGGCCCTCATTCTTGCGAGCCTGCTGTCCGCCTGTGGCGGCGGTGGCGGTGGAGGGGGCGGAGGCTTCCCCGGCGTCGGCGGCGCGCCGCCGCCCAGCACGGCCGAGCTGCCGGCCCGCGAGGCGCTGATCGCCCGCGCGCGGTCGCTCGAGCTCAACACGCCCTACGTGCCACCGCCCGGCAACGTGCTCGAACACAACACCTCGGGCTATGCCAAGGCGATGTGCTCGGCGGTCTTCATCACCGGGCTCGACCCGGACGTCGCCGCCGAGACCATCGGCTACTTCGTCGGGCCGTATTCGGAACGCAAGAAGGTGGGCAAGCCGGTCGTCGACCGCACGAAGCGCGAAGTACGCATCGCCATCCCCGGCGGCCCGACGCTGACCGCGCGCCAGTTCGGCTCGCAGGGCTGCGTGACGCTGCCGCCCGGACGCGACGACGTGTTCTTCACGCCGCTCGAGGTCAAGAGCACGCTGCCCGATGCGGCCACCCAGCCCTGGCCGATGGGCGACCTGCTGCCGAGCACCCCGCCGCCGGTCGGCGTGAACATGGCCAAGGTGGCGCAGGCCGTGGACGCCGCCTTCGCCATCCCCGAGGCCTACACCTCGGCCTTCGTGGTCACGCACAAGGGGCGGATCATCGGCGAGCGCTACATGCAGGGCATCGGCCCGACGACACCGCTGGAATCGTGGTCGATGGGCAAGAGCGTCGTGGCCACGATGATGGGCGTGCTGATCAAGCAGGGCGTCTACACGCTCGACCAGCCGGCGCCGATTCCCGAATGGCAGGGCGAAGGCGACGGCCGCCAGAAGATCCGCATCTCGGACCTGCTGCACATGTCGAGCGGGCTGCGCATCAAGGCGCCCGACGATCCGGACTTCGATCCCAACGGCACCTACCCCGACCACCTCTACTTCTACACGGGGCGCATCAACGCCTTCAACTACGCCGCCACGCGACCGCAGCAATGGCAGCCCAACCTCGTGGGCCGCTACCGCAACACCGATCCGGTGCTGGCCAGCTACCTGGTGCGCCTCGCGGTCGAGAAGCGCGGCGAGGAGTACCTCTCGTTCCCGCAGCGCGCGCTGTTCGACAAGATCGGCATCCGCTCGATGGTGCTGGAGACCGACCCCTACGGCAATTTCCTGGCGCAGGGCTACGACTTCATGTCGGGCCGCGACTGGGCACGGCTGGCCAATCTGTACCTGCAGGACGGGGTCTGGAACGGCGAGCGCCTGCTGCCCGAGGGCTACGTGAACTTCGTGCGCACCGTGGCGCCGGGCTGGGCGGCCGACAAGCGGCCGATCTACGGCGGCTTCTTCTGGCTCAACGGCGCGATCAGCGGTGCCACCGTGTTCCCGGTGCCGACCTCGGCCTACTACATGCTGGGGGCCGACGGGCAGGTGGTGCTGATCGTGCCCTCGCACGACCTGGTGATCGTGCGCATCGGGCACTCGAAGGGCGCACCGGTCTACAGCCGGTCGCTCAACGATGCACTGAAGCTGCTGATGGAGGCCGTTCCAGCCTCCTGAGCGCGTAAAGACGAGGGGAAGAAGGGATCAGGGCGCGGCCGGCAGCAGGCCGGCGATCCCGTAGAGCGCCGCCAGCTCGCGCAGCCGCGGCGACAGGCCCTTCACCGCGAAGCCGCGCCCGAGCGCGCTGGCCTCGCGGCGGCATTCGAGCAGCACCGCCAGCGCCGACGAGTCGAACTGCACCAGCGCGCTGGCATCGACCACGGTGGCGGAGGCATCGGCCTGGCCGGCGAGGCCCTTCTGCAGCATGCGCATGCAGGCGGGCGCCTCGTCGTGCGTGAGCTTCGTCGGCAGGACCAGCATGGCCTCGGCTCCTGTTTTGGCGTGCCGGCCGGGCTCAGCCCTTGCCGCTGCCCTTGTTGCGGGCGGCCAGCGCGGTGATCAGGCCGTCGATGCCGCGGGCGTTGATCTCCTGCGAGAACTGGGTGCGGTAGGTATCGACCAGCCACACGCCGAGCACGTTGAGGTTGTAGACCTTCCAGCCGCCGCCCTGGCCGGGCGTCTTCTCGAGGCGGTAGTCGAGCTGGACCGGGTCGCCGCGGCCGCGGACCTCGGTGCGCACCAGCACTTCCTTGTCGTCGGGCGAACCGCGGTAGGGGCGCACGGTCACGGTCTGGTCGCTCACCTGGTCGAGCGCGCCGGCATAGGTGCGCACCAGCAGGGTCTTGAACTCTTCCTGCAGGCGCTTCTGCTGCTCGGGCGTGGCCTGGCGCCAGGCCGGGCCGACGGCCGAGGCGGTCATGCGCTGGAAGTTGACGTTCGGCATGATCTTGCTGTCGACCAGCAGCATGATCTTGTTGACGTCGCCGGCCTTGATCGAGGTGTCGGCCTTGATGGTCTCGAGCACGTCGGTCGACAGCCGCTTGACCAGCGCGTCGGGCGCTTCGTCCGCGGCCTGCGCGGGACGCATGAAGGCGACGCCGGCGCCGATCAGCAGCGCGCCGGCCAGCACGAGGCGGCCGAGGCTGCGTCGTTGAATCAAGGTCTGGGTTTTTGTCATGATCGTGAGTCCCTCTGGTTGAATCTGCCGCGCGGCTCTTCGAAAAAGAGAGCAGCCGCGCCAAGTCTGGAACGGTTTCGACAGGGTACCGGCTCGCGGGGTTCCTGAACGTCGGATGAAGCCTGCAACCGGATGCAAGCAAATGCCGCAGCCGGTTGCCTGGGTCGCCATGCGCCAGGCACGGCGGGCCGGCGCTTACTTGCCGTCGTTGCCCTTGCTGTCCTTGCCGTCGATGTCCTCGCGCTCGTCGGGCGGGTTGCCGTCGTAGATGTCGCTGCGGCGGTGCTGCAGGTAGGCGTCGCGCGTGAAGGTGTACTTGTCGAGCGCCGCATCGTCGAGCAGGCGGCCGGCGCGCAGGTACTTGGCGCGGGTGTCGACCAGGTTCAGCACGTTGAGCGAATTGCGCCACGCCACGTCGTTCATGTGCGAGATCGGATCGCCCCAGCGGTCCACCGGCAGCGCCGCGGCATCGCGCACGGTCGAGGGGCCGAGCAGCGGCAGCACGAGGTACGGGCCCGAGCCGACGCCCCAGTAGCCCAGCGTCTGGCCGAAGTCCTCGTCGTGGCGGTCGATGCCCGCCTCGGTGGCGATGTCGAGCAGGCCGCCCAGGCCGAAGATGGTGTTGACGTTCAGCCGCATGAAGGTCTGCGCGCTGTTCTGCAGCTTGGCCTGCGCCACGTTGTTGGCGAGGTTCCAGACGTCGCCCACGTTGTTGAAGAAGTTGGCGACGCCGGTGCGCACGAGTGAGGGCAGCACGCGGGTGTAGGTGGTGGCCACCGGCACGAGCACGTTCTCGTCGACGACGTCGTTGAAGCGGGTCACGCCACGGTTGAAGGGCTCGAGCGGATCGAGCGGATTGGCCTGCGGGCCGGTGGCGCACGCAGCAAGCACCGACAGGACGGCGGAAACGCCCATCCAGCGGGCATAGGTAGCTATGTTCTTCATAGCATTCGACATGGGGTGACGGTTTTTCATTTCTTGTTGCTGTTGGCCGGCGTGGAGCTTCCCTCGGCGGCCTTGCTGTAGAGGAACTGGCTGATCAGGTTCTCGAGCACCACGGCCGATTGGGTCGCTGTGATCGTGTCGCCGGCCTGCAGGTTCTTCTCTTCGACGCCCGCCTCGATCCCGATGTACTGCTCGCCGAGCAGGCCACTGGTGAGGATCTTCAGCGAGCTGTCCTTGGGAAAACTGTAACGGTTTTGCAATGCCAGCGTCACGTCGGCCTGAAATGTCTTGTCGTTGAACGAGATGGACTGCACGCGGCCGATCACCACGCCGGCGCTCTTGACGGCCGTCTGCGGCTTGAGGCCGCCGATGTTGTCGAAGCGCGCGGTGACGGTGTAGGTCTTCTGGAAGTTCAGGCTCAGCAGGTTGGCCGACTGCAGCGCGAGGAACAGCAGCCCGGCCGCACCGAGCAGCACGAACAGGCCGACCCAGATGTCGTTGTTGGAACGTTGCATGGTTGCACTCTCTATCTAGAACGATCGGGGGCGAGCCCCTTCAGATACTGAACATCATGGCGGTGAGCAGGAAATCCAGCCCCAGCACCGACAGCGAAGCCGCCACCACCGTGCGCGTGGTGGCGCGCGACACGCCCTCGGGCGTGGGCTGCGCCTCGTAGCCCTGCAGCAGCGCGATGAAGGTCACGGTGAAGCCGAACACGATGCTCTTGATGACGCCGTTGCCGACGTCGCGCCAGACATCGACGCCCGCCTGCATCTGGCCCCAGAACGCGCCGGGATCGACGCCGAGCATCAGCACGCCCACCACGTAGCCGCCAAGGATGCCGACCGCGCTGAACACGGCCGCCAGCAGCGGCATGGTGATCACGCCGGCCCAGAAGCGCGGCGCGAGGATGCGTTGCACCGGATCGACCGCCATCATCTCCATGGCGCTGAGCTGTTCGCCGGCCTTCATGAGGCCGATCTCGGCCGTGAGCGAAGTGCCGGCGCGGCCCGCGAACAGCAGCGCCGCCACCACCGGCCCGAGCTCGCGCACCAGGCTCAGCGTGACCAGCAGGCCGAGCGCTTCCGAGGAGCCATAGCGCTGCAGCGCGTAGTACATCTGCAGGCCGAGCACGAAGCCCACGAACAGACCCGACACCGCGATGATCGCGAGCGAGTAGTTGCCCAGGAAATGGATCTGGTCGCGCACCAGTGCGAAGCGGCGCAGGCTGCGCGAGCCCTGGAAGGCGAGCCGCATGAACAGCTTGGCGCCATAGCCGAGGTCGGCCAGCTTGCTGCGCACGGCGAAGCCGACGTCGCGCGGGTTCCACCAGCTCATGACCCGCTCCCGCTCATCGGACCGAAGTCATCCTCGATGCTGACGCCCGGGTAGTGGAAGCGCACCGGCCCGTCGGGCAGAGCATGCACGAACTGGTGCACCAGCGGGTCGCTGCTGTTGCGCACCTCGTCGGGCGTGCCCTGCGCGGCGATGCCGCCGTTGGCGAGCACGATCACCTGGTCGGCGATGCGGAAGGTCTCCTCCACGTCGTGCGACACGATGATGCTGGTGAGTCCCAGCGTGTCGTTGAGCTGGCGGATCAGCCGCGCCGCGGTGCCGAGCGAGATCGGGTCGAGGCCGGCGAAGGGTTCGTCGTACATCACGAAGTCGGGGTCGAGCGCGATCGCGCGCGCCAGCGCCACGCGCCGCGCCATGCCGCCCGAGACTTCGCTGGGCAACAGGTCGCGCGCGCCGCGCAGGCCGACGGCGTCGAGCTTCATCAGCACGATGTCGCGCACCAGGGCCTCGGGCAGTTCGGTGTGTTCGCGCAACGGAAAGGCCACGTTGTCGAGCACGCTCATGTCGGTGAACAACGCGCCGAACTGGAACAGCATGCCCATGCGGCGCCGTGCGGCATAGAGCGCGGCGGAGTCCATGCGGCCGACGTCCTGGCCGTCGAACAGCACCTCGCCGCGCTGGGCGCGCTGCTGGCCGCCGATGAGGCGCAGCACGGTGGTCTTGCCGCCGCCCGACGCGCCCATGAGCGCCGTGACCTTGCCGCGTGGCAGCGAGAACGAGACGCCATCGAGGATCGCGCGCGCGCCATAGCCGAAGCGAACGTCGCGAAACTCTACGAAGGGCTGTGGCTGTGCGGCTGGGTCCATCTCAATAAAAAAGCCGGGCGCCCTGAGGAGGCATCCCGGCATGCGGTTTCCGCGGATGATAAAGGAGCCGCGAGAAGCCCCGCCGAATTGAAACAAATTTCCGCCGGGCCAGCCTGCTCCGTTTGGAGGAGACGCCCGCCCTCCCGAGGGAGCGCGGGCGCGGCACCTGGACTTATCGCGGCAGGTCGCTGAAACCCATCAGGAACTCGTCGACCGAGCGCGCGGCCTGGCGGCCCTCGCGAATCGCCCACACCACCAGCGACTGGCCGCGGCGGATGTCGCCGGCGGCAAAGACCTTCGGTACGTTGGTGGCATAGCCGCCGATGAAGTCGACGCTGGCCTTCGCATTGCCGCGCGCATCCTTCTCGACGCCGAAGGCGTCGAGCACGGTCGCCACGGGGCTCACGAAGCCCATCGCGAGCAGCACGAGGTCGGCCTTGAGCACCTGTTCGCTGCCGGCCACTTCCTGCATCTTGCCGTCCTTCCACTCGACGCGAACGGTCTTCAGGCCGGTGATCTTGCCCTTCTCACCGATGAATTCCTTGGTCGAGATCGCGAACTCGCGCTCGCAGCCCTCGTCGTGGCTGGAGCTGGTGCGCAGCTTGATCGGCCAGTAGGGCCAGGTCAGCGGGCGGTTCTCTTCCTCGGGCGGCTGCGGCATCAGCTCGAACTGCGTGACGCTCACGGCGCCATGGCGGTTACTGGTGCCCACGCAGTCGGAGCCGGTGTCGCCGCCGCCGATCACGATCACGTGCTTGCCGTCGGCGCGCAGCTGGCCCTTGACCTTGTCGCCCGCGTTGACGCGGTTCTGCTGCGGCAGGAACTCCATCGCGAAATGGATGCCGTCGAGGTCGCGGCCGGGCACCGGCAGGTCGCGCGACTGCTCGGCGCCACCGGTCAGCAGCACGGCGTCGAAGTCCTTCTGCAGCTGCTCGGGCGTGACGGTTTCCTTGGACAGATTGGTGACCTTGGAACCCTTGCCCAGCGGATCCTTGGCGGCGCCGACGACCACGCCGGTGCGGAACACCACGCCCTCGGCCTTCATCTGCTCGACGCGGCGGTCGATGTGCGACTTCTCCATCTTGAAGTCGGGGATGCCATAGCGCAGCAGGCCGCCGATGCGGTCGTTCTTCTCGAACAGCGTCACGTCGTGGCCGGCGCGCGCGAGCTGCTGCGCGGCGGCCATGCCGGCCGGGCCCGCGCCCACCACCGCGACCTTCTTGCCGGTCTTGTGCTTGGCCACGCGCGGCGCGACCCAGCCCTCGTCCCAGGCGCGATCGATGATCGCGTGCTCCAGCGACTTGATGCCGACCGCGTCGTCGTTCACGTTGAGCACGCAGGCCGCCTCGCAGGGAGCGGGGCAGATGCGGCCGGTGAACTCGGGGAAGTTGTTGGTCGAGTCGAGCACCGCGAAGGCGTTCTGC
Organism: Variovorax sp. GW821-FHT10D07; assembly: GCF_059415325.1. Lineage (NCBI taxonomy): Bacteria > Pseudomonadati > Pseudomonadota > Betaproteobacteria > Burkholderiales > Comamonadaceae > Variovorax > Variovorax sp. GW821-FHT10D07. The sequence goes on along the minus strand of NZ_JBWKMZ010000011.1, from coordinate 165,928 downwards.
CAGTCGTTGCGGTACACGAGGTCGTTGAAGTCCGGAATGATGTTGTTGACCGGGCAGCCGCTGTTGCAGAACGGCGTGCCGCAGTCCATGCAGCGCGCGCCCTGCACCTTCGCCTGGTCGGTGTTCAGGCCGACGACGAATTCCTTGTAGTGCTTGAGCCGTTCCTCGACCGGGCGATAGCCCTCCTCGATGCGCTCATGCTCCAGAAAACCGGTGATCTTTCCCATCGTGCTGTTCCTTCGTTGTGTCTTCGTTCACCGGCGCCTTCAGGCGGCGGCCGGCGCCGTCTTGGGCGCGGCGGCGATCGCATGCGGCTCGAGGCCGACGTGCGCGTTGTTGCCGGTGCTGGCGAGCTCGACCTTGCGGTCGTGCAGCTCGCCGAGGGCGCGCTTGTACTCGTTGGGGAAGACCTTGACGAACTTGGTGCGCGACACGGCCCAGGTGTCGAGCAGCTCGCGCGCGCGCTTGCTGCCGGTCCAGCGGTGGTGTTCCTCGAGCAGCTTCTTCAGCTGGGCCTCGTCGGTCTCGCCGCCGTGCCAGATCTTGCGATGCACGCTGGCGGTCTGCTCGGCCGAGGTCAACACCTTCTCGAGCGAGACCATCGACATGTTGCAGCGCGAGGCGAACTGGCCGTCCTCGTCGTAGACGAAGGCCACGCCGCCGCTCATGCCGGCCGCGAAGTTGCGTCCGGTCTTGCCGAGCACGGCCACCGTGCCGCCGGTCATGTATTCGCAGCCATGGTCGCCCGTGCCCTCGATGACCGCCGTGGCGCCCGACAGGCGCACCGCGAAGCGCTCGCCGGCCACGCCGCACAGGTAGGCCTCGCCGGTGGTCGCGCCGTACAGCGCGGTGTTGCCGACGATGGTGTTGCGCACGGCCTCGCCGCGGAAGTCGAGGCTGGGGCGCACCACCACGCGGCCGCCCGACAGGCCCTTGCCGGTGTAGTCGTTGGCGTCGCCGATCAGGTACAGCGTGATGCCGCGTGCCAGGAAGGCGCCGAACGACTGGCCGCCCGTGCCCTCGAGCTGGATGCGGATCGAGTCGTCGGGCAGGCCCTGCGGATGCACCTTGGTCAGCGCGCCCGAGAGCATCGCGCCCACCGAGCGGTTGACGTTGCGCGCCACCTCGATGAACTGCACCTTCTCGCCCTTGTCGATCGCGGGGCGCGACTTCTCGATCAACCGGACGTCGAGCGCCTTGTCGAGGCCGTGGTCCTGGTTCTCGACGTGGAAGCGCGAGACGTCGGCCGGCACGTTCGGCAGCGCGAACAGGCGGCTGAAGTCGAGGCCCGAGGCCTTCCAGTGCTCAATGCCCTTGCGCATGTCGAGCAGGTCGGCGCGGCCGATCATGTCGTCGAACTTGCGGATGCCGAGCTGGGCCATGATCTGGCGCACTTCTTCCGCGACGAAGAAGAAGTAGTTGACGACGTGCTCGGGCTTGCCCGAGAACTTCTTGCGCAGCACCGGGTCCTGCGTGGCCACGCCCACCGGGCAGGTGTTGAGGTGGCACTTGCGCATCATGATGCAGCCCTCGACCACCAGCGGCGCGGTGGCGAAGCCGAACTCGTCGGCACCCAGCAGCGCGCCGATCGCGACGTCGCGGCCGGTCTTCATCTGGCCGTCGGCCTGCACGCGGATGCGGCTGCGCAGGCGGTTGAGCACCAGCGTCTGCTGCGTTTCTGCCAGGCCGATCTCCCACGGGCTGCCCGCATGCTTGATCGACGACCAGGGCGAAGCGCCCGTGCCGCCGTCATGGCCGGCGATCACGACGTGGTCGCTCTTGCACTTGGCCACGCCCGCGGCGATGGTGCCGACGCCGATCTCGCTGACCAGCTTCACGCTGATGCTGGCGTGCGGTGCGGTGTTCTTCAGGTCGTGGATCAGCTGGGCCAGGTCCTCGATCGAGTAGATGTCGTGGTGCGGCGGCGGCGAGATCAGGCCCACGCCCGGCACCGCGTAGCGCTGCTTGCCGATGTACTCGGTGACCTTGCCGCCCGGCAGCTGGCCGCCCTCGCCCGGCTTCGCGCCCTGGGCCATCTTGATCTGGATCTGGTCGGCCGAATGCAGGTACTCGGCCGTGACGCCGAAGCGGCCCGAGGCCACCTGCTTGATGCGCGAGCGCAGCGAGTCGCCGTCCTTGAGCGGCAGGTCGACCTCGACGTTCTCGGCGCCGATCACGCTGCGCAGCGTGTCGCCCTGCTTGATCGGGATGCCCTTGAGCTCGTTGCGGTAGCGCGCGGGGTCTTCGCCGCCTTCGCCGGTGTTGCTCTTGCCGCCGATGCGGTTCATGGCCACGGCCAACACCGAGTGCGCCTCGGTGCTGATCGAGCCCAGCGACATCGCGCCGGTGGCGAAGCGCTTGACGATGTCGGCCGCCGACTCGACCTCGTCGACCGGAATCGCCTTCGCCGGATCGATCCTGAACTCGAACAGGCCGCGCAGCGTGAGGTGGCGGCGGTTCTGGTCGTTGATGAGCTGGGCGTATTCCTTGTACGTGTTCCAGTTGTTGGCGCGCGTGCTGTGCTGCAGCTTGGCGATCGCGTCGGGCGTCCACATGTGCTCTTCGCCGCGCGTGCGCCAGGCGTATTCGCCGCCGGCGTCGAGCATGCTGGCGAGCACCGGGTCGTCGCCGAAGGCGGCCTTGTGCATGCGGATGGCTTCCTCGGCGATCTCGAACACGCCGATGCCTTCCACGCGGCTGGCGGTGCCGGTGAAGTACTTGCTGACGGTCTCGCTGTTCAGGCCGATGGCCTCGAACAGCTGGGCGCCGCAGTAGCTCATGTAGGTGCTGACACCCATCTTCGACATGATCTTCGACAGACCCTTGCCGATCGCCTTCACGTAGTTGTAGATCGCCTTCTCGGCGCTCAGCGCGCCCGGCAGGTCGGCATGCATGCCGGCCAGGGTGTCCATCGCGAGGTAGGGATGGACCGCCTCGGCGCCGTAGCCCGCGAGCACGGCGAAGTGGTGCACCTCGCGCGCCGAACCGGTCTCGACCACCAGGCCGGCCGTGGTGCGCAGGCCCTCGCGCACCAGGTACTGGTGCACGGCCGACAGCGCCAGCACGGCGGGAATCGCGACCTGCGTCGGGCCGACGCCGCGGTCGCTGACGATCAGGATGTTGTGGCCGCCCTTGATGGCATCGACGGCTTCGGCGCACAGCGAGGCCAGCTTGGCTTCGACGCCTTCGTCGCCCCAGGCGAGCGGGTAGGTGATGTCGAGCACGTAGCTCTTGAACTTGCCCTGCGTGTACTTGCCGATGTCGCGCAGCTTCGCCATGTCGGCGAAGTCGAGGATCGGCTGGCTCACCTCGAGCCGCATCGGCGGGTTGACCTGGTTGATGTCGAGCAGATTGGGCTTGGGTCCGATGAAGGACACCAGCGACATCACGATGGCTTCGCGGATCGGGTCGATCGGCGGGTTCGTGACCTGGGCGAACAGCTGCTTGAAGTAGTTGTACAGCGGCTTGTTCTTGCTCGAGAGCACGGCCAGCGGGCTGTCGTTGCCCATCGAGCCGATGCCCTCTTCGCCGGCCTGCGCCATCGGGCTCATCAGGAACTTGATGTCTTCCTGGGTGTAGCCGAAGGCCTGCTGGCGGTCGAGCAGCGCGACCTGCGAGATCGGCGCGGCGACCGGCTCGGCCTGCACGCTGTCGAGCTTGATGCGCAGGTTCTCGATCCACTGCTTGTAGGGCTTGCTGTTGGCGAGGGTGGCCTTGACCTCCTCGTCGTCGATCATGCGGCCCTGCTCGAGGTCGATCAGGAACATCTTGCCGGGCTGCAGGCGCCACTTGCGCACGATCTTCTGCTCGGGCACGGGCAGCACGCCCGACTCGGAGGCCATGATGACGAGATCGTCGTCGGTCACGCAGTAGCGCGAGGGACGCAGGCCGTTGCGGTCGAGCGTGGCGCCGATCTGGCGGCCGTCGGTGAACACGATCGAGGCCGGGCCGTCCCAGGGCTCGAGCATGGCGGCGTGGTACTCATAGAACGCGCGGCGGCGCGGATCCATGGTGCTGTGCTGTTCCCAGGGCTCGGGAATCATCATCATCACGGCCTGGCTGATCGGGTAGCCGGCCATCGTCAGCAGCTCGAGGCAGTTGTCGAAGGTGGCGGTGTCGGACTGGCCCGCGAAGCTGATCGGATAGAGCTTCTGCAGGTCGGCGCCGAGCACGGGCGAGGACATCACGCCCTCGCGCGCCTTCATCCAGTTGTAGTTGCCCTTGACGGTGTTGATTTCGCCGTTGTGCGCGACGTAGCGGTACGGGTGGGCCAGCGGCCACTCGGGGAAGGTGTTGGTCGAGAAGCGCTGGTGCACCAGGCCCAGGGCCGAGACGCAGCGCTTGTCCTGCAGGTCGAGGTAGTAGGTGCCGACCTGGTCGGCGAGCAGCAGGCCCTTGTAGACCACGGTGCGGCTCGACATGCTCGGAACGTAGTATTCCTTGCTGTGCTTGAGCTTCAGGCGCTGGATGTTGGCGCTCGCGGTCTTGCGGATCACGTAGAGCTTGCGTTCGAGCGCGTCCTGCACGATCACGTCGTTGCCGCGGCCGATGAAGACCTGGCGCAGCAGCGGTTCCTTTTCGCGCACGGTGGGCGACATCGGCATGTCGCGGTTGACCGGCACGTCGCGCCAGCCCAGCAGCACCTGGCCTTCGGCCTTGATCGCGCGTTCCATTTCCTGCTCGCAGGCCTGGCGCGAGGCGTGTTCCTTCGGCAGGAAGATCATGCCGACGCCGTACTCGCCCGGCGGGGGCAGCGTGACGCCCTGCTTGGCCATCTCGTCGCGGTACAGGTGGTCGGGCAGCTGGATCAGGATGCCGGCGCCGTCGCCCATCAGCTTGTCGGCGCCCACGGCGCCGCGATGGTCGAGGTTCTCGAGAATCTTCAAGCCCTGCAGCACGATGGCGTGGCTCTTCTCGCCCTTGATGTGGGCCACGAAGCCGACGCCGCAGGCATCGTGCTCGTCGGCACCGGAATACAGACCGTGTTGTTGGAGATGTTGAATCTCGGCAGCCGTCGTCATGGCGCACTCCTTCAGTTTTCGCAGGGATTGGGAGCATATTGCGATGCACAAAGAATGCCAAACACTTTAATAGGGGTCAGATTCCGATTAAATCTTGAGTTTTCTTGTCAGAATTTAATTGGGGACACATTAAATTAGATAGCGGAAGGCCGCGACTGGGCAGCGGTTTCCGCCCTTTTCAGTTCAGTTCTTGGCACCCGAAGGCGGCCGCCCAGCCTTGGCCGGCAGCACTCGGCGCTCGGTGTTCTTCTGCAACGCGTCCAGAAAATCCGCATCGCCGACCGCCCAGCCACGCAGCGTGGCTTCGGTCAGCGCCGACTGGTCGGCGGCCCGGACGCCCGCACGCACCAGTTCGACATACGCCGCCTCGCGCGCGAACGGGGTGTTGCCGAGCTCCCAGTACAGCGGATGGGGCGTGAGCAGCCGGTCGTGCCGCAGCCCCGCGTAGTGCGCATGGCTGGACCACGCGAAGTCGCGCGGATCGATCACCAGCCCCGCGCGCACCGGGTTGAGGTCGATGTAGGCCATGCAGGTCAGCAGGTAGCGCTCGGTCTGGATCAGGGTCGACCTGTAGCGCCCTTCCCACAGCGTGCCGCTGCGGCCATGGCGGTCGTTGAAATAGCGCACGTAGCTGCGCCCGACCGACTGCATGAGCTGCGGCAACCCGGTGACGCTGTCGGGCGTGGCCAACAGGTGGAAGTGGTTGTCCATCAGCACGTAGGCATGCACCGCGACGCCGAAGCGCGTGGCGTTGTCGGCCAGCAGGGCGAGCAGCTTCTCGTGGTCCGCACGGTCCACGAAGATCGGCTGGCGGTTGTTGCCGCGCTGGATCGCGTGGTGCGGCAGGCCGGCAAGGGTGAGACGGGGAAGGCGGGCCATGGGCCAGGAAGGGGTTGACGCGCGGGGCTTGTATCCTAAGCCGCCCGCCGAACCATTCCATCCTGGCGGGGGAGGAGCCATTCGATGTTCAAGTTCTTCAAGGAAATGCTCGATACGGTCAAGGAAGGCATGGCGGAGGGACGCGCCGAGCTGGCGCAGGAAACCGCCGAGCGCGAGGCCAAGGCGCAGCAGGATGGCGCGGCGCTCGAGGCCCGGCTCGCGGCCTCGTCGCGCTACGAGAACATGGCCGTGGCGCTGGCCGCGATCTACCGCGAGACCTTCGCACCCGAGCTCAAGGCCGCCAAGGAGGCGAACCGCAGCGCGGTGCACCTGCTGTGCGTGCCGATCCCCGACGAGGAAGTCGCGCCGTGGAAGAAGCTGCTGGCGCGCGACTTCGACGCGGGCGACGAGGCACAGGCACGCGAAGCCATCGCCGACACCCACGACGCGGCCGAGGCGATGGCCCGCAGCGCGGACGGCGAGCTGGCCGTGTGGATCGCCCGCTTCGCGCACCTCGCGACCGGCTCGGCGGCGGTCGGCTACCTGGAAGCGCGCGAAGCGCTGGACGCGCTCGAGCCGGCGGTGGCGCTGGCGATCGAGCGTTTCGACGGCTGGGAGCACTACGGCCGCAGCTTCCTCGAGGGCGAGCGCGATGCCGCGGGCAGCAACTTCATGGGCCGCAAGGTGCTGGCTTCGGTGACCGAACGGCTGCTGGAAGACGAGCGCAGCCCGTGGAAGACGCTGGACTGGCCCGCGCGCGACGCGCTGCCGGCGCTGCTCGCGTCGCGCTGACCCGACGCGGCGTTCGGCTCGCCTTCTCAGTCGAGCCGAAAGCGCGTATCGCCCAACGCATCGAGCCCGAACTGCGCCAGCAGTTCGCGCAACCGCGCGGCCGCGCTCGCCTTGCGCTGGCCGGTATGGCGCGCGAGGATCAGTTCGTTCTTCATGCTGTGCTCCCAGCCCACGAGCTCGGTCACGGTGACGCTGTAGCCGTTGGCCTCGAGGTACAGGCAGCGCAGCACGTTGGTGAGCTGGCTGCCGATCTCGCGCGTGTGCAGCGGATGGCGCCAGAGCTCGGCCAGCGGCGTGCGCGAGAGCGCCAGCGCCTTGGTCTCGCGCAGGCAGGCCGCCACCTCCGCCTGGCAGCAGGGCACCAGCACCATGCAGCGCGCCTTCTTCGCGAGGCCGAAGGCGATCGCGTCGTCGGTGGCGGTGTCGCAGGCATGCAGCGCGGTCACCACGTCGATCTGCGGTGGCAGCTCGCCCGCGGTGGCGGACTCGGCCACCGTCAGATTCAGAAAGGACATGCGGTCGAAGCCCAGCCGCTGCGCGAGTTCGCGCGACTTCTTGACCAGCTCGGCGCGCGTCTCGATGCCGTAGACCTGACCGCCCTGCCCCGCGCGGAAGAACAGGTCGTAGACGATGAAGCCCAGGTACGACTTGCCCGCGCCATGGTCGGCCAGCGTGGCGTTGGCACCGCCCTCGGGCAGCTCGCGCAGCAGCTGCTCGATGAACTGGAACAGGTGGTAGACCTGCTTGAGCTTGCGGCGCGAGTCCTGGTTGAGCCGGCCCTCGCGCGTGAGGATGTGCAGCTCCTTGAGCAGCTCGACCGACTGGCCCGGGCGCAAGGCCTCGGCGAGTTCGGCATCGGCCTTCGCCACCTTGGCGGTCTTGCCGCCCTTGGCGGGATGGTCGTCGCGGGTCTTCTTCGGTGCGTGGGTATTCATGTGGGGGTGCTCCCGGGGCCGACGTCGAGCGCGGCCCAGCCTTCGGGCCCGAGGGCCTCGAGGGTGTCGATGTTGCGGCCGAAGATCTCTTCGGCATCGGGAAAGGCTTCGACCGCGCGGTCCACGCTCTCTTCGCGCAGCAGGTGCAGCGTGGGATAGGGCGCGCGATTGGTCGCGTTGCCGATGTCGTCGGGCTCGGTGCCGCCGAACTGGAACCGTGGATGGAAGCTCGCGAGCTGCAGCACGCCGTCGAAGCCGGCCTTGGCGAGCCGGCGCTCGGCGCGCGCCGTGAAGTCGTTGAAATCGAGGAAGTCCGAAAGCGCGTTCGGCGCGATCAGCAAGGTGGTGTCGCGCTCGGCGGCATCGAGCGCGACCAGCTGCCGGGCTTCGGCCAGCAATGCGTCGAGCAGGTCGTCATGCTCGGCAGGCAGATGGGTGGCGTAGTGGACCTGGCCCTTGACGTGCACGGCCTTCGCGAACGGGCACAGGTTGAGGCCGATCACCGCGCGCTCGAGCCAGCGGCGCGTGTCGGCAACGGCCTGCTCGGCCGTGATGGAAGCATCGCCGCTCATGGCGTCGCCGCCTCCAGCGCCAGCCGCGCGCGACCGAGCCGGCGCGCGATCGCGATGCCGGTCAGCGAGCAGGCCAGCGTCGCGACCCAGGTCCAGTGCCATCCGCCGACGCGGTGCGCCACCCAGGCGACAGTCGGCGGCGCCAGGAACTGACCCAGCGACGAGGCCTGCTGCATCAGCCCGACGGTGGTCGACACGGTGGCCGGTCCGGGCGCGAAGCGCACGCCGAGCAGGAACAGCGTGGCCGGCACCATGCCGCCCGCGAGCGAGAAGGCGCAGACGGCCACGAAGCGCAGCGAGGCGGGCAGCCCGATGGCATCGGCGCCCGGTCCGCGCAGTTCCGCGAAGGCCGCGATGCCGCCCAGCGCCATGATCAGGAAGCCCCATTGCAGCAGCCGCTCGGGCGCGATGCCGCGCTGCAGCCAGCGCCCGCCCATGATGTTGCCGACGATGTTCATCGCCGCGGCCAGCGCCGTGAGCACCGCGTTCCAGCCAGCCGGCACGCCCGCGCCGGCATAGATCGCGGGCAGGAAGCCGATCACCGCCATCCACTGCGCCGAATAGACGGCGAAGCTCAGCGCCGTGAGCCAGGGCCCGCGCGCGCCGACGGTGGTGCGCAGGCGCGACCAGCCGCTCTCGGGCACGGTGGCGGCGATCGGCGCGCGTTGCCGGTCGGCCGGCACCGCGACGAACAGCCAGGCCGCCGCCACCGCCGACACCAGCGACAGCGCCCACCACCAGCCGGGCCAGCCATTCCAGCCGATCAGCACCGGGCCGAGCAAGAGGGCCAGCGCCACGCCGAACGGCATGTAGGCGCCCCAGAGCCCCAGCGCGGCCTTGTCGGCGCCCGCGGGCGTGAGGGCGCGGATCAGGCCAGGCCCCGGCATCACCGCCAGCAGGAAGCCGATGCCCTCGATGGCGCGCAGCACCAGCAGCCAGGGCACGGCCTGCTCTGCGGGCAGGTGGCTGCCGACCGCGCCGCCCGCGAGGCTGGCCAGGGTCAGCACGGCCAGTCCGCCGAGCATGCTGCGGCGCAGGCCGATGGTGTCGGCCGCCAGGCCCGCGAGCAGGCCCAGCGTCATGCTCGCGACCTGGACCAGCGAGAGCAGGAAGCCGGCCTCGACCAGGCCGATGCCCAGCGAGGCCTGCAGCGCCGGCACCGCGGGCGGCAGCTTGCCCAGGTGCAGCGCGGCGCTGACGCCCGCGACCACGACCGCGAAGGCGGCCGCGGGGATGCGCGGGCGCGCGCCGGGCGATGTCATGCCGTCGGCCCGTCGGCGCGCGCAATGCCGCGCCGGCCAGTCAGCCGCTCGTGCTCGCGCATCGCGAAGCGGTCGGTCATGCCCGCGATGTAGTCGGCCACGGCACGCGGGCGGTCCGCGCGCTCGGCGAAAGACTCGGGCATCTCGGCGCCGCGCTCGAGGTAGGCATCGAACAGTTCGCGCACCACCTCGCGCGCCTGGTCGGTGGTCTGCACCACCTGCGGATGGCGGTAGAGGTTGCGGAACAGGAAGCGCTGCAGCGTCTCCGACTGCGCGCGCATGCCCTCGCTGAACGCGACCACCGGCGGCGCGCGGCGCACCGCGTCGGCGTCGCCGGGCGCAAGCGCCTCGAGCGTGGCGCGGGTGGCGTCGATCACGTCGTAGACCTGGGCGCTGAGCATGCGGCGGATGGTCTCGTAGAGGACGCGGCGACCGCTGAGCGCCGGGTATTCGGCCAGCGCTTCGCGCCGGTAGCGCTCGAACAGCTCGACCTCAGCCAGCTGCTCGACGGCGATCAGGCCGGAGCGCACGCCGTCGTCGATGTCGTGGGCGTTGTAGGCGATCGCATCGGCCAGGTTGCACAGCTGCGCCTCGAGGCCGGGCTGGGTGCGATCGATGAAGCGGCGCGCCACGCCGCCGGGCTCGGCCGCCTCGAGCTTTTCGGCATTGGCGCGCGAGCAATGCTTGAGGATGCCTTCGCGCGTCTCGAAGCTGAGATTGAGGCCGTCGTACTGCGGATAGCGATGCTCGAGCGCATCGACCACGCGCAGGCTCTGCAGGTTGTGCTCGAAGCCGCCGTGCTCGGCCATGCAGGCATTGAGCGCGTCCTGCCCCGCATGGCCGAAGGGCGTGTGGCCCAGGTCATGAGCCAGCGCGACCGCCTCGACCAGGTCCTCGTTGAGCCGCAGTGCGCGCGCAATGGAGCGGCCGAGCTGCGCCACCTCGAGCGAATGCGTGAGCCGCGTGCGGAACAGGTCGCCCTCGTGGTTGAGGAACACCTGCGTCTTGTAGACCAGCCGCCGGAACGCCGTCGAATGCACGATGCGGTCGCGGTCGCGCTGGAAGGCGTCGCGCGTGGGCGCGGGCGGCTCGGGATGGCGGCGGCCGCGTGAACGCGCGGGATGAGAGGCGTAATGCGCGAGGCTCATGAATCCGCGGGGGCGATGCCGGCCATCGGAATGGGTCAGGCCGCCGCGCAGGACTGCGCGAGCACCTCACGCACCAGCGCGTCGGGCGCGCCGCGCATGATCGCGGAGCCGGGCTTGTCGATCACCACGAAGCGGATCTCGCCGGCCTCGGATTTCTTGTCGACGCGCATCAGCTCGAGGTAGCGGTCGGCGCCGAGGTCAGGACCGACCGTGGGCAGGCCGGCGCGTTGGATCAGACGGGTCAGGCGCTCGACGAAGGCCGCGTCCACGCCACCGAGGCGCTGCGACAGCCGCGCCGCCATCACCATGCCGCAGCCCACGGCCTCGCCATGCAGCCACTCGCCATAGCCCAGGCCCGATTCGATCGCATGGCCGAAGGTGTGGCCGAAATTGAGGATGGCGCGCAGGCCGGTCTCGCGCTCGTCCTGGCCGACCACCAGCGCCTTGATCTCGCAACTGCGCCTGACTGCATGCGCGAGCGCGGCGGGATCGCGCGCCACCAGGGCTTCGATGTTGGCTTCGATCCAGTCGAGAAAGGCCATGTCGTGGATCGGCCCGTACTTGATGACCTCGGCCAGGCCGGCACTGAGTTCGCGCGGCGGCAGGGTCTGCAGGGTGCCGAGGTCGCAGACCACCAGCTGCGGCTGGTAGAACGCGCCGATCATGTTCTTGCCCAGCGGATGGTTGATAGCCGTCTTGCCGCCGACGGAGGAATCGACCTGCGCCAGCAAGGTGGTCGGCACCTGGACGAAGGGCACGCCGCGCATGTAGCTGGCGGCCGCGAAGCCGGTCATGTCGCCGACCACGCCACCGCCGAGCGCGAACAGCACGGTCTTGCGGTCGCTGCCGTGGCCGAGCAGCGCGTCGAAGATCAGGTTCAGGGTCTCGAGGTTCTTGTAGACCTCGCCATCGGGCAGCTCGAGCAGATGCACCTGCCGGAACCGGCCGGCCAGCGCCTGGCGAAGTGCCTGGGCGTAGAGCGGCGCGACCGTGGTGTTGCTGACGATCAGCGCGCTGGCCGCCTGCGGCACGATGCCGTAGGTATGGGGATCGTCGAACAGGCCGGCGCCGATGAGGATGGGATAGCTGCGATCGCCGAGCGGGATGTCGACGCGTTCGAGGGGGGGCGAGGAAGCGGAAGCGGCAGGCGATGGCATGGCGGGAGTTTAGGCGGTGCGGCGCCCAGGGGCCGGAGCGCCGGCGCCAAGCGCCTTGGCGCGCGAGGGTCGATCCGTGCCCGGCCCGGGCCTCTCTAGCCCGAGGACGGGGGCGGCTCGGGGCCCTCGGGATGCGCACCGGGCGGAACGATGCCGGCCAGCTCGAGCTGCATCACGATGATGTTCACGAGTGTCGCGACCGTGGGACGGCCGGTGTCGACCACGTCATGGGCGGTCTCGCGGTAGAAGGGGTCGCGCGCGTCGTGCAGCTCGCGCAGCCGGCCCAGCGGATCGGCCACCTGCAGCAGCGGACGCTTGACGTCATGGCGCAAGCGCCGGAACAGGTCCTCGGGCGAGGACCGCAGGTAGATCACGTGGAAATGGCCGCGCAGCTGCTGCCGGTTGGCCTCGCGCAGCACCGCGCCGCCCCCGGTGGCCAGCACGCCATGCGCGCCGGCCGCCAGCTCGGCGATCACCTGCTGCTCGAGGTCTCGGAAGGCGGCTTCGCCTTCGCGCTCGAAGTAATCGCGGATCGAGCAGCCGATGCGCTGCTCGATCTCGTGGTCGGTGTCGACGAAGGGAAGATCGAGCCGAAGCCCCAGCCGCCGGCCCACCGCGGACTTTCCGGCGCCGGGCAATCCGACGAGTGCGACGGCCACGCCGTGGCTGCTACGCCCGCGCGTCAGCGCGCGGCGTTGCGGTCGGTAATCATCTTCGGGGTGATAAAGACGAGCATTTCGGTCTTGTTCGCAATGCGAGTGCGTGTGCGGAACAGCGCCCCCAGATAGGGCACTTCACCCAGCACCGGCACGCGCGACTCGTCATTGGATTCGTTGAGCTCGAAGATACCACCGATGACGACCGTGCCGCCGTTTTCGACCAGCACCTCGGTCTGGACATGCTTGGTGTTGATGGCCGGGCCGGCGGTGGTGTTGATGCCCCGCGCGTCCTTGCTCACATCCAGCGTGAGGATGATGTTGCCTTCGGGCGTGATCTGCGGCGTGACTTCGAGCTTGAGCACCGCCTTGCGGAACGAGATCGAGGTGGCGCCGCTCGAGGTCGCCTGCTGGTAGGGGATTTCCTCGCCCTGCTCGATCAGGGCCTTGGTCTGGTCGGCCGTGATGACGCGGGGGCTGGACACCAGCTTGCCCTTGCCGTCGGCTTCGAGTGCCGATATCTCGAGGTTCAGCATACGGGAGAAGCTGGAATTGAAGAGCGAGATCGCGAAGGTGCCGGCGGCGACGCCGTTGCCGGTGGGATCCGACGCAGGCATGTTGACGAAGTTCGAGTTGGTCCAGGTGGTGGTGCCCGTACTTCCGCTGCCATTGGTCCCTTGGGTTACGACCGGCATCGCACCAAAGTTGCCGAAGGCCCGATTGCCGTTGGCAGAAGCCACGCGCTCGCCCGCAATACCTCCCCCCAGGCGCGCGCCCAGCGACTTGCCGAATGTGTCGGTCGCTTCAACGATACGGGCCTCGATCAACACCTGCCGCACCGGCACGTCCAGCTTCTGGATCAGTTCGGCCACCTGGTTCAGACGAGAGGGGATGTCCGACACGAACAACTGATTGGTGCGCGCTTCCGCGATCACGCTGCCGCGCGGGCTCAAGATGCGCGTGGCCGTGCCGGCACTACCACCACCCGCTGACGAGCCAGTTCCCGTCAACCCTTGGGCAATGGCAATCGCCTTCGTATAGTTCAGCTGGAACGACTGCGTCCGCAGCGGTTCGAGATTCTCGATCGCGGCCTTTGCCTCGAACTCGAGCTTTTCCTTGGCATTGATCTCGTCCTTCGGTGCAATCCACAGCACGCTGCCGTTCTTGCGCATGCCGAGGTTCTTGGCCTGCATGATGATGTCGAGTGCCTGGTCCCAGGGCACGTCCTTCAACCGCAGGGTCAGCGCACCGGTCACCGAATCGGAGGTCACGATGTTGAAGTTCGTGAAATCGGCGATCACCTGCAGCAGCGAGCGAATCTCGATGTTCTGGAAGTTGAGCGAAAGCTTCTCGCCCGTGTAGCCCACGCCCTGCGTCAGCTTGGTCGGATCGACCTTGCGCGCACGGACCTCCACCACGAACTGGTTCTCGCTCTGGTAAGCGCTGTGCTCCCAATCGCCCTTGGACTCGATCGTCATGCGGACGCGGTCGCCGGCCTGCTGGGCCGTGATCGACTGCACCGGCGTATTGAAGTCGGCGACGTCGAGGCGACGGCGCAGTCCCTCGGGCAGCGTGGACTTGGTGAACTCCGCCACCAGGGTTTTGCCTTGCTGTCGCAGATCGACACCCACCTGGTTGTTGGCCAGATCGATGATGACGCGGCCTGTATTGTCAGCTCCCATGCGGAAATCGATGTCACGCAACGGCAGCATGTCGCGGTTTCGGTTCTCGGCGAAGGTCCCCGAAGCAGACGCCGCAAGCGCGACGCCGGCCACGGGCTCGAGCATCACGAGCAACGACTTGCCCTGAATCTCGGTCTTGTATGCCGTGGCCTGCTTGAGGTTGAGCACCACGCGGCTGCGTTCACCAGCCTGCACCACATTGACCGAGCGCAGATTGCCTTGATTCATCTCGATCGCTGAACGCCCGATGGCATTCGTGACACCGGGGAAATCAAGTGCGATGCGCGCTGGCGTCTGGACCGCAAAACCCGTGGGCACCGTGGCCAAAGGTTGCGCCAGGTCGATCCGGATCACCTCCGCACCGGACTGCATCGAACTCGTCACGGCCTCGATGGCGTTTTGCGCATGGGCCATGGCAAACATGCCACATGCCAGCAGTCCGAGCGCGGCGCTTCGCAGCCGCTGCGCCATCTTCGATTTTTGTAGATTCATTTCGCACTCTCTTGCAACTGCAGCGATGCTGCGCGTTCGATCCATTCACCGGCCGCGTCCTGCACGATTTCCCGCAGGGCGACTTCGCTTTCGTTGATCCGGGTGATGCGGCCATAGTTGAGGCCCAGGTATTCGCCGACGCGCACCTTGTAGAGCAGCTTGTCGACCTTCACCAGAGCCACCGGCTGGCTGTTGCGGTTCATGGTGCCAACCATGGCCATCGAATCGAGCGGGAAGGCCTCGAGGGCCTCCTTGCGCCGCGCCAACTCGGGCGCGATCAGATCGGAACTGCCCTGCTGGTTCGATTCGCGGCGCAGCGCCTGCGTGAGCTTCAGCTTGTTGAAGGGCTCGAACGACGACGCTTCCGTGTAGGCCTGCGGCGTGAACCGCTTCGGCTCGGCGATCGGCGTGATACTGGGCCTGACCTGGGCGCGCTGCTCCACCATCCAGCGCTGGAGGTCTTCCTGCTCGGAGTTGCCACAACCGCTCAGGCCGATCGCGGCGGGCAGCAGCCACAACAGATGAATGGCCGTCTTCATTTCTTCTTGCCCTTCGGGGCCGCGACACGCTTCTGGGCCAGGCGCTCCTCCTCGTCGAGATAGCGATAGGTACGCGCGGTCGCATCCATCGTCAGCACGTCCTTGTCTTTCTGTGGCGTCACGCTCAGGTTGTTCAACGTGACGATGCGAGAGAGGCTCGCGATGTCGGCCGCGAAGGCCCCCATGTCGTGATAGCGGCCCGTCACGCGTACTGCGATCGGCAACTCGGCGTAATAGTCTTTGACCACGACCTGCCCCGGACGGAACAACTCGAACTGCAGGCTGCGGCCGAGTCCGGCCTGATTGATGTCCGACAATAGTGCATCCATCTCGGCCTTGCTCGGCAACTGCTTCTCGAGCAGCGTGACGTACTGCTGCACCTGTTCGCGCTGCTTCTTCAGCAGGTCGAGGTTGGCGGCCTGCGCCACCTTCTTTTGGTAGTCGGTCCGCAGCGCGATTTCCTTGCTGCGCTCCGATTCGAGCTCGTCGTTCGAATTCGTGAGCCAGACGAACCACAAAGCCACGACCACGACGACGCTCAGGCCCAGGCACAGCGCATAGCGCGGCACCGGCGGCCAGTTCGCGGGGTCGTTGAGGTTCAGTCCACGGAACTGATCGCCGAAGCGGCGCATCGCAGCGCCGACGTCGACTTTGGGGGAGGAGCGTTTGCTTGCCATGATCGCCTAGCCCTTGGACTGCGCCGCGGTGGCCAATGCCTTGTCGGCCGCCTTCTGGGCGTCGGTCGGACGCTTGAGGCCGATGCGCATGGTGAAGTTCGCCACGCGCCGCTGGTCGCGCTGGTTCGAACTCAAGCTCACGGTGGCGGAAGTGATTTCGACCAGCTCCGGCTTCACGAGCCAGGGGCTGTTGTTGCCGAGATTGCGCAGCAGTTCGGACACGCGTTCGTTCGACTGCGCCATGCCCTGCAGCGTGACGGTCTGGTTGTCCTGCTTCATGTTCGATAGATAGACGCCATCGGGCAGTTGCCGCACCAGCTCGTTGAGCAGATGCACCGGCAGGTTGCGGTCGCCCTGCAGGTCTTCGACGGCCTGCTGGCGCGCGCGCAGCGCCGCGATTTCCTCCTGCAAGGTCGAGATCTCCTTGATCTCGACCTCGAGCTTCTTGATCTCGCCCTGCAGGAAGCGGTTCTTCGATTGCTGGGCCGAGATCTGGGCCTCGAACCAGAGGTAGCCCAGGCAGGCGATCAGGCCACCGAGCAGCGCGGCGGCGGCCAGGGTGCCGAAGAAGGCCTCGCGCCGGCGCTTGCGCGCGGCCTCGCGGTGAGGGAGCAGATTGATCAGGATCACTGCAGGAACCTCCGCATGGCCAGACCGCAGGAGGTCAGGTAGGAAGGCGCTTCGCGCCGGACCTTCTTCTCGCGGATGTTCGAACCGAGCTCCATGCCGTCGAAGGGATTCACGAGCGAGCAGGCGAAGGAGGTCTGCCGCGTCACCGCATTGCTCAGTCCCGGCAGCGAGGCCGACCCGCCGGCCAGCATCACGTAGTCGACGCGGTTGTGCGGCGTGCTGGTGAAGAAGAACTGCAGCGCGCGCGCGATTTCCTGGGCGATGCTCTCGACGAAGGGCTTGAGGACGCCCGCACCGTAGTCGTCGGGCAGATCGCCGCTGCGCTTCTTGGCCTCGGCCTCCTCGGCCGAGAAGCCGTACTGGCGCACGATCATTTGGGTCAGTTGGGCACCGCCGAAGGCCTGGTCGCGGTCGTACAGCACTTCCTGGTTGCGCAGCACCTGCATGCTGGTGGTGAAGGCACCGACCTCGAACAGGGCGACGATCGCATCCTGGCCCTTGCTCGGCAGTTGCTCGATCAGGCGCGCGGTGGCGAGGCGCGAGGCGTAGGACTCGACGTCCAGGATCATGGCCTTGAGGCCCGCCGCTTCGGCCAGGCCTTCGCGATCCTGCACCTTTTCCTTGCGCGACGCGGCGATCAGCACTTCGACGTCGCCCGCCGAGCTCAGGCTCGGCCCGGTCACGCAGAAATCGAGGCTCACTTCGTCCAGCGAGAACGGAATGTATTGATTTGCTTCCGATTCGACCTGGATTTCGAGCTCCTGCTCGCTCATCCCGCCCGGAAGAATGATCTTCTTGGTGATCACCGCCGACGGCGGCAGCGCCAGCGCGACATTGCGCGTGCGCGTGCCGCTCTTGCGCACCACGCGGCGCACGGCCTCGGCGACTTCGTCGAACTTCTCGACGTTGCCATCGGTGATCCAGCCCCGCTCCAGGGGCTCGATGGCGCAGCGTTCCAGGATCAGCTTGCCGCTGGCTTCACGGCCGAGCTCGACCAGCTTGACGCTGGACGAACTGACATCCAGCCCGAGCAGGGGGGCGTTCTGACGACGAAACAACGTTCCAAGAGCAGCCAAGTTCTGTCCCTCTTCCCCTGCATTTGTAACCAATAGAAAAATATGCGTTCGGTTGCATGCTAGCAGCACGCTCCAAGGCATCCAAGCGAGGGATCGGGGCGGAATGGTCGAACGTTGTCAAAACCTGACGTTAAAGCCTCGTTCTGTAACTTTCGATTTAGGACTGGGCGCCCGAGGAAACATCCGGGCCCGCTCAGGGGGTGGCTTTTTATAATGCGCGGTGACTCTCGGGCCCTCCATGCAAGAAAACACACGGCCAACGCCAAATCCCAAGCGCCCAGCCAAGACTCCCCCCACCTCCACCCGACCCGCCTGGCTCAAATGGCTGCTGCGTTTCGTGTTCTGGGGGCTGGGCATCGCCGCGGCCGGCGTGCTGTCGGTGATCTGCGTGGTCGCGGTAGCGCTGGCGGTCGCCTATCCGAACCTGCCCGACATCTCCGAGCTCTCCGACTACCGGCCCAAGCTGCCGCTGCGGGTGTTCTCGGCCGAAGGCATCCTGATCGGTGAATTCGGCGAGGAACGCCGCAACCTGACGCCGATCTCCGCCATCCCCAAGGTGGTGAAGGACGCCGTGCTGGCGGCCGAGGACACCCGCTTCTACGACCACGGCGGCGTCGACTACAAGGGCATGATCCGCGCCGGCCTCGCGAACATGAACCGCGTGAAGAGCCAGGGTGCCTCCACCATCACCATGCAGGTGGCACGCAACGTCTACCTGAGCTCCGAGAAGACGCTGACGCGCAAGATCTACGAGGTGCTGCTGACCTTCAAGCTCGAGCACCTGCTGAGCAAGGACCAGATCTTCGAGATCTACCTGAACCAAATCTACCTCGGCAACCGAGCCTACGGCTTCGCCGCCGCCTCCGAGGCCTATTTCGGCAAGCCGCTGTCCGAGCTCACGATCGCCCAGGCCGCGATGCTGGCCGGCCTGCCCAAGGCCCCCGGCGCGAACAACCCGGTGAACAACCCGCAGCGCGCGCGCGGCCGGCAGTTCTACGTGATCGACCGCATGCAGGACGCCGGCTTCATCACCGCCGAGCAGGCCGCGGCCGCCAAGAAGGAAGAGCTGCACCTGCGCGATGCCGCCGATCCGAACCGGCTGCATGCCGAGTACGTGGCCGAGACCGTGCGCCAGCTCATGTATGCGCAGTACGGCGACAGCACCTACACGCGCGGCCTCAAGGTCTACACCTCGCTCGTGGCGGCCGACCAGGCCGCTGCCTACAAGGCGCTGCGCAAGGGCATCATGGATTACGAGCGCCGCCAGATCTATCGCGGCCCCGAGAAGTTCGTCGAGCTGCCGAACGATGCCAAGGACCTCGACGAAGCCGTCGACGACGCGCTCAGCGACCATCCCGACAACGGCGACGTGATGGCCGCCGTGGTGCTCAAGGCCACGGCCAAGCAGATCGACGCGGTGCGCGGCAACGGCGACGCGGTGCAGATCACGGGCGAAGGCCTCAAGCCCGC
Source organism: Variovorax sp. GW821-FHT10D07 (assembly GCF_059415325.1). NCBI lineage: Bacteria > Pseudomonadati > Pseudomonadota > Betaproteobacteria > Burkholderiales > Comamonadaceae > Variovorax > Variovorax sp. GW821-FHT10D07. The sequence goes on along the minus strand of NZ_JBWKMZ010000011.1, from coordinate 146,940 downwards.
GCAATCGGGCCTTTCCGACAAGGCACCGCCCAACATCAAGATCCGTCGCGGCGCGGTGATCCGGGTGGTCAAGACGCCCAAGAACACCTGGGAGATCACCCAGCTGCCCGAGGTCGAAGGCGCCTTCGTCGCCATGGACCCGCGCGACGGCGCGATCAAGGCGCTGGTCGGGGGCTTCGATTTCGGCAAGAACAAGTTCAACCACGTCACGCAAGCCTGGCGCCAGCCGGGCTCGAGCTTCAAGCCCTTCATCTACTCGGCCGCGCTCGAGAAGGGCTTCACGCCCGCCACCGTGATCAACGACGGCCCGCTGTTCTTCGATGCCGGCACCACCGGTGGCCAGCCCTGGGAGCCCAAGAACTACGGCGGCGGCTACGACGGTCCGATGTCGATGCGCACCGCGCTGATGAAGTCGAAGAACCTGGTCTCGATCCGCATCCTGCAGTCGATCGGCACGCGCTACGCGCAGGACTGGATCACCAACTTCGGCTTCGAGCGCGAGAAGCACCCGGCCTACCTGCCGATGGCGCTCGGCGCGGGCTCGGTCACGCCGATGCAGATGGCGGTCGGCTATTCGGTGTTCGCCAACGGCGGCTACCGCGTCAATCCCTACCTCGTGACGCGCATCACCGACCACAAGGACAAGCTGCTGGTCGACAAGCAGCCGCCGCTGCTCAACGAGGCGCTGCGCGCCATTCCGCAGCGCAACGCCTTCATCATGGACAGCCTGCTGCAGTCGGTGGCGCGCGCCGGCACCGCGGCCAAGGCCCAGGCGATGCTCAAGCGGCCCGACCTCTACGGCAAGACCGGTACCACCAACGATTCGCTCGACGCCTGGTTCGCGGGCTTCCAGCCCACCATGACCGCGATCTCGTGGATCGGCTACGACACGCCGCGCAACCTAGGCGACCGCGAAACCGGCGGCGGCCTGAGCCTGCCGATCTGGATCAACTTCATGGAAACCGCCATCAAGGGCGCACCGGTCACCGACCTCTCGACCGCGCCGCCTTCCGGCGTGGTGAACGTGGGCGGCGAGTGGTACTACGACGACTACGCGCCGGGCCGCGGCGTGGCCAGCCTGGGTGTCGACACGACACCGGCGGCGCCGGCCGAATCGCTGAGCGGCGCGCCGGTGAGCCCGCCGGCACCGCCCGAGGAGCGCAGCCGCATCCTCGACCTGTTCCGCAACTGATGCCGCGTCGGCCGAGTCGCGGGCCTCAGCCCGCGGTGAAGCTCAGCGGCTGCCCCGCCTGCAGGGTCGCCTCGCGCGACAGATTGCCGAAGAACTCTTCCGCGCTCTTGGTGTCGACCCAGGCCTGGCCGTCGAAGCGGTAGTGGTAGCCACCCGAGCGCGCCGCCAGCCAGATCTCCTGCAGCGGCTTCTGCAGGTTCACGATCAGCTGGCTGCCGTTGGGAAACGAAATCGTGATCATGCCGCCTACGCGCTGGTTGTCGATGTCGGCGTCCGTGGCGTCGTTCAGGCGGTCGCAGCTTTGCTCGATCGCCGCCAGCGCGGCTTCGGCGCGGTCCATGTATTCGGAGTCCGTCATTACAATTTCGTTATGTTGAATGTCCACCAAATTCTAGTGAGCGCCCGCGGCCGCACTGCGCTCATGGTCTGCCTCGCCGCCGCCACCCTCGGCCTGGCCGCCTGCGGACAACGCGGCGCGCTCTACCTGCCGACCGATCCGGCCGCCTCGCAGCGCGCCACGCTGCCCGATCTGCTGACGCCCAGCATGCCCGGCGGCAACAGCGATGCCACTCCCTCTTCCAGCGCCGGCCAGGCCGCGCCGAAGCCCGCCACCGCCAGCAGCGGAGCCGCCCGATGAGCACCCTTCCCCTGCCCGGCCATCCCCATATCGCGCAGCGCGACGGCGCGCTCCAGGTCGAAGGCGTGTCGCTCGACGCGCTCGCGCGCGAGCACGGCACGCCACTGTTCGTCTATTCGAAGCAGTGGATGCTCGACGCGCTGGCGGCCTACCAGCGCGGCTTCGAGGGCCGCGATGCGCTGATCTGCTATGCGATGAAGGCCAACTCCTCGCTCGGCGTGCTGCGCGTGTTCGCCGAGGCCGGTTGCGGCTTCGACATCGTCTCGGGCGGCGAACTGGCGCGCGTGCTCGCGGTCGGCGCCGATCCGAAGAAGATCATCTTCTCGGGCGTCGGCAAGACCCGCGCCGAGATGCGGCAGGCGCTCGCGGCCGGCATCGCCTGCTTCAACGTCGAGAGCGAGGCCGAGCTCGACGTGCTCAACGAGGTGGCGCTGGCCGAGAAGGCGCGCGCGCCGATCAGCATCCGCATCAATCCCAACGTCGACCCCAAGACGCACCCCTACATCTCCACCGGCCTCAAGGGCAACAAGTTCGGCATCGCGCACGATCGCGCGGTGCAGGCCTACCGCCATGCGGCCAGCCTGCCGGGCCTCGAAGTGGTCGGCATCGACTGCCACATCGGCTCGCAGATCACCGAGGCCTCGCCCTACTTCGATGCCTTCGAGCGCGTGCTCGACCTGGTGGTGGCGATCGAGGCCGCGGGCATCCCCATCCATCACCTGGACTTCGGTGGCGGCCTGGGCATCGACTACAACGGCGAGACGCCACCGCAGGCCGATGCGCTGTGGCAGCAGCTGCTCGCGCGGCTCGACGCGCGCGGCTTCGGCCAGCGCAAGCTGGTCATCGAGCCGGGCCGCTCGCTGGTCGGCAATGCCGGCGTGTGCCTGACCGAGGTGCTCTACACCAAGCCCGGCGAGGACAAGAACTTCTGCATCGTCGATGCGGCCATGAACGACCTGCCGCGTCCCGCGATGTACCAGGCCTTCCATCGCATCGTGCCGGTGCGCGAGCGCGCTGGCACGGCCACCAGCTACGACGTGGTGGGCCCGGTCTGCGAGAGCGGCGACTGGATCGGCCGCGACCGCGAACTCAACGTGGTGGCCGGCGACCTGCTGGGCGTGCTCTCGGCCGGTGCCTACTGCATGAGCATGGCGAGCAACTACAACACCCGCGCACGCGCGGCCGAGGTGCTCGTGAGCGGCGCGGCGGCCACGCTGATCCGCCGGCGCGAAACCATCGAGGACCAGCTGCAGGCCGAGCTGCAGGCCGCCAAGGGCTGAGCGGGGACCGCGGCTAGTTCGACGGCCGCGCCCGCGTGCCGGCCCGCGCCGCCGGCACGCCCGCCTTGCGGGCGCTCATCCATCGCCAGAGCCGCCACGCCAGCAGCACGCCGATGATCGCCGCGTAGACGAACACCTCGGCGAAGTTGTTCTTGCCCGCGCGCATCCAGAAGAAATGCAGCAGCCCGAGCCCCGCGATCAGGTAGACCAGCTTGTGCAGCAGCTGCCAGCGCTTCGCGCCCATGGCCTTGATCGCGCGATTGAACGAGGTCAGCGCCAGCGGGGTCAGCAGCACGAAGGCCGAGAAACCTACGAGGATGAACGGCCGTTTCGCGATGTCCTTCGCGATCTCGCCCCAGTCGAGCCCCATGTCGAACCACGCGTAGCACAGCAGGTGCAGCACCACGTAGAAGTAGGCGTACAGGCCCAGCATGCGCCGAAAGCGCGCGAGACCGTTCCACTTCGTCGTCACGCGCAGCGGCGTGACCGCCAGCACGATGCACAGGAAGCGCAAGGTCCAGTCGCCGGTCGCGCGGATCAGGTACTCCTGGGGATTGGGGCCCAGCTGGTCAACCACCACGCCGTAGGCCAGCCACGCGAAGGGCAGCAGGCACAGCAGGAAGACGACGGGCTTGGCGGCGGGATGCAGCAGCAGCTTGTTCATGGCGTTCGGGTCGCGCCCCCGCGGGTTGCAGGGGTGCGCGCCCGCCTCAGTAGTTCTTCTTCAGGTCCATCCCCGCATAGAGCTGGCCGACCTGCGCTTCGTAGCCGTTGAACAGCAGCGTCTTGTTGCGCTTGGCGAACAGGCCGCCGCCGTCGCCGATGCGGCGCTCGGTCGCCTGGCTCCAGCGCGGATGGTCGACGTTCGGGTTCACGTTCGAATAGAAGCCGTACTCCTGCGCCGCCGCCTTGTTCCAGGCGGTGCTCGGCTCCTTCTCGACGAAGCGGATCTTCACGATCGACTTGGCCGACTTGAAGCCGTACTTCCATGGCACCACGAGCCGCACCGGCGCGCCGTTCTGGTTCGGCAGCATCTCGCCGTACATGCCGAAGGCCAGCAGCGTGAGCGGATGCATCGCCTCGTCCATGCGCAGGCCCTCGGTGTAGGGCCAGTCGAGCACGCGCGAGCCGACGAAGGGCATGGTCTTGGGATCGGCCAGGGTCACGAACTCGATGAACTTGGCATTGCCCTGCGGCTCGACCTTCTTGATGAGCTCGGCCAGCGAATAGCCGACCCACGGGATCACCATCGACCAGCCCTCGACGCAGCGCAGCCGGTAGATGCGCTCTTCCTGCGCGCTGAGCTTGAGCAGGTCCTCGATCGCGTACTTGCCGGGCTTCTTCACCAGCCCCTCGACCTCGACGGTCCAGGGCCGGGTCTTGAGCGTGCCGGCGTTCTTGACCGGATCGCCCTTGTCGGTGCCGAACTCGTAGTAGTTGTTGTAGCTGGTCGCGTCCTTGTAGTCGGTGAGCTTTTCCATCGTCTGCGCACCGGGCACCGCGGACTTCGCGCCTGGCAGCGCTTCCAGCTTGTTCGGCCGCGCCGTCTGGGCCAGCGCCTCGCGGCCCGCGAAGGACGCCAGCGCGGCACCGGCGGCACCGCCGGCCATCAGCTTGAGCAGGTCGCGCCGGCCTTCGTAGAGGGCGCGCGGCGTGATCTCGCTGGACAGCGGATGGATGAAACCGCTGGAGCTGCGGCGCGACGGACGGGAATGGAACGACATGACGGGCCTTTCGCTGGAATCGTTGTACTCGGAAGGTAATTCGTGGCTACCCCCGATTCGGTTACGCGCACGCGGGGCGTGCGGTTTCAATTCTTCGCGAAAGGCGGCCAGCGCGCGCCTACAGCGTGCCGTAGCTGTGCAGGCCGCTCAGGAACATGTTGACGCCCAGGAAGGCGAAGGTCGTGACCGCCAGCCCCGCGAGCGCCCACCAGGCCGCCACGGTGCCGCGCAGGCCCTTGACCAGGCGCATGTGCAGCCAGGCCGCGTAGTTGAGCCAGACGATCAGCGCCCAGGTCTCCTTCGGGTCCCAGCTCCAGTAGCCGCCCCAGGCATCGGCGGCCCACAGCGCGCCCAGCACGGTGGCGATGGTGAAGAAGGCGAAGCCGACCGCGATCGACTTGTACATCACGTCGTCGAGCACCTCGTTGGCCGGCAGGCGCGCCGCGATGCGCTTGCGCCCCAGCAGGATGCCGGCCGCGATCAGCGCCGAGATCGCCGCATAGGCCACCCAGTAGCTGCCGCCGGCTTCCTGCACGCGCTGGCGGAACGCCACCGGCACGAAGCACAGCGCCATGCCCAGCAGCCAGATCGGCGTGAGCTTGTACCAGCGGGTCTCGCTCGCCTGTTCCTTCACCAGGTAGGCGAAGGCCACCATGGCCGCGAGCGAGAAGGTGCCGTAGCCGATGAAGTTGGCGGGCACATGCAGCTTCATCCACCAGCTCTGCAGCGCGGGCACCAGCGGCTGGATCTCGTGCGCCTGGCGCACCAGCGTGTACCAGAGCAGGAAGCCGACCGCCGCGCTCACCACCAGCATCACGAAGGCGCCGAGCGCGCGCGTGCGGTAGTGCTCTTCGTAGTAGAGATAGAACGCGGCCGTGAGCCAGCAGAACAGCACGAACACCTCGTAGAGGTTGCTCACCGGGATGTGGCCGATGTCGGGGCCGAGCTGGTGGCTTTCGTACCAGCGCACCATGGTGCCGATCAGCGCCATGGTGATGGCGGCCCAGGCCAGCCGCGAACCGATCGCCTCGAGCGCATCGCCCTGCTTGCCGCCGAAGAAGCCCAGCCAGTAGAACAGCGTGCTCATGAAGAACAGCACGCTCATCCAGAGGATGGCCGACTGGCTCGAGAGGAAGTACTTGAGCCAGAACACGGTGTCGGCCCGCGCCAGGTCGCCCTGGTAGGACGCGATGGCCAGCAGCGAGGCCGCCGCGACCACGATCGCCAGCACCCGCAGCGGGCGCCAGAACCAGCCCATGGCGATCACGCAGATCAGCGCACCCACCAGGATCGGCTTCTCGTAGGAGTCCATCGAGCCCGCGTGGCGTGCGAAGGCGAACAGGCCGCCCGCGAGCACCAGCGCCGCGAACACCCAGTCGAACAGGTTGCGCCGCGAGAGCCAGCTTTCGTTGAGCGTGAGGGTGGTGGTGTTCATGGTGAGGCTGGCTCTTCTTTCTTCAGGGCGAGCAGCTTGTGCTTCAGATGCTCGAACTCCCGATCGCTGTCGATGGTCTTGCGATTGACCGAGAACGCCATCGTCGCGGCGGTCTCGGTGGTGTTGTCTCCGGCGGCGCCGGCGGGTGTCAGCCACACCCAGAGCCGACGCTCGCGCACGTACAGCATGGCAAAAATCCCGACGATCAGCAACAGACAGCCCAGATAGACGACGTTCTTGCCAGGGGCGCGCGCCACCTGGAACACGCTGGCCTGCACCTGGGTGAAGTCGGTCATCATCATCGCGACCGGGGCCGGGTAGAAGTGGGCGTCGCTCAGCGCGATCACCGCCTGCGTGAGGAAGGCCTGCGACTTCTCGTCGCCCGGCAGGGCCGCGAGGCCCGCGCCTTCGCGGCTGAGGTTCAGCACCTCGTACAGCACGTCGTTGAGGATGCGCACCAGCACCGCGCCCGCGCGCTCGCGCTCGGCCTCGGGCACGTTGCTCTCCATGAATTCGGCGATCGCCTGCCAGCCGCCCGCGGAGGCAGCGGCATCGGCGCGCGCGGGCTCGCTGCCCGCGAACAGCGCGAGCGCGCGCGTGGCCGACACCCGCAGCTGGTCGGCCATCTCGGGGCGCTGTGGATCGCTGGCCTTGGCGATGTAGCGCTCGATGGCACGCGCGCGCATCGCCGGGTCCTCGAGCGTGGCGCGCATGCGCACGAAACCGTCCATCGAGCCCTGCTCGTCGGCCGGCACGCGCAGGTAACGGAACGGTTCCTCGGGCTTCTCGCGCATGCCCAGCAGGAACACCGGCTGGCCGTCGCCGGTGTCGACCGGCACCATGTAGTTCTGGTACTCGCGCGCTTGGCCGGCCGCGTCGCGCAGCTTGTAGCCGATGCTCGGGCCGATGTTGCGCAGCACCTTGGGCTTGTTGGTCTTGTTGGCCGCGCCCAGGCGCGACTCGATGTCGTGGCGCAGGTCGACCTTGCGCACGTCGGCACCGCTGCCCATGGCGCCGCCGTCGGCGAAGTTCTCGACGTTGATCACGCGCAGCGCGGCGAACTCCAGCGTGAGCTTCTCCTTGCCGTTGGTGATCTCGCTGCTCGGGCCGCCGATCACGCCCTCGACCTCGAAGGGCTTGGCCGCGGCCGCCATCGGCACCGCCTTGAGCTTCACCGTCGAGCCGCCGTCGTCGAAGCTCGACTGGTAGATCTCTACGCCCTTGTAGCTGGCCGGATGGTTGACCTCGATGCGCGCGGGCACCTGCGCGCCGGTCTCGCGGTCGTGCAGCACCACCTCGCTCGCGAACAGCTTGGGCATGCCGGTCGAGTAGTAGTCGACGATGAACTTCTTGAGCTCGATCGAGAACGGCAGCTCCTGCAGCAGCACGCCGTCGGCCTGGTTGAGGATCGCCACGCTGCCCTGCCCGCCCTCGGGCACCAGGATGTTGCCGCGGAAGGTCGGATTGCTGGCCGACAGCCGGTGCTGTGGCGGCACGTCGGCGATCATGCCGCCGCCGGTGAACACGCTCTTGCCGTTGAACCAGGTCTGCGCGCGCACCACGAGGTCGCCGTCGAGCAGGCCGCCGATGCACACCAGCACGATGGCGCTGTGCGCCGCGATGTAGCCGAGCTTGTGCGCCCCGCCGGCACGCGCGGCGACCATCCAGCCGGCCGGCGTCTTGCCGTCGCCCGTGGCCTCGCGCTGCTGCAGCTTGACCTTCCAGCCGCCGCTCACGAGCAGTTGGCCGATGCGGTTGGCCGCCATGTCGGGCGTTTCGCCGAGCTGCGTCTGCGCGCGCTGGCCGAAGGCCTTGAGGCTCTGGGTGCGGATGTCTTCCTTGAAGGTGCGCAGCTCGACCACGATGCGCGGCGTGTTGCGCACGATGCACAGCGTGGTGCTGATCACCAGGAACAGCAGGATCAGCAGGAACCACCAGGCGCTGTAGATCGAGTCGAGCCGCGCGGCGCGGAACACCTCGGCCCAGAACGGCCCGAACTGGTTGATGTAGTTGTTGATCGGCTCGTGCTGCTTGAGCACCGTGCCGATGATCGAGGCGATACAGATGATCGTGAGCAGCGCGATCGCGAAGCGCATCGACGACAGCAGTTCCACCGCCGCGCGAACCGCTTGCGGGCCGCGATGGACGCGAAGGCCGTGAGTGGAGACTGACATCGATTGCTAGAGAAGAGCGAAGAAAAGGCGTCCGGAAGAAGCGAAACGCAAAAGGGCGGGCCATCCTTCTGGATCGGCCCGCCCTCTTTTGGGGTTGTTGTCGGCGGTTAGTTCACGCTCGCGCGTGCGGGATCAACGCAGACCGGCGATGTAGTCGGCCACGGCCTTGATTTCGCGGTCGTTGAGCTTGGCGGCCACGCCGGTCATCACGGCGTTGTTGGCGCGCACCGTGGTGCCGTCGCCGCGGAAGGCCGTGAGCTGGGCCGCCGTGTAGTCGGCATGCTGGCCGCCCAGGCGCGGGTACTGCGCGGGCATGCCGGCGCCGTTCGGGCTGTGGCAGCCGGCGCAGGCCGGGACCTGGCGGTCGGCGATGCCGCCGCGGTAGATCCGCTCGCCCAGGGCGATCGTGTCCTTGTCCTTCGAGAAGCCGGGCTTGACCTTCTTCGAACCGACGAACCAGGCGATGTTGCGCATGTCCTCCTCGGACAGCGCCGAGGCCAGCGGCTTCATGATCGCGCTCTTGCGCTTGCCGGACTTGAAGTCCTCGAGCTGCTTGAGGATGTATTCGGGGTGCTGCTGCGCCAGCTTGGGATTGGCCGGGATCGCCGAGTTGCCGTCCGCGTTGTGGCAGGAGGCGCAGCTCTGGCTGTTGGCCGGGGTGGCATTGAAGATGGTGTCGCCCTTGGCCGGGTCGGGCTTGGCCTTGACCGGTGTGGTCGGTGCGGCTGCCGTCTCCTCGGCAAAAGCACCAGTGCTGACTGCGGTACCAGCGATCCCCACGAGGGCCGCAAGCAGAAAATTGGCAAACAACTTCATATCGGGGGCTCGAATTTATTGGCGCAAAACCCCGCGATTCTACAATGGCGCCCCGTTCCGAAAGCCCATTGATGACCACGCCGTCGCGCAAGAGCACCGCATTTCCTTCCCGCGCGGCCCCCGCCAAAGACCCCGAGACCGCCGAACGCGAACGTGCCGCGCTGGGCTGGCTGCACACCGCGCACTTCCTGACCAGCGCCCCGCAGCTCGAGCACCTGCCGCCCTTCGCCCTGCCCGAGATCGCCTTCGTCGGCCGCTCCAACGCCGGCAAGTCCACCGCCATCAACACGCTCACGCAGCAGACGCGGCTGGCCTTCGCCTCGAAGACGCCGGGCCGCACGCAGCACATCAACCTGTTCGGCATCGGCCGGCAGAAGGTCGACGACGCGGTGCTCGCCGACTTGCCCGGCTACGGCTACGCGGCCGTGCCGCGCGAGGCCAAGCTGCGCTGGCAGCGCGTGATGGGCAACTACCTGATGACGCGCGAGAACCTGCGCGGCGTGGTGCTGATGTGCGATCCGCGCCACGGCCTGACCGAACTCGACGAGATCCTGCTCGAGGTGATCCGCCCGCGCGTCGAGCAGGGCCTCAAGTTCCTGGTGCTGCTGACCAAGTCCGACAAGCTCACGCGCTCCGAGGGCGCGAAGGTGCTGTCCATCGTGCGACTGCAAGCCGGCGGCGGCGAGGTCAAACTGTTCTCGGCACTGAAGAAACAGGGCGTGGGCGAGGCGGCCGAACTGCTGTCGCGCTGGGTCCACACGGAGGATGCCTCGGCCCAGCCCGACGAGGACACCGGCGGGCCCGCCGCGGAGCCGCCCGAAGAATCCTGAGCACGACCGGCTGCAGCGGCCGTCCCATCTGCCGAACTCACTATCGAAAAGATAGCAACCAAGAGGAGACAAGACGCATGATCGAGACCTTCCAACGCAGCCTGCCCAACGGCATCACCCTGAGCTGCCGCGCCGCCGGCGAGCCCGGCCGCCCGCTGATGGTGTTCCTGCACGGCTTCCCCGAGGCCGCGTTCATCTGGGACGAACTGCTCGCGTATTTCGCCGATCCCGCGCATGGCGGCTACCGCTGCGTGGCGCCGAACCTGCGCGGCTTCGAGAAGTCGAGCGCGCCCACCGAGGTGGCCGAGTACAAGGCGCAGCTGCTGATCCAGGACATCCAGCAACTGGTGGCCACCGAGAGCAAGGACGGCACGATGGCCGCGCTGGTCGCGCACGATTGGGGCGGCGCCTTCGGCTGGGGCTATGCCAACGCGTTCCCGCAGCAGGTCGGCAAGCTGGTGATCATCAACTCGCCGCACCCCGGCACCTTCACGCGCGAACTGCGCAACAGCGCGGCGCAGCAGCAGGCCAGCGCCTACATGAACTTCCTCGCGCGGCCCGACGCCGAGGCCCTGCTCGCGGCCGACGACTTCAAGCGCATGTGGCCCTTCTTCCTGCTGATGAAGGCCGGCCCCGATGGCTTCGGCTGGCTCACCGAGGAAGTGAAGCAGCAGTACCGCGAGGTCTGGAGCGCGGGCCTCACGGGTGCCTGCAACCTCTACCGCGTGACGCCGATGAAGCCGCCGCTGCCGGGCCAGACCATCGACGGCATCCCGGTGCTGCCGCGCGAGCGGCTGGTGGTGAACGTGCCCACCTTCGTGTTCTGGGCGCTCGACGACGCCGCGCTGCTGCCGGGCCTGCTCGAAGGGCTCGACGAGTACGTGCCCGATCTCGTGGTCAAGAAGGTGCCGGGCGCCACCCACTGGATCGTGCACGAGCAGCCGCAGCTCGTGGCGAGCGAGATCGAGGCCTTCCTCAATCGCCATTGAGGCGGTCGCCGCCGGGCCGCCCCAAGGCGGACCGCGCCTCCCCCTCGGGGGGTGGAGTTACAGGCGCGAAGCGACTGAAAAGCCGGGGGGCTCAGTAGATCGGCGGGTCGCCTTCGGGGCGCGTCTTGAAGCGCCGGTGCACCCAGTAGTACTGGGCCGGCATCGGATCGATGTAGCCCTGCAGCCGCGTGTTCATGAGCGCGGTGTCGGCCTCGACGTCGTCGGTCGGGAAGTTGCGCCAGGTCTCGAGCACCTCGATCTCGTAGCCCCCGCGCGTGAGCTTCGCGACGATCGGCACCACCTTCGCCTTGCCCAGCCGCGCGAAGCGCGAGAGCGAGGGCACCGTGGCCGCCTGCACGCCGTAGAAGGGCACGAAGATGGTCTGGTCGCGGCCGAAGTCCATGTCGGGCAGCAGATAGAGCAGCCCGCCCTTGCGCAGCCCCGAGAGCACCGGCTTGATGCCGTCGACCCGGTTGAGCGCCGCCACGTCGCCGAAGCGCGTGCGGCCCTCGCGGATCCAGGCATCGACCATCGGGTCGCGCTGGGTCGTGTAGATGGTGGCCGAGGGCCGCGCCGTGTGCATCGTGAGCGCGGTGGCCGCGGCGTCCAGGCCGTAGAAGTGCGGCGCGAACAGGATCATCGGCTCGCTGCCCTCGGCGATCTCGCGGATCTCCGCGGCCGCGCCCACGATCTTCAGCCGGCTCGCCACCACCTTCTCGGGCGCATGCCAGAGCCAGCTGCGGTCGAGCCACGATTGCGCCACGTAGACGAAGCTCTCCTTCGCGATCGCGCGCCGCTCGGCCTCGGACTTCTCGGGGAAGCAGACCGCGAGGTTGGTGTCGACCACGCGCCGGCGCGGCAGCGCGATCGTGTGCAGCACGCGGCCCAGGAAGGCGCCGAAGCCGCGCACCAGCGGCAGCGGCAGCGGCGCGATCACGCGCATGAAACCGATGCCCAGACGGGAACCCAGACTCATCGTGCAGCCCCCCCGGCCTCGGCCACCACGGGCGCGTCGCCGCGCGGTTCCTTGTAGCGCGCGTAGTCCCACACGTACTGGCCCGGCAGGCTGCGGATCAGCCGGCCGATGGCCTCGTTCATCGCGGCGGCCGCGTCCTCGAGCGAGGCCTTCGGGTCGGTCAGCGCGGTGCCCACGATCGGCTCGAAGCGGATCACGTAGCCCGCGCCGCGCGGCAGCCGTTCGCAGACGCTGAGGAAGCAGGCCGCACCGGTCTGCTGCGCGAGCCGCGGCAGCAGGCTCATGGTGTAGGCGGGCCGGCCCAGGAACGGCGCCCACACGCCCTGCCCCAGCGGCGGCACCTGGTCGGGCAGGATGCCGGTGTAGCCGCCGTTGCGCAGCGTGCGCATCAGGCCGCGCACGCCGGTGATGCTGGTCGGCAGGGTCTGCAGCCCGGGCCGGTCGCGCGAGCCGGCGGCGATCAGCGCGGCCATCCACTTCTTGCGCGCGGGACGGAACAGCGCGGTGATCGGACCATAGCGTTCATGGAAGCGCTCGCCGATCGCCTGGCCGCACATCTCCCAGCTGCCCAGGTGGGGCGCGACCAGGATCACGCCCTTCTTCGCCTGCAGCGCGGCCTCGAAGGCTTCCACGCCCTCCCAGCGCAGCACGCGCGGCAGCACCGTCTCGCCATGGGGGCGCAGCCAGAGCCAGGGCAGTTCGGAGGCCATCTTGCCGGCCGCGGCGATGGCCGGGCGGTAGGCGTCGGGGCCGAAGCCGGCGCTGTGGGCATTGGCCCGGAAGCGCCTCCGGTAGTCGGGTGCCAGGGCCCAGACCAGCCATCCGAGCCCCGCGCCGAACCAATGCATCACGGGCATTGGTACGCGGGCAAGCAATCGGAAGAGAGCGATCATGGACAGGTCGGGAATGGGGTCAAGGACGCGCGCGCACGGTTTGGCGCGGCTCGAATAGAATCGAAATTGTCGCCGAGTTACGGAACAACTTGCAGGGCGACAAGCACGGGCGCCGCATGGCGATTGTGCCCGCCGATGGCTCATCGGCATTCTGCTAAAGCGTTCGCCAGGGCTCCGCAGAGTTGGCAACGCGCCAAACCACTTCAAGGAGCTTTGAACAAATGGCGAACGACTTCCTCTTCACTTCCGAATCCGTCTCCGAAGGCCACCCCGACAAGGTTGCCGACCAGATCTCGGACGCCATCCTGGATGCGATCTTCGAGCAGGACCCGCGCAGCCGCGTGGCCGCCGAGACGCTGACCAACACCGGCCTCGTGGTGCTCGCCGGCGAGATCACGACCAACGCGCACGTCGACTACATCCAGGTCGCGCGCGACACCATCAAGCGCATCGGCTACGACAACACCGACTACGGCATCGACTACAAGGGCTGCGCGGTCATGGTCTGCTACGACAAGCAGTCCAACGACATCGCCCAGGGCGTCGACCATGCATCGGACGACCACCTGAACACCGGCGCCGGCGACCAGGGCCTGATGTTCGGCTACGCCTGCGACGAAACGCCCGAGCTGATGCCCGCGCCGATCTACTACGCGCACCGCCTGGTCGAGCGCCAGGCCCAGCTGCGCAAGGACGGCCGCCTGCCCTTCCTGCGCCCCGACGCCAAGAGCCAGGTGACGATGCGCTACGTCGATGGCAAGCCGCACAGCATCGACACCGTGGTGCTCTCGACCCAGCACAGCCCCGACCAGAGCGAGACGCCGACCAAGATGAAGGCCTCGTTCAACGAAGCCATCATCGAGGAGATCATCAAGCCCGTGCTGCCCAAGGAATGGCTGCAGAACACGCGCTACCTGATCAACCCGACCGGCCGCTTCGTCATCGGCGGCCCGCAGGGCGACTGCGGCCTTACCGGCCGCAAGATCATCGTCGACACCTACGGCGGCGCCTGCCCGCACGGCGGCGGCGCGTTCTCGGGCAAGGACCCGTCGAAGGTCGACCGCTCGGCCGCCTATGCCGCGCGCTACGTGGCCAAGAACATCGTGGCCGCCGGCCTGGCGCGCCAGTGCCAGATCCAGGTGGCCTACGCCATCGGCGTGGCCCAGCCGATGAACATCACGGTCTACACCGAAGGCACCGGCGTGATCCCCGACGAGAAGATCGCCGAGCTCGTGCGCGAGCACTTCGACCTGCGTCCGAAAGGCATCATCCAGATGCTCGACCTGCTGCGCCCGATCTACCAGAAGACCGCCGCCTACGGCCACTTCGGCCGCGAGGAGCCCGAGTTCACCTGGGAAGCGACCACGCAGGCCGCGGCCCTGCGCGCTGCCGCCGGCCTGTAAAGGCTACCCCGCGTTCTCCGCCGGTCCCGCTGGCGGAAAACGCACCGTGACCAGCAGCCCGCTCGCCTCGCGCGGGTTGGCCGCCAGGTCCACGTCGGCTTCGAAGGCCCGCGCGATCTCGCGCACGATGGCCAGCCCCAGCCCCGTTCCCTCGCTGTCCTGCGCCACCCGGTAGAAGCGCTCGAACACGCGCTCGCGCGCCTCGGCGGGAATGCCGGGGCCGTTGTCCTCCACGCTCAGCACGACCGCGTCCGCGGCCTCGCCTACGCCCACGCCCACGCCCAGCGTCACCCGGCCGCCCTCCTGCGTATAGCGCAGTGCGTTGTCGAGCAGGTTGGTGACCAGCGCATCGAGCAGCGCCGGCTGCGCCCGCACGAAGGCCGTGCCAGTCGCCTCCAATCCCAGGTCGATGCGGCGCCGGTCCGCCAGCGCCGCGAGCTGCTCCACGCAGCGCAGCGCCACCGCCGCCAGGTCGACCCGCTCGAGCCGCGTGTGCGCATCGCCGTGTTCGGCCTGCGCGAGCAGCAGCAGCTTGTTGGTGACGTCGACCAGCCGCCGGTTGCTGGTCTGCATCGCGAGCCACATCGCATCCATGTCGGCCCGGCGCGTGTCCCACTCGCCGCGGTGCTGGCGCGTGTAGCGCGCGTACTCGATCTGCGAGGCCTGCATCGCCAGCGGCGTGCGCAGCTGGTGCGCCGCGTCGGCGATGAAGCGCCGCTGCGCCTCCGAGTGCGCGCGCAGCTGCGCGACGAAGCGGTTGATGGTGTCGGCCACCGGCCGCAGCTCGGAGTGCAGCGCGCCGGGATCCACCACCAGGTCCAGATGCAGCGGGTCGCGCTGCGCGAGCTGCTGGCTCAGCCGCACGATCGGCCGCAGCTCCAGCGTCAGCGCGGCCACGGCGAGCGCGATGGCCAGCGCCAGCGCGATCAGCAGGTACTCCATCGACGGCCACCAGAGCGTGCGCAGCATGTGGTCGCGGCTGCGCTCGGTCTTGCCGACGGCGATGGTGATGTCGCGCGCACCGCCGACCTCGTACATCGAGCGCGTGGTGACGACCGCGCGCAGCGGCAGGCCCGCGAATTCCGTGTCGTACCACTGGGCGCGGTCCACGCCTTCGGGCTTGCGCCGCGCGGGCAGCGGGAAGTCGGCCGAGCCGGCCAGCACTTCACCGTTGGCGCCCGTCACGCTGAGGAACACGCGGTCGTGCTCGGGCGAGACGAACAGGCTCAGCGCCGACGGCGGCACGCTGGCCTGCACGTCGTCGTCCTCCCAGATCAGCCGGTCCGACAGCACCTTGGCCGAGGACAGCAGGTCGTGGTCCTGCACGTAGTCGGCCACGCCTGCGGCGTTGCGCCAGTTGAGCCAGCCGCACAGCGCGACGAACAGCGACAGCGGCAGCAGCAGCCACAGCGCGAGGCGCAGGCGCAGGCTGGAGCGCTTCTTCATTCTTCCTGGCGCGTGCGCAGCAGGTAGCCCACGCCGCGCAGCGTGATGATGGTCGCCTGGCTGGCCTCGAGCTTCTTGCGCAGGCGATGGATGTAGATGTCCACCGCGTCGGCGCTGGGCTCGTCGTCGAGGCCGAAGATGGCGTCGATCAGCGCCTGCTTCGACACCGTGCTGCCGGCCTTGAGCATCAGCGTCTCGAGCAGCGTGCGCTCGCGCGGCGGCAGCGCGAGTTCCTCGCCGGCCAGCGCGAACTGGCGCGTGCGCAGGTCGTAGCGCAGGTCGCCGCAGGCGATGTCGTTGGCCTTGCCCGGCATCTGCCGGCGCACCAGCACCTTGATGCGCGCCACCAGCTCGCGGATCTCGAAGGGCTTCACCAGGTAGTCGTCGGCGCCGATCTCCAGGCACAGCACCTTCTGGTCGAGCGAGGCCGTGGCCGTGAGGATGATCACCGGCACCGTGTCGCCGCGCTCGCGCAGCCGGCGCAGCACGGCCTTGCCCGGCAGGCCCGGGATGTTGAGGTCGAGCAGCACCACGTCGTAGCCGGCCTGCGCCAGCTGAAGGTCGGCGGCCTCGCCGTTGGCGACGTGGTCGACCACGAAGTCCTGTTCGCGCAGCAGGCTGGAGAGCCAGTGCGCGAGTTGCGGGTTGTCTTCGATCAGCAGCAGCTTCATGCGGTCGGCGGGAGTGGCCGTGGATTCTAGGAAGGGTGGCGGCCAGGGCACGGGCCTAGGGATAACCATGAGGATTCGCGCGCGGCGCTGAAAGCTGGCCGAAGGATGGCGATTCCTAGACTGGCCCGACCGAACAACCTCGACCGGAGACACCCGACCCCATGTCCGCCACCCGCCGCACCCTGCTCGCCGCCGCTCTCTGCGCCGCCTTCGCCACGCCCTTCGCCCAAGCCGCCGACGCGCCCATCACCATCATGGTGGGCGGCATCAACAAGATCATCTACCTGCCGGCCAAGCTCACCGAGGCGCTGGGCTACTTCAAGGACGAGGGCCTGAACGTCGAGCTGCAGTCGCAGCCCGCGGGCGTCGACGCCGAGAACCAGCTGATCGCCGGCGCCGTGCAGGGCGTGGTCGGCTTCTACGACCACACCATCGACCTGCAGAGCAAGGGCAAGGAGATCCAGGCGATCGCCGTCTTCTGCAAGGTGCCGGGCGAGGTCGAGCTGGTCAGCACCAAGGCCGACGCGGCCGGCTTCAAGAGCATGGCCGACGCCAAGGGCGGCAAGACCCTGGGCGTGACCGGCCTGGGCTCGTCCACCGACTTCCTCACGCGCTACCTCGCCGACCGCGCGGGCGTGGCCTCGAAGGACTACTCGCTGCTGCCCGTGGGCGCGGGCAACACCTTCATCGCCGCGATGAAGCAGGACCGCATCCAGGCCGGCATGACGACCGAGCCCACGGTGTCGCAGATGGTCAAGAGCGGCGACGCGCAGGTGCTGGTCGACCTGCGCACCGAGGCCGACACGGTGAAGGCGCTCGGCGGCCTCTATCCGGCCGCCAGCCTCTACGTGCAGAACGCCTGGGCCGAGTCGCACAAGGCCGAGGCCGGCAAGCTGGCGCGTGCCTTCGCGCGCACCATGCAGTACATCCAGTCGCACAGCGCCGAGGAGATCGCCGAGAAGGTGCCGCGCGACTACTACGGCAACGACAAGGCGCTCTACGTGCAGGCGCTCAAGGCCTCGCTGCCGATGTTCACGGCCGACGCGAAGATGCCCGCGGGCGGGCCCGAGACCGTGCTCAAGGTGCTGGCCACCTACAAGCCGCTGGTCAAGAGCAAGAACATCGACCTGTCGAAGACCTACAGCAACGCCTACCTCGCGGCGGCGAAATGACCATGCGCCACGGCACTCCCTCTCCCAGCGGCGGCAACGTCGCGACCACTTCCGCGATCGACTTCGACGACGTGTCGCTGCGCTTCATCTCGCAGGACGGCAACGCCACGGTCGCGCTGCGCAACTTCAGCATGTCGGTGGCGCGCGGCGAGTTCGTCGCCATCGTCGGGCCCACGGGCTGCGGCAAGTCGACCACGCTCAACATGATCACCGGGTTGCTCAAGCCCACCGTCGGCAATGTGCGCGTGATGGGCCAGCCGGTGACCGGCGTCGACCCGCGCATCGGCTTCGTGTTCCAGGCCGACGCGGTGTTCCCGTGGCGCAGCGTGGAAGACAACGTGGCGGCCGGCCCGCTCTTCCGCGGCAAGCCGAAGAAGGAAGCGATGGAACTGGCGCAGCAGTGGATCCACCGCGTAGGCCTGGCCAAGTTCGGCAAGCACTACCCGCACCAGCTCTCGGGCGGCATGCGCAAGCGCGTGGCGCTGGCCCAGACCTTCATCAACGACCCCGAGATCCTGCTGATGGACGAGCCCTTCTCCGCGCTCGACATGCAGACCCGCACGCTGATGCAGGACGAGCTGCTGCAGCTGTGGTCGAACAACGGCGGCAGCGTGGTCTTCGTGACGCACGACCTCGAGGAGGCGATCGCGCTGGCCGACCGCGTGTTCGTGCTCTCGGCGCGGCCCGCCACGCTCAAGCGCGTCTACGAGATCGACCTGCCGCGCCCGCGCGTGATGGCGCAGGTGCGCTACGACGCGCAGTTCATCGAACTGTCCAAGCACATCTGGGACGACCTGCGCGAAGAGGTCGTCATCCAATGAACAACGCTGTCACACCCTCCCACGCCGCCATGAGCTCCTCCACCCACACGCCTGCCGCCGCGCAACTTCCCTCGGCCCTCAGCGACGCCGCGCTCGCGCGCGAATCCGAGATCGCGCAGGCGGCCATCCGCGGCCGTCGCCGCATGATCATCGCGCTGCGGCTGGTCGTGCTGGTGGTCGCGCTCGGCGGCTGGGAGATCGCGGCGCGCCTGAAGTGGATCGACCCCTTCTTCTATTCGATGCCCACCATGATCTACGACCAGCTCGTGGAATGGATGCGCGACGGCACGGCCCAGGGGTCGCTGTGGATGCAGGTCGCGGTGACGCTCGAGGAGACAGTGATCGGCTTCCTGATCGGCTCCATCGCCGGCGTGATCTGCGGCATCGTTCTCGGACGCAACAAGCTGCTGTCGGACGTGTTCAGCCTCTACATCCAGATCGCCAACTCGATCCCGCGCGTGGTGCTCGGCTCGATCTTCGTGATCGCGCTCGGCCTGGGCATGGCCTCGAAGGTGGCGCTCGCGGTGGTGATGGTGTTCTTCGTGGTCTTCGGCAATGCCTTCCAGGGCGTGCGCGAGGCCGACAAGTACATGATCGCGAACGCGCAGATCCTCGGCGCCTCGCCGCGCCAGCTCACGATGGCGGTGGTGATTCCCTCGGCGATGTCGTGGATCCTCGCGAGCCTGCACGTGAGCTTCGGCTTCGCGCTGGTCGGCGCGGTGGTCGGCGAGTTCCTCGGCGCCAAGGAAGGCATCGGCCTCCTGATCTCGACCGCGCAGGGCGCCTTCAATGCCAGCGGCGTGTTCGCGGCGATGATCGTGCTCGCGGTGGTCGCGCTGGCGGCCGACTTCCTGCTGAGCTCGCTCGAAAAGCGGCTGCTGAAATGGCGGCCCGCGGCCTTCTGAGGCACTCGACCATCCATCGCGACGGCGGGCAGTGCCCGCCGTTTTTCATGGGCCCGCAGGCTCAGAAGCGGTACGAACCGCTCATGCCCACCGTCCAGTTGCGCCCCGGCGCGGGCTCGAAATAGCGCGCATTGCCTTCGTTGACGATGACCGAGCCGGCATAGCGGCGGTCGAACAGGTTGTCCACGCGCGCGAAGGCGTTGAACTCCCAGCGCTCCCACTTCTTGAGGTAGCCGGCATAGGCGGCAGCCACCGCATAGCCGGGCGCGCTCGCGCTGTTGAGGTCGTTGGCCTGGATGCGGCCCAGCGCGCGCATCTCCACACCCGCGCGCCAACCCTCGGGCGGCACCCAGCCCAACGAGGCGAACAGCGACTGCCGCGCGATGCCGGGAATGCGGTTGCCAGCGGCCACCGTGTTGGCGGCCGCGCACGGCGAGGGCGAACAGAAGGCATCGCGGTAGGTCGCATCGAGCCAGGTGTAGGCGAGCTGGGTGCGCCAGTGGTTCTCGGTCTCGTGCTGCCAGGCCAGCTCGAAGCCGTTGCGCCGCGTGCGGCCCGCGTTCTGGAAGGTGGCGCGGCCGCCGAGGTTGGTGTCGGTCACGATCTCGTCGCGCGTGCGGGTGCGAAACAGCGCCGCGGTCAGCAGCCCGCCACCGAGCCGCGCCTTGGCGCCGAGCTCGAGGCTGTCGTTGACCGAGGGCCGCAGTGCGAAGTTGAGCCCGCTCGCGCCGCCCGCGCGGTACGACAGCTCGTTGAGCGTCGGCGTCTCGAAGCCGCGGCCGATGGAGCCGTAGAGCGCGATGTCGCGCGTGGCCTGGAAGCGCAGCGAGGCCACGGGCAGGGTCTTGGCATAGCGCGCGCTGCCGCTGTCGTCGCGGTTGCTGCCGACGATGTAGCGGTCGCCCGAATCGAAGTGCACGCTGCTGCGCCGCAGGCCGGCCTCGAGCGTCCAGCGCTCGGCGAAGCGCCAGCTGGCCTGCGCATAGGGATCGAGGTTCCAGACCTCGTTGCGCTCGTAGCGCCGCAGCCGCCCCTGCACGCCGAGGATCTGGGCCGCGCCGCTGCCGAGATAGTTCTCGTAGCCGCGGCGCCATTCGCGCAGGCTGTCGTAGCCCAGGCCCGCCACCAGTTCGAAGGGACGATCGGCCAGGGTGAAGGCACCGGTCCAGCGCAGGTCGAGGCCCCCGTACTGGCGCGTGAGGTCGATCACGCCGCCCGCATGCAGCGGGTTCTGCTGCGCCGAGGGCGGGATCGACTGGTACTGCGTGGTCTTGCGCTCGCCGCCGTAGACCATCAGGCGCAGTTGCTGCGTCTGGCTCAGGCGGCGCTCGTAGAGCAGCCCGGCCTGCGTCTGCTCGACGGTCTTGCGGGTGTCGTACTGCACGGCCAGCGGCGCGAGCCGTGGCGCCAGCGCGTACTGGTCGGCCGTGAGGCCCAGCGGGTCCTGCGCATCGATGCGCACGCTGTTGACGACCAGCGTGAGCCGGTCGCCGTTGTCGAGCGCGATGCCGAGCTTGCCGTTGGCGATGTCGCGCCGCGCGGCGCTGTGCTCGCGCCAGCCGTCGGTCTGGAAGCGGCTGGCGCCGAGCAGGTAGTCGATGGCGCCCTGCGAGCCGCTGGCCTGCAGCGACTGGCGCCAGGTGCCGTTGCTGCCTCCCGCCGCCGAGTAGGACAGTTTCGGCCGGCCCTCGCCCGAGGCGGTGAAGGCCTGCAGCACGCCGCCCGAGGAGTTGCCATAGAGCGCCGAGAACGGACCGCGCAGGATCTCGATGCGGTCGAGCGAGCCGATATCGATGTTCGAGGTCTGGCCCTGGCCGTCGGGCAAGGTGGCGGGAATGCCGTCGACATAGAGCCGCACGCCGCGCACGCCGAAGGTCGAGCGGGCACCGAAGCCGCGGATCGACAGCTGCAGGTCCTGTGCGTAGTTGAGCCGGTTCTGCACCTGCAACCCGGGCACCGCGCCCAGGCTCTCGGACAGGTTCACGCCGAGGCGGCCGTCGCGCATGGACTCGCCGTCGACGCGATCGACCGAACCCGGCACGTTGAAGGGCGCGACCTCGCCGCGCGGCGTGGAGACGGTGATCTCGCGCAGCGAGGCGCCCGCGAACGGCGACGGTGTTTCGGTCGCAGACTGCGCGCGCGAGGCCGTGGAGAGATCGAGCAGGAGACAGGCGACGGCAGCAGCGGCAACGGGTTTCATGCCGCCGATTCTGCGGTGTCGCGCCGACGCGGAGCCTCGGGGTTTCTCACCGTGGCGCGCGCCGTGCACACACCGATGCGATGCGCTACTCGCTGGCCGGACGCGGACGGCGCCAGCCGTACCACGCGCCCACCGCCACCGGAATGCCGAGCGTGATCCAGGCCAGGACGTCGCCGAGCCCGCCGTCGCTGAACAGCGCCGAGATCAGGCCGAAGGCCGTGAGCAGGCCGAGGACGATCGGCCAACCCCAGAGACGCCAGAAGCCGTGGTGCTGCGGATGCTTTGCTGCGGTCATGGGCTCAGACTTTCAATGCGGGCGCAGGATCGGCCTGCGGTGCGCCGCCCTCCTCGCGCTGCGGACGTTCGGCGGCCGCCCTGGATGCCGCCGCGGGCACGGTGTTCCCGCGCTTGAGCCACAGGTACAGGCCGCTGCCCAGCACGATGATGGTCGCGATGTCGAGCAGCGCCCAGAGGATCTGCATCGGCATGCCGCCGTAGTCGCCGAAGTGCAGCGGCTGCGACACCAGCAGCGCCGTGAGGTACCAGGGCAGCTTCGGCGCCGCCGTGACCTGCGCGGTCTTCGCATCGACCAGCACCGGCTGCAGCAGCTTCGAGGTGAAAGGCTCCTTGCCCTGCAGGAAGAAGGTGGTGTGGTGCGGGCTCGAGAACGAGGTGCCCGGGAAGGCGATGAACGACAGCCGGTTGCCCGGCGCCTGCTGCATCGCCGCCTCGTAGGAGCGCTGCACCGAGCCGCGCTCGCTCACGGCGACCACGGGCTCGTTCTTGTAGGGCGCCAGCAGCGTGGTGAGCTGGTCGTACTGCCAGTACTTGATCACCAGGTCGGCCCAGGTGTTGATCATGCCGGTGGCGCCGACCACGAACAGCCACACCAGCGTGACGATGCCCAGCAGGTTGTGCAGGTCGAGCCACTTGAGGCGCGGCCGCTTCTCGCGGCGCACCGTGCCGAAGTCGAGCTTGCGCATGAACGGCGAATACAGCACCACGCCCGAGACGATCGCGACCAGCAGCAGGAAGCCCATGAAGCCGAGGAACAGCTTGCCCGGCAGGCCCGCGAACAGGTCGACGTGCAGCTTGAACATCACGTACATGAAGCCCTCGTCGAACTTCGGCTGCGCGAGGATGACGCCGGTGCGCGCATCGACCGCGACCGACTTGAAGTCGTCGGTGGGCGCGGGCGTGGGCGTGAGCGTGACGAACCACAGGCCGTCGTCGTCCTCGGGCTGCGAGGCGAACTGCACCACGCGGTCGGGGTGCTGCGCGCGCGCCACCTCGAGCACGCGATCGAGGCTCACGCGCGGCGTGCCTGCGGGCATCTTCGGCGCCTCGACCTCGGTGCCCAGCAGGTGGCCGATCTCGTGGTGGAAGATCAGCGGCAAGCCCGTCAGGCACAGCAGCAGCATGAAGACCGTGCACACGAGGCTGCTCCACTTGTGCACCCAGGCCCAGGTCTTGATCTTTCGGCTGTTCATCGACATGGCGGAATTGTCCCCGAGGCTCGGTGTGGCGGCGGCTCGAAAAACCTCAGAACTTGTAAGTCGCGGTGGCGACCACGTTGCGACGCGTGCCGTACCAGCAGTCGCCGCGGGCCAGACAGGTGCTGAAGTAGACCTTGTCGGTCACGTTGTTGATGTTGAGCGCATAGCGCCACTTGTCCGACTCGTAGGCCAGCATCAGGTCGAGCAGCGCCACCGACGGCACGCGCGGGCCCGCGCCCGTGCTTTCGATGTCGCGGAAGCCGCTCATGTAGCGCACGCCGGCGCCGGCCGAGAAGCCCGTGATGCCGCCGACGGCGAAGCGGTACTTGCCCCACACCGAGAGCTGGTTGCGCGGCGTGTCGGTGAGCTTGGGATCGACCTCGATGTAGGTGTAGTTGGCGATCAGGTCGAGGTCGCGCGCGAGCGTGGTCTTGAGCTCGAGCTCGAGGCCCTTGTTCTTGCTCGAATCGACCTGGCGGCCGTAGTTCGGGTTGGTGCTGTCGGAGACGGTGCGGTTCTTTTCCTTGAGCGAGAAGACCGAGGCCGTGAAGCTGGTCGGCGAACCCGCGGGCTGGTACTTGACGCCGGCCTCGACCTGCTCGCCGCGCAGCGGCTTGAACAGCCGGCCGTTGACGTCCGTGCCGGCCTGCGGCGTGAACGACTCGGTGTAGCTCAGGTAGGGCGCCCAGCCCGAGGGCAGCGTGTACATCACGCCGAGCCGGCGCGAGGTGGCGGTGGTGGTCTCCGAGGCACTGCCTTCGGTGCCGGCCGTGCTGCGGTCGTAGCGCAGGCCCGCGACGAAGATCCAGTTGTCGAGCTTCATCTGGTCCTGCAGGTACACGCCGGCATTGCGCTGCGTGGTGCGGGGCTTCCAGCTCAGGTCGGTCACCGGCACGTAGCCCAGGCCGTAGACCGGGGTGTAGGCGTCGATGGCGCTGTAGGCCGAGCCTTCGTACTTGTCCTGGCGCTGGCGCGAGTACTCGGCGCCCACCAGCAGCGTGTGGCGCAGCGCGCCGGTGTCGAAGTGGCCCTCGACATGGTTGTCGATGCCCGTCATGCGGGTCCAGGTCAGCGACTTGTCGTTGATGCGGCCGATCACGCGCTGGCCGATCGGGTCCATGCCCCAGCCGCCGGGGATGGAGAAGAAGTCCGCATAGTGGTAGTGCGAGTCGTTGTAGGTGCGCGACATCCGGAAGTTCTGCCGGAAGGACCAGTGGTCGTTGAACTGGTGCTCGAACAGCCAGCCGAAGGTCTTGCGCTCGGTGTCGTAGCCGTCGCCGGGCTCGCCGATGAAGCGGCTCACGGGCAGCTTGCCGTTGACGTTCGGCAGGATCGTGCCCTGCCACGGCAGGAACTGCGAGGTGCTGCCGGTCTTGTCCTTCTGGTAGAGGCCCTGCAGGGTCAGCGAGGTGGCGGCGCTCGGGCGCCAGGTCAGCGAGGGCATGACCAGCGTGCGGTCGTCGGGCACGTAGTCGACCTGCGTGTCGGCCTTGCGCTGCAGCGCCACCAGGCGGTACGACCAGTCGCCGTCGGCCGTCAGCGGGCCGGTCAGGGCGGCCTGGATCTGCTTACGGCCCCAGGAGCCGAACTGCACGCCCACTTCGCGCGCGGCCTGCGTCTGCGGGCGCTTGCTGACCATGTTGATCACGCCACCCGCCGTGCCGGCGCCGAAGAGCATGCCCGACGGGCCGCGCAGCACCTCGAGGCGCTCGAGCGTGTAGGGATCGGGCCGCGCGGTCGCGGTGTACCAGCCCGCGGAGAAGAGCTGCAGCCCGTCGAGGTAGACCGAGGCATCGCTGCCACGCACCAGGAAGCTGTCGGAGCGCGAGTCCAGGCCGTAGGCATCGGAGCGCACGCCGGCTGCGTAAGTGAGCGCATCCTGCAGGTTGGTAGCGCCCTGGTCCAGGATCTGGTCGCGGGTCACGACCGTCACCGACTGCGGCGTCTCGGCCAATGGCGTGTCGGTCTTGGTGGCGGTCGCCGCATTCCTCGCGCGGTAGCCGTTCACCGGCGTGGTCGCCGTTTCGGCCGGGGCCTCGACCCGGATTTCGGGCAATGCCGTCGTGGCGGCCGTTTGCGCCAGCACCTGCTGGTTCGCGTAGATCGCCAGACACCCCATCAGCGCCAAGGCATTGCGCTGCGTCAACAAGACCGCCATTCCGACTCCACTCCTCTAGATATTAAGAACCATTCTCATTCTAAAACGGAATAATTCACATTTCCGCCAAATCCGGGTGGGTGCAAGGGGTGCCGCCTGATCTTGCGACTCGTGGTTTCGGCGCAACACAGCTAGCATCGGCGCGCGCCAGGCGCGGGATAGTCCCGTCAAGCTTCCCACCGTCCCTGCAACATTCGCGCGTCCGCCGTCATGCACACCACCCTCGCCTCCCGGTTCCTCGCCTTGCGCGGCGCCGCGGCATGGCTGCTCGCGCTGGCGACCGCCTTCGTGCTCGCGGGCTGCGCCGGCCTGCCGCCGCGGGCCGCCGACACGCCGGTGCTCGCCATCCCGGCCTCCAATGCCACCCTGCTCGGCCGCGCCGCGGCCCATCTCGATGCGCCACGCGACGGACTCTCGAGCGTGCGGCCGCTGATCGAGGCCTCGTTCGCGCTCGATGCGCGGCTCGAGCTGATCCGCCGCGCGCAGAGCTCGCTCGATGTGCAGACCTACCAGCTCGGCAACGACAAGACCGGCCGCCTGCTGCTGCGCGAACTGCGCGATGCCGCGCGCCGCGGCGTGCGCGTGCGGCTCCTGCTCGACGACTTCTATACCTCCGGGATGGACCCGCTGCTGCTCGGCCTGGCGGCCGAGTCGAACGCCTCGGTGCGGCTGTTCAACCCCTTCGTGAATGCGCGCGACCACTCGGCCACGCGCTGGATGGAGTTCCTCGGTGACTTCCGGCGGCTCAACCACCGCATGCACAACAAGCTGTTCGTGGCCGACGGCGCCATCGCCATCGCGGGCGGGCGCAACCTCGCCGACGAATACTTCCTGCGCAGCGAAGTCGCCAACTTCATCGACTTCGAACTGCTGATGGCCGGCCCGGTGGTGGCCGAATCGGCCGCGGTGTTCGACACCTACTGGAACAGCGACGTCGTCTATCCGATCGAGACCGTGGCCATCAACCACCGCACGCCGGCCGTGTTGAAGGCCGATTTCGAAACCGCCACCTCGTTGCGCTTCGCGCCCTGGCCCGATCCGCCGGGCGATGGCGATGTGCTCGGCGATCCGCCGCTGGGCCTGCAACTGCTGAACATCCCCACCCTGCAATGGATGCGCGCCGACGCGCACGCCAGCGCCGACAGCCCGAACAAGGCACTCGGCGTGATGCGGCATCCCACCGAATCGGTGGCGCAGCGCTTCCACGAACTGGCGGCCACCGCGCGCTCGAGCGTGCTCGTGATCTCGCCCTACTTCATCCCGGGCGACGAAGGCATGGCGCGCATCCGCGAAGGCCGCCGGCGCGGCGTGCAGGTCAGCGTGATCACCAATTCGCTGGCCGACAGCGACGAGCCGCTGGTCAACATCAACTACAACCGCTACCGCGTCGACATGCTCAAGCTCGGCGTGGAGCTCTACGAGGTCAGCACGCAGCAGCTCAAGCGCAGTGGCCAGTTCCGCGACCTGCTGAAGAAGGCGCGCGGCCGGCTGCATGCCAAGCTCGCACTGATCGACCGCGAATGGGTGATGCTGGGCTCGATGAACCTCGACCCGCGCTCGGCCCTGCTCAACACCGAGTTCGGCGTGCGCGTGCGCAGCTTCGACCTGACCCAGGCCCTGCTCTACGCCTACCAACTCGACGACATCGAGGGCGTCTACCGCGTCGTGCTCAAGCCCGATGGCGAGAACGTGCAGTGGATCGGCACGGGGGACGTCAACAACGAGGTGCTCGACAGCGAGCCCGATTCGAGCATGCTGACGCGGTTTCAGCTGCTGCTGTTCTCGTGGTTCGTGCCGACGGATCAGCTGTGAAGTTGCCGCGCGAGCCGGCCGCCCCTGCTTACTTGTAGGCCAGCGTCAACGTGACCATGCCGTCGGCCTGACCGGGGACGATGTCCTTGGCCGTCTGGTAGTAGCGCGCCTTGAACGGCATATCGATCGTGCCAGCCGCGGAATTGCCGATCGCGACGGGCTGGCCGAATTTCACCGGCGTGCTGGTCTTGCCGTCGAGTATCTGTATACCCACGCCGACGGCGACCTTGTCGGCATCGGAAGAGAGCTGGAGCACGCCAGGCTTTTCCGACGGATCCGCCGTCCCTTCGAGGATCAGAGACACGGTATTGCCCTGCTGATGCTCCGACACATCGCAAGCCACGCCGATATTGAAAGTTTTTTCCGCCGCCGTGCTGCCCACGCCCGAGAAGCGATTCATTCGCACATCCCCCAGCGAGACCGTCTGGTTCTGCGTCGCCGTGGTGATCTGGCAGGTGGGCGCGAGGATCCTCACGGTGCCGATGTTCGCGGTGAACCACTGCTGCGTAGAGTCCCCCCTTGTATGAAAACGAGCATATTCGCCGGCAGCAATTAACCCGTTTCCGACGACTGGCGCCGTCTTGACCAAATCGATGATCACTCCTGTCCATCCGATATAAACGGATGACGTAGTGGTCGGCCAATTTCCGGTGTAGGTGTCATTGAGATCGATATTGCTTCCCGCTATCTTCACTCTGTAGCCGATGCCGTCGATATTGGTCGAGTACGTCGGGGGAGACAGTCCAGGCACCAGTGCGCCCCGAAGCGGTGAAAGCACGGCACGAACGCCCGCGGCCGTTTTATTGCACTGACCAATCCAGAATGGATAGCTTGAAAACTTGATGACATTGCTGCTCAAAATGGTCTCACCGACCTTTGCCGTCCGCAATGCGGTGGTCGTTCCTGACACATTGAACGTGCGTGCGCCTTTGTTCATGTTGGTGCTGTATTCGCAGTTCGCGAACGCACTGCCCGACGCGATGCTCAACCCCGCCAGAACACCGAACCCGAGAAAGCAACGATAAAGCGCGCTCATCGGCAGATCTCCTTCATTTCGTGGATGGGCGCCGCAACGTCCTGAGCAGGTACGCGATAGCTGACCTGACATTGCGCGCCGGCACGGTCGCCCCAGATGACTTTCAAGGTGCCCGTCTCACCCGCGCCGGTCACGTAGGCCTGGCCCTCGGGCCCGACCACGCCCACTTCCTGCCCCGCCTCGTTGTCGATGCGCGCGCCGAAGGGGAGCGGCCGGCCTTGCGGATTGGTCAGCGTCAACATCAGCCGATAGCCGACCGAGGTCTCGTACGGCGCCAGCACCACGGCGCCTCGCGTGGGCACGACCTCGCGCGCGGCATGCTTGACTTCGACCTTGTCGTCCAGGTCCTGCGTCAGCAATGCAAGGCGGTTGTTTCTATAGGGCGTGAGGTTGGGCACGACGGCATGGCCCGTGCCGTCGGTGCTCACGCCGGACTGCGACTCGATGCCCACGCCCGAGGCCTTGGGAACGCGCACGAGCGCGATGGTTTCGCCCAGGGGCTGCGACAAGGTCACGCCTTCGCCATGCGCCACCAGGCCGCCCGCCACGCTGATATTGGTCTGGCCATAGCCCTGGCCCTGGCTGTGGCTCAGGTTCACCTGGCCGCTGCGTCCCTTGTAGTTCAGGTTCGCGCTGCCATTCGATCCGTCCTCGTTGGAGCGGTCCACCGTCAGGCCGTAGGTCAGGCGATAGTCGTCCCATGCGCTGCCGGAAACCCCCGCCTGATGGGTGACACGCCCCTGGTTGTTGCGCGAGACGGCGTAGCTCGCATTGACGTTCGATCCGAGCGGAATCGACAGCGTCAGCATGACCTGGCGATTGGCCGGTCCCCGGAGGTTGGAGACCTGGCTGTAGAAGATGTTGTAGCCCACCCGCCCGTAGCTGCCGGAATAGCCGACCTGCACGAGCTTGTCCTTGCGGTCGCTGCCCCAGTAGCTCTGCTGCCGGGCCGACGCGTAGAACGAGCCCCACTCTCCCAAGGGCTGCGCCAGGTCCAGCCGCACCTCGCTGCGCCGATTGAAGAAGGGCAACTGGTTCTCCGCTGCATAGCGCATCTCGACCGATTCGGAAAAGGTCCGGAAGCCGCTCGTCGAATAACGGTAGCCGGCCATGCGAAACGTGGTGCCCGTGTCATCGATCGTCTTGGAATACAGGGCCCGCAGCGACTGGCCGCTGAGGGTCTGGTCGCCCTGGCCTTCGGTTCGGGCATGCGTGAGGTCCAGCGACACCGCGCCGAGGCCATACATGTTCTTGCCCGAGCCGATCATCCCGGCCTGATAGCCGCGCGCCAGCGTGGCGCCGCCATAGACGGAGAAATCCTTCGGCAAGCCTCGCGCCAGCGTGCCCTGGACGAAATAGGGGCGCTCGGCGTTGCCTCTGTAGCGCTCGTCACCGCTGCGGAACTGGCCCGCGGTGGCGCTGTAGCGCCACGTGCCTTCGCGCAGCAGCGTGGGCACCGCGGCGAAGGCCTGGATGTAGCGCGTCTCGCGGCCGTCGGCCTCGGTGATCGTCACCTCCAGGTCGCCCCCCGATGAAGTCGGGTACAGGTCGTCCAGCGCGAACGGGCCGGGCGCGACATAGGTGTTGTAGATGATGTAGCCGTTCTGCTTCACCGTGACGCGGGCATTGGTCTGCGCCACGCCCCGGATGGTGGGCGCATAGCCTTGCAGGCTGTCCGGCAGCATGGCGGTGTCCGAGGCCACCTGCACGCCTCGGAACTGGAAGCCATCGAACAGCTCGGCCGATGTGAAGCCATCGCCGATCAGCAGCTGGCCGCCGATCGAAGGAAGATCGCGCTGCGCGTACGTCTGGACGGCCTGCCAGCGCCCTTTGGCATCGAAGCCGCGGTCGTAGTTGGAGCGGTGGCGAAAACGCCAATCGCCGAGGTTGAACCCTCCCAGCACCGAGGCATAGAACGTGTTGCGCTCGACCTTCTCACCGCCGAAGGCGCCAGTCGAGGTCGGCCCTCGATAGGAGAGGCTGTTCGATCCATGGTTGCGCGACACGCTGAGCTGATAGTCCAGCATGGCGGCACTGATGCCATGGTCCCATTTCGACGGCTCGACCGCGCCCCGGGCCGAACGCTTCAGGGCCGCCTGGGGAATGCTCAGCAGCAGCCGCTGCTGGCCTGCGTCGTAGGTGGCCGTGGCCTCCGGCACCGCGGCATTCAGGTCGACGCAGCTTTCGGGCGGCAGCGTCGACAGGCTGGAGAAGACCTCCACGTTCACGCCCGAACTGCGCAGCAGGTCCACCGTGAGGCAGGGCACGGCATCGCGCTTTCCTTCCACCGCATCGAAGCGGACTTCCACCTTGCTCAGTGGGGCGCCATTGCGGATGATTTCGACCATGTAGACGCCGGGCATCACCTGGTTGCCGAACGAGAACATCGAAAGATCGGCGTTCGCCTGGTCGCCGTTGATGGTCAGGAACTTCTCGTTGAAGATGCTTTCCTTCGGCTTCTGCGCATGGCTGGCGTGTGCCACGAGCGCGAGCGCAATGGCCGAAAGCGCGTGCTTTCGAACATTTCGAGGGGGGACGGAGGCACTCACGACATTCATCTCCGTGACGTCATGGCCGCTTGTCGGTCGCCGCGGCTTGAGGCTGGAGTTCCACGGGCTCGTTCGCCGCGGGAACGCGGACGCTTTCCTGAGGGGTCTGCCCGCCGAAGTCGTTGATCGTGGTGAACTTCACGGAAACAGCCTGTGGCTCCGTGATGCTGTTCAGCGGATAGATGCGCTCCTCCATCGGCGGCAACATGTCGGGATTGATCTCCTGCTGATTTCCATTGATATGGAGATAGGTGAAGGTGACGTGATAGGGCGTCGGGTTGACGATCTTCAATGCGGCGCCCTTGCCGTCCTGCCCCGCCACGATGGCCCACTTCAACCGGTTCCGGGCGGC
This sequence comes from Variovorax sp. GW821-FHT10D07, assembly GCF_059415325.1. NCBI lineage: Bacteria > Pseudomonadati > Pseudomonadota > Betaproteobacteria > Burkholderiales > Comamonadaceae > Variovorax > Variovorax sp. GW821-FHT10D07. The sequence goes on along the minus strand of NZ_JBWKMZ010000011.1, from coordinate 115,973 downwards.
CGCCGGATCGCTATCCCGCAGGGCCGTGGGCCGATAGAACAGCTTGATGCGCGTGCGCACCGCGATCTGCAGCACGTTGTCTTCCTGCGCCTTCTCGGGAATCTCCTTCACGTTGAGCCAGAACGCCGATTCGCGGTCGGCGGGAAGATCCTTGGATGTGCGCAGTACGCGCAGAATGTTTTCCACGCCGGGGTCCAGCCGCGAAAGAGGCGGCGTGACCAGGAAAGGTGTCTTGTTCTTGCCTTCGCCGGCATCGATCCAGGCTTGCACGACATACGGCGAACCGCTTTCGTTCTTCATCGAGATCGATGCTTCGCGGTCTTTCTCGTGGAGGATGACGCGGGTACCACCGAGCATGACGGCGGCATCGGCCGGCGCGATATGCGCACCCAGCAAGCCGACCACCATCAACGTGACACCTGCCGAGCGCAGCGCGTTTTTGAAAAGCATGGAATTCCCCGATGCGCGGCCCAGGCGGAGCGTGACGCGCCTCATGTGCGCGGCGAGCCGGTCCGGCGCCAAGAAGAAGAAAGAAGAAGAGGGAAAAATGGCCCGTGAAGGAGCGGGCCGTATCCGGTTGGAACATCCCATCCGGCTGCCGCCGAACGGGTTCCGGATTTACTTGTAGGCGATCGTGAAGTTCGCGACGGCGTTGGCCGAACCGCTCTTGACGGTGTCCTTCTTGGTCGTCACGTAGCCAGCCTTGAACTGCAGCGAGAAGTCGCCCTTGCCCAGGCTGTAGTTGGCGGACGCCGCGTTGTTCGCGATCTGGCTGCCGGCGGAGTCGAGCACTTCGATGCCGACGCCGACCGCCGGGTCGGTTTCGCCCAGGCCGACGGCCAGATACGCGGAGTTGTCGGCATGGGGCGGTCCGCTGAACGTCACCGTGGCGCCGGTGGCCGTTTCGCCGCAGTTCATCAGCTTGATCACGAAGGGCACCGGCGTGGACTTGGTGCCGTCCGCGGTGGCCATGTAGGCGGTGGAAATGGTGCCCAGTTCCACGTTCTGGTTCTTGCTCTCGCCAGCGATGGAGCAAGGCGCCTCGATGATCTTGCCTTTGAAGTTGACAGTGCCATCGATCGCGAAAGCGCTCTGGGCGGCGACACCCAACGCGGCGACAGCGACGATCTTTGCGACCGTGAATTGATTCATTTGTATTTCCTAGGGAATTAGATTGATAGATTAAGAGACCAGTGCCGAGATGGCGGAGCGAAGTCTATTCAGGAAAAACACGTCAAAAATTGAACTTTGACAATTGTTCAATATTGCAACTAAGGTATGACTGGCAATTCGGACTGCGATCGATCGCCACTCGATGTCACGACACGCACCAGTCGGAATCCCTGCGCATAGACGCTTGCCAATTGCGCCCCGTTCTCAGGCTGCAATTTCAGCTTGACGCGCAATCGGTAGATATGCGTGTCGAGCGTTTTGGAATCGATACCGAGTTCCCGGCCCCAGATGGCCTTTTCGAGCATGGTTCGCGTGACGAGCTTGCCGACATTGCGGAACAGATACAGCGCCAGATCGAACTCCCGACGCGACAACTTGACCGGCTGGCCGTACAGGCAGAGATGACGGGCGGGAAGGTCGATGGCATAGACACCCACGCGCAATACATCGCTGGGGAGCTCGAGGTGCGGATAGGCGCGCCGGGCCAGCGCCTGGATGCGCGCCGCGAACACGGAGCGATGCGCGGGCCTCGGCAGGACATCGTCGACACCGGCCGCATACAGGGTGGCGATGACGTCTTCACGGAGTTCCGTGCTCAGAAGCAGAACGGGAGGCAAGACACCGACCCGCGCACGGATACGCTCGATCAACAGGCAGGCCTTCTCGGCGGAGAAACGGTGCAGGTCGAGGACGAACAGGCCGGCATTTCCCGTGTCGTCCTTCTCGACGGAATGAACGTCGAGCGCCATGGTGCGAATCGAATAGCCGAGGTCCACGAGCAAGCTGGCGAGCGCCTCGGCCTGTGCCGTATCGTCGCCCAGCAGCGCAATCTGCAATGGCTGCTCAGCGCAGCGCTCTTCTTCGGAGTCCATCTCGATGCGGTGCCTCGAAACACTCCATTCGTCGCTCTGGGGCATTTCGGCTTTGCGCGACAACGCGCGCGCATGACCGCCATGAAAGCCACGAGAGATGGAACCCTGCCAAAACATACTGTCTCCTGCGTCTGCAAAACACCAATACCGTCACCCTGACCGCGCTTCCGAGGGGGGATTCAGGGCCACCAGGCGGTAGCCGACCCCATAGATCGTCAACAGCCTCACCCCCTTCTCCGGCCCCAGCGAAAGCTTTCTTCGCACGCGGGTCACGTGCACGTCGAGCACCCGCGAACCGGGACTGGCGGGCCGGTCGAAGAGCTGCGCTTCGATCTCCGCGCGGCCGATGACCTTGCCGAGGTTCTGGAACAGGATCAGCGCCACCTCGAACTCGCGTGGCTGCAGGCGGACTTCCACGCCATCGACCAGCACCACGCGCGCCTGCCGCTTGAAATGGAAGCTGCCCCAGATCAGGTCTTCCTCGACCGGCGGCGCGTTGGTGCCGTTCCTGCGCGAGTGCAGCAGCCGCAGGCGCATGGCCAGCTCGGCACCGTCCACCGGCGCCGTGGCGAACTCGATCCGTTCGCCGTTGATCGATTCGTCGTCGAAGGTGGACGCGAGCTCCAGGGCATCGCGCGAGACGACCACGAGGATCGGCAGCTTCACCATGCTGCGCAGGTTGACCCAGCGCCGCGGGCTCCACGCCTTGTCGGCGCAGGCGATCAGCGCGTCGTAGCGGCGGCCCGAGGACAGCGAATCCCACAGGTTCTGCACCGAATCGAAGGCCGCCGAGGCGAACCCCTGCGAATCGAGCGCATCGCGCAACGCACCTCGGTTGCGGTCGTCGCCGAAGACCAGCGCCAGCGAGGAGATGGATCCCGGGTTCGAGAGCCCGGCGTTCGTGGTCGGGCTCATGCGTACGCTCCAGGCGCCGGCGCCGCCGATTCGGAGCTCGGGACCAGCTCGGCCACGAAGCGCCGGACGCTTTCGCGGACCACATCGAGGTCCATGTCAGGCTCGCGCGACGCGCGCAGCACCACGCCTTCGACGAAGCATTGCAACGCAAACACCCGGCCGCGAATCTCCGCCTCGGGCAAGGAGCGGTTGGCCTGGCGCAGGCGGGCCTGCAACAGGGCGACGAGCGCCTGGCGTTCGCGAATCACGGCCTGCGCGTTGGCGCCGGCCACGCGTGCCCGGCGTGTGCCCTCCGCGACCGCTTCCAGCATGAATGCCGCGTTCGCCGCGCCGGTGGCGCGCCAGCAGCGCATCCGGTCGCAAACGAAGTCCGCCACGGCCTCGGGGGTGAGCTCCGTCAGGCTGCCGAGCCCCAGCCCCTGCAGACGGTCGAGCAAGGCCAGCACGATGTCGTCCTTGGTCGCGAAGTGGCGACGAATCTCGTCAGGACTCGTTTCGGCCGCATCGCAGATGCAGACCATCGATACGGCCCGGATGCCACGCTGCGCGAAGCACGTGGCCGCCACCGAAAGAATGCGGTTGCGCGATGAACTTTCATCATGCGCACCGCCCGCTTGCTTCATCCCTGTTTCCTGTACCACTTGAATCCTTTCGACGCATGCTGAACAGACAGAATCTGTTGCATTGAAGAGAGTGAATATTCATTTTTTCTTAGGTTAACCTACTGGCTCTTTCTGGAGGGCCCAGTCCGCCCGATTCCTAGGGGAAAGCAACAACATTCACGCGAAAAACCGGAACTAGTTCTCGATACTTTGCTTCTGCGTCATCAAATTGTCGGCAACGTCCCTCTTCGTGAAAGATGGCTTGGTCCGGTGCTGGGAATGGCGCCAATCCCCCTTGTCAGCGGCCGGCACCCCTCACAACATGAATGAATGTTTATACTTTCAAGACTTTCATGAACGTCGACGCCACCCTCTCATGCAACACCACCCTCAAGGAATTCCCGAGTGAATAGCACGACCAAGCGCTCGTCCCCCAAGAGCGAACTGCGGGCGGAGTCGCAGCGACAGAGGATCCTGAAGGCCGCCAGGGAGTGCTTCATCGAGGACGGGCTGCATGCGGGCACCATCGCCCGCATCAGCGAAGCGGCGCAGATGAGCCCGGGGCTGATCTATCGCTACTTCGCGAGCAAGGAAGAGATCGTTCTCGCGCTCATGCACCAGCAGATCAGCACCGGCAACGGGGTGAACCTGGTGGGCCTGCCGCCGAAGGTCGTGACCACGCGCATCTGCGAATACCTGCGCCGCTGGCTGGCGGGCGATCCCGACGTGCCGAGCGCCACGCTGATCCTCGAGATGAGCGCCGAGAGCACGCGCAACGAAGCGATCGCGCAGCAGATCACCAAGGTGGACGGAGAAGCCAGGACATCGCTGGCGGCCTGGCTGAGCGACCTCCTCGGCAAGTCCGGCGCGGCCTTGGGCGAGCAGGAGATCGGGATCAGAGTCCTCACGCTCGAATGCTTCGTCGAGGGCCTGTTGATTCGCGCGGTGCGCGAGCCGAAGCTCGACATGGAACGCGTCGAGAAGAGCCTGGACGGCCTCATGGCCACCCTGGTGCAGCCTGCGCTCGGCAACGCAACTTGATGGCGTTGGGCCGCGGACGGTGCACCTTTCACCCGGTGTTGCCTGTGATAGAGTGCCTCCAGCGCGCCTGCCGCGCTCGCCTTTGGGGACGACTCCAAGACGCGATCACCGTTCGGGGACGACCCTGCGCTTCTGCTGAAGTTCAACCATGGTCACTCCTCGCAAACTGCCGCCTCCGGGCGCTGCCCTCCGACCTTCCGTTCCGCCGTCGACCTGGCTGCTGCTGATCGCCGCCTGGGCCGTCGTCGGCGCGTTCACCGTCTTCGGCGCCGGCTGGCTCGGCCCCTCGATGACACCGGTCACGGCGGGCATCGCGTTCGCCGGGCTGTTCGTCACGATCCTGGCCGCGTCCTTCGGCGTGGTGAAGGAGGCCGACCATCTCGCGCATGCGCTGGGCGAGCCCTACGGCACCCTGATCCTCACGCTGTCGATCGTGCTGATCGAGGTGGTGCTGATCGCCTCCGTGCTGCTGGGGCCGGGCGACTTCCCCACCATCGGCCGCGACTCGATCTTCGCCGTCATGATGATCATCATGAACCTCGTGATGGGCCTGTGCCTGATCGCGGGCTACGGCCGCAACGGCCATCAGGCCTACAACGCGCAGGGCACCGCCTCGTACCTGTCGATGGTGGTGCTGCTCGCCAGCATCGCGCTGGTGCTGCCGAAGTACCTGAGCGGCGCGGGCGAGTTCACGACCTTCCAGGCCATCGGCATCACGGCGGTCACGGCCGTGGTCTACGCGGCCTTCCTCGGCCTGCAGATGCGAAGCCATCGCAAGCTCTACATGGAGCCCGCACCGGGCCTCGATGCCGACCTGGCCCGCCATGCCGTCGGCCTGCTGCCCCAGCCCGCGCGGACGGACACGAAGTTCCTCGTGCTGCGCTCGGCCCTGCTGATCGCGCTGATCCTGCCGATCGTGCTGCTCGCCCACCATCTCGCGGTGGTCACCGACTACGGCATCGCGGCGGCGGGCGCGCCCACCGCCCTGGGCGGTGTCCTGATCGCCATCATCGTGTTCACGCCCGAGTCCATCACGGCCGTGAAGGCCGCGATGAACAACGAGATGCAGCGCGCCATCAACCTGTGCCTCGGTGCCTTCGTCTCCACCGTGGGACTGACGGTGCCGGCCGTGCTCGTGATCGGCCTCGTGACCGGCAAGCAGGTGATCATGGGCATCTCGAACATGGAGACGGTGCTCTACATCGCCACCGTGGCGCTGGGCATGCTGAGCTTCAACGGCCAGAAGACCTCGGCGGTCCAGGGCTGGATGCACCTGGCGCTGTTCGCGATCTTCGGGCTGCTCCTCTTCAGTCCCTGAGCCGGGGCTCCCGCTCAGTAGGTGCGGCTCGGCACGCCCGACATCGACAGTGCCCACTGCGCGATCCGGTCCTTGCGTTCGAAGGCCACGCCCGGGTGCTTGTTCGCATAGGCCAGGAACTCGCCCAGCGCCTTCACGCGCGCGGGCGTGCCGCCGATGCGGTCGTGGGTGGAGATCGACATCATCCGCCGGCGGCCGGCCGCCTCGGCATAGAGCTGGTCGAACTCGTCCTTGAGCTCCTGGCCGAAGGCCGCGGCCGTGAGCGGCCCCTCCGCGCCGAAGCGGGCGATGTCGTTCATGCGCAGCGTGTAGGGCACGACCGCGAAGGGCTTGCCGTTGACCTGCGTGGTCATCGGCTCGTCGGCCGAGAGGTCGTCGATGTGGTACGTGAAGCCCAGTTCCTGCAGGATGCCGAGCGTGCGTGGCGTGCCGCGCAGCCAGAACGCGTTGTAGCCCGCGGGACGGGTGCCGGTGGCCTTCAGTAGCGCATCGATGTTGGCCTGGTAGGAGGCGCGCTCCTGCTCGGGCGAAATGTCCCAGTGCGGGGTCCAGGTCTGGCCATGCGCGGCGGCTTCGTGGCCGCGCTGCACGATCTCGCGCGCGAGCTGCGGGTTGCGCTCCACGGCCTGGCCGGTCATGTGCGAAGTCACCTTCACGCCATGCCGGTCCCACAGGTCGAGCAGCCGCGGGATGCCTTCGCGCACGCCGTATTCGAACCAGGTGCGCGCCGGCAGGTCCGGGTACTTCGCATCCATCGGCGGAAACGGCGAGCCGTTCTCGTGCTCGCTCTGCGCGCCCGACTCGAACTGCATCGACACCGAGATCACGAGCCGCGCACCGTTCGGCCAGTGGCGGCCGGTGCCGGCCGTGGCGGCGGCCTTCGGCCGCGCCTGGGCCCGCGCTTGGCCAGCCGCGAGGCCGGACAGCGCGGCGGCCGCCACCGTGCCCGCGCCGCCGCGCAGGATGTTGCGGCGCTCGAGGCTGCCGATGGAGGGGTTGGCGTTCATCTGGAGGATCCCTTTCATGGATGGTGGGGGTTCGACGGCGGGTTCCACTGCTGCTTCCAGTAGTTCGCCTTGGGGTGCTCGCGCAGGAACACGCAGCACTGAACCCACTGGCCGGGCGACAGTGCCTCGACCGCGCGGGACAGCACCGTGAACGCGGTGTCGGCCATCCGCTGGCTCACCTCGCTCGCACGCGGATTCGTGAGCACCAGCGTGGCGATCAGTTGCTGCGCGCCGGGCTCGTCGCCGCAGAGCTCGGCCACGATGGGTTGCACGCGCGATTTCAGATCGCCGAGCGCGGCCGATCCGCTGTCCGCGAGCGCGCGGTGCAGCGTCCGCAGGGTCCGCGGCCAATCGATGGCCGCGAGCAGAAGAGGCGATGCCTCGACAACGATGTGGGGCATGGCGCGCGACCTCAATCCAGCTTGATGCCGGCCTCGCGGATCAGTTGCTGCCAGCGGATGCGCTCGCCGGCCATCATCCGCGCGAAGGACTGCGGCGAGCTGTCGACGGCGATCGATCCCAGTTCCGCGAGCTTGTCGCGCGTGTTCTTCTGCGCCAGCGCGCGGCCCATGTGCTCGACCAGCCAGGCCTGGCGTTCGCTCGGCGTGGCCGTGGGCGCAACGAAGCCGTACCAGCCGCCGATCTGCGCATCGACGCCGCTCTCCTTGAGCGTCGGGACCTCGGGCAGCGCGGGGATGCGCGCGGGGCTGGTCACGGCGAGCGCCTTGAGCCGGCCCGACACGATGTGCTGCAGCACCGCCGGCGTGGCCTCGAACAGCAGTTGCACGGTGCCGCCCATCAGATCGTTGAGCGCCGGCGCCGAGCCACGGTACGGCACGTGCAGGATCGACACCTGCGCCTCGCGCTTGAAGAGCTCGGCCGCCAGGTGCTGCGGCGTGCCGTTGCCCGCCGAGGCGTAGGAGTAGCGGCCCGGCGCCTTGCGCAGCACCTCGAGCGCCGCGCGCAGGTTCGGCGCGGGGAACGAGGGATGCGCCACCATCACCAGCGGCACCGACGCGGCCCAGGCCAGCGGCGCGAAGTCCTTGGCCGCGTCGTAGTTGAGCTTGGGATAGAGCGCCGCATTCGCCGCCATCGGGCCGAGCGCGGCGAGCAGCAGCGTGTGGCCGTCGGCCTCGCCGCGCGCCACGGCTTCGGTGCCGATGTTGCCGCCCGCGCCGCCGCGGTTGTCCACGAGCACCGTGGCGCCGCTCTCCGTCTGCAGCGCATGCGCCATCAGGCGCGAGATCGCGTCGGTGGTGGCGCCGGCCGGGTACGGGCAGACGATGCGGATCGGCTTGGAGGGAAAGGCCTGTGCGTGCGATGCGCCGGCAAGGCCGGGGATCGCAAGGGCCGCGCTGGCCTGGAGGAAATTTCGTCGCTGCATGAATCGGTGCTTCCTGATGTCTCGTGTTGGGAAGCAGTTTCAGAGCATGCGCCGGCCGCGGCAAATCGCATTTTTCGGCACACCCCATCGGATAATCCGATCGCCATGACCGCACGCCCCAGCAGCCGCGCCCAGCGCGCACGCGATCCCCTCGAGCTCGTTTCGCTGCGGCAGCTGCGCTACTTCAGCGCCGCGATGCGCGCGCCCAGCTTCAACGAGGCGGCGCGCGAATGCTCGATCTCGCAGCCCGCGTTGTCGGAACAGATCGCGCTGCTCGAACAGGTGCTGGGCGTGCCGCTGTTCGACCGCACCGGCGGCCGCGCGGTCCCCACGCTGTCGGGGCACGAACTCGAACGCCGCATCGCGGGCAGCCTGCTCGAACTGCAGTCGGCCTTGCGCGAAGTGCCCGAGCGGGCCGACACCATCTCGGGCCTGGTGCGCGTGGGACTCGTGCAGTCCTACGGCGCCTGCTGGGTGGTGCCGGTGATGCGCGCGGCTCAGGCGCGCTGGCCCGCGCTGTCCGTGGCGCTGCGGCGGCGCACCGCGCACGCGCTCGAGGAAGGCGTGCTGCGCGGCGACTTCGAGTTCGCGGTGAGCTTCGATCCGCATCCCCATGCCGACCTCGAGATCGCGCAGTGCTTCGTCGAGCGGGCCGTCGCCGTCGGCGCCCTGCCGCGGCGCGCGCGGCGTCTCACGCTGGCGCAGCTCGCGCCCTGCAGGCTCGCGCTGCTGCCGAGCGAATACATGATGCGCCGCGAGCTCGACGCGGCCTTCGCCTCGCAGGGCCTCAAGCCGCAGGTCCGGCTCGAATCGGATGCGCTCGAAGACCTGGTGGCGGCCGCGCGCGAGAGCGGCATGGTCGCGATCCTCAACGCCGCGGCCGCATCGAGCCTGGCGGTGCACGACGCGGTGCCGATCGACTGCGTCGAACTGCAGCGCAAGGCCTGCCTCGTGCGTTCACGCACGCGCCATCACACGAACGCGTCGCGCCATCTCTGGGATGCGCTGGTCGCGGGCGCGCCGGCCCTGCCGTCGGGCTGGACCGCGCCCGGCAAGGCACGGCGCTAGATGCTTCGCAGGTTCACGCGCCGCGACAGGGCCTCGGCGCTCTCGCGCCGCTCGCTGTAGCGATCGACCAGATGGCCGGCGCAGTCGCGCGTCAGCAGCGTGAACTTGACCAGTTCCTCCATGACGTCGACCACGCGTTCGTAGTACGGCGAGGGCTTCATGCGCCCGGCTTCGTCGAACTCGAGGTAGGCCTTGGCGACCGAGGACTGGTTCGGGATGGTGATCATGCGCATCCAGCGTCCGAGCACGCGCAGCTGGTTCACCGCATTGAAGGACTGCGAGCCGCCCGAGACCTCCATCACGGCCAGCGTCTTGCCCTGCGTCGGCCGCACGGAGCCGACCGACAGCGGGATCCAGTCGAGCTGCGCCTTCATGATGCCGGTCATCGCGCCATGGCGTTCCGGCGAGCACCAGACCATGCCTTCGGACCACTGCGCGAGCGCACGCAGCTCCTGCACCTTCGGATGCTCCTCGGGTTCGCTGTCGGGCAGCGGCAGGCCGCGCGGATCGAAGACGCGGGTCTGCGCGCCCAGCGCGCGCAGCAGCCGCTCGGCCTCTTCGGTCAGCAGGCGACTGTACGAACGCTCGCGGACCGAGCCATAGAGCAGCAGGATGCGCGGCGCATGCGTCGAGCGCTCGGCGGGCCACAGGTGCCGTGGCTCCGGCAGCCGGAAGGCCTCCGCATCCAGGTTCGGCAGGTCAGGGCTTGGCGACACGCTGGCCTTTCGCCTCGATGACGGGCTCGCCGTCTTCCTTCGAGAACGCGCCGCGCTGGGCGTGCGGCAGCAGGTCGAGCACGGCCTCCGATGGCCGGCACAGGCGCGTGCCCAACGGCGTGACGACGATCGGGCGGTTGATGAGGATCGGGTGCGCGAGCATGAAGCCGATCAGTTCCGCATCGGTCCACTTCGCGTCGGCCAGCCCGAGCTCGTCGTGGGGCGTGCCCTTCTGGCGCAGCAGGTCGCGCACGCCGATGCCCATGTCGGCGACCAGTTGCTCGAGCGTTGCGCGGCTCGGCGGATGCTTGAGGTACTCGATGACGGTCGGCTCCTCGCCGCTGTTGCGGATCAGCGCGAGCACGTTGCGCGACGTGCCGCAGTCGGGGTTGTGATAGATCGTGATGTCGCTCATGGAAGGGAGGGATGTCGCTGGTGAGAAAGCAGATCAGCCGAAGCTCAGGCGCAGTGCGAGCGCAGCGAGGGTCAGGGCGAGCACGGGCACCGTCATGACGACGCCCACCTTGAAGTAGCAGCCCCAGCCGATGGTGGTGCCCTTCTTCGCGAGCACGTGCAGCCACAGCAGGGTGGCGAGGCTGCCGATCGGCGTGATCTTCGGGCCCAGGTCGCAGCCGATGACGTTGGCGTAGACCATCGCCTCCTTCACCACGCCGGTGGCGCCCGAGGCATCGATGGAGAGCGCGCCGATCAGCACCGTCGGCATGTTGTTCATCACGGAAGACAGCGCGGCCGCCAGGAAGCCCGTGCCCAGGGCCGCGCCCCAGATACCGCCTTGCGCGAACACGTCGAGCAGCGTCGATATCTGCTCGGTCAGGCCGGCATTGCGCAGACCGTAGACCACCAGGTACATGCCCAGCGAGAACACGACGATCTGCCAGGGCGCGCCGCGCAGCACCTTGCGCGTGGCGATGACCTCGCCGCGGGCCGCCACGGCCAGCAGCAGCAGCGCGCCAACGGCCGCCACGGCGCTGACCGGCACGCCCAATGGCTCGAGGCCGAAGAAGCCGACGAGCAGCAGCACCAGCACGACCCAGCCCGCGCGAAAGGTGGCCGGGTCGCGGATGGCATCGGCCGGGCGCTTCAAGCGGCTGGCGTCGTAGCGCGCGGGAATGTCGCGACGGAAATAAAGGAGCAAGGCCAGCAGGCTGGCGACCACCGCCGCGAGGTTGACCGGCACCATCACCGCCGCATAGGCGTTGAAGCCGATCCCGAAGAAGTCGGCCGAGACGATGTTGACGAGGTTCGACACGATCAGCGGCAGGCTCGCGGTGTCGGCGATGAAGCCGGCCGCCATCACGAAGGCCAGGGTGGTGGCCGGCGTGAAGCCCAGCGCCACCAGCATGGCCATCACGATCGGCGTGAGGATCAGCGCGGCGCCGTCGTTGGCGAACAGCGCCGAGACGGCCGCGCCGAGCAGCACGATGAAGGCGAACAGCCGGCCGCCGCTGCCGCCGCCCCAGCGCGCGACGTGCAGCGCGGCCCATTCGAAGAAGCCGGCCTCGTCGAGCAGCAGGCTGATGACGATCACGGCGATGAAGGTCCCGGTGGCATTCCAGACGATCTGCCAGACCCGCACGACGTCGGGCAGATGCACCACGCCGAGCGCCAGGGCCACCAGCGCGCCCAGCGCGGCGCTCCATCCGATGCCGAGGCCGCGCGGCTGCCAGATGACGAGCACCAGGGTCGCGAGAAAGATGAGAGCGGCGGTGAGCATGGGGCGAGGAAACGATGCGGCGCCGACCGTCAGCAGTCGCAGGACGCGGCTTGCGCATCGACTTCGCAGGGCTGCCCCTGGCAGCAGTTCTCGCTCAGATAGGCCAGCAGCCCGTTCATCTGGTCGAACGAGGCGCGGTAGATCAGGTGGCGCCCCTGCCGCTCCTGCGACACCAGGCCCGCACGGCCCAGCTCCTTGAGATGGAACGACAGGCCCGTGGCCGGAACGCCCAGCGTTTCGGTCAGCGCGCCGGGCGTCATGCCCTGCGGGCCGGCCACGACCAGCGCGCGAAACACGCGCAGGCGCACGCTCTGGGCGAGGGCCATGAGGGAACGGATGACGGCTTCTTCTTCCATATTTCAATCATCGTTGAAATATTGAATCGTGGCAACCGACTTCCCGCGCAACCCGCCCCGGCGCTTGAAACCCCGGCGATTGCCCTTATGATTAGCACTCGCTGTGGTTGAGTGCTAACAAGCCTCGCCTCCAGTCGACGGGCAACCGGTCCTGCAGGATGGGCGCCCAAAAAACCACCACCCAGTTTCTTATCCAGGAGATGCAATGAAACTTCGTCCTTTGGCCGATCGCGTGATCGTCAAGCGTATCGACAGCGAAACCAAGACTGCCTCGGGCATCGTCATCCCCGACGCCGCCGCCGAGAAGCCCGATCAGGGTGAAGTCCTGGCCGTGGGCCCGGGCAAGCGCAATGACAAGGGCGACCTGTCGGCCCTGACCGTGAAGGTCGGCGACCGCGTCCTGTTCGGCAAGTACAGCGGCCAGACCGTCAAGGTCGATGGCGACGAGCTGCTCGTCATGAAGGAAGACGACCTGTTCGCGGTCGTCGAGAAGTAATCCACCCATCCCATTCGGAGTAAACAAACATGGCAGCAAAAGACGTCGTCTTCGGCGGAGAAGCCCGCGCACGCATGGTCGAGGGTGTGAACATCCTGGCCAACGCGGTCAAAGTGACCCTGGGCCCCAAGGGCCGCAACGTGGTGCTCGAACGCTCGTTCGGCGCCCCCACCGTGACCAAGGACGGTGTGTCGGTCGCCAAGGAAATCGAACTCAAGGACAAGCTGCAGAACATGGGCGCCCAGCTCGTGAAGGAAGTGGCTTCCAAGACTTCGGACAACGCCGGTGACGGCACCACCACCGCGACCGTGCTGGCGCAAGCCATCGTTCGCGAAGGCTTCAAGTACGTGGCCGCCGGCATCAACCCGATGGACCTGAAGCGCGGCATCGACAAGGCCGTGACGGCCCTGGTCGAAGAGCTGAAGAAGGCTTCGAAGCCCACCACCACGTCGAAGGAAATCGCTCAAGTCGGCTCGATCTCGGCCAACAGCGACGAAACCATCGGCAAGCTCATCGCCGACGCGATGGACAAGGTCGGCAAGGAAGGCGTGATCACCGTCGAAGACGGCAAGTCGCTGGACAGCGAACTGGACGTCGTCGAAGGCATGCAATTCGACCGCGGCTACCTGTCGCCCTACTTCATCAACAACCCCGAGAAGCAATCGGCGCTGCTCGACAACCCCTTCGTGCTGCTGTTCGACAAGAAGATCAGCAACATCCGTGACCTGCTCCCCACGCTGGAACAAGTCGCCAAGGCCGGTCGTCCGCTGCTGATCATTGCCGAAGAAGTCGAGGGCGAAGCCCTGGCGACGCTGGTCGTGAACACGATCCGCGGCATCCTGAAGGTCGTGGCCGTCAAGGCGCCTGGCTTCGGCGACCGCCGCAAGGCCATGCTCGAAGACATCGCCATCCTGACGGGCGGCAAGGTCATCGCCGAAGAAGTCGGCCTGACCCTCGAGAAGGTGACGCTGGCCGACCTGGGTCAAGCCAAGCGCATCGAAGTGGGCAAGGAAAACACCATCATCATCGACGGTTCGGGCGCTGCTGCCGACATCGAAGCCCGCGTGAAGCAAGTGCGCGTGCAGATCGAGGAAGCGACCAGCGACTACGACCGTGAAAAGCTGCAAGAGCGCGTGGCCAAGCTGGCCGGCGGCGTTGCAGTGATCAAGGTCGGCGCTGCCACCGAAGTCGAGATGAAGGAAAAGAAGGCTCGCGTCGAAGACGCCCTGCACGCCACCCGCGCTGCAGTGGAAGAAGGCGTGGTTGCCGGTGGTGGCGTGGCCCTGCTGCGCGCCAAGCAAGCCGTGGGCGACCGCGTGAAGGGCGACAACGCCGACCAGGACGCCGGCATCAAGCTGGTCCTGAAGGCCATCGAAGCCCCCCTGCGCGAAATCGTGAACAACGCCGGCGGCGAAGCCTCGGTGGTGGTGAACGCGGTGCTGGCCGGCAAGGGCAACTACGGCTTCAATGCCGCCAACGACTCGTACGGCGACATGCTCGAGCTGGGCATCCTGGACCCGACCAAGGTGACCCGCACCGCGCTGCAGAACGCCGCTTCGGTGGCCTCGCTGCTGCTGACGACCGAAGCCATGGTGGCTGACGCTCCGAAGGACGACGCTCCTGCCGGCGGCGGCATGCCCGACATGGGCGGCATGGGTGGCATGGGCGGCATGGGCATGTAATTGCCTCTCGCCCGGTGAGCGCTACGGCGTTCGACGGGCGGGTCGTTCAGACACGACGGAAGGCCGGGGTTCGCCCCGGCCTTTTTCTTTGGGCGCGCCGCTTCAGCCGCGCGCCCTGCGCCGCGGCCCCGCCGCGGTCGACGCCATGTCGATCGGCAGCGGCGCGTCGGCCTTGACCTCGCGCAGCACGATCGCCGAGCGCACGTGCGTCACGCCGGCCTGCTCGAACAGCGTGGTGTGCAGGAACTGCTCGTAATGCTTGATGTCGGGCACCAGCACCGTGAGGATGTAGTCGGCCGGCCCGGTGGCCGAGGCGCAGCGCACCACCTGTGGACTCGCGGCCACGGCACGCTCGAAGTCGCGCACCTTGGCCTCGCTGTGGCGGTCGAGGTTCACCTCCGTCACGGCCGCGAGGTTCAGTCCCACCTTCTCGCGGTCGACGATCACCGTGTAGCCGCGGATCACGCCGCTGGCCTCCATGTCCTTGATGCGGCGCCAGCACGGCGTGGGCGACAGCCCCACCGCGTCGGCGATCTGCTGCACGGTCTGGCGCGCGTCGCGCTGCAGTTCGTCGAGGATGCGCAGCGAATGATGGTCGAGAGGGATGAATTCGTCGTTCATGGCGATTTTCGAGATGGATATTCCTGATTCCAGGGTCACCCTGTAGTGATTCAAGAGAATATTCCTCCTGAGCGAGAACAACAATCTCGCAATGATTTCGAATGACCTCTCTTCGGCCGCAGCCCCCACCCGCGCCGCCGAAACCGCCGCCACGACCACCCTCGCCCGTCCGGGCTACCAGCTTGCCGACAACCTCTGGGCGAGCTCGGGCGTGGTCTTCCTCACCGGTACGCAGGCGCTGGTGCGCCTCTTGTGCATGCAGCGCCAGCGCGATGCCGCGCGCGGCCTCGACAGCCGCGGCTTCGTCAGCGGCTACCGCGGCTCGCCGCTCGGCATGGTCGACCAGGCGATCTGGAAGGCCGGCAGCCGCTTCGAGCAGGAAGGCGTGCGCTTCGTGCCCGCCATCAATGAGGAACTGGCCGCCACCCAGGTGCTCGGCACCCAGCGCGTGGAGTCCGACCCCGAGCGCGAGGTCGAGGCCGTGTTCGGCATGTGGTACGGCAAGGGCCCGGGCGTGGACCGCGCGGGCGACGCGATCAAGCACGGCAACGCCTACGGCGCCTCGCCCAACGGCGGCGTGCTGGTGGTGGCGGGCGACGACCACGGCTGCGTGTCCTCGTCGATGCCGCACCAGTCCGACCAGGCCTTCGCGGCCTGGGGCATGCCGGTGGTGCAGCCGGCCAACGTGGCCGAGCTGGTGGAGTTCGGGCTCTACGGCTATGCGCTCTCGCGCTATTCGGGCACCTGGGTCGGCATGCCGGCGCTGTCGGAGGTGGTCGAGAGCTCGAGCACGGTCGACCTCGACCTGATCCTCGCGCGCAGCGCCGCCTGGCTCGATGCCGACGGCGTGCGCGAAGCCACCGGCCACCGCGCGCCGGCCGACGGCCTGCACTACCGCTGGCCCGACCTGCCCTCGCTGCGCATCGAGTCGCGGCTGGCCGACAAGCACGAGGCGGTGGCCGCGTTCGCGCGCGTCAACAGCATCGACCGCGTGGCGGTCGAGAGCCCCGAGGCCCGGGTCGGCATCGTGACCTGCGGCAAGGCCCACTACGACCTGATGGAGGTGCTGCGCCGGCTCGAGATCTCGACCGAGCGCCTGGCCGCGGCCGGCGTGCGAATCTACAAGGTGGGCCTGAGCTTCCCGCTCGAGCAGACGCGCATGCGCGCCTTCACCGCGGGCCTGGCCGAGGTGCTGGTGATCGAGGAGAAAGGCGCCTTCGTCGAGAGCCAGCTGCGCGACATGTTCTACAACGCGCCGGCCGACGCACGCCCGGCGCTGGTCGGCAAGCACGACCGCGACGGCCGCCCCTTCATCTCGGCGCTCGGCGAACTGCGGCCCTCGCGGCTGATCGAGCGCGTGGCCGAATGGCTCGAGCGCCACGTCGGCGGCGCCGACGGCATCGGCCGCCCGACCGAGCGCGTGCGCGACTTCACGCCGCCCGACCTGCTGGCCAACGCCAGCGATGCGGTCAAGCGCCTGCCCTACTTCTGCGCCGGCTGCCCGCACAACACCAGCACCAAGGTGCCCGAGGGCTCGACCGCGCGCGCCGGCATCGGCTGCCACTTCATGGCCAGCTGGATGGAGCGCGGCACCGCGGGCCTGGTGCAGATGGGCGGCGAAGGCGTGGACTGGATCTCGCATTCCAAGTTCACGCGCGTGCCGCACGTGTTCCAGAACCTCGGCGACGGCACCTACTACCACTCGGGCTACCTGGCGATCCGCCAGGCGGTGGCGGCCAAGGCCACCATGACCTACAAGATCCTGTTCAACGACGCGGTCGCGATGACCGGCGGCCAGCCAGTGGACGGCGTGATCTCCGTCGACGCGATCGCGCGCCAGGTCGAATCGGAAGGCGTGGCGCGCGTGGTGGTGGTCAGCGACGACATCCGCAAGTACGACGGCCAGAAGGACCGCTTCCCGGCCGGCACCGGCTTCTACGACCGCAGCCTGCTCGACACGGTGCAGCGCGAGCTGCGCGAGGTGGCGGGCGTCACCGTGCTGATCTACGAGCAGACCTGTGCCGCCGAGAAGCGCCGCCGGCGCAAGAAGGGCGAACTGGCCGATCCGCCCAAGCGCCTGTTCATCAACCAGGCGGTGTGCGAAGGCTGCGGCGACTGCACGGTGCAGAGCAACTGCGTGGCCGTGGTGCCGCACGAGACGCCGCTGGGCCGCAAGCGCCAGATCGACCAGACCCACTGCAACAAGGACTATTCCTGCGCCCAGGGCTTCTGCCCGAGCTTCGTGGGCGTGACCGGCGCCTCGCTGCGCCGCAAGGCCGGCGCGCTGCAGCGCGAGAAGGACGCCGTGCTGGCGCGCGCCGCCGCGCTGCCGCAGCCCCCGGGCCACGACTGGGACAACGCGCCCTACGACCTGCTGGTCACCGGCGTCGGCGGCACCGGCGTGGTGACCGTGGGCGCGCTGGTCGCGATGGCGGCGCACCTCGAGGGCAAGGCCGCGAGCGTGCTCGACTTCATGGGCTTCGCGCAGAAGGGCGGCTCGGTGCTGAGCTTCGTGCGCATGGCCAGCCATCCCGAGCGCCTGAACCAGGCCCGCATCGACACCCAGCAGGCCGATGCCGTGCTGGCCTGCGACCTCGTCGTCGGTGCCTCGCCCGAGGCGCTGCAGGCGGTGCGCCACGGCCGCACGCGCATCCTCGCGAACCTGCACGAGATCCCGGTCGCCGAGTCGCTGCGCAATCCCGACGCCGAGCTGCACATCGACCTGCTGCTCGAGAAGCTGCAGTTCGCGGCCGGCGAGGAGCAGGTGAAGACCTTCGACGCGCAGGCGCTGGCCGAGGAGTTCATCGGCGACACGCTGGCCGCCAACATCCTCGCCGTGGGTTACGCATGGCAGCTCGGCCTGGTGCCGCTGGGCTTCGAGGCGCTGATGCGCGCCATCGAGCTCAACGGCGTGGCGGTCGCCGCCAATCGCCTGGCCTTCGCGCTGGGTCGCATGGCCGCGGCCGATCCCGAAGGGCTCAAGCGCCTGGGCGACACGCTGCAGCCCGCGTCGGCGATGGACCTCGCCCACGCGGCCGACGGCAACGACCTCGAGGCCATCGTCGCGCGCGGCGTGGCCCATCTCTCGGGCTACCAGAACGCCGCCTGGGCGCGGCGCTTCGAGACCCGCATCCGCGCGCTGCAGCAGCGCGAATCGGCGCTCGGCGGCGATGCCTCGCTGCCCTTCACGCGCAACGCGGCGCGCAGCCTGCTCAAGCTCATGAGCTACAAGGACGAGTACGAGGTGGCGCGCCTGTACACCGACGGCAGCTTCCAGCGCAGCCTGATGGAGCAGTTCGAGGGCGAGAAGATCAAGCTCGAGTTCCACATGGCGCCGCCCTTCCTCGCACCGCCGAAGAACGGCCAGGCACCGCGCAAGATCCGCTTCGGCGCCTGGATGCTGCCGGCGATGCGCGTGCTCGCGCACGGCAAGGCGCTGCGCCACACGCCCTTCGATCCCTTCGGCCGTACGCAGGAGCGGCGGCTGGAGCGCGAGCTGATCGCCCACTTCGAGGCCCGGCTCGACGAACTGGCGCAGGACATGGCGGCCGCCGACCAGAAGCTGCTGGCC
Organism: Variovorax sp. GW821-FHT10D07; assembly: GCF_059415325.1. Lineage (NCBI taxonomy): Bacteria > Pseudomonadati > Pseudomonadota > Betaproteobacteria > Burkholderiales > Comamonadaceae > Variovorax > Variovorax sp. GW821-FHT10D07. The sequence continues at coordinate 97,416 of NZ_JBWKMZ010000011.1, read as the reverse complement.
GACATCGCCGCGCTGCCGATGACGATTCGCGGCTACGGCCACGTGAAGATCGGCAACCTCGCGCTGGCGCGTGCGCGCGAAGCCGAGCTGCTGCACCGGCTGCGGCCGCAGCGCTATCCGGCGCCGGCCTCGACCAAGGCCGCGGGGCAGATCAAGGGCATCGCGATCGTCGCGGCGCACTGAACGCTCCGGCTCCCTCTCCCTCTGGGAGAGGGCCGGGGTGAGGGCTCTGGGCGACGGATACCGTCAGGGCCATGGTGAGGCCCGGTGCCCTCACCCTGACCCTCTCCCAGAGGGAGAGGGAAAAGACCAGGCGCTCAGGCCTCGAACGACGCGCGCAGCAGCGGATAGAGCTTGCGAAAGCGCGCGTGCCGCGCGCGGTGCCCCGCCGCGGCCTCGGCCTTCGGATCGAAGCGCTGCCGCACCGCGGGCGCGGTGCATACCGCGGCGATCGCGCCGCCATCGGCCAGCCAGGCCAGCCGTGCCGCGCCCAGCGCGCCGCCGGCCTCGCCACCCTCGGCCAGCGTCAGCGGCACCTCGAGGATGTCGGCCAGCAGTTGTGCCCACCAGGCGCTGCGCGCGCCACCGCCCACCAGCGCCAGCGCGCCCGAGGGCCGCGCCAGCGTGTCGAGCCCGTCGCGCAATCCGAAGCTCACGCCCTCGACCACCGCATAGGCGATGTCGTCGGCGCCATGCGCCTGCGTGAGTCCGAACAGCACGCCCTGCGCGTTCGCGTTGTTGTGCGGCGAGCGTTCGCCCGACAGGTAGGGCAGGAAGATCGGCGCGCGCGCGCGCGCCGCGTCGTCGAGCCGCGCGGCCGCCGCCAGCAGCGTGGCCTCGTCGCCGAAGCCCAGGTGCCGCGAGGCCCAGCTCACGGCGCTCGCAGCCGAGAGCATCACCGACATCTGGTGCCAGCGGCCCGGCAGCGCATGGCAGAAGGCATGCACCGCCTGCGCGGGATTCGGTTCGAAGCGGCTCGAGGCCACGAAGATCACGCCCGAGGTGCCGAGCGAGACGAAGCCCTGCCCCGGCTCCACGATGCCCATGCCGACCGCGCTGGCGGCGTTGTCGCCCGCGCCGCCCGCGATCTTCACGTCCGCGCCCAGGCCCCAGCGTTCGGCGAGCGCGGGCTTCAGCGTGGCCGAGACCTCGCTGCCTTCCACCAGCCGCGGCATCTGCGCACGCGTGAGGCCGGTGGCCGCGAGCAGTTCGTCGGACCAGTCGCGCGCACCGACGTCGAGCCACAGCGTGCCCGCCGCATCGGACATCTCGCCGACCGCCTCGCCGCTGAGCATGAAGCGCAGCCAGTCCTTGGGCAGCAGCACGCGCGCCACGCGCGCGAAGAGCTCGGGCTCGTGCTCGCGCACCCACAGCAGCTTGGGCGCCGTGAAGCCCGGCATCGCGAGGTTGCCCGCGATCTCGCCCAGCCGCGGCACCGCGCGCGTCAGCGCCTCGCACTGCGCGCCGCTGCGGCCGTCGTTCCAGAGGATGGCCGGGCGCAGCACCTCGCCGGCCGCGTCGAGCAGGGTGGCGCCGTGCATCTGGCCCGACAGCCCGAGGGCGCGCACCTGCGCGAGCGCCACCGGCTGGTCGGCGCGCAGCTGCGCCATCACCTGCTCGAGCGCCTGCCACCATTGCGCGGGCGATTGTTCGGACCACAGCGGATGCGGCCGGTCCACGGTCAGCGATGCGCGCGCCACGCCGACGATGCGGTGATCGTCGGCGAGCAGCAGCGCCTTGAGCTCGGACGTGCCGAGGTCGAGTCCCAGATACAAGAGAAGCTCCCGGTGGGTTTGGATGAAAGGCGGCGCTCAGGCCATGCCGTTGCCGAAGCGGGTGTCGGCCTGGCGGCGGAACTCGCTGGGCGTCATGCCCTTGATCTCGAGAAAGCGCCGGTTGAAGTTCGCCACGTTGTTGAAGCCGACCTGGTAGCAGATGTCGGTCACGTAGTGGTCGGTCTGCATCAGCAGGTGGCAGGCGCTGTTGATGCGCACGCGGTTGACGAAGTCGGTGAAGCTGTTGCCGGTGGAGCGCCGGAAGAAGCGGCTGAAGCGGCTCTCGCTCATGCCGAGCTCGGCGGCCAGGTCGGCCATCGAGAGCTGCTCGGTCATGTTGTTGGTGATGCGGTTGACGATGCCGTTGATCTGGTCGACCTGCGCATCGCCGTCGGCGCCCTGCGCGCCCTGCATCTGCACGCTCGACAGCAGCCGGTAGTCGGTGCACTGCGCGAGGTCGGCCAGGAAGCCCAGGAACAGCCCGAGCCGGCGCACGCCGCGCGCGGCCTTGATGTCGTCCCAGTGCTGCTGCGCCTGCTGCGAGAGGCCGAAGAACTCGATGCCGTGGCGCGCGCGCTCGAGCAGCTGCATGACCTCGCGCAGCTCGGGAATCTGGGCCGCGGCCTGCTCGATCGGCTCGTGCCGGAACTGGATCACGCGGTCGCGCCCGGCGGCGCCGCCCTCGGGCACGTCGAGCGAGATCCAGTTGTGCGGCAGCCGCGGGCCGCACAGCACCAGGTGGCCGGGCTGGAACGGTCCGATCCAGTCGCCGATGAAGGCCTTGCCCGAGGTCTCGGTGATCAGGTGCAGCTCGTAGTCCTCGTGGAAGTGCCAGCGCACCAGCGGGCTCGGGAAGCCGTGCGCCAGGCATCGCACCAGGCCGGTCTCCTCGGGCGCCTCGTAGCCCAGCGAGGGCGAACGCGCGAAGTCGCGCTCCAGCTCGGGCTGGCGCTGGCGGGGAATCGAACGCTTGCGTGTGGTGGTGGTCATGGCTGCATGCTCGCTGGCGGTCCGCGCCCGCTGCCAATGCAAGGGTGCTAGAGATTGTCTCCCCGCGCCAGCGCCGCCTGCACGGCCGCCAGCACCGGCGGATCGGCACCCTCGCGGGTGCAGTTCAGGGCCGCGGCTGTGGCGGCGAAGCGCATCACCGCGCGCCAGCCGTCGTCGCCGAGCGCCGCGAGCTGGTCGCGGTGCTCCACGCCCTGGTCGAGCAGCGCGACCGACAGGCCGGCCGTGAAGGTGTCGCCGGCGCCGATGGTGTCGACCACCTGCACGCGCGGCGCGGCCACCGACAGCGGCGCCTTGCCCGCGCGCCAGAGCGTGGCGCCCTCGCCGCCGCGCGTGACGATGACGGCGCGCGCGCCCGCGGCCAGGATCTCGGCGGCCAGCGCATCGACCGGGCGGTCCGGCGCCAGCAGCGCCGCATCCTCGTCGCTGAGCTTCACCAGGTCGGCCATCGCGAACCAGTTGGCGACACGCAGGCGATAGGCCGCGAGGTCGGGGATCAGGCTGGGCCGCACATTGGGATCGAACACGATCACGCAGCGGCCCGCGTTGGCGCTCACCAAGTCGGCGATGCGCGTCGCGGCCGGCTCCTGAAGCAGCGAGATCGAGCCGAAATGCAGGAAGCGGCAGTCGGCCGGCAGTTGCGGCAGCGGCTCGGGCGCCCAGGTCGCGTCGGCGCTGCCGTGTGTGTAGAAGGCATAGCGGTTGGTCTGCGGCGTGCGCTCGACGAAGGCCAGGGTCGAGGGCGCGCTGCTGCGCAGGATGAAGCCGGTGTCGACGCCGTTGCGTTCGAGGAAGGCCATCAGCCGCTCGCCGAACAGGTCGGTCGACAGCTGCGTGAAGAAGCCGGTGTGCTGGCCCAGCCGCGCGCAGGCCACGGCCGTGTTGAGCGGCGAGCCGCCCTCGTGGCCGAGGAAGGCCAGCGTGCCGGCCTCGCTGGCGGTGAAATCGATCAGGGCTTCGCCCGTGAGTGCAATGCGCATGGTGAGGACAGGATTTTCTTCGGTCAGTTCAGGGCGCGGGCGTCGTCCAGGAAGCCGCGTTCGGCGGCCAAGGTGGCGGGATGGTCGAGCAGTTCGGCGAACAGGCGCGGCGGGATCGTGATGGCGCCGACGCCCAGCGCGAGCAGCGACAGGTAGGCCTCGCGCGAGCGGATGCTCGCCACCAGCAGCCGCGTGCCCGACGCGGGCCGTTGCGCGACCAGCGACTGCATGCGCGCGATCAGCGCGAGCCCGTCCTGGCCGGCATCCTCGAGCCGCCCGAGGTAAGGCGCCGCATAGGCTGCGCCGAGCTGCGCCGCGAAGTGCGCCTGCTCGGGCGCGTAGACGGCGGTCCAGGTCACGGGCACGCCCTGCGCGATCAGCCGCGCGCCGGCCACCAGGCCCTGGCGCGTGGCGGGAATCTTGATGACGAGCTGGCCGGCGTCGAACTTCGGCAGCAGCGCCTGCGCGTCCTCGAGCATGCCGTCGGCCTCGCTCGAATACACCTGCGCCTGCACCTGGCGCGCGCCCAGTTCGATGCAGCGCTGCAGCAGGCCCGGCACTTCGGCGCGGCCGACACCGGCGCGCCTGAGCAAGGTCGGGTTGGTCGTCACGCCATGGACGACCGGATGCGGCAGGCAGGCCCGCAGCGCCGCGAGGTCGGCGCTGTCGAGGTAGAGGTGGAAATCGTCGTTCATGGATCGCGTGCGGCGGAGGCTGGCTATCTTCTCACCGGGCGGCCCGCGCTTCACCGCAGTGAAGGCAAGCGCTCCGATACTTTCCTGACTTCGCTGCAGCAGGCATCGCCATCTCAGCTCATGACGTTGCCGCCATCGACGTTCAGGGTCTGCGCCGTGATGTAGCGCGCCTCGTCGCTGGCCAGGAACACGGCCGCGCCCGCGATGTCGCCCGGCAGGCCCATGCGGCCCAGCGGCACCTCGAGCCCCACGCGCCGCTTCTTCTCGCCGAGGGCCAGTCCCTCGGCCCTGGCGAACAGGCTGTCGACCTGGTCCCACATCGGCGTGTCGACCACGCCGGGCGCGATGCCGTTGACGCGGATGCCGTGCGGTGCCATCGCGAGCGCCGCGCTCTGGGTGTAGCTGATCACGGCCGCCTTGGTGGCGCAGTAGTGCGACACCAGCGCCTCGCCGCGGCGCCCCGCCTGCGAGGCCATGTTGATGACCGAGGCGCCGCGGGTGCCGGCCTCGACCATGTGGCGCAGCACGGCCTGCATGACGAAGAACATGCCCTTCACGTTGACGGCGAACAGGCGGTCGAACGAAGCCTCGTCGCTGTCGAGCAGTGGCGCGAGATCGAACACGGCGGCATTGTTGAAGAGCACGTGGATCGGCCCGAAGGCCACCTGCGCCTCGACCAGCAGGCGCGCGATGGCCTGCATGTCGGTCACGTCGGCCGCGATGTAGGCCAGGCGATCGGGATGGCGCTGCTGCAGCGCGCGCACCGCCTCGGAAGGCGCGGCCGCGCGATCGACCACGCTGCAGCGCGCCCCCTCGGCGATGCAGGCTTCGGCAACCGCCAGGCCGATGCCGCCGCCGGCGCCGGTCAACAGCACATGGCGATCCTGCAGCCGCGTGCTCATGCCTTCGCGCCCACGAAGTCCGCGACACGCCCGCTCGCGCGGCGCACCGCATCGACCAGCCGCGCATCGCCCGCGATCGGGCCCCACAGGCCCGCGTCCGCGCACAGCGCGGCGACCGGGTCGGCCGCGTCGCAGATGGCATGCGCCACGGCTTCGTCCATGCCCTGGTCCTGGTAGGCATAGGGCAAGGTGCCGCGGTGCCAGCGCTGCAGGAAGGCCAGGAACAGCGCGGGCAGCATCGCCACGCTGTCGATGGGCTGGCCCGCGGCCAGCCGCTCGCGCACGGTCGGCGCGATGAAGCCCGGGATCTTCGAGAAACCGTCGGCGGCCACGCGCTGGTTGGTGTCGCGGATGGCGGGGTTGCCGAAGCGGTCGAGCACCACGTCGCGGTAGGCCGCGAGGTCGATCGGGCTCGGGCTCAGGCAGGGAATGACGTCGTCGCTCACGTAGTCGAAGGCCATCTTGCGGATGGCGGCGTCGTGCGTGCCCTCGTGGATGAAGCCGAGGCCCACCAGCGTGCCGGCCCAGGCGATGCAGCTGTGGGTGGCATTGAGGATGCGGATCTTGGCTTCCTCGTAGGGCTGTACCGAGTCGACCAGTTCGACCCCCACGCGCGCCCAGTCGGGGCGGCCGGCTGCGAAGTCGTCCTCGATGACCCACTGGATGAAGCTCTCGCCGGTGATCGCGGCCGCGTCGTCGCGACCGGTGGCGGCCTTCACGCGCGCGCGCAGCTCGGGCGGCGGGCGCGGCGTGATGCGGTCGACCATGGCATTGGGGCAGCGCGTGTTCGCCTTCGTCCAGGCCAGCAGCTCGGCATCGCCCGCGCGCTCGATGAACTCGAGCAGGCCGGCGCGGAAGCGCTCGCCGTTGTGGCGCAGGTTGTCGCAGTTCAGCAGCGTGAGCGGCCCTGCGTCGGCGGCCTTGCGCGCGCGCAGGATCGCGCAGACGGCACCGTAGATGGTCACGCCCTCGCCGCCCGCCTCGCCCTTGGCGGCACGCGCGATGTCGGCCACCAGGTCGGCGAAGGACAGGTCGAGCCGGCCCTTGGTGTCGAGGTAGTAGCCGGCCTCGGTGACGGTGAAGGAGACGATGCGCGTCGACGGCGCGGCGCCGCGCGCGATCGGGCCGGCGAGCGAGGGCTCGTAGGGCAGCACCTCGCGGATGGCCTCGATCTGCTCGTAGCGGTACTCGCCCGCGGGCGAGACGGTCTCGAGCGTGTAGCGGCCGCCCTGGGCGCGCAGCGCCTCGACGACCTCGGCCATGTCGGGCCGGATGTTGGCGCCAGAGATCGACCAGCGCGTGTCGCCCGCGTCGATCAGCCGCTGCAGGTAGACCGCCTGGTGCGCCCGGTGGAAGGACCCGAGGCCGAGGTGGAGCACCGTGAACTCCGAGGGAGCGGGTGGAAGGGGCGCTGCTGCGAGAGTCACGAAGAATGTCCCGGAAGAGGAATGAAACGAGAGAAGAGGTTCAGGCCGCGACCGCGCGCCCGTCGCGCGTGAACAGGTGCAGCACCGAGGGATCGAGCTCGACCGCCACGTCGTCGCCGGCCTGCAGCGGCGTGCGGTCGTTCTGGCGCGCCACCAGCGGCACGCCGCCCACGTCGACGTGGATCAGCGTGTCGGCGCCCAGCGCCTCGATCAGCTCGACGCGGCCCTGCACTTCGGACACCGGTGCGCCGGCCTTCGCATGCACGCGCAGGCCCTCGGGCCGCACGCCGAGGAAGCCGTCGCTCGGCAGCCGGCCGCCGGTGGCGGCCGAGAAGCTCGGGATGGCGCTGGCCGCCACCATGTTCATCGACGGCATGCCGATGAACTGCGCGACGAACTGGTTGGCCGGGCGGTCGTAGAGCTCGAGCGGCGTGCCGACCTGCTCGATCAGCCCGTCCTTGAGCACCACCACGCGGTCGGCCAGGGTCATGGCCTCGACCTGGTCGTGCGTGACGTAGATGGTGGTCGCACCGAGCGCGCGGTGCAGCTTGTGGATCTCCACGCGCGTGTTGCCGCGCAGCGCGGCATCGAGGTTGGACAACGGCTCGTCGAACAGGAACACCTTGGGCGCGCGCACGATGGCGCGGCCGATGGCCACGCGCTGGCGCTGGCCGCCCGAGAGGTCCTTGGGCAGGCGGTCGAGGTACTGCGTGAGGTTCAGCGTCTTCGCCGCATGCTCGACCTTGGTCTTGATCTCGGACTTGCTCGTGCCCGCGAGCTTGAGCGCGAAGGACATGTTGTCGTACACGCTCATGTGCGGATAGAGCGCATAGCTCTGGAACACCATCGCGAGGTCGCGCTTGCCCGAGGGCGCCCAGGTGATGTCCTTGCCGTCGAGCAGCAGGTTGCCGCTGCTGATGGGCTCGAGCCCCGCGATCAGCCGCAGCAGGGTCGACTTGCCGCAGCCCGAGGGACCGACGAAGACGATGAACTCGCCTTTCTGGATCTCGAGGTCGACGCCCTTGATGATGTCGACTTCGCCGAAGCTCTTCTTGATGTTCTTCAGTTGGAGGTAGGCCATGGGGTGTCTCCCTTTCTTTACTTGACGGCGCCGAAGGTCAGGCCTTGCACCAGTTGCTTCTGGCTGAACCAGCCGAACACGACGATGGGCGCGATGGCCATGAGCGAGGCCGCCGACAACTTGGCCCAGAACAGGCCCTCGGGGCTCGAGTACGAGGCGATCAGCGTGGCCAGCGTGCCGGCCTTGGCGGAGGTGAGGTTGAGCGCCCAGAAGGCCTCGTTCCAGCTCAGCACCAGGCACAGCAGGCCGGTGGAGGCGAGGCCGCCGACCGACAGCGGCAGCACGACATGGCGGAACTCGGTCCACAGGCTCGCGCCGTCCATGCGCGCGGCCTCGAGGATCTCGTTCGGGATGTCCTTGTAGGCGCTGTAGAGCATCCAGACCATGATCGGCAGGTTCGACAGCGTGAACACGATGGTCAGCGCGCTCAGCGAATCCAGCAGGCCCGCGGTCTGCGCGAGCACGTAGATCGGCACCAACGCGCCCACGGCCGGCATCATCTTGGTCGAGAGCATCCACATCAGGATGTCGCGCGTCTTCTTGGTGCGGAAGAAGGCCATCGAGTACGCGGCCGGCGCCGCGATCAGCAGGCCGAGGATGGTCGAGCCCAGGCTGGTGATCAGCGAGTTGCGCGCGTACAGCAGGTAGTCGCTGCGCCGCTGCACCTCGCCGAAGTTGTCGAGTGTGGGCTCGAAGATGAACAGCGGCGGCACGTGGATCGCCTGCAGCTCGGTCTTGAAGGCCGTGAGGAACAGCCAGCCGAGCGGGAAGAACAGCAGCAGCGCGACGGCCCAGGCGCCGACGGTGCGCAGCAGTTGCGGCAGGAAGTTGCTGGGAGCTTGTTGTTGCATGGTTCAGCTACTCCATCGTGCGGTGGGCAAGACACGGCCCATTCCAGGAACACCACGGAACCGGCTTTGCCGGGCCGTTGGTGTTGCCCCCTGCAAGGGGGTTGGCGAAGCGACACGAAGTGCGCGAAGACTGGGGGTGTGCAACATGACTAATCCAGGTTCTTGCCGATGATGCGGATCAGGAACACGGCCACGATGTTGGCCAGCACCACCGCGAACAGCGCGCCGGCCGAGGCCACGCCCACGTCGAAGTTCATGAGCGACTGCTTGAAGATCATGTAGGTCATGTTCGTGCTCTCGTTGCCCGGGCCGCCGTTGGTGGTGATGGCGATCTCGGCGAACACGCTGAGCAGGAAGATCATCTCGATCATGATCACCACCGCCATCGGGCGCGCGAGGTGCGGCACGGTGAGATAGAAGAAGCGCTGGAACGCGCTCGCGCCGTCCATGCGCGCGGCCTCCATCTGCTCGCGGTCGAGCGACTGCAGCGAGGTGATGAAGATCAGGCAGGCGAACGGCAGCCATTGCCAGGCCACCATGATGATCACCGACAGCAGGGGCACGTCGGTGAGCCAGTCGATCGGCTGGGCGCCGAAGGCGCGCCACACGTCGGCCAGGATGCCGTAGATCGGGTTCATCATCATGTGCTTCCACAGCAGCGCGTTGACCGCGGGCATGACGAAGAAGGGCGAGATCAAGAGCACACGCACGATGCCGCGGCCCGGGAAGGGTTCGTTGACCAGCAGCGCGAGCAGCACACCGAGCACCACGGTGATGCCGATCACGCTGCCGATCAGCAGCAGCGTGTTCCAGGTCGCGGGCCAGAAGTCCGGGTCGGTGACGAAGTACTCGAAGTTGGCGAGGCCCGCGAAGGGATGGTCGCCGGGCTGCATGAGGTTGTAGTTCACGAACGAGAAGTACAACGTCATCGCGAGCGGCACGATCATCCAGAGGAAGAGCGTGAGCACGGCCGGCGCCATGAGTGCGCGGGGCAGGAGTCTTTTCATGGGTGGTCCCTTCTCTCTTCTGTCTGGCTCCTTCCCCCTCTGGGGGAAGGTGGGGATGGGGGCTGCTGCGATCGAGCGCGGCAACGAACGACGCGCCGTGCGTGCCCCCACCCCGACCCTCCCCCGGAGGGGAGGGAGCAAGCCACGAGGCTTACTTGTAGTAGCCGGCCTTCTTCATCTCACGCTCGGCCGTGGTCTGCGAAGTCTTCAGCGCCTGGTCGACCGTGACCTTGCCCGCGAGTGCCGCGCTCATCTGCTGGCCCACTGCCACGCCGATGGCCTGGAACTCGGGGATGGCCGCGTACTGCACGCCGACGTAGGGCGACTTCGGCAACGTGCTGTCGCTGAGGTTGGCGCCGTCGATGGCCTTCTTCTCGGCGGCGGCGAACTTCGCGACCTTCTGGAACTCGGGGTTCGCGTAGGTCGACTTGCGCGTGCCGGTGGGCACCGCGCCCCAGCCGTGCTCCTTGGCGACGAGGTTGACGTAGTCCTTCGAGGTGGCCCACTTCACGAAGGTCTGGGCGGCGGCGGCCTTGGTCGAGCTGGCGGGGATCGCCAGGTTCCAGGTCCACAGCCAGTTGGCGCCCTTGGGCGTGACAGCAACGGGTGCTTGCGCGAAAGCCACCTTGTCGGCCACCTTCGACTGCTTGGGATCGCTGATGAACGAGGCCGCGATGGTCGCATCGACCCACATGCCGCACTTGCCTTCGTTGAACAGCGCGAGGTTCTCGTTGAAGCTGTTGGCCGAGGCGCCCGGCGGGCCGTAGGCCTTCATCAGGTCGACGTAGAAGCCGATCGCGTCCTTCCAGGGCTTGGTGTCGATCTGCGGCTTCCACTGCATGTCGAACCACTGGCCGCCGTTGGTGTTGACCAGCGTGGTCAGGAAGGCCATGTTGTCGCCCCAGCCCGGCTTGCCGCGCAGGCACATGCCGTAGACGCCGGCCTTCGGGTCGTGGATCTTGCCGGCCAGTTCCTTCACCTGGTTCCAGGTTGGCTGCTCGGGCATCTGGAAGCCGACCTTGTCGGCCAGGTCCTTGCGGTACATGAGCATCGAGCTCTCGCCGTAGAACGGCGCGGCGTAGAGCTTGCCCTGGTACGACAGGCCGTCGCGGATCGCGGGCAGCAGGTCGTCGGCGTCGTAGGCGGCATCGGTGGCGATGGGCTGCAGCCAGCCCTTCTTCGACCAGATCGGCGCTTCGTACAGGCCGATGGTCATCACGTCGAACTGGCCGCCCTTGGTGGCGATGTCGGTGGTCACGCGCTGGCGCAGCGTGCCCTCTTCCAGCGTGACCCACTTGAGCTTGATGTCGGGATTGGCCTTCTCGAAGAAGGGCGTGAGCTTCTGCATCTCGATCATGTGGCCGTTGTTGACGGTCGCGATCACGAGTTCGGTGGCAGCCTGGGCGACGAGCCCGGTGCCGGCGAGTGCGAGGACGAGGCCCGCTTTCAGAAAACGCTGCATGTTGTCTCCTAGAGGGTGAGCGACGCCCCCTCGGGTCGCCGTGCCCGGATTCTGGATAAACATGCTTGCGGTTTTGGTACTTCGAATGTCAACGACGGTACTTTCATGCACCGATTGGCTAGTGAATTCCCTAGTCAACGCAATACAGCATGTGCCACAGGCAATCCAAAGCGTTCAGCCGGTGCCCAGCAGCTGCCGTCGGAACTGGGCCGCCGCGGGCGAGAGCGCCCGCCCCTCGCGAGTGACCAGGCAGATCGGCGGCACGCGCACCGGCAGCTCGATCGGCACCACCCGCAGCAGGCCCAGCCGCGCGTAGTGCCGGGCCTGCGAGGCGGGCATGACGGCCGCCATGTCGGAGCTCTCGAGCAGCGCGGTGATGGCGATCGGCGAGGCAGTCTCGAGGATGTCGAGCCGCGCCTGCACGCCGGCCTCGCGCATCGCGGCCTCGAAGCGCCCGCGCTGCGGCGAGCCCGGCGGCTGCAGCACCCATTGCCAGGCCGCCAGGTCGGCCAGCGTGAGGCCCTCGCGCTCGAAGGCCGGATGGCCGCCGCGCACCACCACCACCTGCGATTCGCCGAGCAGCGGCACGCTGGCGTAGCGCGATTCGTCGTGCCCGTCGGTGAGCCGGCCCAGCACCAGGTCGACGTCGCCCTGCTCGAGCTGGGCCTGCATCACGTCGCTGGTCTCGACCACCACCGACACCGCCACCTGCGGATGGCGCCGGCGGTACTCGACCAGCGCCGGCGCCAGCAGCTCGGGCACGGCGCCCGGCACGCTGCCCACGCGCAGCGCACCGCTGAGGCCGGAGCGCAGCGCCAGCATCTCCTCGCGCGCGCTGCCGAAGTCGCTGACCACGCGGTGGGCGTAGCGCACCAGGATCTCGCCGTAGGCGGTGGGCTCCATGCCGCGCGCCAGCCGCTCGAACAGCTTCTCACCGAGCGAATCCTCGAGCTGCTGCAGCAGCTTGGTGGCCGCGGGCTGGCTGATGTTCATGGCCTCGGCCGCGCGGCCCAGGTGGCGGTGGGCGTCGAGGCGCACCAGCAGCAGCAGCTGGCGCGGTCGCACCTGCAGCATCAGCGAGGCATCGGGCGAGGTTTTCTGGACGGTCATCACCAAAAGTATATGAAGCCCGCGGCAATTTCGATTGGATTGCGAGGAGCGAACGGCCTACCCTGCGGCTTCGCCATGCATGGAAAGCAATGGCGCTCAAGACCAACAAGCAGGAGACAACCCCGATGCGCCCCTTTTCCCTGGCCTTCCGGCAGCGATGCGCCTTCGCCGCCGCGCTCACGCTGGCCACCGGCCTCGCCTCAGCCCAGACCGCGCCCGCCTACCCCGACAAGCCGCTGCGCATCATGGTCGGCGCCTCGCCGGGCGGCGGCACCGACATCCTGGCGCGCGTGCTGGCCGACAAGCTCTCGCCCGCGCTCAAGCAGCCGGTGGTGGTCGAGAACCGGCCCGGCGCCTCCAACACCATCGCGGGCGAGCTCACGGCGCGCGCGCCGGCCGACGGCGCCACGCTGCTCCTGGCCACCAACACCGCGCAGGCGGTGGCGCCGCACATCCTCAAGCTCAAGTACGACCCGCTCAAGGACCTGCAGCCGCTGGGCCTGGTGGCCGTGATGCCCAACGTGCTGGTGGTGTCGGCCAGCTCGCCCTACAAGTCGGTGAAGGACCTGCTGGCCGCGATGGCCGCCCGGCCCGGCGGCTTCAAGTACGCCTCCTCGGGCATCGGCAGCACGCAGCACGTGGGCGGCGAGGCCTTCAACCTGGCCACCGGCATGAAGTCGGTGCACGTGCCCTACAAGGGCAGCTCGCAGGCGCACATCGACATCATCTCGGGCGAGGTCGAGATGATGTTCGACAGCACCTCCTCGGCCATGGGCCAGATCAAGGCCGGCAAGTTCCGCGCGCTGGCCGTGAGCGCACCGCAGCGCTCGCCCGAACTGCCCGACGTGCCCACGCTGGCCGAACAGGGCGTCAAGGGCGCCGACGTCTCGACCTGGTACGGCCTCTACGTGACGGCCGGCACGCCGCGCCCGGCCGTCGAGCGCCTGAGCGCCGAGCTCGCGCGGAGCCTGCAGCTGCCCGACGTGCAGGCCCGCATCAAGGCCCTGGGCGGCGCGCCCGGCAACCTGATCGGCGAGCCCTTCGCCGCCATGAACCGGCAGGAGTTCGAGCACTACGGCCAGCTCGTGCGCGCCGCCAACATCAAGGCCGAATGAGGCCGTTCCCCGCTTTTTCTCCACCGACGATCGCCATGTCCACTCCTTCGAAGATTCCGACCGTGACCTCCGCCAAGCCCCGCATCGCCGTGCTGCTCGGCGACCCCAGCGGGGTCGGCCCCGAGATGGCGGTCAAGCTGCTCGCGCGCCAGCGCAACCTCGACGCCGCGCGCGTGCTGCTGATCGCCGACCCGGTGGTGCTGGCCGCGGGCGAGCGCATCGCCGGCGCCAGGCTCGATCCGCTCGCGGCCGAGAGCCTCGACACGCTGCGCTTCGAGGACGGCCGGCCCTCGCTGCTGGCCTGCGACTGGATGGGGGGCGCCGAGCCGGTGCTCGGCGAGTCGAACGAGGCCTCGGGCCGCGCCTCATTCCAGGCGCTCGAGCTCGCGACCGCGGCCGTGCGCCGCGGCCAGGTCGACGCGATCCTGTTCGCGCCGCTCAACAAGCATTCGCTGCGCCTGGGCGGCCTGGTGCACGAGGACGAGCTGCGCTACATGCAGGCGCGCTTCGCGGTGCCGGGCTTCGTCTGCGAGTTCAATCTCACGGGCGCGCTGTGGACCTCGCGCGTGACCTCGCACATTCCGCTCAAGGACGTGGCGAGCCACATCACGGGCGAAGGCGTGCGCGACGCGGTGAAGATCATCGCCGCGGCACTGCGCCAGTCGGGCGTAGCGCAGCCGCGCATCGCGGTCTCGGGGCTCAACCCGCATGCCGGCGACGGCGGCTCGATCGGCATGGAGGAGATCGAGATCATCGGCCCGGCCATCGAGAAGTTGCGCGCCGAGGGCTACGACGCGCGTGGCCCGTTCTCGCCCGACACGGTGTTCATCGGCGCGCGGCGCGGCGACGTCGACGCGGTGGTCTCGATGTACCACGACCAGGGCCAGATCGCGATGAAGCTCATGGGCTTCGAGCAGGGTGTGACCCTGCACGGCGGCCTGCCCGTGCCCGTGGCCACCTCGGCCAGCGGCAGCGCCTTCGACATCGCGGGCCAGGGCATCGCGCAGATCGAGGGCCTGCAGCAGGCCTTCGACCTGTGCCTGCGCATGGCCAGCGGTGCGCCGGTGCGCGCGGCCGCGACGGCCGAGGCCTGAATCGGCGGCGGGCAGAAAAAAGGGCCGCATGTGCGGCCCTGTCGAATCGTTGTTCTGCGGGTGTCCGTGGTCTTCAGGCGCCTTGCGGCTGGCCGTAGGCGTTGGACTCGGGCTGGCTGGGCTGGACGAAGAAATAGATCAGCACCAGGTTGATCAGCGGAATGATCATCAGCAGCTGGAACCAGCCGCTCTTGCCGATGTCGTGCAGGCGGCGCGAGCCCACGGCCAGCACGGGCAGCAGGAAGCCGAGCGCGGCGACCAGGTAGACGATCTGGTGGATGAAGCTGGCGACGATCAGAACGACCACCTCGGCCAATATGAACCACCAGAACTCGGAGCGCGAGGCGCGCCCACTGAAATCCGTGTACTTCTGAAAGCAGGTCTTGACCGCTGTTTGAAAATCCATTTGATCGGCTCCTCTTGAGGTCCCCGGGAAATTTCCCGGGGCCATCATATCGGCGCCTTCTTCAACGGCAATGGCAACGAATGGCGTACTTCGAATGGCCAAGCGCTCACTGCGCGGGCGGGCTCAGCCGCTGCAGCAGGCCCGCGGTCGAGGCATCGAGGCCCGTGACGTCGCCCGAGGCGAGCCGCGGCTCGATGTCCTTCGCGAGCACCTTGCCGAGCTCCACGCCCCACTGATCGAAGCTGTTGATGCCCCACAGCGCGCCGCTGGTGAACACGCGGTGCTCGTACAGCGCGATGAAGGCGCCGAGCGCCTCGGGCGTGAGCTTCTCGAACACGAAGAAGCTGCTGGGCCGATTGCCCGGGAAGTTCTTGTGCCCGCCCGCGTCGAGCTTGCCCACCATCAGCGCCTGCGCCTGCGCGAGCGCGTTGGCCAGCAGCTTCGGGTGGTGGCCCTCGAGGTCGTGCGAGGCATCGCGCACCGCGAGGAACTCCAGCGGGATCACGTCGGTGCCCTGGTGCAGCATCTGGAAGTAGGCATGCTGGCCGTTGGTGCCCGGCTCGCCCCACAGCACGGGCGAGGTGCCCAGACCCGGCGGCAGCGCGGCACCGGTCGCGTCGACCTGCTTGCCGTTGCTCTCCATCTCGAGCTGCTGCAGATAGGCCGGCAGCCGCTTCAATGCGCTGTGATAGGGCGCGATGCTGCGACTCGTGAAGCGGTGGAAGTTGCGATACCAGACGTCGAGCAGGCCGAGGCGCATCGGCAGGTTCTGCGCCAGCGGCGCGGTGCGGAAGTGCTCGTCCATCGCATGCGCGCCCGCCAGCAGCCGGCGGAAGCCCTCGGCGCCGATGGCCAGCGCGATCGGCAGGCCGATGGCCGACCACAGCGAATAGCGCCCGCCCACCCAGTCCCAGAAGCCGAAGGTGGTCTCGATGCCGAACTTGTTGGCCGCTTCCACGTTGGTGGTGAGCGCCGCGAAGTGGCCCGCGATGTCGTTGCCGCCCGACTGTTCGTACCAGCGCTTGGCGGACTGCGCGTTGGTCATCGTCTCGGCCGTGGTGAAGGTCTTCGAGGCGATCAGGAACAGCGTGTGCTCGGGCGCGAGGCCCTCGAGCACGCCGTCGAGCTCGTGGCCGTCGACGTTCGAGACGAAATGGAAGTGCTTGCCCGGCGCCGCGAATTCCGCGAGCGCGAGCACCGCCATCTGCGGACCGAGGTCGGAACCGCCGATGCCGATGTTGACCACGTCGGTGATGGTGTGGTCGCCGCGCACCTTCTCGGCGTAGGCCAGCATGGCGTCGAGCGTTTCGTGCACCTCGCGCAATTGCGGCGCGGTCTTGCCGACCTTGGCATCGGCCGGCGCGCGCAGCAGCGTGTGCAGCACCGCGCGGTCTTCCGTGTTGTTGATGTGCTCGCCCGCGAACATCGCGTCGCGGTGCGCCTCGAGGCCGCACTCGCGCGCGAGCGCGAACAGCAGCGCTTCCACGCGCGCATCGATCAGGTTCTTCGACAGGTCGACGAACAGGTACGGCGCCTCCTGGCTGAAGTGCGCGAAGCGGCCGGCGTCGTCGACGAAGGCATGGCGCAGATCGAACTGGCGGCCCGCGGTCTCGAAGTACGACTGCAGCTGCGCCCAGGCCGGTGCGCGGTCGCAGCGAAGCGGGGTCGCCATGATCAGCGGCCGCTTTCCTGCATCAGCTTCTCGAGCTTGATCGCATCGGCCGCGAAGGCGCGGATGCCCTCGGCGAGCTTCTCGGTGGCCATCGCGTCCTCGTTGAGCGCGAAGCGGAAGCCGGCTTCGTCGTAGGCGATCTTCTCGGCCTTGCCCTGGGCGGCGGCCTTGGCATCGAGCGCGTGCTCGAGCGGCTCGTTGCTCGCGGCCAGTTCGGCCAGCAGTTCGGGGCTGATGGTCAGCAGGTCGCAGCCCGCGAGTGCCTGGATCTGGCCCACGTTGCGGAAGCTCGCGCCCATCACCTCGGTCTTGATGCCGTTGGCCTTGTAGTACTCGAAGATCTGGCGCACCGACTTCACGCCCGGGTCGTTGGCGCCGGCGTTGGCGGCCTCGTCCCACTTGGCGCCCGCGGACTTCTTGTACCAGTCGTAGATGCGGCCGACGAAGGGCGAGATCAACTGCACGCCGGCCGCGCCGCAAGCCACGGCCTGCGCGAACGAGAACAGCAGCGTGAGGTTGGTGCGGATGCCTTTCTGCTCGAGCTGGCGCGCGGCCTCGATGCCTTCCCAGGTGGAGGCGACCTTGATCAGCAGGCGCTTCTCGGTGTCGATGCCCTCGGCCTTGTAGAGCGCCGTGATGCGCTCGCCGCGCGCCACGGTGGCGGCGGTGTCGAAGGACAGGCGCGCATCGACCTCGGTCGAGACGCGGCCCGGGATGATCGAGAGGATCTCGGTGCCGAAGCGCACCAGCAGGCGGTCGATGACCTCGTCGAGCGGCTTGCCCGCGTGCTTCTTCACGCCCTCGTCGAGCAGCGGACGGTACTCGGGCTTCTGCACCGCCTTGAGGATCAGCGACGGATTGGTGGTCGCGTCCTGCGGCTTGGAGGCGCTGAGCTGCTTGAAGTCGCCGGTGTCGGCGACCACGGTGGTCCATTGACGGAGTGCATCGAGTTGGTTCATGGCAATGATTATGTTGCGGTGATGGCGACGGGGCCTGCACGCTGTTGCATGCGGGCCGATGCTTTCATGCGCACCGTAGCACGGCTTGGCACCCTGTTCCATGACGACGCGAACAACATGCGGCCAGCAGGGTTTCGGCCCCATGCCGCCCTACAGGCGCTGTGGTCCACGGCTGACGGCGCCGGCCCGCGGGCGCGTCTAGGCTGAAGAATCCTTTCCTTTGCGAATCGCCGGATTCGCCGTCCCGACCCCAGGAGCCCCCTACATGCAGCGCAGACTTCCTCCCGCAGCCTCCACCGACCTCGCCTCCTTCGACGACCGCCGCACCAGCGCCGCCATCGGCACGCTGGCCACGGCCTTCGTGATCGGCGGCGCGGCGGCCTGGCTCGCGCTGGATGCCGCGCGCCGCTCGCGCGTGCGGCTGGCTGGCCCGGCCGATGGCGCCCCGCTGATGCGCGCGCCGCTGCAGGTGGTGGCGCCGGTGGACCTGCACCGCTATGCCGGCCTCTGGCACGAACAGGCGCGGCTGCCCAACCGCTTCCAGAAATCCTGCGCCGGCCCGGTCACGGCCAATTACACGCCGCGGCCCGACGGCACGATCGAGGTGCTCAACCGCTGCGAACGCGCCGACGGCAATTTCGAGGAATCGCTGGGCACCGCGCGCGTGGTGCCGGTGGCGGGCCAGCCCGGCGCGGGCCGGCTCGAGGTGCGCTTCGCGCCCTCGTGGCTGGCCTGGCTGCCAGTGGTGTGGGGCGACTACTGGATCCTGAAGCTGGACCGCGACTACCAGGTGGCGCTGGTCGGCACGCCGAACCGCGAGTACCTGTGGGTGCTGTCGCGCGCCCCCTGCCTGGACGACGCGACCCTGCAGGCCGAACTCGACTACGCGGGCAGCCTGGGCTTCGACATCGACAAGGTCGAGCGCACCGGCAGGTAACGCGAGAGCTGGGTCGCGAGCGCGGCCGGCGCGGTGCAGTGGATCGCGTGCCAGCCGAAGGCGCGCGCGGCTTCCACGTTGGGGGCCGAATCGTCGATGAACACCGTCTGCTCCGCCGCCAGTGCATGGCGCACCGCGAGCAGTTCGTAGATCTCGCGATGGGGCTTCAGGAACTTCACGTCGCCCGAGAACACGCCACCGTCGAAACGCCGCATGAAGCCATGGCGCGCCATGATCGCGCGCGCATAGGGCGCGGGCATGTTCGAGAGGTAGTAGAGCTTCAGCGGCTCGCCGGCCTCGCGGCGCTCGAATAGCTCCTCGAGCAGCGCCACCGTGACATCGATCGGCGCGAGGCGTTCGCCGAGTCCGTCGAGCATGGCCAGCAGGCGGTCGGCCGGCAGCGCGAGACGCGCCGCCATGCGGGCGACGGATTCCTCGAGCGTGCGGGTGCCGCAATCGAAGCTGGTCCAGTCGTCATGATGGAAAAGCGCGCGGCCCAGGGCCGCGGCGGCGGATTCAGTAGGGGCATGCTCCGCCAGATGGGCCTGGACCAGCCGTGTGGGCTCCCAGGTGAAGAGCACGGCGCCAAGATCGAAAACCACGTTCATGGCGCCATTGTTCCATGGGCGCGCTACACCACGCTGACGCCATGCGCCCCCAGGGAGAGCCGGGTCTGCGCACCCGCGGCCAGCGGGTTCGACAGGTCGGTCGAGACCACGAAGACCGCGCCCAGCGGCGTGTCGAAACCGTACTCGTAGAAGCTGCCGAGGTAGGCCACCTTCCGCAGCGTGGCCGGCAGGCCGGCGTCGGCCGCCGAGGCCTCGCCGATGCGCCAGGCCTCGGGCCGCACCGCGACCTTGACCGCGCCCGGCGGCACCGCATGGCGCGGCCGCAGCCGCAGCGGCCCGAGCGTGACGTCGCCGTCGACACCGGCCACGGCCGGGAACACCATCGCCTCGCCCATGAAGCCCGCGACGAACTCGCTCTCGGGCCGGCCGTAGAGCTGCTCGGGCGTGCCGCGCTGGGCGATCACGCCGTGGTCCATCACGATGATCTGGTCGCTCACGGCCAGCGCCTCGCTCTGGTCGTGCGTGACGTAGGCCACCGTGAGCTTGAGACGCTGCTGCAGCGAGCGGATCTCCTCGCGCATCTCGCGCCGCAGCCGCGCGTCGAGGTTCGACAGCGGCTCGTCGAACAGCAGCACCGCGGGCTCGAGCACCAGCGCGCGCGCCAGCGCCACGCGCTGCTGCTGGCCGCCCGAGAGCTCGCTCGGCAGCCGCTGGTCGAAGCCGACCAGGCCCACGCCGCGCAGCGCCTCGCGCGCACGCGCCGTGGCCTCGTCCTTCTTCACGCCGCTCATGCGCAGGCCGTAGCCCACGTTGCCGATCACGTCCATGTGCGGGAACAGCGCATAGCTCTGGAACATCATGCTGACGTTGCGCTCGGCCGGCCCGAGTGTGGTGACATCGCGCCCGCCCATGAAGATCGCGCCCGAGGTCGGCGACTCGAGCCCTGCGATCATGCGCAGGGTGGTGGTCTTGCCGCAGCCCGAGGGGCCGAGGATGGTGGTCAGCGTGCCCTCGGGCACCTCGAAGCTGATGCCCTTGACCGCCAGCGGCGCGTTCCTGTCGGCGCCATAGCGCTTGGTGACGTCGCGAAATTCGATCCCCGTGTTCATGCCAGCCCCTCCATCTTGTGATGCCCCTGGTGCCCCGGCGCCGTGCCGCGCCGGCCCAGCCTGCGTTCGCCCACCACCCATTGCACCAGCGCGATCGCGAGCGACATCAGGATCATCAGCACCGTGCAGTAGGCCAGCGCGATGCCGTAGTCGCCGTTGCCGACGCGACCGATGATGTAGGTGGTGGCCAGTTCGTTCTCGGCCGTGACCAGGAAGATCACCGCGCTCACGGTCGTCATCGCGCGCACGAAGCTGTAGACCAGCGCCGCCACCAGCGCCGGCTTGAGCAGCGGCAGCACCACCTTGAACAGCGTCTGCGAGGTCGAGGCGCGCAGCATCAGCGAGGCCTCGTCGAGCGAGCGGTCGAGTTGCTTGAAGGCCGCGGTGCCCGCGCGCACGCCCACCGGCAGGTTGCGGAACATGAAGCACAGCACGATGATGAGCCCGGTGCCCGTGAGCTCGAACGGCGGCACGTTGAAGGCCAGGATGTAGCTCACGCCGAGCACCGTGCCCGGGATCGCGAAGGCCAGCAGCGCGCCGAACTCGAAGGCGCCCTGCCCCTTGAACTCGTTGCGCGCCAGCAGCCAGGCGATCAGCAGGCCCAGCGCCGCGGTGATCGGCGCCGAGATGCCCGCGAGCTTGAGCGTGGTGAGCAGCGAGTTCCAGGCCGTGCCGGCCCACACCAGCCCGAACTGGCCCCACTCGAGCGCGAACGCGGTCTTGAAATGCTGCAAGGTGAAGCTGTAGTCGCGCCCCCAGGTCTGCACGAAGCCGCCCGCGAAGGCGAACAGGTAGACCACGGCCGTGAAGGCGATCCACGGCAGCGCGATGCAGTGGATGGTGCGGCGCACGCCGTCGGGCAGCGCCATCGGGATGCCGGCATCGCCCTTGCCGCTGACGGTGGTGTAGTTCTGCCTGCCGAGCAGGCCGCGCTGCAGCGCGAACACGCCGAGCGCGAACAAGGTCAGCACCCAGGCCAGCGAGGCCGCGCGGCCCTGGTCGTACTGCGCGCCGACGATGGCGAAGAAGATGTCGGTCGACAGCACCGAGAACTGGCCGCCCACCACCACCGGGTTGCCGAAGTCGGCGATGCTCTCGATGAAGCCCACCAGGAAGGCATTGGCCAGCCCGGGCTTGAGCAGCGGCAGCGTGATGGTGAAGAAGGCACGGCGCCGGTCGGCGCGCAGCATCTGCGCGGCCTCCTCGAGGCTGGGCGCGATGCCCTGCACCACGCCGCGCATGATCATGAAGGCGATGGGCGTGAAGGCGAACAGCTGCGCCACCAGCACGCCGGGCATGCCGTAGAACCAGCGCGTGGGCTCGATGCCGAACAGGTTCTCGAGCAGCTGGTTGACGATGCCGGCGCGGCCGAACAGCAGGATCAGGCCGAGGCCCACCACGAAGGGCGGCGTGATGATCGGCAGCAGCGCCAGCACCCGCAGCGCGCCCTGCCCGCGCCGGCTGCCGCGCTCGGCCATCAGCGCCATCAGCGTGCCGAGGAAGGTGGTGCCCGCGGCCGTCAACAGCGCCAGCACCAGCGTGTTCCAGGCCACGCCGCAGCGCACCCCGCCCGCGAGGCAGCCCAGGCCCCAGATGCGCTCGGTGAAGACGCGCGCGAGGAAGGCGGCCATCGACACGCGGCCGTCCTCGTCGAGGAAGGCGCCCGACAGCGCGCGGCTCACGGGGTAGGCGATGAACAGCGCCATCAGCACGCCGCAGCCGAGCACCGAGGCGGCCACGAACAGGTCGCCCTTGAAGCGGCCGAGCCGCGCGATGCCGAAGGCCGCGAGCAGCACCAGCGCGCAGAGCGCCACGAAGCCGCCGGCGCCGACGCCGAACTGGTTGACCCCGAGCTCGCCGAAGCGCGCCTCGAGCGCCGCGAAGGCCCAGCCGCGCGCGCCGATCGCGAAGCCCGCGAGCGCGAGCCCCAGGGCACCGCCCGCGCCACCGGCCAACAACCAGCGGCCCTGCGCGCGGCCCAGCGGCAACCAGGCGCCGACGGCGCAGACCAGCAGGCCCGCCAGCCCGACGAACAGCCACACGCGCCCCTGCGTGGCGGCCTGCATCAGGCCATTGGCGCCCTCGGCGCCGCCGAAGACCTGCGGAACGGCCTCGTACCAGGTCGTATCCTGGATCGCATACCAGGGCAGCAGCAGGTAGGCCGCGAGGCCCAGCAAGACCCAGGCGCGGATCCAGCGCTGGGTGCGCCGCGCCGCGGCCTCCGAGGCCGGATTGCGCGGGACCGCCGCGCGGGGCAAGGCCCCGATGGAACGCGCTTCCACTTAACGCGGCAGCGAGTTGACGTCCTTCTCCCAGCGCGCGATCAGGCGGCGGCGCTCGGCGCTGGCGCCGTACTTGGCGTAGTCGTAGTCGATGAACTTGATCTTCTTGAAGTCGGGGATGCGCGGATCGAGCTTGGCGGCGGCATTGCTCGGCAGCTGGAACTGCTTGTTGGCGGCGCCGAGCTCCTGCGCGGCCGGCGTGAGCGCCCATTCGTAGAACTTCTTCGCGGCCTCGAGGTTGCGCGCGCCCTTGATGATGCTCATGGAGCCGATCTCGGCGCCGGTGCCGTCGCTCGGCGTGATGGTCTCGACCGGGAAGCCCTGCATCTTCTCGCCCGGGCCGTCGTGCACGAAGCTGATCGACACCGCGGTCTCGCCACGCGCCACGGCCTTGATCGGGCCGGTGCCCGAGCGCGTGTACTGGCCGACGTTCCTGTGCAGCGCCTTGAGGTAGTCGAAGGCCTTGTCCTCGCCCATGAGCTGCACTAGCGTGGCGATCATGGTGTAGGCCGTGCCGCTCGAGGCGGGGTTGGCCACCTGGATGTCGCCCTTGTACTCGGGCTTGAGCAGGTCGGCCCAGGTCCTGGGCACGGGCAGCTTCTTCTTGGCCAGCAGCTCGGGGTTGTAGCCGAAGCCCAGCGGGCCCGAGTAGATGCCCACGGTCCTGTAGCCCGACTGCTTCGCCTGCTGCTGGGCCCAGGCATGCAGCTGCGGCAGCGAGGGCGACTTGTACTCGAGCGTCAGGCCCTGCTCGGCCGCCTGCAGGTGTGGGTCGCCGGTGCCGCCGAACCAGACATCGGTCTTGGGGTTGTCCTTCTCGGCGATGAGCTGGGCCAGCGCCTCGCCCGAGCCCTTGAGCGCCATGTTGATGCGGGTGCCGGTGGTGCGCGCATACACGGTCGAGATCACGCTGCACCACTCGGCCTGCACCGAGCAGATCACGTTGACCGTGCCCTGGGCCGATGCCATCGCCGATCCACCCAGCAGCGCCGCCGCAACAAAAAGCTTCTTCATGGAGTTCTCCGCTTCGTTCAATAAAAAAAGGCCTCCCGGCCATGGGTTCAGCGTAGCTTTAGTACAAGTGCGAGGAATTGGTACAAGTACCATCGCGATTGGCGGGCCGGCGCATTGCCTGCTCGCCCCCAGACCCAAGGAAAGTGTTCCCCATGAGCTTTGATCTCGTTCTGTTCGGCGGCACCGGCGATCTCGCATGGCGCAAGCTGATGCCCGCTCTGTTCCAGGCCTTCCGGCACGGGAGCCTGCCGAAGGATGGGCGCATCGTCGGCGTGGCGCGGGACAACCTGTCGGACGACCAGTACCGCGAGCTGATCCAGTCGCGCTTCAATGCCGTCGAAGGCGCCAAGCGGCCCTCGCCCGAGGAGTTCGAGAAGTTCGCCTCGATGCTGCACTACCTGCGCATGGACCTGTCGAAGCCCGACGACTATGCGCGCCTGTCCGACCTGCTCAAGCAGCGCGATGCCGACACGGTCGTGATGTATGTCGCCACCGCGCCGGGCCTGTTCACGCAGGTGGTCGAGCAGATCGCGGCCGCCGGCCTCAACGGCGCGCGCACCCGCATCGTGCTCGAGAAGCCGCTGGGCCACGACCTGGCCTCCAACCGCGCGATCAACGCCGCGGTGGGCAAGGTGCTCGAGGAGAAGCAGGTCTTCCGCATCGACCACTACCTCGGCAAGCCCTCGGTGCAGAACCTGTTCGCGATGCGCTTCGGCAACGCGCTGTTCGAGCCCATCTGGCGCCGCGAGCACATCGCCAACATCCAGATCACCATCGCCGAGGACCTGGGCGTGGAAAAGCGCGGTGCCTTCTACGACCAGACCGGCGCGCTGCGCGACATGGTGCAGAACCATGCGCTGCAGCTGCTGTGCGCCATCGGCATGGAGCCGCCGATCAACTCGCACGCCGACGCGATCCGCGACGAGAAGTTGAAGGTGCTGCGCGCCCTCAAGCCCTGGACGCCCGAGACGCTGGGCCTGCACACGGTGCGCGGCCAGTACACGGCCGGCACGGCCTACGGCGAGCGCGTGCCCGGCTACCGCGACGAACCCGGTGTCGACCGCGAGAGCCGCACCGAGACCTTCGTCGCGCTGCGCACCGAGATCGCCAACTGGCGCTGGGCCGGCGTGCCCTTCTACATCCGCACCGGCAAGCGGCTGGCCTCGCGCGATGCGCGCATCGAGGTCAACTTCCGCCCGACGCCGCACGCGATCTTCCGCGCACCGTCCGGCAGCGCGAACAAGTTCGTGATCAACCTGCAGCCCAAGGACGGGCTCGAGCTGCACATGCTCGCGCAGGCGCAGGACAACCGCCGCAGCAACGGCCGCCAGGACAGCGCGCCGCAGCTCGCGCCGGTGCAGCTGGACCTCGACTTCGACAAGCGCTTCGGTTCCGAGCGCGTGGGTGCCTACGAACGGCTGCTGCTCGACGTGATCGACGGCCGGCTCAACCTGTTCGTGCGCAGCGACGAGCAGGAAGAGGCATGGCGCTGGGTCGAGCCGCTGATCGACAGCTGGGCCAGCGACGGCGGACCGCGCCCCTATGCGGCCGGCACCTGGGGTCCGAGCGCGTCGAGCGCGATGATCGCGCGCGACGGGTTCTCGTGGGGCGAGGAGCAGTAACTCAGCCGAACTGCACGCAGCGCATGCCGAGCGTGCCCGACTGGAAGCCCTCGTAGACCGTCTTCGCGCGCTCGCCCGCCCCCGCGGCGCCGAGCGCGTAGAGAAACGGAAAGTAGTGATCGGGCGTGGCCACCGCGGTCGATGCGCCCGCGAGCCTTTCATAGCCGATCAGCGCGCGGTCGTCGCGGCCGGCCAGCGCGGCCTTCACGGCATCGTCGAAGGACTGGGCCCAGGGCCGGCTCGCCGCCGGGCCGTCGGGCGTGCCGCGGTCGGTGGCGCGCAGGTTGTGCACCACGTTGCCGCTGCCCATCACCAGCACGCCCTTGTCGCGCAGCGCGGCGAGGTCGCGCCCCACCGCGTAGTGGAAGGCCGCGGGCTTGTCGTAGTCGATGCTGAGCTGGAACACCGGCACGTCGGCCTTCGGATAGAGATGCCTGAGCACGGTCCAGGTGCCGTGGTCCAGGCCCCATTGCTCGGTGGCGACCACCGGTGACTGCTTCACCGCCGCGGCCGCGTCGCGCGCGAGCGCGGGATGGCCGGGCGCCGGGTAGTCGATGTCGTGCAGCGCCTGCGGAAAGCCGCCGAAGTCGTGGATGGTCCGGGGCCTGGCCTGCACGCCGACGCCGGTCGCGCCGCTGCTGAGCCAGTGCGCCGAGACGCTGAGGATGGCCGTGGGCCGCGGCAGTTCGCGGCCCCAGGCGGCGAGCCGGCGCGTGAAGGCGTTGTCGGCCAGCGCATTCATCGGCGAGCCGTGGCCAATGAAGATCACCGGCATGCGCCGCACGGGCGTACCGCCGGCGGCCGACACCGCCTGAGAGACCGAGGCCAGCGTGCCCAGCACGGCGGTCGCGCCGAGCGCCGAGCCCATGAGGAAGCCGCGGCGGCCGAGCGCGCGCAGCGCGCCGGCGTCGGAAGGAAGAGGTGTCATCGGAAGGGGCATGGCGCGGTGCAAAAGAGGCCGCGCCACTGTGCCGCGATGCGGCGCGCCCGGCTGTGCCTTTGCGCACATCTTCGTGCGCCCCACCCGATCTTCAGATTCGCCCCTCCTCCGCCGCATGGCAAGCCACCTGCACGCCACGGATGCTCTGGAGCTTCGGCCGCTCGGCCGAGCAGCGCGCATTGGCATGCGGGCAGCGCGGATGAAAGGCGCAGCCCGCGGGCGGATTCAGCGGATTCGGCACCTCGCCCTGCACCGGCGTGCGCGCGCGCCCCGTGTGCTTCATCTGCGGGATCGCGTCGAGCAGCATGCGCGTGTACGGATGCTGCGGCGTCGCGAACAGCTTCTGCTTGTCCGCCACCTCCACCAGCCGCCCCAGGTACATCACGCCCACCTCGTCGGCCACGTGGCGCACCACCGCGAGGTTGTGCGAGATGAACAGGTAGGTCAGGCCCTGCTCGCGCTGCAGGTCCTTCATGATGTTGAGCACCTGCGCCTGCACGCTCACGTCGAGCGCCGAGGTGGGCTCGTCGCAGACCAGGAACTCGGGCTGCGTGGCCAGCGCGCGCGCGATCGAGATGCGCTGGCGCTGGCCGCCCGAGAACTGGTGCGGGTACTTGCTCATGTCCAGCGGCGACAGGCCCACCGACTGCAGCAGCTGGCCCACGCGCTCGCGCAGCTGGGCCTTGTCGCTGAGGATGCCGTGCTCGCGCAGCGGCTCGCCGATGATGTCCTCGACGATCCAGCGCGGGTTGAGGCTCGCGTAGGGGTCCTGGAAGATCATCTGGATGCGGCGGCGCAGCTTGCGGCCCTCGGCGGTCTTGAAGGCCGCGTGCGCGTCCTGGCCGTCGAACTGCAACCCGCCGCGCGTGGGCGCATACAGCCCCACGAGCAGCCGTGCGACCGTGCTCTTGCCGCAGCCCGATTCGCCGACCAGCGCGAGCGTCTTGCCGCGCTCGATCGAGAAGCTCACGCCGTCGACCGCATGCAGCAGCACGCGCGGCTTGCGCTCGAGCACGCGGTTGAGCCAGGGCGGCGAGACGTCGAAGGTGCGTGCGAGGTCGTGGGCCACCACGAGCGGTTCGCCGCCGGTGGTCTTGCCGGGTTCGATCACGGCGCTCATCGCGTCACCTCCACGATCGGTTCGGCCGCCTCGGGCGTGGCGCGTTCGCCGGCCGCGAGCGCATCGTGATGCTTCGCCGCGATCTCGGCCTGGCCGGTGTGCGGATCGGTGGCGTCGTGCAGCCAGCAGGCGGCACGCGTGGCGCCCGCGTGCATCAGCTCGGGCCGCTCCTCGAGGCAGCGCGCGAAAGTGCGCGGGCAGCGCGGGTTGTAGGCGCAGCCCTTGGGGATCGCGTTGAGCCGCGGCATCGCGCCGTCGATCTGGTTCAGGCGCTCGCGGTCGCTCGCCATGTCGGGGATCGAGGCCATGAGGCCCGCGGTGTAGGGATGCGCCGCCTGGTGGATGACCTCGTGCACCGGGCCGATCTCGGCGATGCGGCCCGCATACATCACGGCCACGCGATCGCAGGTCTCGGCGATCACGCCCATGTCGTGCGTGATCAGCATCACGGCCGCGCCGCGGTCCTTGCAGATGCGCTTGAGCAACTGGATGATCTGCGCCTGGATCGACACGTCGAGCGCGGTGGTCGGCTCGTCGGCCACGATCAGCTTGGGCTCAGCCGCGAGCGCGAGCGCGATCACCACGCGCTGGCGCATGCCGCCCGAGAACTGGTGCGGGAAGTGGTCGATGCGCTGCTCGGCGGCGGGAATGCCGGTGTCCTGCAGCAGGCCGATGGCGCGCTTGCGCGCTTCCGATTCGGTCACCGGCAGGTGGGTGCGGATGGTCTCGATGAGCTGCCGGCCCACCGTGTAGAGCGGGTTCAGCGAGGTCAGCGGGTCCTGGAAGATCGCGCCGATCTTGCGGCCGCGGATCGGCCGCATGGCATCGAAGCCGAGGTTGTCGATGCGCTGGCCCTCGAGCAGGATCTGGCCGCCGGCCACGCGACCCGGCGGCTCGAGCAGGCCGATGATCGAGGCGCCCGTGAGCGACTTGCCGGCACCCGATTCGCCGACCACGCCGAGGATCTCGCCGGGCGCGATGTCGAAGGAGATGTCGTCGAGCGCGCGCAGCGTGCCGCGGCGGTTCGGAAATTCGACGACGAGGTTCTTGACCTGGAGCAGTGTCATGGCGTGTCTCCCGCTTCTTCAGCGCAGCCGCGGGTTGAGCGCATCGCGCAGCCAGTCGCCCAGCAGGTTCACGCTGAGCGCGATCAGCACCAGCATCGCGCCGGGGAACACGGTGATCCACCATTCGCCCGAGAACAGGTACTGGTTGCCGATGCTGATGAGCGTGCCCAGCGAGGGCGAGGTCGGCGGCACGCCGACGCCGAGGAAGGACAGCGTGGCCTCGGTGATGATCGCGGTCGCGACCTGGATCGTGGCCAGCACCATCACCGGCCCGAGCACGTTGGGCAGCACGTGGCGCAGCATGATGCGGATCGGCGCGACGCCGGTGACGCGCGCGGCCTGCACGTACTCCTTGCTGCGCTCCACCAGCGTGGAGCCACGCACGGTGCGCGCGTACTGCACCCAGCCGGTCAGCGAGATGGAGATGATGAGCACGCCGAAGGCCAGCGAATCGTTGGCATGCGGGAACAGCGCACGGCCCACGCCGGCGATCAGCAGCGCGACCAGGATCGGCGGGAACGAGAGCATCACGTCGCACAGGCGCATGAGGAAGGTGTCGAGCCAGCCGCCGAAGAAGCCGGCCAAGAGGCCCAGCACGACGCCGACGAAGACCGACAGCACCACCGACACCACGCCGACGATCAGCGAGATGCGTGCGCCATAGATCACGGCCGAGAGGATGTCGCGGCCCTGGTCGTCGGTGCCCAGCAGGTATTTGGCCGAACCGTCCGTGGTCCAGGCCGGCGGCAGGCGCGCATCGCCGAGTTCGAGCGACGCGAGATCGAAGGGGTTGTGCGGCGACACCCAGCCGGCGAAGGCCGCGCAGAACAGGCAGGTCAGCGCGATCAGCGCCGCGACGATCGCCACCGGCGAGGTGCGGAAGCTGTAGCCGACATCGCTGTCGAACCAGCGGGCTATGGTTTTTTTCATCGTGGAAGCAAAAGGAATGGGCCCGCAAGAAGCGGGCCCATGGTCAGGCCGCAAGAGCAGCGAAGGGCCCCATCAGGGCTTGACGCTCATCCACTTGAAATACATGAAGTTGTCGGCCAGCTGCACCAGCTCGACCTTCTTGCTCACGCCCCAGGCCAGCGACTGCTGATGCAGCGGCAGCGTGCCGACGTCGTCCGCATGGATCTTGAAGGCTTCCTTGATCAGCTCGTTGCGCTTGGCCTTGTCGCTCTCGGACTGGATCTTCTTCGTGACCTCGTCGAGCTTGGGATTGCAGTAGGCGCCCAGGTTGAACTGGCCCGTGCCCTTGTCGTCGGGGCAGGAGGTCAGCGAGCTCAGCGCGTTGTGCGAGTCGTAGGTGGTCGGGGTCCAGCCCAGCATGTAGAAGCTGGTGTCGCGGCGCAGGATCTTCGGGAAGTAGGTGCCCTTGGTCTCGGCCACGAGGTTGATCTTGACGCCGATCTTCGCGAGATTGGCGGCCACGCTCTGGCAGATCTGGCCGTCGTTGACGTAGCGGTCGTTCGGGCAGTTGAGCGAGACCTCGAAGCCGTTCGGATAGCCGGCTTCGGTCAGCAGCTTCTTGGCGGCTTCGACGTCGAAGGGCAGGCGCTTGTCCTGCTCCGCGGTCCAGCCGTTGATGCCGGGGCCGACCAGCAGGCCGGTGGGCCGGGAGGCGCCGCGCATCACGGTGCGCTGGATGCCGGCGATGTCGATGGCCTGGTAGAAGGCCTGGCGAACGCGCTTGTCCTTGAACGGGTTCTTGCCCTTGATGTTCGAGTACTGCAGCTCGTCGCGCTTCTGGTCCATGCCCAGGAAGATGGTGCGCAGCTCGGGGCCGGTGATCACGCGCGCGTTGGGCGCGGCGTTGATGCGTGCGATGTCCTGCACGGGCACCGGTTCCATCACGTCGACCTCGCCCGAGACCAGCGCCGCCACGCGGGTGGCGGGGTTGGCGATCGGCGTGAAGACGATCTCCTGCGCGTTGCCTTCGATCTTGCCCCAGTAGGTGCCGTTGCGCGTGAACACGGTGCGCACGTTCGGCTGGCGCTCGCGCACGCGGAACGGACCGGTGCCGTTGGCCTTGAACGAGGCGGTGTTCTCGATGCCCTTGCGACGATCGACCGGCTTGGTGGCCTGGTTCTCCTCGCACCACTTCTTGCTCATGATCATCGTCAGCGAGATCACGTCGGGCAGGATCGGGAACGGTCCGTTGGTCTCGATCTCGACGGCGAGTTCGCCGACCTTGCGCACGGCCTTGATCTCGCTGAGCGTGGCCTTCATGTCGGAGCCGTCGCCCTGCGCGCGCGCGAAGCTGAACACCACGTCGTCGGCCGTGAACGGCGTGCCGTCGTGGAACACCACGCCCTTGCGCAGTTCGAAGCGCCAGACGTCGGGCGAGGTCTGCTTCCAGCTGGTGGCCAGGAGCGGCGCGAGGCTCAGGTCCTTGTTGCGGCCCACGAGGGTTTCGTAGACGTTCGCCGTCACGCTGAGCTGCAGCGATTCGTTGAGCGAGTGCGGATCGAGCGACAGCGCGTCGCCCTGGTTGGCGATGCGGATGGTCTGCGCGCCGGCGACCATGCTGACGGCGCCCAGGGCGCACACGACCGCGGCCGCGGCCACATTTCTTCTGAGACTCATGGGAAACACTCCTCGGGTTGGGATCAAAACAATCAAGGCGCCGCGGTGGCGGCAGCTCTCTCGGGCTGCCCGCCGCGGGTCGCGGCGAGCGGCATGCCCTGCTCGATCAGGCCGGCGTGCAACGCGGCGCCGAGCGGCAGGATCTCATCGTTGAAGTCGTAGCGGCTGTTGTGCAGGAAGGCGCCGCGGCGCGCGTCCTGGCCGATGCGCAGGTAGGCTCCGGCCTTTTTCTGCAGCATGAAGGAGAAGTCCTCGGCGCCCATGCTGGGCTCCATGTTGCGATCGACGTTGGAGGCGCCGACCAGCGACTCGGCCACGTCGGCCGCGAACATGGCCTCGGGCGTGGTGTTGATGGTGGCCGGGTAGATGCGCTCGTACTTGATGCTGGCGGTGGCGCCGAAGCCCGCGGCGATCGAAGTGCACAGCTCGCCCAGGCGCTGCTCGACCTGCGCCTGCACGCGCGCGCTGAAGGTGCGCACGGTGCCGACCAGCGTGGCCTCGCCGGGCACCACGCTCATCGCGCCGAGGTCGCCGGCCTGCATCGCGCAGATGCTGACGACGGCGGCGTCGATGGGCCGCACATTGCGCGACACGATGGTCTGCGCGGCCGTGATGATGTGGGCGGCGGCGATCACCGGATCGACCGTGAGGTAGGCATGCGCGCCATGACCGCCCTTGCCCTTGATCTCGATCGTGATGCGGTCGGCCGCGGCCATCATCGCGCCGCGGTTGATGCCGACGGTGCCGGCCGGCATCGCGGGCCAGTTGTGCATGGCATAGACCGACTGCACCGGGAAACGGTCGAACAGGCCGTCCTCGATCATCACGCGCGCGCCGGCGTAGCCTTCCTCGCCGGGCTGGAAGATCAGCACCGCGGTGCCGTCGAAGTTGCGCGTTTCGGCCAGGTAGCGTGCCGCGCCCACGAGCATGGCCGTGTGGCCGTCGTGGCCGCAGCCGTGCATCAGGCCCTCGGTGGCGGAGCGCCAGCCGAAGTCGTTGTCCTCGCGCATCGGCAGCGCATCCATGTCGGCGCGCAGGCCGATCATGCGGCCGCTGGCGGTGGAACGGCCGCGGATCACGCCGACCAGGCCGGTCTTGCCGATGCCCTCGTGGATCTCGTCGACACCGCAGGCACGCAGCGCCTCGCGCACGCGGCCCGAGGTGTAGACCTCCTCGAAGCCGAGTTCGGGATGCGCGTGGAGGTCGCGCCGGAAGGCCTCGATCTCGGGATAGAAGCTCGCGATGTGGGCGAAGGCGCGGCCGTTGGCCTGCAGGCGCGCGGCGGGCGCGGGGGGCGGCGCGGGTGCGGGCCGCGTTGCGCTCGTCTTCGAGGTGGCGCTCATGTCAGTGTCCTCCCGCCTTGCCGATGCGCAGCCGCGGATCTACCACGAAATACAGCAGGTCCACGATGAGGTTGATGGTGACGAAGATCAGCGCGATCAGGCACAGGTAGGCGGCCATCACGGGGATGTCGGCGAAGGTCACGGCCTGGATGAACAGCAGGCCCATGCCGGGCCACTGGAACACCGACTCGGTGATGATCGCGAAGGCGATGAGGCCGCCGAGCTGCAGGCCGGTGATGGTCATCACGGGCACCAGCGTGTTCTTGAGCGCGTGGCCGAAATGGATGGCCCGGTTCGACAGGCCGCGTGCGCGCGCGAACTTGATGTAGTCGGTGCGCAGCACCTCGAGCATCTCGGCGCGCACCAGCCGCATGATCAGCGTGAGCTGGAAGATCGCGAGCGTGATCGCCGGCAGCACGATGTGCATCCAGCCGTCGGACTTGAGCAGACCGGTGGACCACCAGCCGAGCTGCACGGTGTCGCCGCGGCCGAAGCTCGGGAACCAGCCCAGCGTGACGGCGAAGACCAGGATCAGCAGGATGCCGATCAGGAAGGTGGGCAGCGACACGCCGAGCAGCGAGACGGTCATGAAGACCTGGCTCATGAAGGTGCCGCGGCGCAGCGCGGTGTACACGCCCATCGGGATGCCGACCAGCAACGCGAGCAACGCGGCGACCAGGGCCAGCTCGAGCGTGGCCGGAAAGCGCTCGCCGATCAGGCGCGAGACCTTGGCGCCCTGGCGCAGGCTCAGGCCGAATTCACCCTGCGCGGCATTCACCAGGAAATGCCAGAACTGCACGAAGAAGGGACGGTCGAGCCCCAGCGCGGAGCGCATTTCGCGGATCTGCTCGGGCCGGGCGTCCTGCCCCAGCAGGAACACGACCGGGTCACCCACGTATTGGAAGAGAAGGAAGGCGATGAACGCGACCGCGACCATCACGATCACGGCCTGGATCAGGCGGCGCAGTACGAAGGCAATCATTCAGTTCTGAAAAAGAGCAGGCATGCTAGCAGTGCAAACTGCGTGCCCGCACGGGGGTTCCCCCGGGGTGCACGCGCTTGGTGCGCGTACTCTTTCGAGAGCGGCGCGAGGGTAACTCGACGGACCCGGTGCCGATGGAAAGCCCATGAAAAAAAGCCGCTCGACTTGCGTCGAGCGGCTTCTTGATCTTTCGATTCGAAGCTGGCTTGCGCCAGCGTCAAATTAGAAAGCGTGACGGATACCGAAGTCGTAGCCGGTAGCGCTCTTCGGAGCGTACGTTTGGCCAGCGATCGTGCCGTAGCCAGGCGAGCCACCGGTGGTGATGCCCATGATGCTGTTGTTCTGACCGTTCTTGATGCTGATGCGCGACAGCGTAGCGTACAGAGCCGTACGCTTCGACAGGTTGTGCACGTAGCCCACAGCGAACTGGCTGGCGCGAGCGCTGCCGTCGTTGTAGAAGTTCAGCGGAACCAGAGCGCTGTCAGGCTTGAACTTGACTTGCGAGTACGAAGCGCGGATCAGGCCAGGACCGACGGGGACCGTCGCGCCGAGCAGAACGCCGTTGTACTTGTCCGACAGGCCTTGGGTGTAGATGAACGGCAGGCCCAGCAGCGTCAGCGACTGGCTGCGGTCATACGCATCCTTGACTTGCGAGATTTCGCCGAACAGCTTGACCGGACCGAAGTCGTACGAAGCGCCCAGGTTGAAGGTCTTCAGCTGGTCCTTCGAGTAGCCCGAAGCCAGGCCAGGCAGAGGAGCGCCGTCCTTGGTGTCGATGCCGTAGGCGGCAGCGACGTCCAGGGGACCGTTGGCGTAGCCGAAGCGGCCGCCGACGTAACGACCGCGCTTGCTCGGGCTGTTCAGGACTTCGTCCGACTTGACGTTCTCATGCAGAGCGTACTGGAACTGACCGTAGAAACCGCCCAGGTTCGGGGGCAGGAAGTAGGCGATCGCGTTGCTGGTACGGACATAGCTGTCCGAGCCGGCTGCACCGTTCGGTGCGCCACCGTGGACCGAAGCCAGGTTCACGTTGGTACGGAAGATCGCGCTGGAGCCCACGCCGTTGGTGCCGAAGGGGTCGAACACGGTGTCGTTCCAGAACGTGGCGGTGTAGTCACGACCCAGACGAATTTCACCGAAACCACCCGACAGGCTCACGGTCGAGCGGCGAGCGAAGTTGGAGATACCACCCTTGCCGTCGTCGTTCGTGATCGGGGCTTCGAGCCAGAAGCTGGCTGCCAGGCCACCACCGAGGTCTTCCGTACCACGGAAGCCGATGCGGCTGGAGTTGTAGCCCGAGTTCGACAGGGCGGTCTGGCTGCGCTTCAGCGAGCCGGGAACGCCGAACGGGGGGATCGCGAACGGGTTGGCGACGATCAGATTGCTCTTGGTCGAATAGCCGCTGACTGCAGCGTCAACCACGCCGAACAGCGTCACGGACGATTGAGCCGAGGCAACACCGGCAACAGCCAGGGCAGCCAGAGCAACTAGAGATTTTTTCATTGCAAGTTTCTCCAAGGTTAAACATAGGGCTCCGGCGCGAAGGGCTCACCGTGACTGGCACTTCTGTGCTCCCACCGGACCCCGGGCCAACCTCCTTTTGGGAAGTTGTCGCTATTGCACCAGAGCCGCTGCGGCAGGGCAAAACAATTCAGCCGAAATCTCCTACCCCCGCCGCGTTTCGTTGCAGTGATGCAACAGAGGGCTTAGGGTCTTTTGATCTCACGATATGAAACAAACTCACCAGGATCGGTGCTTTGGCAAGTTGCGTTCCAATCCCTTCATGACGACTTCGCTCGACCCCCTGCTGACCGCCGCCGATTCCGCGCTCCGGACGCTCTTCGCCCGTCCGCATGCCACCCGCGCCACCCCCGTCCCGAGCCAGGCGCCGGGGGCATTGAGCGACGTGGAGCGACGGGAAGCCGGCGCGCTGATGCGCGTCAACCATGTCGGGGAAGTCTGCGCGCAAGCGCTCTATACGGCGCAGGCCGCCGTGGCGCGCGATCCCGTGCTGCGCGCGCAGTTGCTCGAGGCGGCACACGAGGAAACGGACCACCTGGCCTGGACGCGCGAGCGCCTGGACGCGCTCGGCGCGCGGCCTTCGGTACTCAATCCGCTCTGGTACGCGGGTGCATTCGGCCTGGGACTGGTCGCCGGACGGCTCGGCGACCCGCTGAGCCTGGGCTTCGTGGCGGAAACCGAGCGCCAGGTCGAAGCACACCTCGACAGTCACCTGGACCGGCTGCCGGCAGCGGACAGCGCCTCGCGCGCCGTGGTCGAACAGATGAAGGCCGATGAGGCCCGGCATGCCGAGAATGCCGTGGCGGCGGGTGCCGCAGAGCTGCCGCCGCCCGCGAAGGCCCTGATGCGCGTCACCTCACGGGTGATGACGACCGTGGCGCACCGGATCTGACCTCGGGAAGGATCAGGCTTCGATCAGGTCGAAGCTGGTCGTGATTTCGGCGGTCTTGGCCAGCATGATGCTGGCGGAGCAGTAGGTCTCGTGGCTGAGAGCGATCGCTCGCTCCACCGCGGAGGCCGGAATTCCCTTGCCGGCCACCGTGAAGTGCATATGGATCTTGGTGAACACCTTGGGATCCTTCTCGGCCCGCTCGCTGGTCAGCTTGACGCTGCAGCGCTCGACCTGGTGGCGGCCGCGCTTGAGGATCAGCACCACGTCGTAGGCCGTGCAGCCGCCAGTGCCGGCCAGCACCGTTTCCATGGGGCGCGCCGCCAGGTTCTGGCCGCCGTTCTCGGGTTTCGCCGCGTCGGGCGCACCGTCCATCATCAGGACGTGGCCGCTGCCCGTCTCGGCCACGAATCCCATGGACGAGCGCGTACCCGCATTGCCGGTCCAACTTACAGTGCATTCCATCTTTTTCTGAACTCCGGTTCCGGATGTCTGGCAAAAATCACACCCGACATCGTTATCTGTGTGGGAAAAGCATCACTCGCTTGTTGCATCGCAACAAACAACCGATATACTTTATTTCATTGCGCACCCCGGTGCGTGCAAGTTGTCTCCTCCACCCTTCCAATTGGTGGATTTAGCCCCGAGCCGCAAGGCTTGGGGCTTTTTTCTTGGCGGCGCCGGCCACTCTAGTCATCCGAGGCCGACCACTCTAGCCAATCGCCTCGAAGGGCAGCTGCTCTGGCTGCCCTGGCTGTTGCCGGTGTTGCCTCGGCCCAGTCTTCCGTCACGTTGTTCGGTGTGGTCGATGCCGCAATCAGCAACTATTCGACGAAGAGCACCTACTACAGCCCGCTCGCGAACCCCTTCCTCGTGGCACCCGTCGGTGTGAAGCAAAGCCAGACCGCGCTCTCGCGTTCGGGCTACAACTCCAGTCGCCTGGGCTTCCGCGGCACCGAAGACCTCGGCGGCGGCCTGGCTGCCAGCTTCTGGCTCGAAGCGCCCATCAGCAACGACGACGGCTCCAAGGGCGTCGCCGACTTCAGCCGCCGCTCGACCGTGAGCCTGTCGGGTGGCTTCGGTGAAGTCCGCCTGGGTCGCGACTACACCTCGACCTTCTGGAACGACACCGTGTTCGATCCGTTCGGCACCAATGGCGTCGGCACCAACCTCATCGCCACGATCAACAGCAACCTGTCGACCTCGTCCGGCCCCGGCTCTGCCGTGGACAAGACCGACAACTACTACCGCGCCAGCAACAGCATCGGCTACTTCCTGCCCCCGAACCTGGGCGGCTTCTACGGCCAGGTCCAGTACGCGCTGCACGAACAGGTGAAGTCGAGCGGCCTGCCCGAAAGCCCGTCGACCAAGGGTCGCTACGTCGGCGGTCGCTTCGGCTACGCCAACGGCCCGATCGACGTGGCTGCCGCCTATGGGCAGAGCACCGCGGCCGACAGCGTGACCCTCAGCAACCTGTCGCTCATCACCGGCTCGCAGGATCGCAAGATCAGCACCTTCAACCTCGGCGCTTCGTACGACTTCGGTCCGGTCAAGCTCTTCGGCGAGATGTCCCGCGTGAAGGACAAGAACGAAACGGGCGCGAGCTCGAGCTTCGTGAACCCCCTCACGCTGCAATCGGTCCCCTACTTCGCCACCACCTCGCAGAGCGACAAGTACAACGGCTACCTGCTGGGCGTGACGGTGCCGGTCGGCCCGGGCCTGATTCGCGCTTCGTACTCGACCGTCAAGTTCAAGAACGGCGCACCGCTGAGCGTCACGGAAGCGCTCTTCGGCGGCAACCGCGATGCTTCGGCAAACAAGCTCGCGATCGGCTACGTACACAACCTGTCGAAGCGCACGGCGCTGTACGCCACGGTGGCTCGCATCCGCATCAAGGACGGCCAGAACAACCCCGGCGTGATGGGCGCAACCGCGGGCGGTTCCCCGGCTTACCTGGATGCCACCAAGAACCTCGGCTGGGCTCCGCGCACGGCCACCGGCTACGACATCGGCATCCGTCACGCGTTCTAAGCTGACCTGAAAGAAGCCGATTCCGATGCTGGCTCTCGCCAGATCGAATCCTTCTCATGCCAAGCCGCCCGGTTCGCGCCGGGCGGCTTTTTGGTCGTATGTGCCGAGCGTTCCGTCGACGCCCTTTCTCTTCCCGAACCCGCCCTTCCCGCGCCTGCGGCACCGGCCTCGAGCCTCGAGGACCGGCGCGTTCATTGCAGCCCTCTTACACCGTGCGCCCCCGACGGCTTTGCAGCAGCCCCACATTCATCTCCCCATTGAGCACCGACGCATAGAAGCGCTCGACCATGTTGACGCTCGTTCGCGCATTGCGCGCCAGGGTCAGCATGTCGATGCCCTGGCCATAGAGCAAACGCAACGTGATGGCGGTATGGCGCAGGCAGTAGAGCGTGCGGTCCTGCCCCAGCGGCCCCTTCTCGATGCCTTCGACCTCGAGCACCCAGTGAAAGAGGAAGTTGAGCACCGCGAGCGCGTGCTCGCGGTTCTTGAGCTGCGGCAGGAAGATGTAGTCGTCCGCGCCATCGAAACCGTGCCGCGCACGATGGGCAACCAGCCGTTCGTAGACGCGCACCGCGGGCTGCAGGCTCACGATGGGCTGGCTGTGGCGCTTCGTCTCCGGCAGGTTCATGCGCAGGTAGACATGCTTCGCGCGCACGACCTCGATGTGCTTGTGCTTCATGAGCTTGATGTCGCTCGGCCGCACGAAGGTGTTGACCATCCAGCGGATCAGCCACGGCATCTCGTCGGGCATCACCAGCAGTTCGCGCGCGATCCAGAAGCGTTCGCCGGGCGCGAGTGCATCGAGCACGGGATGCGACCGTCCACGCAGTCTGCGCGCCGCGGCGATCAGCGCGCGGTACTCGGCCACGCTGAAGCTGCCGCGCGGCCGGCTGCGCACCTTCACCTTCGGAAACAGCGGCGCTTCGCGCAGCACGCCGATGTGCACGCCATGCATCACGACCTTGCGCAGCAGCACGAGGTACTGCGCGATCGTCGTGCTCGTGAAGCCCTCGTCGCCGAGTCGATCGATGAGCCGCTGCGCATCGCGCGTGGTGAAGGCCTGCGCGGGCAAGTCCCCCAGCAATGGAAGGACATGCGCGCGCAATCTGTTGCCCATCACCTGCCAGGTGGGCCGTCCGATCTCCCCACGTTGAACGCGCGCCGCCTCGGCGCGCATCAACTTTTCGGAAAGATCACTGACAGAAATTGATAACAGATTCTGTCCGTCCTTGAACTTTTCGGCGGCCGGTTGGACTGCGGGATAGGTGCGTCCAAAAAAACCGGAATCATTGGCGGCAGGCGCGTTGGGAAAGAGAGTTATGACATTTGTGTCCATGTCGTCTCCCGTATGCAATCCCGATGCCTCTTATCATTCGTTGTTAACAAAATTCTCCCCAGGAACAATCGTGCGCCATGCACCTCCGTCGGCACTGACACCTGCTGACTATCTCCGAAAAATTCTCAACGCCCGCGTGTACGACGTGGCGGTCGAATCGGCCCTCGAAAAAGCGCGCGCACTCAGCGAGCGTCTGGGCAACACCGTGCTGCTCAAGCGCGAGGATCAGCAGCCCGTCTTCAGCTTCAAGTTGCGCGGGGCGTACAACAAGATGGCACACCTGAGCGCCGAGCAACTCGCGAACGGCGTGATCTGCGCATCGGCGGGCAACCATGCGCAAGGCGTGGCGCTCGGCGCGCGCAAGCTCGGCGCGCGTGCGGTGGTGGTGATGCCGGTGACCACGCCCAAGCTCAAGATCGATGCGGTGCGCGGCTTCGGCGGCGAGGTCGTGCTGCATGGCGACAGCTATTCCGATGCCTACACGCGTGCGCTCGAACTGCAGGCCGAACAGAAGCTGACCTTCGTCCATCCCTTCGACGATCCCGAGGTGATCGCGGGCCAGGGCACGATCGCGATGGAGATCCTGCGGCAGCACCAGGGCCGGCTCGATGCGGTCTTCGTCGCGATCGGCGGCGGCGGCCTGATCTCGGGCGTGGCCAACTACATCAAGGCCGTGCGTCCCGAGATCAAGGTGATCGGCGTGCAGATGAACGACTCCGACGCAATGATGCGATCGGTCGCGGCGCGCGAGCGCGTGACGCTCACCGACGTGGGCCTGTTCGCCGACGGCACCGCGGTCAAGCTGGTGGGCGAGGAAACCTTCCGCGTCGCGAGCGACCTCGTCGACGACTACGTCCTGGTCGACACCGACGCGGTCTGCGCCGCGATCAAGGACGTGTTCGTCGACACGCGCAGCATCGTCGAGCCCTCGGGCGCGCTGGCGGTGGCGGCGATCAAGCAGTACGTCGCGCAGCATGGCCGCCACGGCGAGACCTACGCGGCCATCCTCAGCGGCGCGAACATGAACTTCGACCGCCTGCGCTTCGTGGCCGAACGCGCGGAAGTCGGCGAGGAGCGCGAAGCGCTGTTCGCGGTCACGATCCCCGAGGAGCGCGGCAGCTTCCGGCGCCTGTGCGAGCTGGTCGGCCAGATGCCGATCGGCGACGCCGACACGAACGCGGCCTCGCCGGGCGGCGGATTGCGCAACGTGACCGAGTTCAACTACCGCATCAGCGACGCGGCCCAGGCCCATGTCTTCGTCGGCCTCACGACCTCGACGCGCGGCGAATCGGCGGTCATCGCCAAGGCCTTCGGCGAGCACGGCTTCGACGCGCTCGACCTCACGCACGACGAGCTCGCCAAGGAGCATCTGCGCCACCTGGTGGGCGGACGCACCGGCCTCGCGCACGACGAGCGCCTGCTGCGCTTCATCTTCCCCGAGCGCCCCGGCGCGCTGCTCAAGTTCCTGAGCCTGATGCGGCCGAACTGGAACATCAGCCTGTTCCACTACCGCAACCAGGGTGCGGATTACGGCCGCATCCTGGTCGGCCTGCAGGTGCCCGCCGGCGACGGCGAGGCCTTCGATGCCTTTCTCGAGACGCTGGGCTATCCCTACGTGGAAGAAACCGCGAACCCCGCGTACCGCCTGTTCCTCCAGGCCTGATCCGAAGGCCCGAAGGCGCCACGGCAGCGCCTCCCCCAAAAAAGAAAACCGGCGCGATGCCGGTTTTTTTTCTTCCTGCCGAACGCACGACGGCGCGAAGGCTACTGCGCGGTCGCCCCGCCCTGCCCGGGCTGCGGCATCGGCGCCCCCCCATCCGGCTGCAGCGCGCTGGCGGCGGGCGCCATCGCAGGCATGGTCGCGGGCAGGCCCCCCACATTCGCCGGCGCCTGCATCACGGGCGCCGTACCGATCGGCGGCGGCACGCTCACGTTGATCGGCGCCTTCACCGGCAGTTGCAAGGTGAAGGCGGCCGGCGCGTCCATCCGCGTGCCCAGCGTCGCCGAGCGCAGCCCGACCGACTGCAGCACATAGCCTTCGCCGACGCGTGCCCCAACGCGGAAGGGGCGGGGCGGCTTGCCGTCGACGGCGATCAGCGCCGCGCCCTGGCTCGAGGGGTCGGCCACCACGCCCGCGAGCGCGAAGCGGCTGGCCGCCTCGGGCGCCACCGGCGCATTGCTCGAGGCCGGCAGCACGCCGAAGATCCGCGCCACCGCGTCGGTGTCGGCGGCCGCGGCGGGCCGTCCGGCGGCAGCGGCGGCCGCCACGGTCTGCACCGGCGAAGCCAGCCGCAGCCCCCAGAACACGGCCGCGCCGGCCGCGAGCGCCCACAGGCCTGTGGTTGCGAGGGGCGCATGCCAGCGCGCGGCGGTATAGGGACTTGTCATGGCCGCGGATTATCATGCAGCGCGCTTTCCGAACCATGTCACCGAAATCCATGACCAAACTCCTTCGCGCCGCCACCCGTTCCGCCCAGCGCGGCTTCACGCTGATCGAGCTGATGGTGGTGCTCGTCATCATCGGCGTGCTGGCCGCGCTGATCGTGCCGAACGTGATCGAACGGGCCGATGACGCCCGTGTGACGGCGGCCAAGACCGACATCAACAACCTGATGCAGGCCCTCAAGCTCTACCGCCTCGACAACCAGCGCTATCCCACGGGCGAGCAGGGCCTGCAGGCACTGCTGGTGCGCCCGACCACCGGTCCGGCCGCGCCCAACTGGAAGCCCTACGTCGAGAAGCTCCCGAACGACCCCTGGGGTCATCCCTACCAGTACATGAACCCGGGCATCAAGGGCGAAATCGACGTGCTCTCGCTCGGCGCCGATGGCCAGGCCGGCGGCGAGGGCAAGAATGCCGACATCGGCAGCTGGCAATAGCCGGGGCGGCCG
This sequence comes from Variovorax sp. GW821-FHT10D07, assembly GCF_059415325.1. Lineage (NCBI taxonomy): Bacteria > Pseudomonadati > Pseudomonadota > Betaproteobacteria > Burkholderiales > Comamonadaceae > Variovorax > Variovorax sp. GW821-FHT10D07. The sequence continues at coordinate 55,633 of NZ_JBWKMZ010000011.1, read as the reverse complement.
CCAGGCTGCCGGCTTCACGCTGATCGAGCTGATCGTGGTGATCGCGATCATCGCGATCGCCACGGCCGGCGTGAGCTTCGCGATGCGCGACAGCGGCCAGGCCCGTCTCGACCGCGAAGCCGACCGCCTCGCAGCGCTGCTCGAATCGGCCCGCGCCCAGTCGCGCGCCAGTGGCATCGCGGTGCGCTGGCGCCTGGTCGAGGGCGGCAGCTTCGTGTTCGACGGCCTGCCGCCCGGCACCTTGCCCAACGGCTGGGCCTCGCAGGGCATGACGGCGCAGGCCTTCTTCGCCAACGGCATTCCGGTCGCGACGCTGCTGCTCGGCCCCGATCCGATCATCGCGCCCCAGCAGGTGCTGCTGTCCTCCGACGGCCCGCCCGCGCGCACCCTGCGCATCGCGACCGACGGTCTGCGTCCCTTCTCGGTCAGCAATCCATGAGGCAGCGCGCCCCCCGCGCCGCGGCCGCCGCGCGGCGCCGTCGCGGCTTCACGCTGATCGAGGTGCTGATCGCGCTCGGCATCGTCGCGCTCGCGCTGGCCGCGGGCTCCGAGGCGACGATGGCGCTCACGCGCAACGCGCAGCGCCAGTCCGACCTGCTGCTGGCCGACCTGTGCGCCGAGAACGAGCTGGCCAAGGCCCGGCTCGCGCGCCAGATGCCGGGCGTGGGCATCTCGGGCTCCATCTGTGCCCAGGCCGGTACGAGCTTCAACGTGACGACCACCGTCTCCGCCACGCTGAACCCCAACTTCAACCGCATCGACGTGCAGGTGCGCGACACGGTCGATGCGCCGATCCTGCGCCTGTCGACGGTGGTGGGGCGCTACTGATGGACCGCACGCCTTTCCGCGCCCGGCCCGCGCGCGGCTTCACGCTGATCGAGCTGCTGGTCGCGCTCGCGGTGATGGCGCTGCTCGCGCTGGTCAGCTGGCGCGGGCTCGACGGCATGTCGCGCGCCACCACGCAGAACCAGCTGCGCGCCGACGCGGTGCTCACGCTGCAGACCACGCTGGCGCAATGGAGCGCCGACCTCGACGCGGTGGTCGCACTGGCGCAGACGCGTCCGATCGACTGGGACGGCCGCGTGCTGCGCCTCACGCGCAGCGGCGGCGACGCCGCCAACCCCAGCGTGCTGGTGGTGGCGTGGACGCTGCGCGCCGGCCCCGACGGCGTGCGCTGGCGCCGCTGGCAATCGCCGCCCTTCAGCACGCGCGGCGCCTGGCAGCAGGCCTGGACCCAAGCGGCCTCGTGGGCGCAGGAGAACGGCGGCGCGCAGGGCAGCTACGGCGGCCCCAACGGCTTCAGCGACACGGTGCTGATCCCGGTGCAGAACTGGCAGCTCTACTACTTCCGCAACGACGTCTGGGTGCCTGCTGGCGAGCTGCAGGCCACGCCGGCCAATCCGCAGGCCCCGATCGGCTCGATCGTCAGCATGCCCGACGGCGTGCGGCTGGTGCTCACCCTGCCGCCGGGCGACGGCCTCTCGGGCACGCTCACGCGCGACTGGGTGCGGCCCACCGTGGGATCGCAACGCTCATGACGCCACGCCACCGCCATCGCCATCAACAGGCCGGCGCCGCGCTACTGGCCGCGATGCTCACCGTGACCCTGGTCGCCACCTTCGCGGCCGCAGCGCTGTGGCAGCAGTGGCGCGCGTCCGAGGTCGAATCGGCCGAGCGCGCGCGCGTGCAGGCGGCCTGGGTGCTGGTCGGCGCGCTCGACTGGTCGCGCCTGATCCTGCGCGAGGACGGCCGCGCCGGCGGCTCCGACAACCTGGCCGAGCCCTGGGCCGTGCCGCTCGAGGAAGCGCGGCTCACCAGCTTCTTGGCGGCCGACAAGAACGTCTCGAGCGACCAGCTCGAGGGCCTGCCCGATGCCTTCCTCTCGGGCCGAATCGTCGATGCGCAGTCCAAGCTCAACGTGCTGACGCTGGTGAATGCGAACAAGCCGGTGCCGGCGGCGGTCGCCGCCTTCACCAAGCTGTTCGGGCTGCTGAACCTGCCGGGCGCCGAGCTCAGCGCGATGACCGCCTCGCTGGCGCGCACGCTGGCCACCACCACCGATGCCTCCGCCGGCGCGCCGGCCGACGACGGCGCCAGCGCGCCGCTGATGCCGCAGGAGGTGTCGCAGCTCGTGTGGCTCGGCCTCTCGCCCTCGACCGCGGCGGCGCTCGAACCCTACGTCACGGTGCTGCCGATCCGCACGCCGATCAACGTCAACACCGCCAGTGCCGAAGTCCTCGCCGCCAGCCTGCCCCGGCTCACCATCGCCGATGCGCGCCAGCTCGTGGAGCGGCGCACGCGCTCGTACTTCAAGGACATCGCGGCCGCCAATGCCGGCCTGCCCGACGGCATCCTGTTCAACGCCGAGCAGCACAGCGTCGGCACGCAATTCTTCGAGGTCTATGGCCGCCTGCGCATCGACCGCACCTGGGTCGACGAGCGCTCGCTGCTGCAGCGCGACGGCGTCACCGTCAAGACCATCTGGCGCACGCGTGGCACCGGCGCCACCTACACCTCGGTCAAACCCTGAGGCCCGTTACATTTTTCCGAGCATAAAAGCCTTCCAACGCCCGTCATATCTGTCAGGTACGCTATGAAAAACGTAGTGCGCCTTTGTAAGACGCCCACCTACAATCACCGGCTTTTCCCCACACCCCCATGACCCCGCTGCTGCTCATCGCTCCCCTGCCTCCGGCCGACGCCGCGGGCGAGTACGACTGGGCCCAGGCCGGCGACGACGGCATCGTGCTGCGCGACCATGGCCGCGCACTGCTCGCGCTGCTGCCCTCGGGCAGCGAGGTCACGCTCGGCGTGCCGTCGACCGCGCTCTCGTGGCACCGCGTCACGCTGCCCAAGGGCAGCATGGGCAGCGCCTCCAAGCTGCGCGCCGTGCTCGACGGCCTGCTCGAGGAACACCTGCTCGACGACCCCGAGGCGCTGCACTTCGCGCTCGAACCCGAGGCGCGCGCCGGCGATCCGGTGTGGGTCGCGGCCTGCAACCGCATCTGGCTGCGCTCGGTGGTGCAGGCGCTCGAGGCCAGCGGCCGGCGCGTCACCCGCATCGTTCCCGAGTTCGCGCCGCAGCCGGCCGACGGCCCGCCGCAGTTGCTGATCACCGGCGAGCCCGAAGCCCCGCAACTCACGGTCTGCGACGCCGACGGCGTGGTCTCGCTGCCGCTCGCGGGCGCCGGCCTCGCGCTCTCGGCCGGCCTGCCGGCCGACACCGCCGTGATCTCGGCCGAACCGGCCGTGGCCGCGGCGGCCGAGCGGCTGCTCGAGCAGCGCGTGCCGATCGTGCAGGCGCCGCAGCGCTGGCTCCAGGCCGCGCGCTCGCGCTGGGAGCTCGCGCAGTTCGACCTCGCGGTCACGGGCCGCGCGCGCGCCGGCAAGAAATTCGCCTCCGTGGTTCAGACCCTGCGCTACGCGCCCGAATGGCGCGCCGCGCGCTGGGGCGCGGTGGTGCTGGTGCTCACGCAGCTGATCGGCCTCAACGCCTGGGCCTGGAAGGAGCGCAGCGCGCTCGAGGCCAAGCGCGAAGCCGTCAAGGGCGTGCTCACGCAGACCTTCCCCACCGTCAAGCTGGTGGTCGACGCGCCGCTGCAGATGCAGCGCGAAGTCGCCGCGCTGCAGCTCGCCGTGGGCGACGTGGCCAGCGGCGACTTCGAACCCATGCTCGGCGCGCTCGCCGGCAACCTGCCGCCGGGCCGCGTGCCGAGCGCCATCGACTACGTGGCCGGCCAGTTGCGGCTGCGCGGCCTCGGGCTGCAGCCCTCCGAGGTCTCGCAGCTCACGTCCGCGATGGCGCCGCGCGGCTACGGCGTGCGCACCGAAGGCGATCTGCTGCTGGTACAGGCCGAGGCCACCCGATGAAATTCACCGAAGAACTCAAGGCCCGCTGGGCCGTCCTCGCGATGCGCGAGCGCCGCATGGTGATCACCGCCGTCTCGCTGGTGGCGCTGGCCCTGCTGTGGTGGATCGCGCTCGCGCCCGCGCTGCGCACCCTCTGGGCCGCGCCGGCCGAGCATGCCAAGCTCGACGCGCAGCTGCAGCAGATGGCCACCCTGCAGAACCGCGCCAAGGCGCTGCAGTCGCAGCCGCGGCTGGCGCGCGACGACGCGCTGCGCGCGCTCGAGACCTCGGTGCGCCAGGGCATCGGCGCCAGCGGCCAGCTGATGACCGGTGGCGGCGGCTCCGGCGACGTCGCCACCGTCACGCTGCGCCCCACCGCCGCCGATGCGCTCGCGCAATGGCTCGCGCAGGCGCGCGGCAACGCCCACGCGGTGCCGCGCGAAGCGCACCTCACGCGCGCGGTCGCCGCCACCCCGCCACCGGCCCTGGGCACCGGCGCGGCGCAGGCCGCCGCGCGCGACAAGGCCCCCGAGCCGCCGCAGATCCGCTGGGAGGGCACCCTCGTCATGACGCTGCCGGCCGCGCGATGAGCCGCCCCCTCCACCGGTGCGCCCGGCCATGGTGACGCGCGCCCCGCTGTCTTCCCCCAAGCCGCGCCGCGGCTGGCGCTGGGCGGTGCTCGGCATCGTCGTCGGCGCGCTGGTCGCGCTGGTGCTGTTCGCGCCCGCGCGCTGGCTCGCGGCCGGCCTTTCGAGCTGGAGCGACGGCCGCCTGCTGCTGGTCAATCCGCGCGGCACGGTCTGGAACGGCGCCGCGGCCGTGGTGTTCGCGAGCGGCGCGGGCGGCGGCGAAGCCGTCTCGCTGCCCGGCACGCTCAACTGGCGCCTGCGCCCGAGCTGGGGCGGCGTGTCGGCCTCGCTCGACCTGCCCTGCTGCGCCGCCCAGCCGCTCGAGCTGCGCGCCGGCCCGCGCGCCGGTGGCGTGCAGATCGACTGGGGCGATGGCCGCTCGCGCTGGCCCGCCACCATGCTCAGCGGCCTCGGCGCGCCCTGGAACACGCTCAAGCTCGAAGGCACCCTCGACCTCTCGACGCGCGCCTTCTCGCTGCGCACCGACGGCCCGGTGCTGCGCATCGCGGGTCAGGCCACGCTCGACGCCACCGACGTTTCATCCAGCCTCTCGACCCTGCGGCCGATGGGCAGCTACCGCCTCGCGCTCGAGGGTGGCAACCGCCCCTCGCTGCTGCTGAGCACGCGCCAGGGCAGCCTCGAGCTCAACGGCAGCGGCAGCTGGAACGGCACCGCATTCCGCTTCAACGGCGAGGCCAGTGCCGCGCCGGGCAGCGAAGACGCTCTCTCCAACTTGTTGAACATCATCGGGCGGCGCGACAACGCGCGCTCGATCATCACCCTGGGTTGACCTGACCATGACGACGCCCCTGTCCTCCTTCCCCCGCGCTTCCCGTGGCCTGGTCGCGCATGCGGTCCGGCTGCTGATCGCCGCCACCTTCCTGCAGGCCGCGCCGCTCGCGCTCGTGCCCGCCTTCGCGCAGGGCGAAGCGCCGCGCCGCGGCGAGCCGATCACGCTGAACTTCGCCAACGCCGACATCGAGGCCGTGGCGCGCACCATGGCGGTGGTCACGGGACGCGACGTGGTGGTCGATCCGCGCGTGAAGGGCACGATGAACCTCGTGACCGACCGCGCGATCCCGCCCTCGGCCGCCTTCAACCAGTTCGCCTCCGCGCTGCGGCTGCAGGGCTTCGCGGTGGTCGAGGCCGACGGCCTCTACAAGATCGTGCCCGAGGCCGACGCCAAGCTGCAGACCAGCACCGTCACCACCACCACGGGCGGCACCGCCTCGGTCGCGGGCAACCAGATCATCACGCAGATCTTCCGCCTCAACTACGAGTCGCCGAACAATCTGCTGCCGGTGCTGCGCCCGCTGATCCCGCCGAACAACACCATCAACGTGAACCCGGGCAACAACTCGCTCGTGATCACTGACTACGCCGAGAACATGCGCCGCCTTTCGCGCATCATCGCGGCGCTCGACGTGCCCAACGCCTCCGACATCGACGTGATCCCGCTCAAGCACTCGATCGCCACCGACATGGTGCCGCTGATCCAGCGCCTGGTCGACGGCGGCGGCGCCACCGGCCAGCCCGGCGCGGCCGCGGCCGGCGGCGGCACCGATGCCTCGTTCCGCACCACGCTGATGGCCGATCCGCGCAGCAACGCGCTGATCCTGCGCGCGGCCAATCCGGCGCGCGCGGCGCTGGTGCGCACGCTGGTCGACAAGCTCGACCGCCCCGCCATCGACAGCAGCAATGGCGCGGCCGGCAACATCTACGTGGTCTACCTGAAGAACGCCGACGCGGTGCGGCTCGCGGCCACGCTGCGCGCGGCCATGGCGGCGGCGCAGACCAACAACCAGGGCCAGCCCGGCGCGGCCGGCGGTGCCGCCGGCGCGGCCGCGGCGCAGTCGCAACCCAACCTGTCGGCGGCGATGCCGGTCAATTTCGGCAATAGCAACTCGCAGGGCGGCAGTTCCCCGCAGGCGAGCGCGCCGCTGAACAACGCCAACCAGCCCTCCACCGGCGGCCAGATCCAGGCCGACCCGTCGACCAACTCGCTGATCATCACGGCGCCCGAGCCGCAGTACCGCCAGATGCGCGCCGTGATCGACAAGCTCGACGGCCGCCGTGCCCAGGTCATGATCGAGGCGCTGGTCGTCGAAGTGAACGCGACCAAGGCCGCGCAGTTCGGCGTGCAATGGCAGAGCGCGCTCGGCAACAACGCGGTGCTCGGCACCAACTCGAGCCTGACCGGCACCAACCTGCTGGCGCTCACGACGGCGATCGCCACGCGCAACCCGCAGGGCATCTCGCTGCCGCAGGGCTTCAACATCGGCATCGGCGGCAAGATCGGCGGCCACTACGTGCTGGGCGCCATCGCCAACTTCTTCGCCAGCGACAACGACACCAACGTGCTGTCCACGCCGAACCTGCTGACGCTGGACAACGAGGAAGCCAAGATCGTGATCGGCCAGAACGTGCCCTTCCCGACCGGTTCCTACTCGAACCCCACCACCGGCGGCCTCAACCCCTTCACCACCGTCGAACGCAAGGACGTCGGCCTCACGCTGCGCGTGCGCCCGACCATCAACGAGAACGGCACGGTGAAGATGACGATCTTCCAGGAGATCTCGACCGTGCTGCCCGGCAGCCAGACCGACCCGAACGGCCCCACCACCAACAAGCGCTCGCTCGAATCGAGCGTGCTGGTGGAAGACGGCGGCCTCGTCATGCTGGGCGGCCTGCTGTCCGACAACTACGGCAACAAGATCGAGAAGGTGCCGCTGGCCGGCGACATCCCGGTCGTGGGCAACCTGTTCAAGAACGAGACCCGCTCGCGCGAGAAGAACAACCTGATGATGTTCCTGCGCCCGGTCGTGATGCGCGACGCCGCCTCCACCGAGGCCTTCGCCTTCGATCGTTACGACCAGATCCGCGCGCTGCAGGTCCAGGCCCAGCCCGATACCGGCAACCCGATGCTCAACAAGGTCGATGCCGCGCCGATCCTGCCCGACACGCCGCTGACGCGCGCGCCGCGCGCTCCCTCGGGCAGCCTGCGCGAGGAAGGCACGCAGCTCATCCCGCCGCCGATCCCCGCGCCCGACAACCGCAAGCTGCCGGCCAGCCCGTTGCGCGGCGCCCTGCCGCCCACCGCCGACCCGGCCACCCAGCGCGAAATGCCCTGAGGCCCGAAGGCCGCACGCCCGCCCCGCTCGAAACCCGCACCGACCACGCCCCGCCGACCCGCCCCATGCGCTATCCCCTGCCCTACGCCTTCGCCCGCAGCCAGCAACTGCTGCTCGAGGAAGCCGACGACGGCCGCTACACGCTGTGGATGTCGAGCCACCCCGCGCGCAGCGCCGTCGGCGAGGTCGCGCGCAAGTACGGCGTGCGTTCCTTCGAGGTGCTGGCCGACGGCCCGCTCGCGCAGCGCATCAGCGCCGCCTACGCGCAGGGCGAATCGAGCGCCGCCGCGGTGGTCAGCGAGGTGCAGAGCGATGCCGACCTCTCGCGCATGATGCAGGAGCTGCCGGCGGTCGAGGACCTCTTGGAGAGCGCGGGCGACGCGCCCATCATCCGCATGCTCAACGCGCTGCTCACGCAGGCCGCGCGCGACGGCGCCAGCGACATCCACATCGAGCCCTACGAGCGCACGTCGTCGGTGCGCTTTCGCATCGACGGCACGCTGCGCGAGGTGGTGCAGCCCAACCGCGCGCTGCATGCCGCGCTGATCTCGCGCCTGAAGATCATGGCCGACCTCGACATCTCCGAGAAGCGGCTGCCGCAGGACGGACGCATCTCGCTGCGCATCGGCACGCGCGCGGTCGACGTGCGGGTGTCGACCTTGCCGAGCGCGCACGGCGAACGCGCCGTGCTGCGGCTGCTCGACAAGAGCGAGTCGAAGCTCACGCTCGAATCGGTGGGCATGCTGGGCGACACGCTGGAGCGCTTCGAGAAGCTGATCACGCAGCCGCACGGCATCATCCTCGTGACCGGTCCCACCGGCTCGGGCAAGACCACCACGCTGTATGCCGCGCTGGCCCGGCTCGACGCGAGCCGCAGCAACATCATGACGGTGGAAGACCCGATCGAGTACGAGCTGCCGGGCGTGGGCCAGACCCAGATCAACGCCAAGATCGAACTCACCTTCGCCAAGGCCCTGCGCGCCATCCTGCGGCAGGACCCGGACGTGATCATGATCGGCGAAATCCGCGACTTCGAGACCGCGCAGATCGCGATCCAGGCCTCGCTCACCGGCCACCTGGTGCTGGCCACGCTGCACACCAACGACTCGGTCAGCGCGGTCACGCGTCTCACCGACATGGGCGTCGAGCCCTTCCTGCTGAGCTCCTCGCTGCTGGGCGTGCTGGCGCAGCGGCTGGTGCGCAAGGTCTGCACCAGCTGCGGCGGGGCCGGCTGCGAGGCCTGCGGCCAGACCGGCTACCAGGGCCGCACCGGCATCTTCGAGCTGCTGGTGGCCGACGAGACCATCCAGGGCCTGATCCACAGCAAGGCGGCCGAGAGCGAACTGCTCAAGGCCGGCGCGCGCGGCGGCCTGCGCCTGATGCGCGAGGACGGCGAGCGGCTGGTGCAGGCCGGCATCACCTCGCGCGCCGAGCTGCTGCGCGTCACGCGCGACTAGCGCAGCACCGGTTCCGCCATGCCCGCCTATTCCTTCGAAGCCATCGATGCCGCCGGCCAGTCGCGCGAAGGCGTGCTGGAGGCCGACACCGCGCGCAGCGCGCGCAGCATGCTGCGCGCCCAGGCGCTGATCCCGCTGTCGGTCAAGCCGGTCGGCAGCGACCACGTCAACGGCACCGGCCAGCGCAGCGGCCTGTCGCGCTGGCTCGGCGGCGGCAAGCGGGTCTTCAATTCCACCGGTCTCGCGGTCTGGACGCGCCAGCTCGCGGGCCTGGTGTCCTCGGGCCTGCCGCTCGAGCGCGCCCTCACGGCGCTGACCGACGAGGCCGAATCGGAACAGCAACGCAACCTCGTGGCCTCGCTGCGCGCCGAGGTCAACGCCGGCTCGCCGTTCGCGCGCGCGCTGTCGGCGCACTCGCGCGAGTTCTCGCCGATCTACACCGCCGTGATCGGCGCCGGCGAGCAGAGCGGCAACCTCGGCCTGGTGCTCGACCGTCTGGCCGACGACCTCGAGGAACGCCAGGCGCTGCAGCAGAAGCTGGTCGGCGCGGCGCTCTATCCGGCCATCGTCACGCTGGTGGCGATCGTGATCGTGATCTTCCTCGTGAGCTACGTGGTGCCGCAGGTGGCCCAGGTGTTCGCGGGCACCAAGCGCTCGCTGCCCTTCCTCACCACCGTGATGCTGGGCCTCAGCGCCGCCGTGCGCAACTACGGCTGGTGGATGCTCGGCATCGTGCTGCTGTCCGCCGTCGGCGCGCGGCTGGCGCTGGCGCAGGAAGCCTTCCGCCTCAAGTTCGACGCCGCCTGGCTCAAGCTGCCGCTGGTGGGCAAGCTCGCGCGCGGCTACAACGCGGCGCGCTTCGCGAGCACGCTCGCCATGCTGGCCACCGCCGGCGTGCCGATCCTGCGCGCGCTGCAGGCGGCCGCCGAGACCCTGAGCAACCGCGCCATGCGCGCCGACGCGCTCGATGCGCTGGTGCTGGTGCGCGAGGGCGCGCCGCTGGCCTCGGCGCTGGCGCAGAAGAAGCGCTTTCCGGGCCTGGTGTCGATGTTCGCGCGGCTCGGCGAACAGACCGGCACGCTGCCGCTGATGCTGCAGCGCGCCTCCAACCAGCTCGGCGCCGAAGTGCAGCGCCGCGCCATGCACCTGGCGACCATCCTCGAGCCGCTGCTGATCGTGGCGATGGGTGGCGTGGTGATGCTGATCGTGCTGGCCGTGATGCTGCCGATCATCCAGCTCAACCAGTTCGTGAAGTAGCGCCCGCGGTTCGGCCGCGGGCAAGGAACACGCCGATGGCCAATCGAAGCTACCTCTACGCCAGCGCCGCCCTGCCGGACGCGGGCGCCCGCCCGTCCGCGCTGCGCGGCATCTCCGAATACGCGTACGACGTGCCGCTGGTGTTCCGCCTGCTGGTGTCGTGCGAGACCCGGCCCTGCCGTTCGGCGATCTGGAACGAGCCCGAGCCGCTCGCGCTGGCCGGGCGTTGCGGCCCGGGCATCGCGCGCCTGACCGCCTTCCTCGCGCGCATCGACCATCCCGCGATCTCGCCGATGCGCGAGGACGCGCTGCGCTTCCTGGCCGAACACACGCGGCCCGACGAGTGGTTCGTGCTCGAGCCGGCCGAGGTGCTGAGCATGGGCGACGCACCCGTGGCCGGCGAGGTCGAGAAGCTGCGCCAGGGCCTGGCCGATCTCGATGCCGAGATCGAGCGCACGCTCGCCGCGCTCGCGCCGCGCCCCAGGACCTTCTGGCAGCGCCTGCTGCCGCCCGCGCAGCAGGTGGTCGAGGCACCGATCCGCGAGCTCGGCCTGGGCCACTGGTCGGATACGCTCTACTTCTCGTTCGATGCGGCCGACGATGGCCGCGACGACTCCTGACCGCACAACCGCACGCCATGCCCGTCACCCTCGAAGACAAGCTCGTGGTCGCGATCTCCTCGCGCGCCCTGTTCAACCTCGAAGAAGAGAACAAGATCTTCGAGTCGGGCGACGACACCGGCTACATGAAGCTGCAGCTCGACCGGCTCGACGTGCCGGCCGCGCCCGGCATCGCCTATTCGCTGATCCGCAAGCTGCTGCGCTTCAACGACGACGGCGTGCAGCGCGTCGAGGTCGTGATCCTCTCGCGCAACGACCCGGTCTCGGGCATGCGCATCTTCCGCTCCAGCGCCGCGGCCGACATCAAGCTGCAGCGCGGCGTGTTCACCCAGGGCCGCCCACCCTTCGGCTATTTGCGCGCGCTGCGCGCGCACCTGTTCCTGTCGGTCAATGCGCAGGACGTGCGCGAGGCGCTGGGCGCGGGCTTTCCGGCCGCGCGCGTGCTGGTCGAATCGGTGAAGGCCGGCGATGCCTGGCCCAACGAGGTGCGCATCGCCTTCGACGGCGACGCCGTGCTGTTCAGCGACGAGGCCGAGCGCGTGTTCCAGGCCGAGGGCCTCGATGCCTTCCAGGCGCACGAGGCGAGCAAGGTCGACCTGCCGCTGCCCGGCGGCCCGTTCAAGCCGCTGCTGGCCGCGCTGCACCGGCTGCAGATGGCGGGCAATGCGCAGATGCGTATCCGCACCGCGCTGGTCACGGCGCGCAGCGCACCCGCGCACGAGCGCGCCATCCGCACGCTGATGAACTGGAACATCCGCGTCGACGAGGCCATGTTCCTCGGCGGCCTGCCCAAGGGCGAGTTCCTGCGCGAGTTCGAGCCCGACTTCTTCTTCGACGACCAGACCGGCCATGTCGATGCGGCGGCACGGCATGTGCCGGCGGGGCATGTGTCGAGCGGGATCAGCAACGAGCCGGCGCAAGAAGCGGTGAAGGCGGCGCCGAAGACCGCGAAGGCGCCAGCGAAGCAACGCGCGGCGAAGCCCGCGAAGCCGCGCTCGCCGAAGCCGCGCTCGCGATAGGCACGAGCGCCGCCTCGACACGCGGCGCCGGGCCGAGCGCATCGGCCACCTCCGACTTCATTCTTTCGCAGTAACGGGCGGCGCGTTGTCACGCGCATGCCTTCGCTTTGTCATGCGCAGTTCACTGCTGCGTCACGGGTTCTCCCTAATCTTCGCGGCGTCCGCACACGTGCCCTTCGGGCACTTTTTTTTGCCTCGGGCCGACTGTCACCGGCCCCTTGCTCCCTCTCCATTCCATGGTTCCACGATGCGTCCGAAACTTCATCCGCTTTCCGTTTCCCGATCCCGTGCCACGGCCCGCTGGCTGCTGCCGCTGGCAGCGGCCACGGCACTCGCCGCATGCGGCGGCGGTGGCGGTGGAGGCGTGGTGTTCCCGCCGGTCGCTCCGCCGGCCGGCGACGGCGGCGGCACCAACCCGCCCACCACCAACCAGGCCAAGAGCGGTCCCAAGGCCCTGGTGGTGCAGGTCGACGGCCTCACCCACGCCGCGCTGCGCGATGCGATGGCGCAGAACAAGGTGCCCGCGCTGCAGGGCCTGAAGCTCGCGCCGGCCTGGACCGGCGGCGCCAATGGCGCGCTCACCGAGCAGCGCACCACCGCGAGCCCCGGCTGGGCCACGCTCGTGACCGGCACCTGGGCGCAGCGCCACTCGGTGCAGTGGGACACGGCCGACCAGCGCATCGACGCCAAGCTCGCGCCCTCGGTGTTCGCGCTCGCGAAGCAGAAGAAGGACGCCGGCTACCTCACCGCCTCGGTGACGGCCGGCGCCAACTACCGGTCGCTGCTCGCGAACGAGAGCGGCACGCTCGATGCCACCGTCGACTGCGCGGGCGCCGACGCCTGCGTGACCGAACGCACCGGGCAGCTCATCGACCAGGGCTACGACCTGCTGGTGGCGCAGTACGGCGCGCCCGCCGCCGCGGCGCCCTCCGGCCTGCGCGGCGAGGCCTACCAGCGCGCCGTGTCCGACACCGCCGCCGCGGTCGGCCAGCTGCTCGCGCGCATCGCGCGGCGCAGCGCCAACGATGCGAAGGAGGATTGGCTCGTGGTGCTCACCACCCCGAACGGCCTCGATGCCTTCGGCAACGCGACCGGCACGCAGAGCGCGCAGACCAAGACGATCTTCGTCGCGAGCAACAAGACGCTGGCCGCGCTGCCCGCCACCGGCGAGGCCGCGCCCACCGACGTCGCCACGCTGACGAAGCTGGCCGCCGCGACCGACATCGCACCGACCGTGCTGCGCCACCTCGGCGCGCTGCCCGCGGCCGAGGCCTACCGCTTCAACGGCCAGCCGCTGCAGGCCGCCACCGCATTGCGCGGCCTGCTGGCGAAGACCGGCGCCGACAAGACCAGCGTCGATCTCTCGTGGACGCTCGCGGGCAACGCGAACGTGCCGGTGAAGGTGCTGCGCGACGGCAAGCTGGTCGCCACGCTCGCGGCCGGTGCCACCGCCTACAACGACCCCGTGGAAGCAGCCAGCGACGGCATCCTGGCCTTCGACTACACCGTGGTCGCGGGCGATGCGAGCCTCGCGCTGCCGGCGCGCGTCACCTACGTGAAGCCCGCCACGCTCGCGCCCACGCTGCGCAACGGCCTGGTCAACTACTACCCGCTCGACGCGCTGCCGCCCGCCGACCGCAAGAGCGCCTCCACGCTCGCGCCCTGGGCCGCCGGCGCCGACGGCGGCAGCCTGACGGACGACGGCTTCAAGGCCCCGTACAAGGCCAAGGCCTTGCGCGTGGACAGCAGCGTGAAGACCGCCGAGGGCACCGCCGGCTACCGCCTGCTGCAGACCACCGACGTGGCGACCGCGCCCTCGGTCACGGCCTACACCATCGGCTTCTGGCTGCGCACCGACGCGACCTGCAGCGTGGGTGCGGGCGACGGCGCCTCGGTGATCGCCAACAAGAACTACGACAGCGGCAGCAACGCCGGCCTCGCGATCGGTCTGTTCGATGGCTGCGAGCTGCGCTTCAACGTCGGCAAGGGCGGCGACCGCGCCGACAGCAACGGCTACCGCCTGAGCGCCGGCCAGTGGGCCTACGTGGCGGTCGTGATCGACAAGGCCAACCTCAAGATGACCGGCTTCCTGTTCGACGCCGCGCGCGCGCTGCAGACCGGCAGCGCCGACATGACCGCCGACATCGTGGCCCAGCTCGGCGGCCTGAAGAACGGCCTGAGCCTCAACGAGGACGGCACCGGCCAGTACTACAAGCGCTGGACCAGCTCGCCGCGCGGCCCGCTCGACTTCAACGAGTTCGCGATCTGGAACCGCGCGCTCACGGCCGACGAGCTCACGAGCATCTTCAAGTCGGGCCAGCCGCTGTCCACGCTCGAGCCCTGAGCCCCATCGCACCCCTTCCCCCACACACAACGACCCGAGAGAGAGGATCACCATGCAAGCCCCACGTTCCCTTCACCTGCTTCGCTTCGCGCCCGCCCTTCTGTTGGCCTGCCTGCTGTCCGCCTGCGGCGGCGGCGACGGCGGCGGCGGCTTCATCGGCCTGCCCGGCGCCGGCAACCCCGGCGGCGGCACGAACCCGCCGGCCGCCACCGAGCCGGTGAAGCGCTGCGCGCCCTGAGCGTCCGCTCCTTTGCGCACCGAAAGAATGCCCAGGACGCCACCACGATGACCGCCAACTCACGCCGCAAATTCCTCACCGGCACCGCCACCACCGGCGCCGCCGCGCTCGCGCTCTCGGCCTTCCCGCCGAGCATCCGCCGCGCCCTCGCGATCCCCGCCAACAACAAGACCGGAACCCTCCAGGACGTCGAGCACATCGTGATCCTGATGCAGGAGAACCGCTCGTTCGACCACTACTTCGGCACCCTGATGGGCGTGCGCGGTTTCGGCGACCGCTTCACCATCCCGCTGCCCAAGGGCATGAACGTCTGGCAGCAGAGCGACGCTAGCGGCACGGCCATCCTGCCCTACCACCTCGACAGCACCAAGGGCAACGCCCAGCGCGTGAGCGGCACGCCGCATTCGTGGAGCGACGGCCAGAACGCCTGGGACGGCGGGCGCACCTACCAGTGGGCGCGCTACAAGACCAACGCGGCGATGGGCTACTTCAAGGAAGCCGAGGTGCCCTACCAGTTCGCGCTCGCCAACGCCTTCACGCTGTGCGACGAGTACCACTGCAGCATGCACACCGGCACCAACTCGAACCGCATGTTCCACTGGACCGGCACCAACGGCCCGACCGGCGCGGGCGTGGCCACGGTCAACAACGAGTGGGACTCGATCGACAGCTCGGCCAAGGGCTATGAGTGGAAGACCTATCCCGAGCGCCTACAGGAGGCCAAGGTCAGCTGGATCGTCTACCAGAACATGCCGGAGAACTTCGGCGACAACCCGCTCGCGGGCTTCAAGCAGTACCGCCTGGCCAACGAGGCCTCGGGCAAGCCGGTCAGCAACGACGGCCCCTCGCCGGTCTACGACCCGGCGAGCGACGACGCGCGCAACCCGCTCTACAAGGGCATCGCCAACACCATGGGTGACGGCGGCTTCCTCGAGCAGTTCCGCCAGGACATCAAGAACGGCAAGCTGCCGCAGGTGTCGTGGATCGTCGCGCCGGCCACCTACTCCGAGCATCCCGGACCGTCGAGCCCGGTGCAGGGCGGCTGGTACATCCAGGAAACGCTCGATGCGCTGACCGCCGTGCCCGAGGTGTGGAGCAAGACCGTGCTGCTCATCAACTTCGACGAGAACGACGGCTACTTCGACCACTACCCTTCGCCCGCCGCGCCCTCGATCAATCCCGACGGCACGCCCGCGGGCAAGACCACGCTGCCGCTCGACGCGCTCAAGCCCGAGTACTTCAACCATCCGAAGCCACCGGGCACCACCGGCCAGCCCGCGCCCGACGGCCGCGTCTACGGCCCCGGCGTGCGCGTGCCGATGTACGTGGTGTCGCCCTGGAGCCGCGGCGGCTGGGTCAATTCGCAGGCCTTCGACCACACTTCGGTGCTGCGCTTCATCGAGGCGCGCTTCGGCGTGAAGGAGACCAACATCAGCGCCTTCCGGCGCGCGGTGTGCGGCGACCTCACGAGCGCCTTCAACTTCGCGAACCCGAACAACGAGACGCTGCCCACGCTCGCGGGCCGCACCACGCGCAACGCGGCCACTCAGTTGCGTAACGACCAGGAGAAGCTGCCCCAGGTGCCGCTGCCGCTCGACCCGCAGCTGCCACGCCAGGCCACCGGCACGCGGCCCTCGCGCGCCCTGCCCTACGAGCTGCACACCAGCGCGCGCAGCGATGCGATCGGCGGCAGCGTGCGGCTGATCTTCGCCAACACCGGCAAGGCGGCCGCCGTGTTCCACGTCTACGACCGGCTGCACCTCGACCGCCTGCCGCGCCGCTTCATGGTGGAGCCGGGCAAGACGCTCGACGACGCCTGGAACGCGGTCAGCGACGACAGCGGGTTCTACGACCTCTGGGTGCTCGGGCCGAACGGCTACCACCGCCACTTCAAGGGCGACCTGAGCCGGCTGCGCGCCGGCGGCACCGCCATCCCCGAGGTGCGCGTGTGCTACGACATCGCCAACGGCAACGTCTACCTCGAGATGCTCAACGCCGGCCAGGCCGCCGCGAAATTCACGGTGCGTGCCAAGGCCTACCGCGACGACGGCCCGTGGAGCGCGACCGTCGCGGGCGGCGCCAAGGCCGAGCTGCATTGGGATCTCTCGTCGAGCGGCGCCTGGTACGACTTCGTCGTGAGCTGCGATGCCGACGCGAGCTGGCAGCGCCGCTTCGCGGGCCGCGTGGAGACCGGCAAGCATTCGGTCAGCGATCCGGCCATGGGCCTGGGCGATCTGTGAAGGAGGCACGCACCATGACCGACAACGCACGCCGCAAGTTCCTCACCGGCAGCGCCACCACCGGCGCCGCCGCGCTCGCGCTCTCGGCCTTCCCGCCGAGCATCCGCCGCGCCCTCGCGATCCCCGCCAACAACAAGACCGGCACCATCCAGGACGTCGAGCACGTCGTCATCCTGATGCAGGAGAACCGATCGTTCGACCACTACTTCGGCACGCTCGCCGGCGTGCGTGGCTTCGGCGACCGCTTCACCATCCCGCTGCCCAAGGGCATGAACGTCTGGCAGCAGAGCGATGCCAGCGGCAAGGCCATCCTGCCCTACCACCTCGACAGCTCGAAGGGCAATGCGCAGCGCGACGGCGGCACGCCGCACGACTGGGCCGACAGCCAGAACGCCTGGGACGGCGGGCGCATGTACCAGTGGGCGCGCTACAAGACCAGCAAGGCCATGGGCTATCACAAGGCGACGGAGATCCCGTTCCAGTTCGCGCTGGCCAATGCCTTCACGATCTGCGATGCCTACCACTGCGCGATGCACACCGGCACCGACGCCAACCGCTCCTTCCACCTGACGGGCACCAACGGTCCGACCGCGACCAACACCGCCTTCGTTCGCAACGAATGGGACTGGATCGACGGCCGGCCCGGCTCGCTGGGCGTGGGCTACACCTGGAAGACCTACGCGGAGCGCCTGGAAGATGCAGGCGTGCGCTGGATCAGCTACCAGAACATGCCCGACGAATGGGGCGACAACATGCTCGGCGCGTTCCGCCAGTTCCGCAAGGCCAACATCGACTCGGGCTACCCGGTCTCCAGCGGCGGCGAGCCCAACAAGCCCTATGCCGACACCGGCCAGGCACTGCCCTACAAGGCCTACGATCGCGCCACCGACGATGCGAAGAGCCCGCTCTACAAGGGCGTGGCCAACACGCTGCCCGGCACGAAGCCCGAGGACTACCTCGACGCGTTCAAGCGCGACATCCGCGAAGGCAAGCTGCCGCAGGTCTGCTGGATGAACGCGCCGTCGATCTACTGCGAGCATCCCGGTCCCTCGAGCCCGATCCAGGGCGCCTGGTTCCTGCAGGAGGTGCTGGACGCGCTCACTGCCGTGCCCGAGGTGTGGAGCAAGACCGTGCTGCTGATCAACTTCGACGAGAACGACGGCTACTTCGACCACCTGCCCTCGCCCTCGGCGCCTTCGCCCAACGGCGACGGCAGCTACGCGGGCAAGACCACGCTGTCGGACTCGGCGATGGGTCCCGAGTACTTCACGCATGCCGCGCCGCTGGGCAGCGGCGGCCAGCCCAAGGCCGACGGCCGCGTCTACGGCCCGGGCCCGCGCGTGCCGCTGTACGTGATCTCGCCGTGGAGCCGCGGCGGCTGGGTCAGCTCGCAGGCCTTCGACCACACCTCGGTGCTGCGCTTCCTCGAAACCCGCTTCGGCGTGCAGGAGCCCAACATCAGCGCCTTCCGGCGCGCGGTGTGCGGCGACCTCACGAGCGCCTTCAACTTCGCGAACCCCAACGGCGAGGCACTGCCCACGCTGACCGGCCGCGCCACCCGTGCCGAGGTCGACCAGATCCGGCGCAACCAGGAGGCGCTGTCGCAGGTGCCGCTGCCGCTCGATCCGCAGCTGCCGCGCCAGACCACCGGCACGCGGCCTTCGCGTGCCCTGCCCTACGAGCTGCACACCAGCGCGCGCACGGCACCGCTCGACGGCACGGTGCAGCTGCTGTTCGCGAACACCGGCAAGGCGGCCGCGGTGTTCCACGTCTACGACAAGCTCAACCTCGCGCGCCTGCCGCGCCGCTACATGGTCGAGGCCGGCAAGACGCTCGACGACACCTGGATGGCGGGACGCGACAACAGCGGCTTCTACGACCTGTGGGTGCTCGGCCCGAACG
The DNA here is from genome assembly GCF_059415325.1 of Variovorax sp. GW821-FHT10D07. Taxonomy (NCBI): domain Bacteria; kingdom Pseudomonadati; phylum Pseudomonadota; class Betaproteobacteria; order Burkholderiales; family Comamonadaceae; genus Variovorax; species Variovorax sp. GW821-FHT10D07. The sequence goes on along the minus strand of NZ_JBWKMZ010000011.1, from coordinate 36,947 downwards.
GCTACCACCGCCACTTCAAGGGCGACCTCGGCAGCCTGCGCGCGAGCGACGCGGCCGCCCCCGAAGTCCGCGTGTGCTACGACATCGCCAACGGCAACGTCTACCTCGAGCTGCTCAACGGCGGCAAGAAGGCCACGAAGTTCACGGTGCGTGCCAAGGCCTACCGCGACGACGGCCCCTGGACCGCGACCGTGCAGCCCGGCGCCAAGGCCGAGCTGCATTGGGATCTTTCGTCGAGCGGCGCCTGGTACGACTTCGCCGTGAGCTGCGATGCCGATCCGATCTTCGCGCGCCGCTTCGCGGGCCGCGTCGAGACCGGCAAGCACTCGGTCAGCGATCCCGCGATGGGCATGGCCGACCTCTGAGGCGCATGCATCGCTGAAGGCTTTCGGGACCCGCTCCCGCAGCCTTCCCACCAAGCCGGACACGGTACGCGCGAGCCCTTCGCGCGCTGCCTGTCCGGCTTTGGTATTCATCGCGCGCGCAGGCGCAACGCGCGCTTACACCTGGGCCTCGTTCTTCACTCGACTGTCATTGCCGCTTCCTACCGTGGCAGTGGCGGCGCGCTCCTCGTCGCCTCTTCACAAGAAAACACACCTGCGAGGATTTCCCATGCATCTCTTCTTCTCGCGCGCACGGCTGCTGCCGGCGCTGATCCTGGCCTGCACCCTCGCCGCCTGCGGTGGCGGCAGCGGCGGCGGCTTCGGCGGACTGCCCGGCACGGGCAACCCGGGCGACGGCGGCACGCAGAACCCGCCCGCCACCACGCAGCCCGTGATGCGCTGCGCGCCCTGATACAACGGCCCGAAAAACAACACGACAAGACCATGACCTCACGCCGCAAATTCCTCACCGGCACCGCCACCACCGGCGCCGCCGCGCTCGCGCTCTCGGCCTTTCCGCCGGCCATCCGCCGCGCGCTCGCGATTCCCGCCAACAACAAGACCGGCACCATCCAGGACGTCGAGCACATCGTGATCCTGATGCAGGAGAACCGTTCGTTCGACCACTACTTCGGCACGCTGCAGGGCGTGCGCGGCTTCGGCGACCGCTTCCCGATCCCGCTGCCCAACGGGCTCAACGTGTGGCAGCAGCTCGACGAGAACGGCAAGGTGGTGCTGCCCTATCACCTCGACGGCAGCAAAGGCAACGCGCAGCGCGTGAGCAGCACGCCGCACACCTGGGTCGACTCGCACAACGCCTGGGATGGCGGCCGCCTCTACCAGTGGCCGCGCTACAAGAAGGTCAGCAGCACCGCGCCCTACGTGCAGTCGATGGGCTACCTCGCCGAGGCCGAGCTGCCGTTCCAGTTCGCGCTGGCCAACGCCTTCACGATCTGCGACGACTACCACTGCGCGATGCACACCGGCACGCACGCCAACCGCTCGTTCCACTGGACCGGCACCAACGGCCCCACCGGCGGCAACGTGGCCTACGTGAACAACGTCAATGCCTGGAGCTCGACCGGTCCCTCGACCGAGGGCTACGAATGGAAGACCTATGCCGAGCGCCTGCAGGACGCGGGCGTGAGCTGGATGGTCTACCAGAACATCCCGAACAACTACGGCTGCAATCCGCTGCTGGGCTTCAAGAACTTCCGCAAGGCCAACGAGGCCTCGGCCAAGCCGGTCAGCACCTCGCTGCCGCAGGGCGCGTCGCCGGCCTACGCGCCCGGCGACGACGCCGGCAACCCGCTTTACAAGGGCACGGCCAACACGCTGCCGGTGGCCGATCAGGCGGCCTTCGACGCGGGCGCGATCATGGATGCCTTCCGCGCCGACGTGAAGGCCGGCCGGCTGCCGGCGGTGTCGTGGGTGATCCCGCCCGACGTCTACTCCGAGCACCCCGGCCCCTCGAGCCCGGTGCAGGGCGCGTGGTACATCCAGCAGGTGCTGGAGGCGCTCACCGCCGTGCCCGAGGTCTGGAGCAAGACCGTGCTGTTCGTGAACTTCGACGAGAACGACGGCTACTTCGACCATGTGCCCTCGGCCTCGGCGCCCTCGCCCATCGCATCGGCCGACCCCTCGGTGAAGGCCTTCGCGGGCAAGACCACGATGTCCGATGCGGACCTGAGCTTCGAGTACTTCAACCATCCCAAGCCGCCGGGCATGACGCAGTCGCAGCCCACGCCCGACGGCAACGTCTACGGCCCCGGCATGCGCGTGCCGATGTACGTGATCTCGCCCTGGAGCCGCGGCGGCTGGGTCAACTCGCAGACCTTCGACCACACCTCGGTGCTGCGTTTCGTCGAGGCCCGCTTCGGCGTGAAGGAAAGCAACATCGGCCCGTTCCGCCGCGCGGTCAACGGCGACCTCACGAGCGCCTTCAACTTCGCCAATCCCAACGGCGAGGCGCTGCCCACGCTCGCGGGCCGCCGCACCAAGGCCGAGGCCGACCAGCTGCGCGCCGCGCAGCAGGCGCTGCCGCAGGTCACGCCGCCGGCCAACGGCCTGCTGCCGCGCCAGGCCACCGGCACGCGGCCCTCGCGCGCGCTGCCCTACGAGCTGCACACCAGCGCCAGGGCCGACGCGGCCGGCGGCACGCTGCAGCTGCTGTTCGCCAACACCGGCAACGCGGCCGCCGTGTTCCATGTCTACGACCGGCTCAACCTCGACCGCCTGCCGCGCCGCTACATGGTCGAAGCCGGCAAGTCGCTCGACGACCGCTGGAACGCGACCGCCGACAACGCCGGCCGCTACGACCTCTGGGTGCTCGGCCCCAACGGCTACCACCGCCATTTCCAGGGCGACCTCAACGCATTGCGCGCCGGCGGCGCGGCCGTGCCCGAGCTGCGCGTGTGCTACGACATCGCCAACGGCAACGTCTACCTCGAGATGATGAACGGCGGCCAGGCCGCGGCGAAGTTCAGCGTGCGCGCCAAGGCTTACCGCGACGACGGCCCATGGAGCGCGACCGTCGCGGGCGGCGCCAAGGCCGAGCTGCACTGGGAGCTCGCGGCCAGCGGACAGTGGTACGACTTCGCCGTCACCTGCGATGCCGATCCGGCCTACTACCGCCGCTTCGCCGGCCGCGTCGAGACCGGCAAGCATTCGGTCAGCGATCCCGCGCTGGGCTTGCCCGACCTCTGAGCCCGCATGCATGATCCCCCCGCGCCCACGGTGGCGCGGGAGATGTCATGCACGCCAAGGTGGTCCGGTACTTCGTCGAGGTGGTTCGCGCGGGTTCGATCCGCAAGGCGGCCGCGCAGCTGCACGTGGTGCCGACCGCGATCAACCGGCAGATCCTCAACCTCGAGGAGGAGCTGGGCGCGCCGCTGTTCGAGCGCATCCACAACACGCTCAAGCTCACGCCGGTGGGCGAGCTGGTGCTGGCGCATGCGCGCGGCACGCTGCGCGAGTTCGACGGGGTGCGCCAGCGCATCGAGGCCATGCGCGGGCTGCGCCAGGGCGAGGTCACGCTGGCCACCACCGCCGGGCTCGCCGACGCCTTCCTGCCGGGCGTGGTGCGGCGCTTTCGCGCGGCCCATCCCGGCATCCAGCTCAAGCTGCTGGGCCTGCCGATCGCGGCCGTGCTGCACGGCGTGCGCGAAGGCGATGCCGACCTCGCGCTGGCCTACGACGTGCCCGCCACCGCAGGTTTTCGCACGCTGTTCGCCAGTGAGTGGCCGATCGGCGCGGTGGTGCCGCCCGGCCATGCGCTCACGGCCCATGCGAGCACCGTGCTGGCCGAGTGCGTGGGCCATCCGCTGCTGTTGCCCGCGCCCTCGCTGTCGATCCGGCCGATCATCGACGCCGCCTTCGAACGCTCGGGCCTGCGCGCCTCGCCGGTCATCGAGACCACCTCCACCGCGCTGATGCGCCGCCTGGTGCGCGAGGGCGAGGGCATCACGCTGCTCAACCGGCTCGACGTGGCCGAGGAGATGCACGACGGCTCGCTGGTCTTCGTGCCGCTGCGCGACGCCACCCTGCCGGCGCAGACGCTCACGCTCGAGACCCGCGCCGCGCAGTCACCGAGCCCCGCGGCCGAGCTGTTCGCGAACCACGTGACGGCCTGCCTCGACGAGCTGCTCGCGCCTTGAGGCCCGCGCCGGGGGCCGTCCACTTTTTGTGCACGGGGCGCGCCATTTATTGACTTTGCGCGTTCGAAGGCATGGCTCCTAGACTGCCGCGCCGGTCATCGGCCGGAAGGAAAAGTCCCATGCTTTCGAACGACAAGAAAAAGACCCCAGCAGGAGACGGCGAAGGGGTCGACCAGAAGCTTCCCCTGGTGCGCTGCGGCGCGCTGAGCCTGCAGCACGTGCTCGTGATGTACGCGGGCACGGTGGCGGTGCCGCTGATCGTGGGCGGCGCGCTCGGCCTCTCGAAGGCCGACATCGCCTTCCTCATCAATGCCGACCTGCTCGCCGCCGGCATCGCCACGCTGGTGCAGGCCATCGGCTTCTGGCGCTTCGGCATCCGAATGCCGGTGATGATGGGGGTGACCTTCGCGGCCGTGGGCCCGATGATCGCCATCGGCATCGATCCCTCGCTGGGCCTGCCCGCGATCTACGGCGCCACCATCGTGGCGGGGCTGTTCGGCATCGCGCTCGCGCCGCTGATGGGGCGCGTGCTCGGCGTGTTCCCGCCGCTGGTGACGGGCACGGTCATCACGCTGATCGGCGTCTCGCTGATGGTGGTGGCGATCCACTGGGCCGCGGGCGGGCAGCCCACCTCGACGCGCAGCATCGAGGGCGTGGCGCATGCGGTGGCCAACCCGGCCTACGGCGAGCCGGTGAAGCTCGCCATCGCCGCGGCCGTGCTGGCGGCGATCATCGCGATCACGCGCTTCGGCAAGGGCCTCATCGCCAACATCGCGGTGCTGCTGGGCATCGTCTTCGGCGTGCTGCTGTCGCTGGCGCTCGGCCGCATGCAGTTCGACGGGCTCGAGGAAGCGAGCTGGATGGCCCTGACCACGCCCTTCCACTTCGGCCTGCCGCGCTTCGAGCTCACGGCCATCGCCTCGATGTGCATCGTGATGCTGATCACCCTGGTCGAATCGACCGGCATGTTCCTCGCGCTCGGCGAGATCACGGGCCGCAAGGTCGACACCGACGCGCTCTCGCGCGGCCTGCGCGCCGACGGCCTGGGCACGGTGATCGGCGGCGTGTTCAACACCTTCCCCTACACCTCGTTCTCGCAGAACGTGGGGTTGGTCACGGTCACGGGCGTGCGCTCGCGCTACGTGGCGGCCGGCGGCGGCGTGCTGCTGATCGCGCTCGCGCTGTTCCCCAAGGTCGCGCACGTGGTGGCCTCCGTACCCTCCTTCGTGCTCGGCGGCGCGGGCATCGTGATGTTCGGCATGGTCGCGGCCACCGGCATCCGCATCCTCGGCAGCATCGACTACGCGCGCGAGCGCCACGCGCTCTACGTGATCGCGATCTCGGTCGGCCTCGGCCTGATTCCCACGCTGTCGCCGAACTTCTTCCAGCACTTCCCGGCCTGGACCCATCCGCTGACGCACAGCGGCATCGTGCTCGGCACCGTCGCCGCGGTGCTGCTCAATCTCTTCTACAACGGCGTGCAGTCGAGGGAGCGTTCCTTCACACTGGCGGCACGCACCTCGCACGGAACCGAATGACATGACTTCCTCCACCGCTTCCTCGCCCCGGCCGTTGCGCGTGCTGCGCCACGCCGACGTGCTCGTCACCATGGACGCCGCGCGGCGCGAGATCGCCGATGGCGCGCTGGTGATCGACGGGCCGGCCATCGCCTGGGTTGGTGCCACGGCCGAGCTGCCGCCGGTCTACCTCGAGGCGTTGCGCAGCGGCGGTGCCGAGGCCATCGACCTGCACGGCCACGTGCTGATGCCGGGGCTGGTAAACACGCACCACCACATGTACCAGAGCCTTACGCGCGCGGTACCCGAGGCGCAGGACGCCGAGCTGTTCGGCTGGCTCACCAACCTCTACCTGCTGTGGGCGCGGCTCACGCCCGAGATGATCCGCGTGTCGACCCAGACCGCGATGGCCGAGCTGATGCTCTCGGGCTGCACCACCACCAGCGACCACCTCTACCTGTTCCCCAACGGCGCGCGGCTCGACGATTCGATCGAGGCCGCCACCGCGATGGGCATGCGCTTCCATGCCGCGCGCGGCAGCATGAGCGTGGGCCGCAGCGCCGGCGGCCTGCCGCCCGACGAGGTGGTGGAGAGCGAGGCCGCGATCCTGCGCGACAGCGAACGGCTGATCGACCGCTGGCACGATGCCTCGCGCCACTCGATGCGGCGCATCGTGCTCGCACCCTGCTCGCCGTTCTCGGTCTCGCGCGAGCTCATGCGCGACTCGGCGCTGCTCGCGCGCGAGCGCGGCGTGTCGCTGCACACGCACCTGGCCGAGAACGACAACGACGTCGCCTACTCGCGCGAGAAGTTCGGCATGACGCCGGCCGAGTACGCCGAGGACCTGGGCTGGGTCGGCCGCGACGTCTGGCATGCGCACTGCGTAAAGCTCGACCCCGCGGGCATCGCCCTGTTCGGCCACACCGGCACCGGCGTGGCCCACTGCCCGTGCTCGAACATGCGGCTGGCCTCAGGCATCGCGCCCATCGGCGCCATGCGCCGCGCCGGCGTGCCGGTGGGCCTGGGGGTGGACGGCAGCGCCTCGAACGACGGCGCCCACCTGCTCGGCGAGGCGCGCCAGGCCATGCTGCTGCAGCGCGTGGGCCATGGCCCGGCCGCGATGACGGCGCGCGAGGCGCTCGAGATCGCGACCCTGGGCGGCGCGCGCGTGCTGGGCCGCGACGACATCGGCGCGCTCGCGCCGGGCATGTCGGCCGACATGGTGGGCTTCGACCTGCGCGGCGTGTCGCACGCGGGCGCGGGGCACGACCCGGTGGCGGCGCTGGTGTTCTGCACGCCGGCCTCGGCCGCGCTCAGCATCATCGACGGCCAGGTGCGCATCCGCGCGGGCCGCTTCGTCGATCTCGAGCTGCCGCCGCTGCTCGCGCGGCACCGCGAGCTCGCGCGCACGCTGTACGAGCGCGCGCGGCATCCGCACACGGCCTGAGACGCTGAACAGCACCTGACCGGCGTGCGCTTTCGCCACGCCGGATGCAAACCTTCGCCCTAGGCAGCTACCCGCATTGCGGGCGTCATGCCTCGTCCGCAGAATCCGCTGGCTCGAATAGAACGATCGTTCGATTTTGCCGGCCCTATAAGTTCGACATCGGCCGGTGCCCGGATTCACGACAACAACAGGGAACACCAGCGATGAAACGCAGAGAACTCCTCAAGGGCGCGGCCGCGGCCGGCACCGCAGCGGGATTCGGCAGCCTGCTGGCCGGCGCGCCATCCACCGCCTCGGCCGCGCTGCCGGTGCTCAAGCCCACCTTGCCGCAGAAGATCGATCCGATCAGCGCCACCTTGCGCCGGCTCGAGCTGGTGAGCCGGCAGGCCACCTACCTCTGGACCGAGTCGCACCTCAACCTCGCGGGCGTGCCGATGGGCACTGTCGTGCCGCCGGCCGAGCTGCCGGCGCTCGAGCACCAGTTGCTGACGCTATCGCGCGCGCTCGAGGCGGCCGTGAACTTCGCGGCCTCCTTCGCCACCAGCCCGCTCGCCAGCGGCAGCCTGCAGACGCTCGACAACCTGCGCACGCGGCTTTCGAGCCTTCAGGCCAGCTTCGCGCAGCTGCTGTCGCAGAACGCCGGCCTGCTCACGCTGCCGGCCGCGGCACTCGCGCTGCTGGGCACGCTGACCGGCACCGCGGGCGACATCGCCACCCAGTTGCGCCAGGTGCACCAGGACCTGATGACGCAGGGCCTGCTCGGCGGGCCGCGCACCGTGGCGCAGTACGACGCGCTGTTCGCGACCATCGAGAAGCCGTCGATCGCGCAGGTCTTCCGCGACAACGCGCTGTTCGCCTGGATGCGCGTGGCCGGCCCGAACCCGATGTTGATCCGCAAGGCCAGCGTGCTGCCCTCGAAGTTCCCGCTGACCGGCGCGCAGTACCGGCAGGCCATGGGCAACGCCGACAGCCTCGCCGACGCGGCCGCCGAGGGCCGCCTCTATCTGCTCGACTACGAGGGCCTGGGCGACATGGCGCCCACGGGCCCGGTAACCAAGCCGCTGACCGGCACCGCCTATGTCTTCATGCCGGTCGCGCTGTTCGCGCGGCCCAGGGCCGGCCGTTCGTTGGTGCCCGTGGCCATCCAGTGCGGCCAGAACCCGGCGCAGCATCCGATCTTCCTGCGCGTGGACGACGCCTCGAACGCCGAGGCCTACTGGGCCTGGCAGTCGGCCAAGACCACGGTGCAAGTGGCCGACTTCAACTACCACGAGATGTTCGTGCACCTGGGCCGCACGCACCTGATGTCGGAGGCCTTCGCGATGGCCACGCAGCGCCAGCTCGCGACCGCGCATCCGCTGAGCCGCCTGCTGTCGCCGCACCTCGAGGGCGCGATGTTCATCAACGAGGCGGCCACGCTGATCATCATGGCGCCGCTGACCACGGGCGACGGCATCCTCGCGGCGCCGATCGAGACCCTGCAGCGCGAGTGCGGCCGCGACCGCCTGGCCTACGACTTCCAGGCCAACCTGATGCTGCCCGACGAGCTGCGCGCGCGCGGCGTCGACAACCCGGGCGAGCTGCCCGAGTACCCGTACCGCGACGACGCGCTGCTGCTGTGGAACGCGATCGCGCAATGGGTCGGCGACTACGTCGCGACCTATTACCTCAGCGACGCCGACGTGAGCGGCGACCATGAGCTGCAGGCCTGGGCCGTCGACCTCTCGACCCACGGCAAGGTGAAGGGGCTGCCGGCGATTTCCACGCGCGCCAGGCTGGCCGACGTGATCACGGCCATCGTCTTCAACACGAGTGCGCAGCATGCGGCCGTGAACTTCCCGCAGCTCTCGGTGATGACCTATGCGCCCTTCAGCGCGGGCATGGCCGGCACGCCGGCGCCCGCCTCGACGGCCGGCCAGTCGGAGGCCACCTGGTCGCAGATGCTGCCCGCGCGGCTCGCGGCGCAGGAGCAGATCCTGCTGTTCCACATCCTCGGCGGCGTCTACTACCGGCCGCTCGGCGAGTACAAGGACAATGCCTTTCCGCACCTGCCGGTGCTGATCGATCCCGCGATCGCGGGCCAGGGCGGGCCGCTCGAGCGCTTCCGCGCGGCGCTGGCGAACATCGAAACGACGATCAAGCAGCGCAACACCACGCGCTCGCGGCCCTACGAGCACCTGCTGCCGAGCCGGATTCCGTCGAGCACGAACATCTGAACCGGGGGCAGCTCAGTACTGCGCCTTCACCGCGCTCGCCGCGCCGCTCGCCAGGGTCGCCGGATCCTCCAGCACCGCCGCCACGTCGCCCAGGTACTGCCCCACCACCGGCTCGTGCGTGAGGTTCAGCATGTGGTGGATGCCGTCGGGGTTCTTCACGTAACCCACGGTCCAGCCGCGCGCGCCGAGGCCGCGGCCGACGGCGCCCATGTCGCGTTCGGGCGAGCCGAAGGCGAAGATCGACAGCTCGGGCCGGCCCAGCGTGGGCAGGCCCAGCGCATCGAGGCCCTGCTGCATCGCGCGCCGCGTCGCGAGCACGCGCTCGGTGACGCGCAGATAGCCCGCATGGCCCAGGTAGTTCATCACCGCCCAGGCCGCGGCGATGGCGCCGCCCGCGCGCGTGCCCACCAGCGTGTGGGTGAAGTACTGGCCGCGCGGCCAGTCGTCGAAGTAGTAGCCCATCAGCGCGAAGGCCTCGGGATCGGCGAAGAACAGGGTCGAGGCGCCCTTGGCGGTGTAGCCGTACTTGTGCAGGTCGGCCGAGATCGAGGTCACGCCCTCGACCGCGAAATCGAAGTCGGGAATGTCGGCGCCGAGCTCGCGCGCGAACGGCGCGAAGTAGCCGCCCACGCAGGCATCGACATGCATCCAGCAGCCGTGCTCGCGCGCCAGTGCCGCGATCTCGGGAATGGGATCGACCACGCCGTGCGGAAAGGCCGGCGCCGAGCCCACCACCATCGCGGTGTCGGGCGTGAAGGCGGCGCGCATCGCCGCCGGGTCGGCGCGGAAGTCGGCCGCCAGCGGCGTGCGCACCGGCACCAGGCCGAGGAAGTGCGCGGCCTTGTCGAAGGCCGGGTGCGCGCTCTGCGGCATCAGGATTTCGGGCTTCGCCATGCCGGGGCGCCGCGCCAGCGCGCGGTCGCGCGCGCACTTGACCGCGAGGAAGATGCTCTCGGTGCCGCCGGTGGTCATGGCGCCGCGCGACTCGGCACCGCCATGCAGCAGCGAAAGGCCCATCTCCACCACCTCGCGCTCGAAGGTCGCGAGGCTCGCGAAGGCGCGCGGGCCCAGGCCGTTCTCGGAGAAGTACATCAGGTAGGCCTTCTTGGCCACCTCGAGCACGTCCTCGCCCGCGTAGTGGATGAACATCGGCACGCGGCCGTTGCGCCAGTCGGCGTCGCCGCGGCCGGCCTCCTCGAGCCGCCGCTGCAGCTCGGGCCAGGACGCGCCTTGCTCGGGGAATGTCAATGCCATGGTCGCTTCATCCTTCCTTGCCGCCCCAGTGGACGACCTTGTTTTCGAGCGCCCGCGCCAGCAGGTCGAGCAGGTAGCCGAGGATCGCCATGATCAGCGCGCCGACGATCACGACGTTGGTGAGCAGGAAGTCGGAGGCCGACATCGCCATGTAGGCGATGCCCGCGTTGGTGGCGATCATCTCGGCGCCCACCAGCATGGTCACGCCCAGGCCGATGCTCACGCGGATGCCGGTGAAGATGCCCGGCAGGCTGGCCGGGAAGATCACGCGCCGGAAGATCATGGTGCGCGAGGCACCGAGCGCCATCGCGGCCTGCACCTTGCGCCGGCCCACCGCGCGCACCGCCTGCATGGCGCTGATCGAGAGGATCGGGAACAGCGCGAGCACGATGATCACGATCTTCGAGACCTCGCCGATGCCGAACCAGATGATGAGCAGCGGCAGCAGCGCGAGCTTGGGCATCGGCCGCGTGATCTCGATCGGCGGATCGAGCAGCGCCTTCACGGTCTCGTTCATGCCCATCCACAGCCCCAGCGGTACGGCCACCAGCACCGTGAGCCCGAAGGCCACGCCGAAGCGGAACAGGCTGATGCCCAGGTGGTGCGCGAGCGTCTTGCCCTGGTAGCCGTTCTGCATGAGCTGCAAAAAGGTGTTCCACACCGACATCGGCGAAGGCAGGAACAACGGCGCGACCAGCGGCTGGTCGCCCACGATCGGCACGGTGATCAGCAGCCACAGCACGAACAGCGCGGCGAAGGAGCCGAGGTTGATCCAGCGCGCGCGGCCGCGGGCGCCGTTCGGCCGGTTCGGTGCGGCGCTCATCGCTGAGCCTCCTGGTGCTGCGCGGCCAGCGCCTCCTCGCGCAGCAGGCCGAAGATCTCGGCCTTCATGCGCGCGAACTCCGCGCTCGCAACCACGGCCGGGTCGTCGCTCTGCGCGAAGCCGGGATGGAACTTCGCCTTGATGCGCCCGGGCCGCGCCGACATCACGACGATCTCGGTGGCGAGGAACAGCGCCTCGTCGATGCTGTGGGTGATCCACAGCACGGTCTTGCGCGTCTCGTGCCAGATGCGCTTGATCTCCTCCTGCAGCAGCTCGCGCGTCTGCGCGTCGAGCGCGGCGAAGGGCTCGTCCATCAGCAGGATCTCGGGCGAATTGGCGAGCGCGCGCGCGATGCCCACGCGCTGCTGCATGCCGCCCGAGAGCTCGTAGGGATAGCGCCTCGCAAAGCTCGTGAGGCCGACCATCTCGAGGTACTTCGAGGCGATGCGCGTGGCCTCGGCGGCCGACTTGCCCGTGGCCAGCGGCCCGAAGGCCACGTTGTCGATCACGCGCATCCAGGTGAACAGCGCGCCCTGCTGGAACACCACGCCGCGGCGCGGATCGGGGCCGCGCACCGGCTGGCCGTCCATCAGCACGCGGCCGGCCGTGGGTTGCTCGAAGCCCGCGAGGATGTTCAGCAGCGTGCTCTTGCCGCAGCCCGAGGGGCCGAGCAGGCAGGTGAAGGCGCCCTCGGCGATGTCGAGCGTGATCGGCTCCAGCGCCTGCACCGCGTCGGGGCCGTCGCCGAAGCGCTTGGAGACTTCCTCGAAACGGACCTTGGGCGTGCCCGCCTGCTGCGGTGGCAGTCCCATGGCCTCAGGCGGCCATCTTGGCGACGAAGCTCGAATCGACGAGCCCGCTCAGGTCCTTCGGCATGGCCGAGATCTGCGCCGACTCCAGCAGGAACTGCGCCTGCGTCTGCAAGGTCTTGAGCACGCCCGTGTCCTTCTCGCCGGGCTTGCCCATCCAGTGGCTCTGCAGCTGCTCGCGCGCGGGCACCGGGTAGAAGGTGTTGAGCGAGCGCATCACCGCGGCCTCGTCGACGTTGAGGAATTTGGTCATGGTCTCGACCACTTCCTTCGGTTCCTGCTTGAAGGTGCGCGCGATCTGCTCGTAGTCCTTGAGGAAGGCCAGCACCAGGTCGGGCGACTTCTGCTTGAACTCGTCGCGCACCAGCAGGCCGTCGAAGATCAGCAGGTTGTTCTTGTTGAGGTCGCCGGTCTTGAAGATGATCTTGCCGCCGTCCTCGGTCAGGCGCGGCAGCACCGGCACCCAGATGTAGCTGGCATCGATCTCGCGGCGCTGCCAGGCCGAGGCGATCTGGTCGGCGCGCATGTTGATGAGCTGCACGTCCGCCAGCCCGATGCCCGCGGTCTTGAGCGCCGCCACCGCCGCGAAGTGCACCGAGGTGTTGAACGGCAGGCCGATCTTCTTGCCCTTGAGCCCCGCCACCGTGGTGATGCCCGAGTTGCCCTGCACCACCAGGCATTCGCTGTCGACGATGTTCTTGTAGACGTAGACCATCGAGGCCTTCAGCCCGTTGGCGTAGCCGACCATCATCGGGCTGGAGCCGATGTTGCACATGTCGAGGCTGCCGCCGGCCATGGCCGCGATCACCTCGGAGCCCGCGCGCACGGTCACGAAGTCGGCACTGGTGCCGGCGCCGAAGGTCTTGGCCGCCATGTTCTTCGCGCGGATGTAGTTCTGCGCATCGATGGCGCCGAAGGTGCCGAGCTTGACCGAGCGCGACTGCGCGGCGGCCGGGCCCGAGGCCCCGAGCAGCAGCGAGCCGGCGGAGGAGGCCAGCAGCATGTGGGCGCTGGCCAGGTGGAACTCGCGGCGGGAGAGATTCAACTTCATGCGACGGCCTTTCTTCGAACAGACGAAGGAACTGGAGCCCCGGCAACGAGGCCTTGGGCCGCACTTTAGGCGATCAGAATATATTCTGTCTACGCAAAAACCCGCGCCAGTCGTTTTTTCAGGGCTTGAGCAGCCGGATCAGGTAGCGCGAGCCGTGCGTCAGGTCGTCGCGCATCGCCTGCCCGAGCGCGTCGCCGTCGCGCCGGCGCAGGGCATCCATCGCGGTCAGATGCGTCTCGTGGCCCGTGAGACTGCCGCAGTACTGCGGGAACAGCAGGTTCAGCGTGGGGCCGACGCGCAGCCACAGGCTCTCGATGATGCGGATCAGGATGGCCTGACCCGAGGCTCGATATATCGAGAGATGGAATTCGGTGTTCTCGAGCAGGGTGCGGTGCGCGTCGCCGGCCTGGATGGCCGCCAGGTGCGCCTGCACCACGCCGTCGAGGCGCTCGATCTCGTCGTTCGAGATGCGCGGCGCGGCCTCCTTGGCCGCCAGGCATTCGAGCTCCATGCGGATCTTCAGGATCTCGCGGTAGGTCTCGACGTCGAGGCGCGGCACGCGGATGGTGCGGCCGTTGACCACCTCGAGCCCGTGCTCCACCACCAGCCGCTGCACCGCCTCGCGCACCGGCGTCAGGCTCACGCCCTGGCTCTCGGCCACGCCGCGCACGGTCAGCACCTGCTCGGGCAGCAGCGCGCCGGTCATCAGCGACTGGCGCAGCCGCTGGTAGACCTGGTCGGTCAGCGTGTCGGCGCGCGTGCCCTGCGCCTCGTCGCGCAACGCCGGTTCCGCATGGGCGGCACGGCGCGCGCGCGGACGGACCTCGGGTCGGCGGGCGGTGGGCTTGGAGGCGGGCATCGGGGGTCGGCTCGGTGGGATTGTGGCTTGAATATACTCTGCCGCCTCCAGCCGCCCGGGCGCTGGCTCAGGCCGGCGCGACGCGGCGGCCGCGCCCCATGACGCGGTAGAGCAGGAAGGCCGCGATCGAGACGTTGACGAGGTTCCAGGCGATGCCGTTGAGGAAGGCCGCGTGGTAGCTGCCCGTGAGGTCGAACACCTTGCCCGACATCCAGCCGCCGAGCGCCATGCCGAACAGCGTGAACATCAGCACCGTGCCCACGCGCGCGCCCGCCTCGGAGGCCGGGAAGTGCTCGCGCACGATGATCGCGTACGAGGGCACGATGCCGCCCTGGAACAGGCCGAACAGCGCCGACACCACGTACAGCGGCACCAGGCCGTCGAAGGGCAGGAACAGCAGCAGCGCCACGCACTGCAGCGCGCCGCCGAGCAGCAGCGTGCGCAGCCCGCCGATGCGGTCGCAGATGGCGCCCGACACCAGCCGGCTCACCACGCCGAAGGCCAGCATCAGCGAGAGCATCTGCGCGCCGCGCGCGGCGCCGAAGCCGAGGTCGCTGCAGTAGGCCACGATGTGCACCTGCGGCATCGCCATCGCCACGCAGCAGGCCACGCCCGCCACGCACAGCAGGCCCTGCGCCGTACCGGCGCTGAAGCCGAAGGGCCGCGCGAGGTTGCGCACCGCGGCGCCACCGGGGCCCGCCACGGGCGGCGTGGCCACCGCGGCCGGCGCACGCGCGCGGAAGAAGAAGGCCAGCGCCACCATCGTGACGCTGCAGAACAGGCCCATGCCGATGTAGGTCTGGCGCCAGCCCACGGTCTCGATGAAGTGCTGCACGATCGGAGGCCACACCGCGCCCGCCACGTAGTTGCCGCTGGCGCAGATCGCCACCGCGATGCCGCGCCGCTTGACGAACCACAGCGAGGTGTCGGCCACCAGCGGCGCGAAGGCCACCGAGCTGCCGAGCAGGCCGACCAGCAGGGTCTGGGCGATGGTGAAGGAGACGATGCCGCCCGCGAGGCCCGAGGCGACGTAGCCGAGCCCGAGGCAGACCGCGCCGCCGAGCAGCGGCCACATCATGCCGAAGCGGTCGGCCAGCTTGCCCATCAGCACGCCGCCGATGCCGAAGCCCAGCATCAGCAGCGTGTAGGGCAGCGAGGCCTGCGCGCGGTCGATGCCGAACTCGGCCTGCACCGAGGGCAGCATCACCGACACCACGTACATGCCGCTGCTGCCGACGGTCATGATCAGCAGCGTGAGGCCGAGCCGCACCATGGCGTAGCGCGAATCGGGCTGGTGGGAGGGGTGGCGTGCGGCGAGCGTCTCCGTCATCGTTCTCTTTCTTGTCTTGCATGCGTCCGTCGGGAAGACGGCGAGGTCGAGCATACAAGGCAAGCCGCGCTGGCGCACGAGCGCACCGCGCCGCGCGTCGGCGGCGCCGCCATGCGCCGGTGCGCGTCAGGCCTGCGACGGCGCGACGAGCGGCTGCGCGGCCGAGGCCTTGGGCATCGGACCGCCCGGCCTGGGCTTGTCGTCGCAGCCGGCGGCCATCAGGCCGAGGCAGCAGCAGAGTGCGAGGAAGAGGTGTCGCATGGCGGGCATGCTAGGCCCGCTCGATGGGCGGTCAAGTCGGACGCGGGCCCGATCGCGCCGCCGTGAAAACGGAACTCAGCGCCCGGGCCGCTCGCCGGCCGCGAGGCGGCGCTCGATGTCGTCGAGCACCGGCATGAGCTCGGCCACGCTGTCGATCACGTAGTGGGCGCCGGCCGCCTTCAGCTGCTCGGTGGCCTGCTCGCGGCGTGCCTGCTGCTCGTCGGCGCCGAGCGCCTGCCATTCGGCCAGGGTCAGCCCCATCACGTTGCCGCTGACCGCGAGGCCCACGGCCCAGGTGCCGGCGTTCAGGCCTTCCTCGAGGCCCACGCCGGTGTCGTCGACCTTCACCACGGCGTGGGCCGGCCACACGCCGAGGTCGGCGAAGCAGCGGTACATCATCAGCGGCGAAGGCCGGCCGGCCGCGAGGTCGCCCGCGCACACGAGGTTGTCGGGCACGTAGCCACCCTGCGCGGCGATGGCCGTGACCACCTCCATGATCGGGCGGTTGTAGCCGGTGGTCGAGCCGATCTTCAGACCGCGCGCACGCGCGGCGGCCACCGCATCGAGCGCGCCCGGGATGAAGTCGGCATGGTCGCGCGCGCTGGCGGCATTCATCGGCGTGAACACCTCGTAGAGCCGGTCGACGTCGGCATCGCTGAAGGCATGGCCGTGCTTCGCTTCCCACTGCGCGGCGATGCGCGGCAGCGAGCCCAGCGCCTTGATGTGGTCCCACTTGGCCATGCCCATCGGGCCGCGCGCCTCGGCGATGGTGATCTCGATGCCGAACTGCTCGAACAGCTTCACGAAGGCGCCCATGGGCGCGCAGGAGCCGAAGTCGAGGATGGTGCCGGCCCAGTCGAAGACGACGGCCTGGAGCCTGGAGGAATGCGTGGCGGACATGAAGAAGGACTCGCGTGAATGAAAAGGGATCACCAGCCGGCGAACACGTCGTGCGCGATGCCGAAGCCGGTGCTGGCGCCGGTGCCGCTGGTGACCAGCACCACGCGGGTCGCGTCGTCGGGCGCGTCGATCACGCAGGGCGTGGTCTTCGAGGAGGGATAGACGCCGTTCCAGCGCTCGACGATCTGGGCGCTCTCGAGGTCGAGCGTGCTGCGCAGGTGGCGCAGGATCAGGCGGTCGACCTCCTCCAGCGCGAAGGGCTCGGGCGCGGCGGCGTAGTGGTGCGAATCGCCGACCACCAGCGAGCCGTCGGCGCTCTGCACCACGATCAGGTGGATGCCGTGCGCGAGCGAAGCGGCCTCCTCCTGCTGCAGGCGCTCGCGCAGCGCGGCCGCCTCGGGCAGCGTGCTGTAGCCCTCGTAGCGCACCAGGCTCAGGTCCATCATCACCGAGCCCGGCAGCCGGAAGCCGGCCTCGGGCTGCACGCGCAGCATCTGCAGCCGGCACAGGGTGAGGTCGTGGGCCGCGATGCGATCGGCGAACAGGCCATGCAGTTCGCTGTTGGTGCAGACCACCACGCGCTCGGCATGCAGCTCGCCGCGCGAGGTGCGCACGCGCGGCGTCTGCACCTCGAGCACGGCCTCGCCGAAGCGGAAGGTCACGCCGTGCGCGCGCGCCAGCCAGGTGGCGAGCCGGGCGATCGCGGTGCGCGATTCCACGCGCAGCTCGTGCGGGCTGAACAGCACCGAGCGCGCCTCGGCCAGGTGCAGCGCGGGCGCCTTGGCCTGGGCCTCGGCGGCATCGATGAGTTGGCAGGCCTCGCCCATGGGCGTGCGCATGAAGGCCTCGAGCACCGCATGCGCCTCGGGCCGGTAGGCCGCGAGCCACAGGTGGCGGTGCACGATGTCGATGTCGGCCTGCGGCGCGATCTCCTGCCACACATCGCGCGAATGCATGGCGCGGCGCCAGCTGTCGCCCGGCGCCTGGCCGGTCACGGTGATGAAGCCGAAGTTGCGGATCGAGGCACCGATGCAGGCGGCGTCGCGCTCGATCACGCAGACCCGCAGGCCGCGCTTGACGGCCGTGTAGGCGTGCGCGAGGCCGACGATGCCGGCGCCGACGACGATGACGTCGAAGGAGGAGGAGTTGGGAGCGGCGGTCAACGGTGTCTCCAGGCTTGGGTGCGCGCGAGCGCCCAGTGGCCGGCCAGCGCGAACAGGCCGCGGCCGGCGGCGGCCGTGAGCATGATCAGCGAGGCCATGGCCGCGGCGGGCGCCACGTCGCCGGCATCGTCCATGTTGAGCACGGCGATGGCGGCCAGCGTGGTCTGCGGCGAATAGAGGAACACGACGGCCGAGACGGTGGTCATCGCGTTGACGAAGAAGTAGCCGCCGACGTTGAGCACCGTGGGCAGCGCGACCGGCAGGTGCACGCGCCACAGGGTGCGCCAGAACGGGATGCCCATCGATTCGGAGACCAGCTCGTACTCGCGGTCGAGCTGGCGCAGCGCGGTCAGCGAGGTGAGGTGCGCGACCGAGAAGAAATGCGCCACGGTGCAGACCACGAGGATGGTCATGCTGCCGTAGATGGCGCGCAGCGGGTTCGAGGGCGAGATGAAGAAGAAGATGTAGCCCACGCCGAGCACCAGGCCCGGCACGGCGAGCGGCAGGTTGGCCAGCAGGTTCAGCAGTTCGCGCAGCAGGCCGAAGTGGCGCGGCTTCTCGACCAGGTAGGCCGAGACGAAGGTGAGCAGCGCGCCCGCCACGGCGGCGCAGACCGCGAGCCGCAGCGAGTTGAAGTAGCTGCCCCAGCCGCCGCCGTCCATGTTGCTGAAGTCGTAGTTCTTGAACGAGGGCGCGAGCTGGTAGGGCCAGTAGGTGGCGAGCGAGGCGAACACGGCCATGCCGATCATCACGAGGATGGCGCAGGCCGTGAGTGCGCAGAACACGAGCAGCGCGCGGTCGCGCGTGCGCACCGGCTCGGGCTGGTAGGGCGTGGCGCGCGCCGACAGCGCCGCGGCCTGCTTGCGACGCACATGGCGCTCGACCAGGAAGGACAGCACGGCCGGGATCAGCAGCACGAAGCCCACCACCGCGCCCATCTGGAAGTTCTGTTGCCCGACCACCTGCTTGTAGATGTCGGTCGCGAGCACGCCGGTCTGGCCGCCCACCACCTTGGGCACGCCGAAGTCGGTGATCACCAGCACGAACACCACCATCGCGGCCACGATCAGCCCGTAGCGCGTGGACGGCAAGGTGACGGTGCGGAACATGCGCCAGCGCGAAGCACCGAGGGTCTGCGCGGCCTCGTAGAGGCGGCCGTCGGAGGTCGCCATCGCGGTGGTGAGGATCAGCAGCGCATGCGGCAGGGTCCAGAACACCGAGCCCAGCACGATGCCCAGCGGACCGTAGATGGACGCGCCACCGAGCAGGCCCTTGAACAGGCCCTGGTTGCCGAACAGGTAGACCAGGCTGATGGCGGGCAGCAGCGAGGGCGCGAGCAGCGGTATCAGCGCGACGGCGCGCAGCACGCCCTTGGCCGGCATGCACGAGAGCGTGAGGCCATACGCGTAGACGTAGGCGATGGCGGTGCAGATCACGGCGCTGATCGCGGCCAGCCAGAGGCTGTTGAAGGCGGACTGGACCAGGGCGGGGTTGTCGAGGTAGCGCGCGAAGTTGGCGAGGCCTACGAAGCCGCCTTCGCGGTCGAAGAAGCTCTGACCCACGAGTGCGCTGACCGGGAAGGCGACGATGACCAGCAGCAATGCGACGACGAGCAGTACCGCGGCGCCGGTGAGCCAGCGTTCGCGGTCTACGGCGTTGGTGCGTATCGGCGCTGCGGGGATTACTGCAATGGCTTCTTGGGTGCTGCTCATTTTGATTGTCCGGGGCGCGTGCACAGGACAGCGGGTACTTCCCTCCGCGAATGTCCCCCGCCTTCGGCTCCTCCTTTATTTCGCTGCGGGAAGCACCCACTGCCCTGTGCACGGAGGCGCAGCAGTGGTGCGGGCCGATTCAGCCGCCGCGTCCCAGGCTCACGTCGATGGGGTACTCCCCGCAGCGAAATAAAGGAGGAGCCCGAAGGGCGGGGGACATTCGCGGAGGGGAGTACCCCGTCGGCGTGAGTCCGCCCCGAGCGGACCCTATCGAGAGCCAGAGCGCAAGACGTCATTCAATGCGCCAGCACCGACAGCGCATGCAAAGGCAACTGGATATGCACCATGCTGCTCGGCACCAGCGGCTCGCCGCCATTGCCTTGCGCATCGGCCGGCAGCTCGGCCTCGATCTCGATGCCCAGCGGCTCGCAGGCCAGGCGCGCGGCGGTGCGGTTGCCGAAGAACTCGGTGTCGAGCAGACGCGCCGCGAAGCTGTTGGCGCCGAGCTCGGCACCGAAGCGCTTCACCACCACGTGCTCGGGACGAATGCCCACGGTGGCCTGCGAACCCACGCTGAGGTTGCCGGGGGCGCAGAACAGCTCGGCGTCGCGCACGCGCACCTTGCCGTCGGCCAGCACCGTGGCCGGCAGCATGTTCATGCGGCCGACGAAGCCCGCCACGAAACGCGTGCGCGGCTGGCGGTAGAGCTCGTCGGGCGTGCCGGCCTGCTCGATGCGGCCGTCGTGCATCAACACCACGCGGTCGGCCATCGAGAGTGCCTCTTCCTGGTCGTGCGTGACCATGATGGTGACGATGCCCAGGCGCTTCTGCAGCGCACGGATCTCGGTGCGCAGGCTGGCGCGCACCTGCGCGTCGAGCGCCGACAGCGGCTCGTCGAGCAGCAGCAGGCGCGGATTGGGCGCGAGCGCGCGGGCCAGTGCCACGCGCTGCTGCTGGCCGCCCGAGAGTTGTACCGGGTACTTGTCGGCATGCGCCGCCAGGCCCACCAGGTCGAGCATCTCGCGCGAACGCTTGGCCATCTCGCGCGCCAGCGCGCCCGTGGGATGCAGGCCGTAGGCGATGTTCTGCGCCGCCGTCAGGTTGGGGAACAGCGCATACGACTGGAACACCACCCCGAAGCCGCGCGCCGCCGGCGGCAGGCCCGCGATGTCCTGGCCGCCGAGCAGGATCTGCCCGTGGTCCGCGCGCTCGATGCCGCAGACGATGCGCAGCAAGGTCGTCTTGCCGCAGCCCGAGGGGCCGAGCAGGCAGACGAACTCGCCCGGTTCGATGTCGAGGTCGATGCCGTCGAGCACGCGCGTCGCGCCGAAGGACTTGCCGATGCCGCGGAGGGAAAGAAAGCTCGTCGTCATGCGCGGCTGCCTGCTGGAAGAGAAGAAGAAAAAAGGAAAGAGGGATGCGAAGAGCCGTCAGCCCCTCACATCGGCTTCTTCTCGGACTTCGATTCGTAGCGCTTGGACCACTCGGCCAGGATGCGGTCGCGGTTCGCGGCGGCCCAGGTGAAGTCGTTCTTGGCCAGCAGCTTCTCCACGTCGCCCGGCACGAATTCCAGCTTCTCCTGGATGCCCGGCAGCGCCAGCACCGCGAAGTTCTTCGCATAGAGCTCGTTGGCCTGCTTCGTCACGGCCCAGTCGGCCAGTGCCTTGGCGGCTTCCTGCTTCTTGCTGGTCTTGATGATGCCGGTGGCTTCCATGTCCCAGCCCAGGCCTTCCTTCGGCAGCACGATGTCGATCGGCGCGCCGTCGCGCTTGGTCTTGTTGGCGCGGTATTCGAAGGACATGCCGAGCGCGAACTCGCCGGCGCCGGCCTGGCGGCAGGGCTTGCTGCCCGACTGGCTGTAGATGCCGATGTTCTGATGCAGCGCGTCCATGTACTTCCAGGCCTTGTCCTCGCCCATCATCTGGATCCAGCCCGAGACCATCAGGTAGCCGGTGCCCGAGGCGGCCGGGTTGGGCATCGTGATCTGGCCCTTGTAGACCGGGTTCGTGAGGTCGGCCCAGCTCGTGGGCTTGGGCAGGTTCTTCTTGGTTGCTTCGGCGGTGTTGAAGCAGATGGCCGAGGACCACACGTCCATGCCGACCCACTTGGGCGGGTTGGCCGGATCGCGCATGGTGGGCTTCACCGCGTCGAGGCCCTTGGGCGCGTAGGGCTGCAGCATGCCTTCCTTGTCGAGCAGCATCAGCGAGGTGGCGGCCAGGCCCCACACCACGTCGGCCTGCGGGTTGGCCTTCTCGGCCAGCAGCTTGGCGGTGACGATGCCGGTGGAGTCGCGCACGAACTTCAGCTCGATGGTCGGGTTCTCCTTCTCGAACGCGGCCTTGTAGGCCTGCACCTGGTCGGCCTCGAGCGCGGTGTAGACCAGCAGCTCGGTGCGGCCCTGGGCGGTGGCGGCGAAGGCCAGCGAAAGCAGGGCGGGCACGGCGGCCCAGCGAAGACAACGACGCAGCATGGTGAGATCCCTCGGGAAAGAATTGGAGCGAAAAACGGGAGAAAAACGAAAACGCAACACGGTGGCGCAGGCCTGCCGTGGACGCGGCGATGCTGGCAGCGGCGTGTGACAGGGATTTGTCAAACGCATGCGTTGGGGCATGCCAAAACCCTTCCCGCGACCGGGCTCGCACGGGCGGTCACGGCCTTGTCATCGAGATCCGCGAACTTCGGTGTGCTGTCGCCCGCGCTTCGTTTCAGAACAATGACACTCGACCTCGCCGAGATCGCCCGCCTGTTTGCCGAACGCGGCGGCGTCGCCTATGCGGGCGAGCCGGTGTCGCAGGCCGAGCACGCGCTGCAATGCGCCTGGCTGGCCGAACAGGCCGGGGCCGGCGACGCGCTGGTCACGGCCGCGCTGCTGCACGACCTGGGCCACATGCTGATCACCGAGCACCAGACGCTCGAGCGCTCGCCGACCGAGCTCGGCATCGACGACCGCCACCAGTACATCGCGCTGCCACTGCTGCGCGGCGCCTTCGGCCTCGAGGTGCGCGAACCGATCCGGCTGCACGTGGATGCCAAGCGCTACCTCTGCGCGACCCGGCCCGACTACTTCGCGCGGCTCTCGCCCGATTCGGTGCGCAGCCTGCAACTGCAGGGCGGGCCGATGAACGACGCGGCCGCGCGGCGCTTCGCCGACCATCCGTGGTCGGGCGATGCGATCCGGCTGCGGCTGTGGGACGAGGAGGCGAAGGTCGAAGGCCTGAAGACGCCGCCGCTGGCCCACTTCCTGGCGACCGCGGCGCGCGTGATGCTGGACACCTACTGAGGGCGGCGCAGGCCGGTCGCATGCCGTGCCGGCATGTTTCAGCCCGGTTTAAGAAACATTTGTCTACTATGGCCTCCTCACGATGACCGGCGCGCCTGCGCCAGCGAGGAAAGCCAGCATGTCCCCCACCGTCAACGAACGCGCCCAGACCTTCCTGCAGGTGCTGCGCCGCGTCTTCAAGCTCGCGGCGCCCTACTTCCGGTCCGACGAGAAATGGAAGGCGCGGCTCATGTTCGCGACCATCGTCGCGCTCAACCTGGGCTACGTGTACGTGGCGGTGCTCGGCAACCAGTGGTATGGGCGCTTCTACGATGCGCTGCAGAACAAGGACGCGGCGAGCTTCTGGCGCGAGGTCGGCGTGTTCGGCTGGATCGCCTTCTTCAACATCGCGGTGCAGGTGCTCAAGTTCTACGTGACACAGCTGCTGCAGCTGCGCTGGCGCACCTGGATGACGCGCGAGTACATGTCGCGCTGGATGGCCGACCGGACCTTCTACCACCTCGAGCTGGCGCGCTACGCCGGCAAGGAAGGCCAGGCGCCCGACAACCCCGACCAGCGGATCCAGGAAGACGTGCAGATGTTCACCAGCGCCACCATGTCGCTGTCGATGGGCCTGCTGAACGCGGTCGTCACGCTGATGAGCTTCATCGGCCTGCTCTGGGGCCTGTCGGGCAACTTCTCGTTCACCTTCAGCGGCACCACCTACCAGGTGGTGGGCGCGATGGTCTGGATCGCGCTCGCCTACTCCATCGTCGGCACCGCGATCACGCACTTCATCGGCCGCCCGCTGATCGGGATCAACTTCCGCCAGCAGCGCTACGAGGCCGACTTCCGGCACCACCTGATGCGCGTGCGCGAATACAGCGAAGCGGTGGCGCTGGACCACGGCGAGAAGGTCGAGCGCGCCCAGCTCGACACGCGCTTCGGCAACGTGCTGCGCAACTACCTGCTGCTGATCAAGCAGCAGAAGAACCTCGTCACCTTCACCTCCTTCTTCGGCCAGGCGGCCGTGATCTTTCCGTTCCTGGTCGCGGGGCAGCAGTACTTCGGCGGCGCCTTCCAGCTCGGCCACCTGATGCAGATCGGCTCGGCCTTCGGCAAGGTGCAGGAGTCGCTGAGCTGGTTCGTCGACAACTACGACAGCCTGGCCGTCTGGCGCGCCACCGCGGACCGCCTCTCGAGCTTCGACGAGGGCATGACCGCGCACGCCGCGCGCCCCGAAACGCTGGAGCGCGCGCCGGCCGCGGCGCTGAGCACGCAGGACCTGTCGGTCGCGCTGCCCAACGGCACGCCGCTGCTCAGCGGCGCCGCCCTGTCGGTGCAGCCCGGCGACAGCGTGCTGGTGCAAGGTCCCTCGGGCAGCGGCAAGTCGACGCTGTTCCGCGCCTTCGCGGGCATCTGGCCGTTCTCGAAGGGCCGGCTCGAAGTGCCCGAGGACGTGGCCTTCATGCCCCAGCGTCCCTACGTGCCGGACGGCAAGCTGCGCGATGCCCTGACCTATCCCAACCCGTCGACGGATTTCAGCGACGACCAGTTGCGCCAGGCCCTGGCCGATGCGCTGCTGCCCGACCTCGTGGCGCGCCTCGACGACAGCGACGCCTGGGGCCAGAAGCTCTCGGGCGGCGAGCAGCAGCGGCTCGCGATCGCGCGCGTGCTGCTCAAGAAGCCGCGCTGGATCTTCGCCGACGAGATCAGTAGCGCGCTCGACGCGCCGGCCGAGCGCACGCTCTACCAGCGGCTGGCCGGGATGGTGCGCGAGAAAGGCGGCGCGATGGTCTCGATCGCGCACCGCGCCGCGGTCGGCGAGTTCCACACCCAGCGCTGGACGCTGGTGCCCGAGGCCGAGGGCGCGCCCGCGCGCTACCGCGTGGAGGTGGTGCCGGGCACGGCCGGCTCGGCATAGCGCGCCCAGCCCCGGGCTCGCAGCTCGCAGGCCGGGCACTCGCCGCACCCGTAGCCCCAGGCATGGCGGTGCGTGCGGTCGCCCAGGTAGCAGGTGTGGGTCTCCTCCACGATCAGGTCCACCAGCGGCTGGCCGCCGAGGCGGTGCGCGAGCTGCCAGGTCTCGGCCTTGTCGATCCACATCAGCGGCGTGTCGATCACCAGCCGGCGCTCCAACCCCAGCGACAGCGCGAGCTGCATCGCCTTCATGGTGTCGTCGCGGCAGTCAGGGTAGCCCGAGAAGTCGGTCTCGCAGACGCCGGTGACGATCACCTGCAGCCCGCGCCGGTAGGCCAGCGCGCCGGCCAGCGTGAGGAACAGCAGGTTGCGCCCCGGCACGAAGGTGTTGGGCAGGCCGTCGGCCTGCATCTCGAACGCGACCTCCTCGGTCAGCGAGGAGCCGCCGAGCTGCGCCAGCGCCGCCAGCGTGAGCACGTGGTCCTGGCCCAGGCGCGGCGCCCAGTCGGGAAAGCGCTCGCGCAGCGAGGCCAGGATGCCGGCGCGCACGTCGAGTTCGACGCGGTGGCGCTGGCCGTAGTCGAAGCCCAGGGTCTCGACGCGCTGGTACTTCGAGAGGGCGTCGGCCAGGCAGGTGGTGGAGTCCTGCCCGCCGGAGAACAGGACGAGGGCGGTGGTGTGCAGGGGCATGGTGGGCTCAAGGAATGGATGGCAAGGCGCGTCGGTGCGCGGGAACGACGGAGCTGTAGTCCGAACGCGCGATTTTCGCAGCCCGCGCCGCCGGCGCTACCCGCGGCCCCCGGGCCTCGCTACGATGGCCGCGACACCCCACCCATCCGCACCGCCGCCATGACCACCAAACACCTCGCCGCCTGGGCCGCCACCTTCCTCGTGATGGCGCTGATCGATTCGCTCTGGCTCGGCGTGATCGCCAAGAACCTCTACCAGCAGGGGCTGGGCCACCTGATGGCCTCCGAGCCGAAGCTGGGCTTCGCGGCGCTGTTCTACCTGCTGTACCCGGTGGGCCTGGTGTTCTTCGCGGTGCTGCCCGGCGCCGAGGCCGCGAGCCTCGCGCGTACCGCGCTGCTGGGCGCCCTGCTCGGCCTGTTCGCCTACGCCACCTACGACCTCACCAACCTCTCGATCATGAAGGGCTGGCCGCTGGGCCTGTCGCTGCTCGACATGGCCTGGGGCACCTTCGCGAGCGGCGTGGCGGCGACGGCGGGCGGGGCGGCGCTGCGCTGGATGGGCTCTCGCTGACTAGAGAAAGCGCTCGAGCAACTTGCGCGACGCGCGGTCGAGCGCCTTCAGATCGGCGATGCGGAACTGCACCCCGTGCGCGCTCGCGATCAGCAGCGCGCCGTGCTCGAGCCGGCGGATGTCCTCCTCGGCCTTGAGCACGAAGCGGGTGTCGCCACGGTCGGTGCTCACGGTCCAGGTGCTGGGCACACCGAAGCTCGACACGGCATGCAGCTTGAGCAGCGTGGGCGCGAAGTCGCGCACCGCGAGTTCCTCCTCGAGCAGCGCGCGCGCCGCGGGCGGCAGCTGATCGACGCGGTCGATCCAGACCAGCTCGCGGCCCTCGCCACCGACCAGCGAGATGCCTTCGCCCGGCGCGCTGAGCGGGAAGGCCCGCACCGGCGCGACGCCCACGTGCCGCTGGCCCTGGGCATCGGTCAGCACCAGCCGGCCGAAGGCATCGCGCTCGAGCCCGAAGCCGGGCGGGGTGATCGTCGTCGTTTCCATCATGCGTCTCCCGCCGGATGCGCCGCATGGCTCACCGGGATGCCCTGCGCGCCCACGCGCTCGTTGGCCGCGCCTTCGCTCGCGTCGTCGTCGCCCTGGCGCAGTTGCGCCTGGTAGAGGCGCCAGTAGGCGCCCTGCTTGGCCATGAGCGCGTCGTGCGGGCCGACCTCGACGATCTCGCCGCGGTCCATCACCACCAGGCGGTCGGCCTTGCGCAGGGTCGAGAGCCGGTGCGCGATCGCGATCGTGGTGCGGCCCTGCACGAGGTTGTCGAGCGCCTTCTGGATCTCCTTCTCGGTCTCGGTGTCGACCGCCGAGGTGGCCTCGTCGAGGATCAGGATGCGCGGGTCGATCAGCAGCGCGCGCGCGATGCTGATGCGCTGGCGCTCGCCGCCCGACAGGCCCTGGCCGCGCTCGCCCACCAGCGAGTCGTAGCCATGCGGCAGCCGCAGGATGAAGTCGTGCGCATGGGCGGCGCGCGCCGCGGCCACGATCTCCTCGCGCGTGGCGTCGGGCTTGCCGTAGGCGATGTTCTGCGCGATGGTGCCGAAGAACAGGAAGGGCTCCTGCAGCACCAGCCCGACGTGGCGCCGGTAGTCGGCCACGGCGAAGCGGCGGATGTCGGTGCCGTCGACCTCGATCGCGCCCTCGGTCGCGTCGTAGAAGCGGCAGATCAGGTTGACCAGCGTGCTCTTGCCCGAGCCGCTGTGGCCCACCAGGCCGATCATCTCGCCGGGCTCGATGCGCAGGTCGAGGTCGTGGATGACGGCGCGCGAGCCGTAGCGGAAGCCCAGCCCGCGCATCGCGATCGCGCCCTGCACCCGCTCCACCTTCACCGGGTTCGCGGGTTCGGGCACGTTGCTCACGTGGTCGAGGATGTCGAAGATGCGCTTGGCGCCGGCCGCGGCCTTCTGCGTCACCGAGACGATGCGGCTCATCGAGTCCATGCGCGTGTAGAAACGGCCGATGTAGGCGATGAAGGCGGTCAGCACGCCCACCGTGATGCTGCCGCGCGCCACCTGCCAGATGCCGAAGCCCCAGACCACCAGCAGGCCGATCTCGGTCAGCAGCGACACCGTGGGCGTGAACACCGACCAGGTGCGGTTGAGCTTGTCGTTGACCTGCAGGTTGTAGGCATTGGCGGCGCGGAAGCGCTCGGCCTCGCGGCGCTCCTGGGCGAAGGCCTTGACCACGCGGATGCCGGGAATGGTGTCGGCCAGCACGTTGGTGACCTCGGACCAGACGCGGTCGATCTTCTCGAAGCCGGTGCGCAGCCGGTCGCGCACCACGTGGATCATCCAGGCGATGAAGGGCAGCGGCACCAGCGTGACCACGGCCAGCAGCGGATTGATCGAGATCAGGATCGCCGCCGTCATGACGATCATCAGCACGTCGTTCGCGAAATCGAGCGCATGCAGCGACAGGAAGACGTTGATGCGGTCGGTTTCGGAGCCGATGCGCGCCATCAGGTCGCCGGTGCGCTTGCCGCCGAAGTAGTCGAGCGGCAGGGTCAGCAGGTGCTCGTAGGTGGTGGTGCGCAGGTCGGCGCCGATGCGCTCGGACACCAGCGCCAGCAGGTAGGTGCGCGCCCAGCCCAGGCCCCAGCCGACCAGCGCCGCGCCGAGCAGGCCGCTCAGGTAGAGGCCCACGCGCATCGGATCGATCTTCTGCCCGTTCTGGAACGGGATCAGGATGTCGTCCATCAGCGGGATCGTGAGGTACGGCGGCACCAGGGTGGCGGCCGTGGACAGCACGGTGAGGAAGAAGCCGGCGATCAGCTGCTTGCGGTAGGGCCGGGCGAAGCGGCCCAGCCGCAGCAGCACCCAGGTCGAGGGCGGGGTCTGGAGCTCGGTGTCGACCTCGTCGGCTTCGGCCTCGGGTGTCGCGCGCGCGACACCGCCGGCATGGCTGGCACGCTGGCCGAACAGCCGCAGCAGGCGCAGCGCGGCGACCTGGCTGGCCAGGGTGTAGCGCCAGCGCGCCAGCCGGCCCTCGCCGCCCACCAGGTCGAGCAGGCCGACCCCCGACTGGTCGCTCAGCTGCAGCGCCAGCGCCGGGTCGGCGAGCGACCACTCACGCCAGACGCCTTTGCCGCCGGGCTCCAGCGCCAGCAGCCGCTGGTCGGTGAGCGCCACCAGGCCAAAACTGAAACGAAGTTCTTCATCGAGGTCAACCGACAGTGTTGCCAGAACGTTTTCCGCGACTGCGAGCCGGCTTTTCAGAGCCTCTGAAACCGCTTCGTTTTCGCCCTCCTGGGTGCCGACTGGATCGTGATGTTGCATTGTGTTTCTTTGACTCTTGCCCGTCGCGGCCCGCTGGGACCGCGCCATGACGCCCTTCGCGGGGCGCCGATTCTGACCGATCGCCATGGGCGCGCTTGAAGGCGCCGCGGTGCTCGGCCAAAGCACATCGAACGTTTGCATGACCCGTTTCGACGACATTCGCCTGCTGCGCATCAACTATTTGCGCGGCCCGAGCATCTGGACCTACCGCCCGGTGCTCGAAGTCTGGCTGGACCTCGGCCGGCTCGAGGAATTCCCCTCCAACAAGATCGAAGGCTTCGGCGACCGGCTGACGACCCTGCTGCCGGCGCTGATCGAGCACCACTGCGGCGTCGGCGAGCGCGGCGGCTTCATCCAGCGGCTGCGCGAAGGCACCTGGTCGGGCCACGTGCTCGAGCACGTGGTGATCGAACTGCTGAACCTGGCCGGCATGGCCACCGGTTTCGGCCAGACCCGCGAGACCTCGGTCTCGGGCACCTACCGCATGGTGTTCCGCTCGCGTGACGAGCAGGTGGCGCGGGTGGCGCTGGCCGAGGGCCACCGCATCATGATGGCCGCGATCAACGACGACCCGATCGGCCCGGCCGACGTGCAGGCCGCGATCGAGGCGATCAAGTCGAAGGTCGATGACTGCTACCTCGGCCCGAGCACCGAGGCGATCGTGAATGCCGCGATCGACCGCGACATCCCCTACATGCGCCTGAACAGCGGCAACCTGGTCCAGATGGGCTACGGCGCCAACCAGCAGCGCATCTGGACCGCCGAGACCGACTACACCAGCGCCATCGGCGAATCGATCGCCAGCGACAAGGTGCTGACCAAGTCGCTGCTCGCGGGCTGCGGCATCCCGGTGCCCGGCGGCCAGGCGGTCGCCAGCCCGGCCGAGGCCTGGGAAGTGGCCGAGGAGATGGGCGTGCCGGTGGTGGTCAAGCCCTCCGACGGCAACCACGGCCGCGGCGTGATCCTCGACCTGACCAAGCGCGAGGACATCGAGGCCGCCTTCTCCGTGGCCGAGCGCCACGGCAGCGAAGTGCTGGTCGAGCGCTACATCCGCGGCGAGGAACACCGCGTGCTGGTGGTCGGCGGCCGCATGGTGGCGGCCGCGCGCGGCGAGACCGTCTGGGTCACGGGCGACGGCAAGTCCGACTGCAGCGAGCTCATCGACCTGCAGATCAACAGCGACCCGCGCCGCGGCGACACCGAGGACTTCCCGCTGTCGTTCCTGGGCGCGCGCGACGGCGCGATCCTGTCGGACCTGCGCCGCCAGGGCCTGGTGCCCGAATCGGTACCCGAGGCCGGCCGCCGCGTGCTGATCCAGCGCAACGGCAACGTCGCGATCGACTGCACCGACAGCGTCCATCCCGAGGTCGCGCACATGGTCGAGCTGGCCGCGCGCGTGGTCGGCCTGGACATCGCCGGCATCGACCTGGTGTGCGAGGACATCTCCAAGCCGCTCGGCCCGCAGGGCGGCGCCATCGTCGAGGTGAACGCCGGCCCCGGCCTGCTGATGCACCTGAAGCCGGCCGTCGGCTCGCCGCGCCCGGTGGGCCGCGCGATCTGCGACCACCTGTTCCCTGACGACTCGCAAGGCCGCATCCCCGTGGTGGGCGTGGCCGGTTCGCGCGACAACGCGGTGATCGCCCGCCTGGTGGCCTGGCTGGTCGGCCTCGGCGGCCGCCACACCGGCCTGGCCTGCCGCGACGGCCTGTTCCTCGAGCGCCGCCGCGTCGATGCGCGCGACAGCGCCAACTGGGAAGCCGGCCACCGCCTGCTGATGAACCGCCAGGTGCAGGCCGTGGTGATCGAGAACGGCGCGCGCACCATCCTGCAGGACGGCCTGCCCTACGACCGCTGCGAGGTCGGCATCGTGACCGACCTCGGCGGCTTCGAGCAGCTCGGCGACTTCGACATCCGCGAGAGCGACCACATGGTCAAGGTGCTGCGCACCCAGGTCGACGTGGTGCTGCCCGAGGGCACCGCGGTGCTCAACGCCGACGACGAACGCGTGGCCGGCCTGGCGCCGCTGTGCGACGGCGCCGTGATCCTCTACAGCGTGGACGCGCAGGCCGCGTCGCTGACGGCCCACCAGGCCGCCGGCGGCAAGGCAGTGCTGATCCGCCAGGACCGCGTGGTGCTGGCCAACGGCACCAGCGAATCGTTCCTGCCGGGCCTGGGCCGCCTTACCGTGTGGCGCGCCACCCATGCGGGCGTCAGCCTCGAGAGCCTGCTGGCCGCCGTGGCCGCGGCCTGGGCGCTGGGCATTCCGCTCAACCTCATCGGCGCGGGCATCGAGGCCTTCGAGGCCGACCTGCAGGCGGCACTGGCCTCGCTGCAGCTCTCGCAGAGCCAGCCCTCGCCCCAACTCCAGCTCGCCTGATCCATCCGGTCCCCCGCGTTCTCGCGGGGCACCCGCCGATACCCCAGAAGAACCGCGCCGCCCCATGAAAGTCACCCGCACCCGCGCCCTTCGCGGCCCCAACCTCTGGAGCCGCCACACCGCCATCGAGGCGGTCGTTGCCTGCGACGGCGACGAGAACGCCATCGGCCGGCTGGCCGGCTTCGAGGACCGCCTGCGCGCGGCCTTCCCGACCATCGGCGAGCTGCACCCGATGGTGCTGGGCCAGCCGCTGGCGCTGGCCCACGTGCTGGAGAACGCGGCCGTGGCGCTGCAGGCCCAGGCCGGCTGCGCGGTCAACTTCGGCCACACCTCGCCGACGTTGGAAGAAGGCGTCTACCAGGTGGTCGTGCAATACACCGAGGAGGCCGTCGGCCGCCGCGCGCTCGAGCTGGCCGAGGCGCTGATCGCCGCGGCGCAGAACGGCACCGCCTTCGACGCCACCGCCGCCATCACCGAGCTGCGCGACCTCGACGAGTCGGAACGCCTGGGCCCGAGCACCGGCTCCATCGTCGACGCCGCCGTGGCGCGCGGCATCCCCTACCGCCGCCTCACCAGCGGCAGCCTGGTGCAGTTCGGCTGGGGCTCGAAGCAGCGCCGCATCCAGGCCGCCGAGGTCGACAGCACCAGCGGCGTGGCCGAGTCGATCGCGCAGGACAAGGAACTCACCAAGCAGTTGCTCAACGCCGCCGGCGTGCCGGTGCCGCTGGGCCGCCCGGTGGCCGACATGGACGATGCCTGGGCCGCCGCGCAGGAGATCGGCCTGCCCGTGGTGGTGAAGCCGCAGGACGGCAACCAGGGCAAGGGCGTGACCGTCAACATCACCACGCGCGAACAGCTCGATGCGGCCTACGCGGCCGCCGATGCCCACGGCGAGGTGATGGTCGAGAAATTCCTGCCGGGCTTCGACTTCCGCCTGCTGGTGGTGGGCGACCGCCTGGTGGCCGCCTCGCGGCGCGATCCGCCGCACGTGATCGGCGACGGCAGCGCCACCGTGCGCCAGCTGGTCGACACGGTCAACCTCGATCCGCGCCGCGGCGAGGGCCATGCCACCTCGCTGACCAAGATCCGCCTCGACGACATCGCCGTCGGCCGGCTCGAAGCGCAAGGTCTCACGCCCGACAGCGTGCCCGCGCTGGGCCAGCGCGTGGTGCTGCGCAACAACGCCAACCTCTCGACCGGCGGCACCGCCACCGACGTGACCGACACCGTGCATCCCGAAGTGGCGGCGCGCGCGGTCGACGCGGCGCAGATGGTCGGCCTGCACATCTGCGGCGTGGACGTGGTCTGCGAGAGCGTGCTGCGCCCGCTCGAGGAGCAGCACGGCGGCATCGTCGAGGTCAATGCCGCACCGGGCCTGCGCATGCACATCTCGCCCTCGTTCGGCCGCGGCCGCGCGGTCGGCGAAGCGGTGGTCGACGCGCTGTTCGCCCATGGCGATGACGGCCGCATCCCGGTGATCGCGGTCACCGGCACCAACGGCAAGACCACCACCACGCGGCTGATCAACCACATCGTCGCCTCCAGCGGCCTGCGCACCGGCATGACCAACACCGACGGCGTGTACGTCGACGGCCGCCAGACCGACAGCGGCGACTGCAGCGGCCCGAAGAGCGCGCGCAACGTGCTGCTGCATCCCGACGTGGACGCGGCGGTGTTCGAGGTCGCGCGCGGCGGCGTGCTGCGCGAGGGCCTGGGCTTCGACCGCTGCTCGGTGGCCGTGGTCACCAACATCGGCAGCGGCGATCACCTGGGCCTGAACTACATCACCACCGTCGAGGACCTCGCGGTGCTCAAGCGCGTGGTGGTGCGCAACGTGGCGCCCGGCGGCTATGCCGTGCTCAACGCGGCCGACCCCAACGTCGCCGCGATGGCCACCAACTGCCCGGGCGAGGTGATCTTCTTCGCGGCCGACCGCCAGCATCCGGTGATGGCCACGCACCGCGCGCAGGGCAAGCGCACCGTCTACGTCGACCAGGACACGGTGGTGGCGGCCGAAGGCTCGTGGCGCGAACGCATCTCGCTGCGCGACGTGCCGATCACGCGCGGCGGCAGCATCGGCTTCCAGGTCGACAACGTGATGGCCGCCGTGGCCGCGGCCTGGGCCGTGGGCCTGGACTGGGACACCATCCGCAGCGGCCTCGCGAGCTTCCTCAACGACGCCGCCGGCGTGCCCGGCCGCTTCAACGTGATGGACTACCGCGGTGCCACCGTGATCGCCGACTACGGCCACAACACCGACGCCATGCGCGCGCTGGTCTCGGCCGTGGACACCATGCCCGCGAAGAAGCGCTCGGTGGTCATCAGCGGCGCGGGCGACCGGCGCGATTCCGACATCCGCGACCAGACCGCGATCCTGGGCCAGGCCTTCGACGACGTGATCCTCTACCAGGACGCGGCCCAGCGCGGCCGCGCCGACGGCGAGGTGATGGGCCTGCTGCGCCAGGGCCTGCAGGGCGCGACCCGCACGCGCCAGATCGACGAGATCCGCGGCGAGTTCATCGCCATCGACGCCGCGCTGGCCCGGCTGCAGCCCGGCGACCTCTCGCTGATCCTGGTCGACCAGGTCGACGAAGCGCTCGCTCACCTCGCGAAGCGCATCGCCGAAGGCTGAGCCCACGGGCCGAGTCCCGCAGCTGCGGGATTCGTCCCACACGCAGGGGCGCGTCCCGCCGGGTCCGCTGTCTGTGCCGTCCCACAGGCCGCGCGCCATGCGCGGCCGGACACTGGCCCTCCAGTCGCGCACTGCCTCGCTCTCGAGGAAGTCGCGTTCTTTCAGGAGGCACGATGACCCCAACAGTTCACCCGGGAACGATCCCGACCCGCCGACCGATGCGGCCGCTGCGTTCCCTTCGCATCCTCGCGCTCGCGGCCGGCCTGGTCGCGCTCGGCGCGCAGGCCCAGGCCCCCGGTTCCGAGGCGCGCATGCAGAAGGAGCGCGCCACCTGCGACGGCGTGCAGCAGGACCGCGCGGCCTGCCTGCGCGAAGCCGGCGCGGCACGGCAGGAAGCCGGCCGCAACGGCCTCACGAGCGCCGATCCCGGCGGCTACGACGCCAATGCGCTCGCGCGCTGCCGCGAACAACCCGCGGCCGATCGCGCCGATTGCGAAGCGCGCATCCGCGGCAGCGCGGGCGCCGGCCGCACCACCACCGAAGGCAGCGTGATGGGCGGCGGCGTGATCCGCGAGACCGTGACGCCGCTTCCCGCGCAGCCGGCACCGGCGCGCTGATCCCTCGTCCTCTTCATCGGCTGATCTCAAGGAGCACACACCATGAACCAGCGTCTTCTTCTCACCCGCGGCGCCATCGCCGCCCTCGTGGCACTCGGCGCCCTGGCGAGCGCCGGCACCGCCAGCGCGCAATCGCGCCGCGGCGAAGCCACCTACGAACGCGAACTGGCCGTCTGCGGCCACAACCAGCAGGACCGCGCGGCCTGCATCCGCGAAGCCGGCGCGGCGCGCCAGGAAGCGGCGCGCGGCGGCCTCACCGCCGCGCCCGACTACCGCCGCAATGCGCTGCAGCGCTGTGCCTTGCAACCGCCGGGCGACCGCGCCGACTGCGAGGCCCGCGTGCTCGGCGGCGAAGGCAACACCCGCGCCGCGGTCGACGGCAGCGTGATGGGCGGCGGCGTGATCCGCGAGTCGGTCACCACGGTCGTGATGCCGGCCCCCGCGCCGTACCCGGTGGCCCCGGCGATGCGCGCGCCCGAGCCCGTGATGGTGCCGCCGGCCGCCTATCCGGCCGCGCCGATGCCCTACCCGGCACCGCAGCCGATCCGCTGATCGACATCGGCATCCGCCACGAGGCGCCCTTCGGGGCGCCTTTTTCATGCGAAAAACCGCCCCGAAGCGCCGAAATCCGGGTGTTTTCCCTCTTGGCGAGGTTCTGCAGGACTGCAATTCGATGCCCCGCAATGTCACAGAATTGTCATAAAAGCCTTGGGGGCTGCTAGCTATAGTTCTCGGCTCCTGCCTTACCGAGAAACTTTTCACCCATGAATGCCATCAAGGTCGCTCGCCGATTCATCGAAACGGACCCGGCCAACGAATCGGCCAAGATCCTCGCCCAGCTCGTGCTGGCCCTCGAATCCGAACACAGCTTCGAACTCGTCACGCTCTACAGCCTCGACTACAAGAGCTTCCAGCTGGCGATGGACATCCTCAAGGAATGGCGCCTCGACCGCTACTACGCCAGCAAGTCCAAGCTGTTCGATCTGTCGCTGCAAGTCACCGAGCTCGACAAGAGCAGCAGCAGCAGCAACTGAGATTCGACGGTTCCGCGCTTTTTCGTTTTCCGCTTTCCTCCCTCCCCTCCCCGCCTCTCTCTTTCTCCCAGTTCCCCTCGCGTTCGACGCGACCGCTGCACCGTCGCAGCCGGCTGATCCGCTTCCCTCTCGCCTCCCGAACCCGCGCCGCGCGACGCGCCTGCTTTTGCGTGGGCGCGCGGCGGGAGCGCGCTCGCGTGGCGCTGGCACGCGAGCGTGTCGCGCCCGTGTCCCGGGATCGCCGATTGGGCCTTCAGCTTTCTAATTTTTGGAAGGCCAAGCGCTAGAACTAGCCCGGTTCATTACCGATCTCCCTGGAAAGACCCGCCGCAGCCCCTTCCAATATTGGCAAGCCGGCGTACGTGCCATTCCCGATCCCGCCCCGCCGATCCAGTCCTAGACTCCGACGCGGCAGGCGCACGCCCCGCATGACGGGCGCCCCGCGCCGTCCCTCATCAACCGGGTACTGGATCAAATGCAAGCAAAACACAGGATCGCCGTCATTCCCGGCGACGGCATCGGCGTCGAGGTGATGCCCGAGGGCCTTCGCGTGCTGGACGCCGTGGGCCGCCGCTTCGGCATCGATTTCTCGTTCGACCACTTCGACTGGGGCTCGGACCACTACGTGCGCACCGGCCTGATGATGCCGGCCGACTGGGACGACAAGATCCAGGGCCACGACGCGATCTACTTCGGCGCGGTGGGCGCGCCCGACAAGGTGCCCGACCACATCGCGGTGTGGGGCCTGTTGATCAAGATCCGCCGCGAGTTCGACCAGTACGTGAACCTGCGCCCGGTGCGCCTGATGCCCGGCGTGCCCGGCCCGCTGGCGCACCGCCAGCCCGGCGACATCGACTTCCTGGTGGTGCGCGAGAACACCGAGGGCGAATACACCTCGGTCGGCGGTCGCCTGTTCGAGGGCACGCCGCGCGAGATGGCGATCCAGGAAGCGGTGTTCACGCGCACGGGCGTGGACCGGATCATCGACTACGCGTTCCAGCTGGCGAGCCGCCGCAAGCGCAAGAACCTGGTGGCCGCGACCAAGTCGAACGGGATCTCGATCACGATGCCCTACTGGGACGAGCGCCTGGCCGAGATCGCGAAGCGCTACCCCGACGTGGCGACGAGCAAGTACCACATCGACATCCTGTGCGCGCACTTCGTGCAGCACCCGGACTGGTTCGACGTGGTGGTGGCCTCCAATCTGTTCGGCGACATCCTGTCGGACCTGGGCCCGGCCTGCACCGGCACCATCGGCATCGCGCCCTCGGGCAACCTCAACCCCGAGCGCAAGTTCCCCTCGCTGTTCGAACCCGTGCACGGCTCGGCCCCCGACATCGCCGGCAAGGGCATCGCCAACCCCATCGGCCAGATCTGGTCGGCCGCGCTGATGCTCGACCACCTCGGCGGCGACAACCCGGTCTACGCCGAAGCCTCGGCCGCCGTGCTCTCGGCCATCGAGACCGTGCTCAGCGAAGGTCCGCGCACCCGCGACATGGGTGGCACCGCCAACACCGTCGACGTGGGGCGTGCGATCGCCGAGTGCATCTCGGCATGAGTCCTCGCGCCTGCCGTACGGTCCGTCGCGCCCTGGATGAGGTGCGTGGGTCGGGGCGGGCGCGCGCCGATGGGGTACTCCCCTCCGCGAATGTCCCCCGCCTTCGGCTCCTCCTTTATTTCGCTGCGGGGAGTACCCCAT